>CADBCC010000001.1 GCA_902793125.1 uncultured Ruminococcus sp.
AGCTTAACTCCGGGCCATTCAGCGTTCTTTCCGTCATCGCCCCAGGCGTAGAGATATACATCTGTCCATCTCTGGTTGTTTGTGAATTTAACTGTGTACTTGCCGGAAGGTGCTGCTGTGGGAGCCTGTGTTGCTTCCCCTGTTTCGGGCGCAGCTGTAGGAGCCTGTGTAGCCTCTCCTGTTGCTGCTCCTGTTTCAGGAGTATCTGTCCAGGAATTAACTTTCCACTTTCCGCCTTCTTTTTCTGTCGGATAGTAGCCTGTTACTGTAGGATCATAAGTAATGTCTACTGTCTGCTCAGCATCACCGTTGCTGAAGATAATCTTAGTGTACTTGGAGTCAAATGTAGCTGTGTACTGTTCTTCCTGGTAGCCGTTCACGCTCTTGTCTGTGAGCTTAACTCCGGGCCATTCAGCGTTCTTTCCGTCATCGCCCCAGGCGTAGAGATATACATCTGTCCATCTCTGGTTGTTTGTGAACTTAACCGTATAAGTACCGGGAGCCTGAGTTACAGGTTGGGTTTCGGGTTCGGAAACAATCTGGCCGTTCTCAAGTGTTACCTCGTCACCAAGTTTTTTACCGTCCTTATTTTCGGGGAATTCGTCAAGCATGTTGACAAGATACCACTGAATGTATGTTGCGTCAGTGATGGATATTTCGTCGTCACCATCAACGTCCGCAAGATACTGCTGATCCGCATCAAGTTCCACTAAAGATACAAGGAACCATTGAATGTACGTGGCATCTGTGATGGATATTTCGCCATCCTGATCAACGTCACCAATCTGGTAAGTACCGCTTGTCGCGCTTACCCCGATGTTTGAAAAACCTGCCATAGTCATCATAGACATTAATAATGTTATGACAAGTAAAAAGCTTAACGCTTTTTTCATGGATTTTAGCATAACTTTCCTCCTTAAATATAGTTATACAAATTGTACATAATGATTATACTACATCGTATAAATATAATCAATACTTCCTTAAAAAATATAACGTAAAAAATTCTATATCCATATTTGGTGAAAATGACTAAAAAATAAAAATTATTTTTATATAAAAGAACTAAAACGCGTATCATCAAAAAATATGTCTGATTTTCTTGTTCCTTTTGACTAAATGCACAACAGGCTTATGGTTTCAAACATTAGTTCCTGCCCCTGCCTTTAAAATTATCAGATTAAAAACGCGCGAGATTATCGCGTACTTTTTATATAATTTTGAATTTCATATAAACAAAAAAACGGCTCCCAAAAAGGGAGCCGTAAAAATCAATTCAGATTATTTTTTAACTTTAACTTTGATTGTCTTGGTTACAGATGCTGAGTTGTGAGTCTTGTCACCGGCTGCAGTAATCTTAACCTTAATCTTGTAAGTACCTTTCTTGGTCTTCTTCTTAACAGTAACCTTACCGTTCTTAAACTTAAGTTTGCTGTTCTTCTTAGTTACTTTATAAGTAACCTTACCCTGAGCCTTAGTTACCTTGAGAGCCTTAAATGTCTGAGCCTTCTTCTTAAGTTTCTTAGCTTTGAAAGTCTTATTAACAACTTTAACTGTCATTGTGTTTTTAACTTTCTTAACTACAGGTTTAGCAGGTGCGGGGGGATTTGTAGGATTCTGCTGGGGAGCTTGTGTAACGGGCTGAGTTACAGGAGTAGGATCGCCTGTAACGGGCTGAGTTTCGGAAGATGTTTCGCCTGTAGCGGGCTCAGTCTCCGGGGGAGCGTCGCTTGTTACAGTGATTGTAGCTTCAACTTTATCAACTTCGCCGCCGTTATCAACTGTGAATGTAACCTTAGTTGTGCCGGCTTTAAGTCCTTTGATTGTAGCTTTACCTGTCTCGTCCTGAGCAACAGAAACGATAGTATCGTCTTCAGCAGCTGCTACAGCTGTAGAATCGTTAGGAGTAATGTCTACTGTTTCTCCGCCTGCGATTGTAGCTTCTTTAACATCAATATCTAAACCGTAGGAGGGGAACTGACCGTCTTTGTAGATAGCATTGTTAGCTTCAGCTTCTTCACGAGTCTTGTAGTAGCTATACTCGCCGTTTCCATAATAATAGAACCAAGCGCCCTTGTAAGTGAATTTACCGGGTGTAAGAACGTTTTCTTCTGTAGCCTTAGGATTGCATACATAAATCATTCCGTCGAAACCTGTGTCTTCGTTTCCTTCGGGATAGAAGCCGTAACCGTCTTCGTCGGGATCATAGTACTCGTTGCTGATATCTTCTGTCTGGAGAGCAGCGTAGAATACGGGATCAGTCTTATCCTGTCCACCGTCTACGAGGTTGTTCCAGATAAACTTACCGGCTTCTTTAGGAACATTAGCCTTAAAGATATTAGCATTCTCAGGTAAAGTTTCTGTTACTGCATATCCGGGCCATGCGTTTTCGAGGTCGCCCTTATAATCGCTGCAATTGTAAGGACCTTCCCACCAATAGATACCTGCTGCGAAGTTTCCGCCTTCGCCGGTGAAATCTTTTGTTTCAGCATTGTAGTTGTAGTAATCATTATACTCATTTCTCCAAGTTTCAGGCATGTAGAAATAATATGTATTTGTTTCTACCTGATCCTCAGAGTTTAAAACGTCTCCGATTAACTTTCTGTGCTGAACATCTCCTGCGTTAGCAGAAGCGGTTACCGCTGCAATACTTGCAATTGATGCGAGCATGCAAACAGCAAGAACTAAGCTTAAAACTTTTTTAAATGATTTCATTTAATTACCTCCTAAAATTTTTTTCCGCGGTTGCGGATTTAAGCTTATAAATATTATAATAGAAAATATATATAAATTCAAGCAAATTTTATAAATTTTTTATTTTTATAATCTTGTACAAATATCACTGTTCAAATTTATGCATAAATACTATTGACTTGCTTATTTTTTCAAAAATATTCCTGTATGCTTACTTGACATTGTACAACGTTTTGATTACTATATTAAATGTATATAAATTTAGAAACGAGGGTTTAACTTGGATAATAAGCAAAAAAATATGGACAATATTGTAGCACTGTGCAAAGGCAGAGGATTTGTATATCCCGGTTCGGAAATTTACGGCGGTCTCGCCAACACCTGGGATTACGGTCCGCTCGGCGTTGAGCTTAAAAACAACATCAAAAAAGCCTGGCTTAAAAAGTTCGTTCAGGAGAACAAGCTCAACGTAGGTCTCGACTCCGCTATTCTTATGAATCCCCAGACATGGGTTGCTTCGGGACATTTAGGCGGATTCTCCGACCCGCTTATGGACTGCCGCGAGTGTAAAACACGCCACAGAGCCGACAACCTTATCGAGGATTTCGACGGCACCAATGTAGCGGGCTGGACTAACGAGCAGATGATGGACTATATAAAGGAAAAGGATATTCCCTGTCCCAACTGCGGAAAGAAGAACTTTACGGACATCCGCCAGTTTAACTTAATGTTCAAGACATTCCAGGGCGTTACCGAGGATACTAAAAACGAGCTTTATCTCCGTCCCGAAACCGCTCAGGGTATTTTCGTAAACTTCGCGAATATCCAGAGAACGAGCCGTAAAAAAGTACCGTTCGGCGTAGCGCAGATCGGTAAAAGCTTCAGAAACGAAATTACACCCGGCAACTTCATCTTCCGTGTAAGAGAGTTTGAGCAGATGGAGCTTGAGTTCTTCTGCAAGCCCGACACCGACTTGGAATGGTTCGACTACTGGAGAAGCTTCTGCCGCGACTGGCTGTATTCGCTCAATATCAAAGAAGAAAATCTCAGACTCCGCGACCACGATAAGGAGGAGTTAAGCTTCTACAGTAAAGCTACTACCGACTTCGAGTATCTCTTCCCCTTCGGTTGGGGCGAGCTTTGGGGTATTGCCGACAGAACCGACTACGACCTCACTCAGCATATCAATACAAGCGGCAAGTCACTCGAATACTTTGACCCGCAGACTAACGAGAAATATGTTCCCTACGTTATCGAGCCTTCGCTCGGCGTGGAAAGACTTTTCCTCGCGATTATGACCGAGGCTTACGACGAGGAAGAAATCAACGAAAAGGATACGAGAACCGTACTCAGACTTCATCCGACTCTCGCTCCGTTCAAGGCGGCTGTGCTTCCGCTTTCAAAGAAGCTCGGCGAGAAGGCAACCGAAGTATTTGACAGCCTCGCTAAAGACTTTATGGTTGATTACGACGACGCGGGCTCTATCGGTAAGCGTTACCGCCGTCAGGATGAAATCGGAACTCCCGTATGTATCACTTACGATTTCGACAGCTTAGAGGATAACTGCGTTACTATCCGTAACCGCGACACTATGGAGCAGGAGAGAATCGCAATAGATAAGCTCCACGATTATATTACGGAGCTTGTTAAATTCTAATCGATTTATACTTCAATTAAAAAGCAAAACAAAACGCCTGACGTAAATCAATACGTCAGGCGTTACTTCTTCCTTATTATTTTTTACCTATAACTTTCTTTATTCTCTCTACGGCTTCAATAGTATTATCCCTGTCGCCGAATGAAGTTAAGCGGAAATAGCCCGCGCCGTTCTTACCAAAGCCCTCGCCGGGTGTACCGACTACGTTCGCTTTTTCAAGCAGGTAGTCAAAAAACTCCCAGCTGCCCATACCGTTAGGGCATTTAAGCCAGATATAGGGTGAGTTCTTTCCGCCCGTATAGTAAATTCCGAGCTCATCCATAGCCGAGGAAATTATACGCGCGTTTTCCTTATAATACTCGAGGTTTTCTTTGATCTGTTTCTGACCTTCCTCGCTGAACACAGCCGCGGCGGCGCATTGTACGGGCCACGAAACGCCGTTGAACTTAGTAGCCTGGCGGCGGTACCAAAGGTTGTAGATATTATGGCCGTCACGCTCGAGCTCCTTGGGAATTATTGTATATCCGCAGCGTGTACCTGTAAAGCCCGCGGTTTTCGAGAGCGAACACATTTCAATCGCGCAGGTTCTCGCGCCCTCAACAGCGTAAATCGAGCGCGGAATATCCTCCGAAATAAACGCCTCGTAAGCGGCGTCATATAGGATAATCGCGTCATTAGCGTTCGCGTAATCCACCCAGGCTTTAAGCTGGTTGTAATTATACGCCGAGCCTGTCGGGTTATTCGGAGAGCAGAGATAAATAATATCGGCTTTTACTCCCTCGGGAGGCATAGCGGCAAAGCCGTTCTCCTCGTTCGAATCGGCGTAGACAATCTTACGTCCCGCCATAATATTGCTGTCCACATATACGGGATAAACGGGATCGGTCACCATAACGGTGTTATCATCGGAGAAAATATCGCCGATATTTCCGCAGTCGGACTTAGCGCCGTCCGAGATAAACACCTCGTCAGCCTTTACCTCTACTCCGAAGCTCTTATAATAGCCCGAAACAGCTTCTCTTACAAAGTCGTAGCCCTCGTACTCGGGGTAGCCCTTAAAGGTTTCCTTACGGCTTAAATCGTCAGCGCCCTTTTTCATAGCGTCAACTACCACGGGAGCTAAAGGCAGGGTAACGTCGCCGATACCGAGCTTAATAACCTTTTTGTCGGGGTTATTCTTTATAAACTCATTCGTTCTCTTAGCTACCTCGGCAAAAAGATAGTTAGGAACAAGATTATCAAAATTCTTATTAATCTTCATAAAATCACCTCTGTCACTTCAGTATGATACCACAGAAAAGACAATAACGCAAGTTATATAATTTAAAAATTCAATTTTAGTGCTTATCTTTTTAAAATGCACCTGTTTTTGAATTAATTTTACTTATAACTTGCTTATAACAATAAAAAGGGTTGGCTCAAATCGAACCAACCCAATCTATTTAATTCTATTAAATTTCGATAACTCCGTCAAATACTCTTGTGGCTTCACCTGTCATATAAACGGTATCGTCCGTATAATTGATAACAAGGTCTCCGCCTTTGAGTTTAACGGTAATATCCTCGCCCTTCTTGCAGTAGCCGTTCTCGCATGCCGCTACAACTACGGCGCAGGCGCCTGTTCCGCAAGCCCAGGTTTCGCCTGAACCGCGCTCCCATACTCTCATCTTAATCGTATGGTCGTTAAGCACCTTAATAAACTCGGCGTTTACACGCTCGGGGAACAGCGGGTCGTTCTCGAACTGAGGTCCGATATGTTCCAAATCGAAACCGTCAACATTATCGACGAATACCACGCAATGCGGATTGCCCATAGATACGCAGGTTACATCGTATTCCTTTCCGCCGATTGTAACGCGTTCGCCTATCATCTTCTGTTTATCGCACTTAACGGGGATATTTTTCGGGTTCAGCTCCGCCTTACCCATATCAACACGCAGAGTTGTAACCTCGCCGTCCTGAGTAAAGGCTTTAAGGTTTTTAATTCCGCTTAATGTTTCAACCGTGAGTTCATTTCTCTCTTTAATATCCAGCATATTGTGGTCATAAAGGAACTTACCCACACAGCGGATACCGTTACCGCACATTTTACCCTCGCTGCCGTCGAGGTTGAACATGCGCATTTTAGCGTCGGCAACATCGGACGGACATACAAGTATAACGCCGTCGCCTCCGATTCCGAAGTGGCGGTCTGAAAGTCTTACCGAGAGCGCCTCGGGGTTGTTGATTTCCTGGTCAAACGTACTGCAGTAAATGTAGTCGTTGCCCGCACCCTGCATTTTTGTGAATTTAAGTTTCATCTTATCGCTGCGCATATTGTTGATGTCAACAAGCTCGGTGCTTACCTGGGAATAACGGCTTCTCAGACAGTCAGCTAAAGCGTTAGCGGTATCGAGTGATGTAAGACAGGGAATATTTCTCTCGACAGTTTTACGGCGGATCTTAACCGAATCGCGGCTCGGGATTCTGCCCTTAGCCGAGGTCGAGATAACGTACTGAATCTTTCCGCTTTCTATAAGCGAAAGCGTGTTGTTATGTTCGCTTTCGTGAATCTTCTTTACGATAGAAGCTTCTATATTGTAGGATTTAAGCACTTCGGCTGTGCCTTCGGTAGCGTAAATGCTGAAGCCCATATCGGAATACTTCTTAACTATATCGCCGATTTCCGCTTTATCGGAATTACGGACGGTAACGAGCACACCGCCGCCGCGCTGCATTTTATAGCCCGCGCCGATAAGTCCCTTATAAAGCGCTTCTTCAAGCGTACCCGCTACGCCTAAAACCTCACCCGTCGATTTCATCTCGGGGCCCAAGTGGTTATCTACATTGATAAGCTTTTCGAAGCTGAACACGGGAACTTTAACAGCATAGTAGGGCGACTTTTTATAAAGACCTGTACCATAGCCCATATCCTTAAGCTTTTCGCCGAGCATAGCCTTAGTCGCCAAATCAACCATAGGAACGCCCGTAACCTTGCTTATGTACGGAATTGTACGCGATGAACGCGGGTTAACCTCGATTACATTGAGTTCACCGTTATATACGATGTACTGAATATTCACAAGCCCCTTTGTCTTTAAGTCAAGCGCCAGGTTTCTTGTAGCCTTGATAATTATTTCAACCATATCGTCGGTAACATTCCACGCCGGATAAACCGCGATTGAGTCACCCGAATGTACTCCGGAACGCTCAACGTGCTCCATAATACCGGGAATAAGAATATCCTCTCCGTCGCAGATAGCGTCGACCTCAAGCTCGGTACCCATAAGATATTTATCGATAAGAATCGGGTTCTCGATTTCCTGAGAAAGAATTATTCCCATATACTCTTTTACGTCGGCTTCGTTAAACGCGATAATCATATTCTGACCGCCGAGAACGTATGACGGACGCAAAAGTACGGGATAACCGATTTTTTCAGCCGCCTCGAGCGCTTCTTCCAAAGTCATAACCGTAACGCCCTTGGCTCTTGCGATATTATGCTGTTCCAAAAGCTCCTCGAAACGTTCTCTGTCCTCAGCCATATCAATAGCGTCATAGGAAGTACCGAGAATATTGACGCCCTGCTCATCCAAAAACTGGGTGAGCTTTATCGCGGTCTGGCCGCCGAAAGCTACAACAACGCCGTAGGGCTTTTCGGTATTGATAATACCCATAACGTCCTCGTTTGTAAGAGGCTCGAAGTAAAGTCTGTCGGCAGTATCGAAGTCGGTCGAAACGGTTTCGGGGTTATTATTTACGATAACAACCTCATAGCCCGCCTTTTTAAGCGCCCATACGCAGTGTACGGAAGCGTAGTCGAACTCGATTCCCTGGCCTATACGGATAGGACCTGAGCCGAAAACTATAACTGTCTTTTTATCTGAATTCTTTTCTTTTATAAATTCCTCAGCCTCATTCTCCTCGTCGAATGTGGAGTAGAAATAAGGCGTTTCGGCGTTAAATTCAGCAGCGCAGGTATCAACCATCTTATAAACAGGCATAAGCGATTTTCCGATTTTCTCGCCCGAAAGCTTTTCAATCGTACGGTCAAGGAAACCTGTCTCTTTAGCTGTCTTATATAAATCCCAGCTCAAATCTCCGCCTTTAAGCTTTTCGCTGACTTTAATTATATTAAGAAGCTTTTCTAAGAACCACTCGTCGATAAGCGTGATTTCGTGGATTTCATCTACGGTAATACCTCGTTTAAGCGCCTCGTAAACGCAGAACATTCTAAGGTCGTCGCAAACGCTGAGTCTGTCACGTACAGAGTCGTCGCTCATCTCCTCAAACATCTCGTCGTCAAGCGTATCGTGGGAGATTTCCGCGCCTCTTACGGCTTTCATAATCGCCTGCTCAAATGTCGGAGCGATAGCCATAACCTCGCCTGTCGCCTTCATCTGAGTGCCGAGCGAACGCTTAGCGTAAACGAATTTATCGAAAGGCCATTTCGGGAGCTTTACAACCACATAGTCGAGCGCGGGCTCGAAGCAGGCGTAAGTTGAACCCGTAACGGCATTTTTAATCTCATTTAATGTATAGCCGATTGCGATTTTAGCCGCAACCTTTGCAATAGGATAACCCGTAGCTTTTGAAGCGAGCGCAGATGAACGCGACACACGCGGATTAACTTCAATAACCGCATACTCAAACGTCTCGGGATTAAGCGCGAACTGGCAGTTGCATCCGCCCTCGACTTTAAGCGCGGAAATAATATTCAGCGCCGCGGAGCGGAGCATCTGGTACTCCTTGTCCGCTAAAGTAACCGCGGGCGCGATTACTATAGAGTCGCCCGTATGAACGCCTACGGGGTCGAAGTTTTCCATTGAGCAGACTGTAATTACGTTACCCAAAGAGTCGCGCATAACCTCGAACTCAATCTCTTTCCAGCCCGAAATACATTTCTCGATAAGACACTGGGTAATCGGAGAAAGCTCGAGACCGTTTGAGGCGATTTCCCTTAACTCCTCCTCATTGTTAACGATACCGCCGCCTGTACCGCCGAGCGTAAACGCGGGGCGCACAATAACGGGATATCCGATTTCATCGGCAAAAGCAACCGCCGCCTCAACGTCGTTTACAACGGTTGACGGAATAACAGGCTGGTTGATTTCAAGCATAGTATCCTTGAACATCTGCCTGTCTTCGGCTTTGTCGATAGTTTCGGGAACTGCGCCTAAAAGCTTAACGCCGTATTTATCGAGGAAGCCTTCCTTAGCAAGCTGCATCGAAAGCGTAAGTCCTGTCTGACCGCCGAGCGTTGAAAGCAGGGAGTCCGGTCTTTCTTTTATAATAATTCGCTTTACAATTTCCAAAGTAAGCGGTTCTATATAAACCTTATCCGCCATAGCGTTATCGGTCATAATAGTCGCGGGGTTTGAGTTCACAAGTATAACCTCAAGTCCTTCTTCCTTTAACGCGCGGCAGGCCTGAGTTCCCGCGTAGTCAAATTCCGCCGCCTGTCCGATTACAATCGGGCCCGAGCCGATAACCATAACTCTTTTAATATCCGGTTTCAATGGCATAATCAATCATTCCTTTATTTTTTTATGTCCACGTCTTACGTGTTCGTTCCTATCATAAATTCATATCCCCCGCACCTTTAATTCACTATGAAGTTTTGGATATAGAGGATACGTTCATCTATACAGTTTTAACTATTAACTATTACCTATTAACTATTAACTGAACAATATCCCCCGTACGTTTAGGGTACTGTGAAGTTTTGGATGTATGTGTAACGTTCATCTATATCTTAGTTGTAAGTGGTAAGAATCAATTCTCGGTTATAAGTTATTATTCAGTCGGGAAACCGTTGTTGTTTTTTCAGCTAACTGTCTGCTCGACCATAACTGAGAACTGAGAACTGACTACTGAGAACTGCTTACTTCTTATTATTCTTAATCATTTCAATAAATCTATCGAACAGAAAAGCTGTATCCTTAGGACCGCCGCAGGCTTCGGGATGGAACTGTACCGAAAAAGCGGGCATATCCTTGTAGTTAACGCCCTCGCAGGTTCCGTCGTTTCCGTTTACAAAGCTTACCTCGGCATTTTCGGGAACCGAATCGTTAACAACCGCGTAGCCGTGGTTCTGGGATGTAATGAACACCCTGTCCGTGCTGAGCTCTTTAGCGGGCTGGTTAGCGCCTCTGTGTCCGTAATGGAGCTTTTCGGTTTTCGCTCCCTGGGAAAGAGCTAAGAGCTGATGTCCAAGACAGATTCCGAAGGTCGGTATTTTATTTTTGCAAAGCTTTTTAAGCTCGGCTATCGCTTCTTTATTTTCCTGCGGATCGCCGGGGCCGTTTGAAAGCATAATTCCGTCGGGATTTAAAGCTAAAATCTCGTCCGCCGTTGTATTATAAGGAACAACCGTAAGGTTACAGCCTCTCTTTACAAGCTCGCGGCCGATATTATGCTTTGCGCCGTAGTCGATAAGCACAACATTATATTCGGGATTTTCGGCTTTAAAAACTTCTCTCTCTTTTATAGAAGTTGAGCTTACCGCCTTTTCAACCTTATAAGGTTTAATCTCCTCAATATCCTTTTCGAGGTTATCAAGCGTATATGTAAGCTTACAGTTCATAACGCCGTACTCGCGCACAATTCTCGTAAGCGCGCGCGTATCAATATCATAAAGTCCGGGGATATCCGCGCTTTTTAAAAAAGTGTCAAGATCACCCTCGCAACGGAAGTTGCTGGGAGCTTGGCACCAATTACGAACAATATATGCTTTTAAAGCGGGAGAATTACTCTCAAAATCAGCGGGAATAACCCCGTAGTTACCGATAAGAGGGAATGTCTGAATAACGACCTGTCCAAAGTAACTGGGGTCGGTAAGTGTTTCAAGATAACCCGTCATAGCAGTTGTAAAGACAAGTTCTCCCGTTGTTTCCTTCTCGGCTCCAAAGGCTTTGCCCTCGAAATATGTGCCGTTTTCCAAAATAAGATAAGCTCGGCTCATAAAATCTTCCTTTCAATAGATTTTTATATTAATCATTAGATTTAAATACTTTCATAAATAACGAAGACTTATAAAATCCCCGCCTTTATCCATCATATTATTTTAATCTATTTTTCCCTTATTGTTATTACATATTAGAAATATAAAATTTTTATTTTCATTTTTTATTAAACTATTTTTTAAAGCGTGATAATAAGCTTATTTCCCGCTTTTTACTTTAAAAATATCTATTGACATTTTTTCTTATTCGTTATATACTTTACATTGATAAAGCGGCAACGGCGCTGTGAGCTTTTGCTCACGGCGTTTTTTGCTTAAAAGGAGATTCAATATGGTAAATGTTCCCGAACTATTCGGCTGCAACGTCTTTAACGACGATGTAATGAGAGATAAGCTCCCGAAGCCTATCTACAAAGCTTTAAAGAAAACAATTCAGGACGGCGAAACTTTGGACGACAGCGTCGCAAACGCTGTTGCTCACGCTATGAAAGAATGGGCAATCGAAAAGGGATGTACCCACTATACCCACTGGTTCCAGCCTTTAACAGGCGTTACCGCGGAAAAGCACGACAGCTTTATTACTCCCGACGGAGACGGAAAAGTAATTATGACCTTCTCGGGTAAAGAGCTTATAAAAGGCGAACCCGACGCGTCATCTTTCCCAAGCGGCGGTATCAGAGCTACTTTCGAAGCGCGCGGATACACAGCGTGGGACCCCACCTCTCCCGCTTTCGCAAAAGACGGCACCCTTTATATCCCCACCGCTTTTCTATCCTACACAGGCGAGGTTTTAGACAAAAAGACTCCGCTTCTCCGTTCGATGGAAAGAATCTCAAAAGAAGCGGTAAGAATACTCCATCTTTTAGGAAAAACCGAAGTTAACCGCGTAGTAACCACCGTCGGCCCCGAGCAGGAATATTTCCTTATTGATAAGAAAATGTACGATGCCCGTCCCGACTTAATCTTTACGGGACGCACGCTTTTCGGCGCAAAAGCTCCGAAAGGCCAGGAGCTTGACGACCATTATTTCGGCTCGATTAAAACCAGAGTTATCGAGTTTATGGCTGAGCTCGATAAAGAACTATGGTCATACGGAATTTACGCTAAAACCGAACACAACGAAGTTGCTCCTTCCCAGCACGAAGTCGCTCCGATTTACACAACTTCTAACGTAGCAGTTGACAACAACGAGCTGCTTATGGAAATACTTAAAAAGACCGCCGAAAAATTCGACCTCGTTTGTCTTTTACACGAAAAGCCTTTCGCGGGCGTTAACGGTTCGGGCAAACACAACAACTGGTCGCTTTTTACAAACACAGGCGAAAACCTCTTAAAGCCGGGTAAGCACCCCTCGGAGAATGTTCAGTTCCTTATTTTCTTAGCGGCTATTGTAAAAGCCGTTGACGATTATCAGGATCTGCTGCGAATCTCGGTAGCTTCCGCGGGCAACGACCACCGTCTCGGCGCCAACGAAGCGCCTCCCGCAATTCTTTCGGTATTTTTAGGCGACGATTTAGGAGCTGTTGTTGATTCAATAGAAATCGGCGAAGAACACGAAAGCGAAGGCAAGAAGAGCATGGACCTCGGAGTTGAGGTTCTTCCGACAGTCCGCAAAGATACAACCGACCGCAACCGCACATCTCCGTTCGCGTTCACGGGAAACCGTTTTGAGTTCAGAATGCTGGGCTCAGCCGCAAATATCGCAAGCGCGAATATAATTCTTAACACAGCGGTAGCCGAGGAGCTTAAAGAATTCGCAGACCGCCTCGAAACCGTAAAAGACGTTAAGAGCGCGGCTAAGAGATTAGTTGTAAGAACATTTAAAAAGCACGACAGAATTATCTTCAACGGCGACAACTACTCGGATGAATGGGTTGAGGAAGCCGAAAAAAGAGGACTCTACAACTTAAAGAGCGTTCCCGACGCCGTTAAGCATTATATTGACGAAAAGAATATTGAGCTTTTCACAAAGAACGAAGTTTTAACAAAAGAAGAGCTTACAGCGCGTTACGAGGTCGAACTCGAAAACTACGCTAAATTAATTAACATCGAAGCTCTTACAACTCTCGATATGGCGAAAAAGGATATTATCCCCGCTGTAACGGAGTACGTAAAAACGCTTACGGATACGGCTTTGGCTAAGCAGTCACTTTCCCCCGATATTCCCACAAGCTTAGAAAGAGATCTTATAACAGATTTAAGCAAAAAGCTTATACTCTTCTCGGATAAGGTTAAGAAACTCGAAACCGACTTGAGTAAAGCGGGCGAATACGCGGAAGACAAACAGGCTTACGCCGACTTCTACTGCCACACAATACTTGTGGATATGCAGGAGTTAAGAGAGATAGGCGACGATATGGAATCTCTTACTTCTTCCGAATACTGGCCCTATCCGTCCTACGGCGAAATGCTTTTCGGAGTGTAATTAATTAACAAAAAATAATAGTTTCGGTCGGGCAGACAGAACGGTTATAATTCCAACCATTGTCTCCCGACCGATTTTTTGCGTCTAATTATAAATACAGCCGGGAAACAACGTTGAAAAATTCTCAGGCTGTCTTCCCGACCGTAATTGTTGATCTTAAATTATTAATTGATAATTAAACAAATTTTACAGCAGTTCCGCAGACCATTATCTCAGCCGCGCCCTGCATTACAGATGAACTCGAGAATCTTACGGCTACAATAGCGTCGGCGCCCATAGCCTGAGCTTTCTCAATCATTCTGCTGATTGCGACTTCTCTTGCTTCGGCAATCATCTTAGTATATGAAGCAGCCTCGCCGCCCACAATATTTCTGAAGCCCGCGCCGATGTCTTTAAAAGCGTTCTTAGTCTGAACCGTGCTTCCGGTAACCATACCTATTGTCTGTAAATTCTGTCCTTCAATTCTCTCTGTCGTTACTATTACCATAAGATAAACCTCCTGAAAACTTAATATAAGTATTATATCACATATTAATGTTTTTTGCAAAGGAAACTGAATTATAATAAATCCTCCAAAGCAACCTTTTTAAACATATCATTAAATTTTCCGTTAATATTATAGGGTTTTGAAGCGCAGAGAACATCCGCCTTAATAATTTCTTCAATTTTTATTTCGGGGATTAAATATTTTTCTTTCATTTCATATCCTCCTTAAGACACATAATCCGAAGAATTAAACACAATTCCCGTCTTATCCCTCGCGGGGTAATTAATATAATGGGTTTCGCCTTTATAAGTGATATAGAAACGTACGGCAAGTGTATATCCCGTCGGGATTTCATCAACTCCGGCTGTTATATATTTATAATCGGTAGAGCTGAAATTCTTATCGCCGAAGCTGCCTGTTAAGGAATTTTCGGTATTCTTACAGGAATGTTTATTCAGCTTAGGATTATCAATCTTCACCTTATCGATGGGAACATCTACGTCATCGCCCTCAACAGCGGCGAAAACATAACCGAAATCCGAGTTTGGATTTTCGTACAGCTTTTTAAGAATTTTTGAGCTTAATACTGTCATAAATCTTAAGCTGTCGTTTCTTTCGCTCTCATTGCTTAAATTGGTAAGCTTTTTCTGGAAGCCGAGTAAACGTCCGCCGTAATACTGGTTTTCAAGCGGAAGGTTAGCGGTGAAAATCACGTCTTTTACTCCGTCGGGAGTAATCTTCAGGTTAATAAGCTCTGTAGTTTCAGTTTCTTCTTCTGTAATCTGATCAAATTCTCCGCTCGAGTAGCTGTAGATATTATCATAATCGTCAAGGAAATACTCGATATTGCCTTTCTCGAATATATCAGCTTCCTTTTCGGGAATTCTGCGGTAGTACTCGGCTATATATTCAAGAGCTGAGGTGGTAAACACAAAGGCGTTGCTGTCGTTTACTCCGCTATAGTACAGGATATGTTCGTCATTATCGAACTCATACGGGCCGTAGCCGCTATGCGCTACCGCACTTTTATTTTCATATTTATATCCGTAATTATCCATTCCTACGCCTATATAGCCGTTAGCGGTTGTTGTGCTGACGGAAGAATCCGCCATAAATGACACCAAACTGTTTCCGACCTTTATTCTTGAATAACCGACGAATCCGTCGCCCGGATTATAATCATAAATATCGGCATTATTCTGATATCCGCTTATATCGCCTACGGTTTTTCCGTAAATGTAATTAGGATAGAATTCGTACGGTTTATCGCTCGTACCGATTCCTTTTACATACACGGTATTTCCGAGTCTCTGGGTATTGTCTTCTTCAATATCCGCGACAACCGAGTCGCCGAGCATAAGCTTATCTCCGTCGATCCAAAATCCGCCTGTTTCGCCTAAAACGAGTAATTCACCATCGTACATATAGTACGAATTTTCCATCTTACTTACAACGTCGGTATCCAGCTTAAGAATACTGCTCGTTTTCTCTACCTGCGTAAACTGCGCGGTATAAGTAACATCATGATCAGTCAGCGCCTCAAGCGCGGGCGACCATCCGCTGAATACATATCTGTAATCACCGTCATCGGGTTTACTCGGACGTTCTCCGTAATATTTCGGAGTTTTTCCTTCGGGATATTCTCTTGAGTCGAGTTCATTTCCGTCGTAGTTATTCCACGTAACGGTATAATATGTAAGCGGTTGTGACGCATATTGAGCGGTGTAGTCTGTGTTACCGCTTACGGGAACTATCGAAGGCGACCAGCCCATAAAAGTATAGCGGTAGGTGTCGTCGTAATAAATTCCGGGGTCTGCGTTAGGATAAACAGGAGTTTCGCCCTCTGTATACTGCTTAGAAGCGAGCTCCGTACCGTCATAATCCAGCCACCTTACAGTGTAAGTGTTCAAAACCATCTCTGTGGGAGCTTCCGTTGGAGCTTCTGTTGGAGCTTCCGTTGGAGCTTCTGTTGGGGCTTCCGTGGGAGCTTCTGTAGGCTCCTGTGTAGCCGGTTCGGTAGGAGTTTCGGTAACATCCCATGTTATTTTAATGCTTTTCAAGTAAGCGGCGCCGCTTTGCGAGCGGATACCTATATATTTATAGTCACCGTTAATCTCTAACTCAGTAATATAATCATCAACTAACGCGACGGTTGTATTGTCAAATACCATTGAGTCGAGATAAGTACCTTTTGGAGAAGCACCGTACAGCTCCGAAGAAGATTTATACGCGGTATTATCTCCGTATATATCAAGAGTTCTGTTGCTTGAATTCTGGACATGATCCCACGCTACCTCAATCTTGGTAATTCTTCCGTATGAGGCAGTTGTTACAATACCCGACGGACTTTGAGCGCGGATTTGGATATAAGCGCTTCCGCCCGAGGATTGTCCCGAATACACCGCGTTTGAAGCGCCTGTTTTACCGCTCCATTCGGTATAGCTTGACGGCTTTCCCGTAAAATCAGCGTTAAGAGTATCAACAACCGTTTCACCTGCAACAGAGCTTGTAGGCGCCGTTGTTCCCTGAGCGGAATTTCCGTCATCCCAAGTTATTTCAACGGAGCTGAGATATATTGCGCCGCTGTTGGAACGTATTCCGACATAAGCGTAATCTCCGCTGACGGATATTGTACCTGTCGAAGAAACAGAACCTAATAAAGTTCCTTTTTTATTGTTGTTAAACAAATCGCTTGCCGATGTATAAGCGGTATTGCTTCCGTAAACATTTACCGTATTACTTCCGCTTGCTATGTTAATCTTAACCGATTTAACCTTACCGCCTGAGGTTGTGGAAACAATACCTGTATTACTGTCATTTGATTTAATCTGTATATTTCCGTTATTATAAGCGGATTGTCCCGCATAGATTGCTGTATTCTTCTTAACGTCAGAAAATTCCTTATATTTAGTTTCCGTAGCGGCAAAATCTGACGCTGTAAGTACATCGGTTACTCCGGATACGGCAGCTTCGGTAGCAGGCGCGGATGTTGCAGGCGCGGCAGTTGCGGGAGCTTCGGTTGCGGGAGCCGCAGTAGCGGGCGTATCGCCGCCTGAGCTATTGAGTTTATAAAGCTGAACCGCAAGCTGGGATGTATATGAGGATGACTTATAGTAACGGAAACGCGTCTGTCCGCTTGAAGGGTTGTAGCGCAGATACGCTCCGCCGCTTGATACAATATTCACGTCGCCGTTATTCAGCGAGATACTATTGGTATAAGCGGTGTCAGCATTCGAAGCCAGCGTGTTTGAGTTCGAAGTGTTACCTATATAATAACCGCTCGCGGATTTAATTGTATAATCATTACCGCTCTTAGCTATAGTGAACTTTGCCGCGTCGGTTGCAGTATCAGAAGCAATCGCGCCATCATTAATAGTAACGCTGATATTGTTACCGGAGGCATCCAGCGTTCCTAAACCGCCGTTGAACGCCACACTGTTGTTCTCACAAACAATCAGGTAGTCGCCCGACCAATCCAACGGCGCGGAAGTTACCTTAGTGTAGCTGTCCGCCGCGCTCGACTCAAACGAAACTATCGCGAACAGCCCGAAAATCATTATAAGCGTAAGCGACACGCTTATAACAGATTTAATCGTTTTCATAAATTTTCTCCTCTCTTCTCATTACATACTTACCCTATTTTCAGTAATAAATAAGTAATGAGATTATAGAATAACACACTAAAAAAGTCAATGTAATTTTTAAGATTATGTATCATTTAGCTAAAAATTTTCACAAAATAGGTATATGCCTCTTCTGATTATTCATATGATTTTTTCAAAAGGCTTATTCAGAGGCGTGGTAAAAAAGCAAATTCAAAAAAAGACAGGCTGAAAATTTTCAGCCTGTCAATTCTTAACTTTTTAACCTTTAACTGTTAACTATTAATTGTTAATTGCTAATTGTTAATTATTATACGCAGCCCTGAGCCTTCATAGCCTCGGCAACCTTTAAGAAGCCGGCGATATTCGCGCCTGCCATATAGTTGCCTTCCATACCATATTCCTTGGAAGCTTCGTCGCAGGACTTGAAGATATCCTTCATAATGTTCTTAAGTCTGCTGTCAACATCCTCGAATGTCCAGCTGAGGCGTTCGGAGTTCTGGCTCATCTCAAGACCTGATACAGCAACGCCGCCTGCGTTAGCAGCCTTAGCGGGACCGTAGAGCATACCTTTCTCGAAGTAAACGTCGATAGCCTCGGGAGTAGAAGGCATATTAGCGCCCTCAACTACAGCGTAGCAGCCGTTAGCAGCTAAAGTCTTAGCTGACTCTTCGTCGAGCTCATTCTGTGTAGCGCAGGGTAAAGCGATGTCGCAGGGAATAGTCCAGATACCGCTGCAGCCCTCTGTGTACTTAGCTTCGGGATGTACGTTAACGTATTCCTTAATTCTCTTTCTCTCAACCTCTTTAAGCTGTTTTACTAAATCAAGGTCGATACCGTTTTCGTCATAGATATAACCGTTTGAATCGGAAAGAGCAACAACCTTAGCGCCGAGCTCTGTAGCTTTCTGTGTAGCGTAGATAGCAACGTTACCGGAACCGGAAATTACAACAGTCTGGTCTTTAAAGCTCTTGCCGTTAGCCTTTAACATTTCGTTTGTGAAATAGCAAACGCCGTAGCCTGTAGCTTCTGTACGAGCTAAAGAACCGCCGAATGTAAGTCCTTTACCTGTAAGTACGCCTGTGAACTCGTTTCTGATTCTCTTATACTGACCGAACATATATCCGATCTCACGCGCGCCTGTACCGATGTCTCCCGCGGGAACGTCGGTATCAGGACCGATATGTTTGCAAAGTTCTGTCATAAAGCTCTGGCAGAAACGCATAACCTCTCCGTCGGACTTGCCCTTGGGATCGAAGTCCGAGCCGCCTTTACCGCCGCCCATGGGGAGAGTTGTAAGGCTGTTCTTAAAAATCTGCTCAAAGCCGAGGAACTTAATAATTCCGAGATATACTGAAGGATGAAGTCTTAAACCGCCCTTGTAAGGACCGATAGCGGAGTTGAACTCAATTCTGAAACCGCGGTTAACGCGTGTAACGCCGTTATCGTCAACCCAGGGAACACGGAAGATAATCTGTCTTTCGGGCTCTACGATTCTTTCGAATACGCCTGCCTCAACGAGGTCGGGTCTTTTATCGGCAACGGGTTCCAATGATGAAAATACCTCTGTTACCGCCTGGATAAACTCAGGCTCGCCCTGATTGCGCTTCTTTACTGTTTCGAGTAAATCCGCTAAATACTTATTATTTAATGCCATATCTTTTTCCTCCATTCTGATTATATGCATTTTTAACACTTTAATATAATAACATATGGATTTTAGAATTGCAAGTTTTTTTATTGAAATTTCAGTTTTCTATATTTTTATCAATAATTAGCTCTTGATTTGCTTGGTTTTTGTTAACTTACTTGCAAAATTTTAATTGTCCACGTCTTACTTGTTCGTTCCTGTCAAATATTCATATCCCCCGCACCTTTAGTTCACTATCAAATTTTGGATATAGAGGATACGTTAATCTTAATATCAGTAGTATAAATTAATTTCTAAATCCTATATCCTTCACCCTACATCCTAATATTGTTAAAAGCAGACCTCAGCCGTTTTTGCTTCGATAATATTCATAAGCGCTTTCGCTTCGGCTTTAATCTGGAATCCGAGCTTTCCCGCGCTTATATAAATATATTCAAACTCAAGAACGCTTTTGTCAAAAACGGTTAAAAAACCGGTTTTCATTCCAATCGGCGAAACGTTTCCACGCGCGTAACCGCAAATCTTAACCAGATCCTTAACGTGTACCATTTCTATATTCTTCTCGCCCACCGCTTTCGCGGCTTTCTTTAAATCCAACTCGTTCACTACGGGGATATCAAAAACATAATATTCCCCGCTTTTTCCTTTCGCGACCAATGTTTTAAAGACCTTAGCGGGATCCTGTCCCATAAGGCGCGCCACTTCGCCGCCCTCAATCGCTTCTTTTCCGTGGGGATATTCCAAAACTTCATAATCTATTTTCGCTTTATCCAGAATCCGCATAGCGTTCGTTTTTACTGTTTTAGCCATTTTATCACCAAGCGTAATTATAGCAGAAAAATCCGCCGTCATCAAGACAGCGGACTTCAGGTAATAGTGAAAGATTATTTAACAGCCTTAAAGGCTTCCTCGAGGTCAAAAATAATATCGTCAATATGCTCTGTTCCGATTGAAAGACGAATTGTGTTGGGTTTAATTCCCTGTTCCTCAAGCTCCTCCGCGGTGAGCTGGCTGTGAGTAGTTGAGGCGGGATGAATCGCGAGCGATTTTACATCGGCGACGTTTGCGAGTAAAGAGAAGATTTCGAGATTGTCGATAAACTTCTTGGCGGTATCCTCGCCGCCTTTGATTTCGAATGTGAATATCGATCCGCCTCCGTTCGGGAAATACTTTTTATAAAGCTTTGAATATCCCGAACTCTTAAGCGACGGATGGTTAACGTTTTCAACCTGCGGATGTTTGGATAAGAACTTAACAACCTTTTCGGTGTTCTCGGCGTGGCGTTCAACTCTCAGCGACATAGTTTCCAGACCCTGCAGGAAAATAAACGCGTGGAACGGCGATAAAGTCGAGCCCGTATCTCTGAGCAGAATAGCTCTTATATAGGTTACAAACGCCGCCCCGGGAGCCGCCTTTGTGAACACCGCCCCGTGGTAAGAGGGATTCGCTTCGGAAAACTGCGGAAACTTACCGCTCTTTTCCCAATCGAACTTACCGCTCTCGATAATTACTCCGCCGATAGCCGTACCGTGTCCGCCGATAAATTTTGTCGCGGAATGGACTACAATATCAGCGCCGTATTCAATCGGTCTTAAAAGATAAGGGGTAGCGAAAGTGCTGTCTACAACGAGAGGAATATTTTTGGAATGGGCAATTTCGGCAACCTTTTCAATATCAATAATATTTGAGTTCGGATTTCCGAGGCTTTCAATATATATTGCTTTTGTATTTTCGTCAACCGCGTTTTCAAACGCACCTTCTTCGTCGGGGTTAACGAACTTTGTTGTAATTCCGTAATCGGGAAGCGTATGCTCCAAAAGATTGTATGTACCGCCGTAAATAGTTTTGGCAGCTACAATATTATCCCCCGCTTTAGCGAGCGCCTGGATTGTGTAAGTTATAGCCGCCGCGCCCGAAGCTACGGCGAGCGCCGCCGAACCGCCTTCTAAAGCGGCGATTCTCTTTTCAAAAACATCCTGAGTCGGGTTGGTAAGTCTTCCGTAAATATTTCCCGCGTCTCTTAATCCGAAACGGTCCGCGGCGTGTTCGCTGTTATGGAACACATAGGAAGTTGTAGCGTAAATCGGAACAGCCCTCGCGTCTGTAACGGGATCGGCATTTTCCTGGCCGATATGTAATTGTTTTGTTTCAAAGCGTAAATTTCTTTCATTTATTTTACTCATAATAGTTAATCTCCTTAAATTGTAATAGTTTTTCTGTTAATTTTCCATTAATAAATTATCTGATAAAAGCGCGCAGCAGGCGCATTCGTTTACTTATCATATTACAACATCGGGAATAATAACGATTCATAATATCAACCTTTCTTAGTTAACCTATAGTTTTCGTAGGTTTTATAATATCATAACATAAAATTTTTATTTGTCAAGTATTTTTTTCTTTTATATTTTTAATCGCTATGTTATAATAAATAAAAACTTTTTGAGGTTTTATTATGAAAAAACTTTCTATAATATTAATCTGTATAATTTTAATCATTTTTTCTATCCCCTCTTTTTCGGCTGTTAAAGTTGAAAGGCTCAGATTCAACAATCCCGATTTTATTAAGGGAATGGATATTTCCTCCGTTATTTCTCTTGAAAATTCAGGGGTTAAATTTTACGGTTTCGACGGAAAAGAAAGCGATATTTTTAAAATCCTTTCCGATAACGGAGTTAATTATATAAGAGTACGCGTATGGAATAATCCTTTTGATAAAGATAAAAACGGCTACGGCGGCGGAAACTGCGACGTTAAAACCGCCTGCGAAATAGGAAGAAGAGCCGCAAAGTACAATATGAAACTTCTCGTGGATTTTCATTATTCCGATTTCTGGGCGGACCCGGGAAAACAAAAAGCTCCCAAAGAATGGGAGAATCTTACCTTGGATGAAAAATGCGAAAAGCTCGGTTTATTTACCGCAAACTCTTTAAATGAAATAAAATCCGCGGGAGCGGATATCGGAATGGTGCAAATCGGAAACGAAACCAACAGCGGTATCGCGGGCGAATACACAAGCGAAAATACGGCGAAGATTTTTAAACGCGCATCCGAGGCGGTAAGAGAATTTGACGGCAAAATAAAAATCGCCGTTCACTTCACCAACCCCGAAAAAACCGAAACGATAAAATATTTCGCGGACTTCTTAAACGAATACAATATTGACTACGATGTTTTCGCGGTTTCATATTATCCGTACTGGCACGGAAGCCTTGCTAACCTTACCTCGGTTTTGGATTACGCGGCTGAAAAATACGGCAAATACACAATGGTCGCGGAAACCTCATACGCTAATACGCTTAAAGATACCGACGGACATCCGAACACAGTCTCCGAAAACAGCAACAACTCAGGCGAAGACCTGCTTTGGGACTTTAGTACGCAGGGACAGGCTGACGAGTTTAGAGCGGTAGCTAAGTCCGTCAACAACGTAAAAAACGGAAAAGGGCTCGGTGTTTTCTACTGGGAAGGCGCGTGGATTACGGTCGGAGATATTTCCGGTTTAAATTCAGAAGATTACGAAAACAGACTTGAAAGCAATAAAACGCTCTGGGAAAAACACGGAAGCGGATGGGCTTCGAGTTTTTCCGTAGAATACGATCCCGATGACGCGGGGGAATGGTACGGAGGATCGGCAGTAGATAATCAGGCTTTCTTTGATTCCGAAGGCAGGGCGCTCAGCTCGCTTAAAGTTTTCAAATACATTGATAAAGAAATGATTCTCGGCGACACGGACGACAACGAAACGGTAAACATCCGCGACGCGACATCTATCCAGAAGTTCCTGGTTCAGTTAAAAGATATAAACGAAACCGCCGCCGATGTTGACGGCGACGGCGCAGTTACTGTAAAAGACGCTTCGGCTATTCAGCATTATATAGCTAAAATAAAAACAGATTACCCGATTAATCAAGTTATAGATTAACTTTTACAGAGATTTATTTTTACAATTTCACGCGGGTTATTTAGCCTCGGGAGCGCTACGGTATTCGCGCAGCCCGCGCTTACAACAAGACGGTTATCAAAAACCCCTTTATCGTACTTAGGCGGAATACCTTCCCTCGGAGAAAGAATTCCCTTACCCATTATTCTAATCTGGCCTCCGTGGTTATGCCCCGCTAAAACCAAATCTATATTTTTATCCGCAACCAACATATCATAATAAATCGGATGGTGGCACAGTAAAATTTTATATCCGTCTTTTTTTGAGAATTCTTCAAGCCAGCTTTCATCATAAAAGGACGAAAGCCCTCCGAAAAGGATACTCTCCCCTTTTACGAAAACGGTTTTATCGCTGTTTTCAAGGACGCTTATACCAAGCTCGTTAAAAACCTTATAATCTTCCTCGATAAACTTTTCCTCGTGGTTTCCCGCGCTCATAACTACGGGAGCGATTTTACTTATCTCGCGGAAAAACTCGTAGGTACGCTGTGAGTCGGGAGTGTTTCTGAAAATCGTTACAAAAAACTTATTCGTATAATAAAACACGCTTTTTACGGCTCTTTCCAAAATCCCGGTGAAGCTTTTTTCGGTCTGCTCGCGCAATTCGAGATCATAATCATAGCGCTCAAAAGTATCTCCCGCTATGGCGATTATATCGGGATTGGATTCTTTTATTAAAGGAAGCAGGTCATCCCACTTTCTCTCGTGCAAATCCGATATCAGAGTAACGGTAAAACCCGAATTCAAAGCGGGAGCTTCAATATTATATTCGGTTAAAACAGGTTTTGCGGACATAAATTTCACCACTGAGTAAATTATAGAACAATTATATCTTTATTAATAATCAATGTCAATAAAGGAGAAAATATGATAATAGACACCCACGCCCACATAGGCAAAATGCTGAACTTTAATTTAACCGAAAAAGACCTTCTTTATTCTGTTGAAAAATATAATATTGATTTTACCCTCGTAAGCAATATCGAGTGCGCGGAATTTGACCATAAGGGAAGAAAGATTCCGAAAATCTTTCAGAAAGACCAGAATAAAGTTCAGAATAAAACTCTGAATTTCGTAAAAAATCATTCCGATAAATTCGGGATGTTAATCTGGCTTAAAATACACAGCAATCTCCCCGACGAAGGACTTATAAAATTCATCGAGGAAAACCGCAGGTTAATCTACGGCTTAAAATTTCATCCGTTTCATTCAAGAACCGCGCCCGACGATAAAAAGCTCGAGCCCGTCTACGAAATTGCCGAAAAATATAATTTTCCGATTGTATCGCACACGGGCGGCTGTGAAGAAGCGAGGTCAATTCATCTTTACAACGCGGCGAAAGCCCACCCCGCTCTTAACTTCGTTATGGTGCATATGGATTTGGGAACGGACAACAGCGAAGCGCTCAGCCTGCTCGGAAAACTTCCCAATCTTTACGGCGATACAACCTGGGTTCCGCTCAAAACTACCGTAGAGGCTGTTAAGCGCTGCGGTTCAGAAAAAATGCTTTTCGGCTCGGATAATCCAATCGACGGAAAAGATACTTTCCTGCACAACAGGACGGGAGACCGCTCGCTTTATCAGGAGTATTTCAATGAACTGCGAAGCGTAATTACACCCGCGGATTACGATAATATTATGTACAAAAACGCGCGAAGAATATTTAACATAAATTTATAAACCGGTGATAATATGAAAAAAATTGCAGTCGGAATTTTAGCGCATGTCGACTCGGGAAAAACAACGCTCTCGGAAGCGCTTATGTACCTTTCGGGCAATATTAAAAAGCTCGGCAGAGTAGACCACAAAAACGCATTTTTAGATACCTTTTCGCTTGAGCGCGAACGCGGAATAACTATTTTTTCCAAACAGGCGATTCTGAAATACAAAGACGCCGAATTTACACTTCTCGATACTCCAGGGCACGTCGACTTTTCAGCCGAAACCGAAAGGACTTTACAGATACTCGACTACGCGATACTCGTCGTAAACGGCTCAAACGGCGTACAAAGCCACACAAAAACTCTTTGGAAACTTCTTAAAAGATACAACGTGCCGTGCTTTGTTTTTGTAAACAAAATGGATTTATCCGAAAAAAACCGGGAAGATCTGCTCGACGAGCTTAAACTCGATTTAAGCGAAAGGTTCGTAGACTTTAATACTTTAAACGATGAGTTTTACGAGAACATCGCGCTGTGCGGCGAAAGCCTGCTTTCCGAGTACGAAAACGGAGAAATATCGAAAGAAAGTATTATTAACGCGGTAAAAAGAAGAAAAGTTTTTCCGTGTATGTTCGGCTCGGCGCTGAAGCTTGAGGGCGTTGAGAAGTTTTTGGAAATATTTTACGAATACACCTCGTCCCCCGTTTACGAAAGCGGTTTTGCGGGAAAGGTTTATAAAATTTCCGAAGATAAAAATAAAAACCGCCTTACGTTTATAAAAATAACGGGCGGCGCGCTTAAAGTAAAAGAAATACTCGACAGCCCCAAAAACTTCGAAAACGAAAAAGTAAACCAGATAAGAATTTACTCGGGCGAAAAATTCACAACAGCCGACCGCGCCGAAGCGGGAACGGTTTGCGCCGTAACGGGAATCAGCTTCGCGCTTCCCGGAGACGGATTAGGAAAAGAAAAAAACACCGCCGCTCCGATGCTCGAGCCCGTACTTACATATCGTCTTGAACTTCCGAAAGAAATCGACGCTCATACCGCGCTCGAAAAAATGAGAATCCTCGAAAGCGAGGATCCCCAGCTCAACGTCGTATGGAACTCAAGATTTTCGGAAATTCAGATTCAGCTTATGGGCGATATTCAGCTGGAAATTTTAAAATCAATTATAAAAGAACGTTTCGGATTTTCCGTTGAATTCGGCAGGGGCAATATTATTTATAAAGAAACAATAAAAGACGAAGTCGAGGGCGTAGGACATTTTGAACCGCTTAAACATTACGCCGAAGTCCATCTTATTTTAAAGCCCGCAAAACGCGACAGCGGACTTATTTTTAAAAGCGAGTGCAAGGAAGACCTGCTCGATAAAAACTGGCAGAGATTAATACTTACCCACCTTTACGAAAAAAACCATATAGGCGTACTCACAGGCTCTCCGATTACCGATATGGAAATAATCCTCGCTTCGGGAAAAGCCCACCCCAAGCACACCGAGGGCGGAGATTTCCGTCAGGCAACCTATCGCGCGGTAAGGCAAGGGCTTCGAAAAGCTAAAAGCGTGCTTTTGGAACCTGTTTACGAATTTACGCTTGAGGTTCCGAGCGAAAACATCGGGCGCGCTATGTCGGATATTCAGCGTATGAGCGGAAGCTTTAATTCTCCCGAAGTAAAAAACGAATTTTCCGTTTTGTCGGGAACAGCTCCCGTATTGGAAATGCGCGACTATACACGCGAGGTTATTCAATACACCCGCGGAAAAGGAAAGCTCAACTTAAGCCTTAAAGGATACGAACCCTGCCACAATGAAAAAGAAGTAATAGAAAAGTTCTCCTACAACCCCGACAACGATACGGAAAACACCTGCGACTCGGTATTCTGTTCGCACGGCGCGGGACATATCGTTAAATGGAACGAAGTGCAGAACCATATGCACTTAAGTTCGGTATTAAACTCAAAAAAAGAAACTCCTCCCGAAGAGAAAAAGGAAAAGCTTTTTAAATTCAAAAATCAAAAAGATATTTTCGCCGCGGATAAAGAGCTTATGCAGATTTTCGAGCAAACTTACGGAGCGGTAAAAAAACGAAAAACTCAGGAAAGAAAAAGCTTTAAAGCGAAAACAGGCAGCAAACACAGCGAATACAAAGGCTCAGCCGCAAACTACGACGGCGAGGAATATCTGCTTGTTGACGGATACAACGTTATTTTCGCGTGGGATAATCTCAGGAAACTTTCCGAAAGCAGTATCGACGGAGCAAGAAACACATTAATTAATATTCTCTGCAACTATCAGGGTTACAAAAAATGCAAGCTTATAGTTGTTTTCGACGCGTACAGGGTTAAGGGTAACACCCGCGAAACAGAGCAGATAAACGGAATAAAAGTTATTTATACCAAAGAAGCCGAAACCGCGGATATGTATATCGAAAAAGCTTCCTATAAGCTCGCTAAAAACAACAAAGTAAGGGTAGTTACCTCGGACGCGCTCGAACAGCTTATTATTCTCGGCAACGGCGCTCTAAGGGTTTCTTCCTCATCATTTTTGCAGGAAGTCGAACAAGCCGAAAACGAAATAAGAGAATACTTAGCGGAAGAAATATAAAACGACGGCACAAAGCTCGTGCCGTCGTTTATTATTTAATTTTATTGAAGAGCCTCTACGCTCGCAACTATTCCGGGTAGTTTTTCATCAGTTGAAAGCTTGTGATACTTTCCGTAATAAACCTTTCCGTCTTTTGTTTTAACATAGAAACGCGCCGCGACCGAATTGCCCTCGGGGATATTATTAACAGCAAGAGTTACATACTTATAAGTCGTGCTTATCTCTCTGCTGTCGCCGTATCCGGGCTCTTTTACAACACTGTTCACAGTTCCTTTACAGGAGAGGTTTTTCTCTCCTCTTCCGCCCTGATAATTAAGAAGCCTGAACACATCGGTCGGGTAAACTTCGCTCGGCTGTTTATCCGAAACTCTCGCGACAACATAGCCGTAATCCGCTACATTATTACCCTTTACAATTCCCTCGTTTAACACCGTAATAAACCGGATGCATTTTTCGGGATTGTTATCTTCCTGGCCGTTATTAACAACATTTTCAATATCGTGCTTTTTCTGAACGCCTAAAATCTGTAAATTTGAATAAGTATTTATATTAAGTCCGAATTCGTTTTCGTCCTCAACATCAACGTTTCCGCTGAAATCGTCCTGCACAACATATTTTCCGTCGTAAGTATTATCCTGAACGCGAACCATAAACTTATCTTTACATACATAATCGTAAAGCTCGCTTGAGAATGTTCCGCCGTTTACTGTAATTGTTCCGCCGTCATTCTCAACGGCTTTTGTATCTTCGGGAGATACAAACTCGCCGTCATTAATTGTAAGCGAACCGCGGTTGAGTAAAATTCCGCTGTCGCCGCCCTTAAAGCTTCCCGAACCCGAAATCTCAAGCTTTCCTTCGTTTATTATCTTCGCTCCGTTTTTCAGGTTGAATTCGCAGCTGTTTATTTCGGCTTTGCAGTTCTCATCAACATAAACCGACGCGCGGTACTCCCCGCTCGAAACTACAGCTTCGTTATCCGCTAAAACAACCGAGTCAAAAGTTAAACTCTGGTATCCTTTTGTAACAACAGCGCCGTAACTTCCCGTGGACTTACAGCCCTTAACGCTTGAATTATACAATACAAAATCCGTTGTTGAATTCGGTGTGTTTAAAGGAGAATCATTATAATAAATATGCTTAACTTTCTGAGCTCCGTCGATTACCGTATTCTCAAAAGTAAGTGTGCCTGCCGAATCCGAGTTAACCTCAAACATATTATTTAAAGTTGTTCCCGCTTTAATCGTATTTCCGTTGCCGATAATTGTAACATCCGCCTCGGGATATAGAGTTGAAGTAATCGTAATATTATACGCCATCGAATAGACTCCGCCGAAACTGAACGCGTCTATGAGCTCGTCTTCGGAAACTATCTCGGGGATAATTGTATATAATCCGTTGTAAAGAACCATCTCGGGATATGTAGATAAAATTCCGACGTCGGGATCTCTCCATTGAATATCGGGATAGCTCTCAAAAATGTTCTCGGAGAAAGAACCTGTTTTTATATAGAATCTTATAAGCTGATTAAAGCTGTATGTATATCCGTTACCTACATTTTCGGTATTGTTATTAAGCACTTTTTCACAAGCGTCAATAACAGCGCTGTTGATATAGATATTGGAAACAATCGCTCCGCTCGGCGCCGACGCGTTGGAAAAATCGTTTGTAATACCGTACTTTCCGTTCAGAACGGCTCCCGTTAAGCTAAGCTGAGTACAGTATCCTCCGACAAAAACAGCCGAACCCTCGGGCGCGTCAATTTCGGTTCCGACAATATTAATATCTCTCTTTTTGGTAAGCTTGCTTACTACACCGTTACCGTTTCTTGACGTAATTTTGACGCCGGGGTTTGTATTCAAGGAAGCGTTAGCTCCTCTGACCGTAATTGTGTCGCCGTTGGCGATAATCTCTCCCCCGCTTTCAACTCCCTGGAATATCGAGAGAGAGCCCTGCGTAATTAAAGCGTAAGCGCCTAAATCAAGCTTATGCCCGTCAAGGTAAATACTGAATGTTTTATTCGGAAAGGTTAAATCCGAATATCCGCTGCCGCCGTTTTTTTCAGACGGGAAAACAATATCCGCCGCCAAACGGATCGACGAGCCGCTCGCGCCGCCGTTTACAGCGTTTACGAGCGCGCTGTAATCAGATACATTGTACTCGGCAGCGTACGCCGAAATACCTCCCGCGCAAATCATAGACACAGCCAAAAGCAAAGCTAAAATCAAGGAAAACATCTTTTTCGTTGTTTTCATAAGCGTTACTCCTTTCGTTTCGGGAATATACTTATATATAGTTATCTATTACAAATATATTCTCTTTTTAATTTGTAATTTATCCAAACAAATTATTAAGGTTTTATCTCGCAAAAGTCTACAAAATAACTTTCCAATGCTCAATTAACCGCTCAAGCGAAAAAGCGGCGTTGGCGGGACTTGTAGAGGGAAGCTTTACCGCTTCTGTTTTTGTATCGGGAAAGATATATTTCATATACATTTTATGCGACAGAGCTCCGTTGCAGAAAACTCTTTCGATTTTACTGTTTTCGATAATTTTCGATATATCGTTAGGCACAACATCTTTTACCGAACTGTCGGAAGAGCCCTTTATCGTACAGGAATGTATTGAATCCCAGAGCGCTAAATTATGTCTTAAAATCAGCGTTTTCTTTTCTTCGGTATTTTCGGGAACTTCTTCTCCGTAAATCGCGGGAATAACTTTCCAGAAACGGTTTTGCGGATGGCCGTAAAAGAACATCGCCTCTCTTGATTTTACCGAGGGAAAACTTCCTAAAATAAGCGACTTTGAGTTTTCGTCATAAAGCGGTCCGAACGGATGGACAATGCTTTTTTCCTTACTCACTCTTACCACCCTCCCGTACTTATATAATAGTGGTTTTATTAAAAATAATCAAGTTAAAAACTTGTTACAAAAACTAAATTTTTGTATTGATGTCTTAAGAGATAAGTGATATAATTAAAATATAGTTAATTTAAATACAGTTCAACAACCTGATTATATATATACGGAGAATGGAATGGAAAGAAAATACTACGGAACAAAAGTCATAAAAGGAACAGGAAAAGGTAAAATAAAAATACTCAACTGCTCATGCCCCGACTTTGAAATAAGAAAAATAGACGATTCCGATAAAGAACTCGGACGGTTTGTAAGAGCGCTTAAAACGTATTGCGAAAACACTCGTAAGCAAATTAAATTTATTGAGGAAAATATCGGCCATTCGGAAATGGCAATTTTAAACAGCCATATTAAAATAGTGCACGACCTCGCGCTTCAGTCCGCGCTTATCAAAAAAATCAGCAACGGTATGTGCGCCGAACAGGCGACTTGCGAAGTCTGCGATATGTATATCAAGCGTTTCGAAAACGCTGACCAGAATTTTGTAAGAGAAATCGCGATTGATGTTTTTGACGTTAAACTGAATGTTCTTAATCTTCTTCTCGAAATTAAGAATATTGAAGTTGAAGACTTCGGTGAAGATACAATAGTTGTCTGCGAAGAACTCCCGCCTTCGGTAGTTGTACGGCTTGACAGAAAACACACTAAAGCAATTGTGGTTGACGTAGGTTCAAAAGAATCGCACGGCGCGAAAATCGCAAAAGCGATGAACATCCCCTCTATCTGCGGAATTAAAAATATCGAGAATCTCGTTAAAGACGGCGAATTCGCGATAGTCGAGGACGATTATTTACTAATCCCGTAGTTTTATCCGCGCAAATTTTATTAAGCTTTCGCTCAGGCGGAATATTCAGCTCTTTGAGCAATAACCGTTTCACCGCCGTTTACTGTTTAGTTTTAAAAAATATAAGGGAGTTAGCTCTTACTCGTTTGTGAGTTTTGAGCCACTCCCTTTTTTTATTTTTTCTTCTTTTTTACGTTTATCTTTTTACAGTCGGAATACATACTGTTCTGCTTACCGCTTTGGTCACAGCATTTAAGCATAAACTGGTATGTTCTGCCGTATTTTCCGCTGTAAACTAACTTGTTATTATTAAGCACGGGTTTAAGGGTTTTCCATTTTACCTTAACTTTGGACTTTTTGGATTTACCCGCTTTCGGCGAGGCTTTTACCTTAATAACATATTTATTTGCTCCCGCTATCTTTTTCCACGCGAGCTTTATCTTTTTACCTTTAACTTTAATTTTCTTTAAAGAAGGTTTGGAGAGATGTCTTCTTTTCCAACCTGTTTTTCCGAACATATTCATCGGATTTTTATTTGAGTCAAGGCTTACGATAAGGAAGGTATAATCCGTTCCCGAAACCGCTTTCGAAAGAACTTTCTGCGTTTTCGAGGTAGTTCCGAAAGACTGCCATGCCGATTTATTAACCTTGTAGAACAATCTGTATTGCGAGATACCGGGAACTCTGTCCCAGGAAACGGTAATAGTTCCTTTACCGTTTTTAAGAGATTTAATCTTAGCCGAAGCAAAGTAGGTTAAAGAACAGCCTGTAGTATCATAATAGCCGATATACTTTCCGCTTGAGTCTACAGCCCGCACGGTATAGGTATAAACTCTTCCCGAAGCAACTTTTTTATCTGTGTATGAAAGCGAAGTTGTTTCCGCTATTTTTACAAACTGGGTTCCGGACCACTTTTTGAATAATCTGTACTTAACCGCTCCGGGAGTTTTTATCCACTTAACCATAACTCCGCCCGTAATATTATAAACGGACGTCGCTCCCGTAACGGCAAGCGAGGGAGTTGTCTTGGTATCATTCAGCTCTTCATTTACCGTTACCGAAACAACAGCGCTTTTCGAGTTCGCTGTTTTTACGGTGATTTTAGCGCTTCCGGGATTTAAAGCTTTAATAAGCCCGAAAGAATTTACCGTAGCTACATTTGTATCCGAGCTTGAGTAAGTAATCTTTGTATCTCCGTTTATCGGAGTAATCGCGGTTTTAAGCTTGTAGCTTCTTCCCTTGGAAATACTAACCGCGCTTACATCGTTGCTTATTCCGCTTACCGCGGGAGTGGTTGCGTAGTTTGTACCCATGGTTGTTTTTGTAAGCAGCGCCATTTTTGAATACTTTAAATTTTTCGCGCATTTTTTAAACACATTACTGTTCACGAAAGCTTTAGCCGTACCCGCGATTTCAACTCCCGAAACACAGTTATACACTTTATTTCTTACAACGGGATTCTTTACGGAACCGTTCTTTTTTACCGCGATTCCCGAAATCTTAACATCGGAAACTATATTATCGCAGATTGTATCCGCGGGAGAGTCATTTAAAAATATTCCGTACTTCGACGCGCTGTTAACGTTGTTATAATTTATTGTTGACGCGCTGCATCCCGCCGCAATATAAATTCCGTTAATCTTCGCGTTCTTTATGTAGTTATTGCTGATAGTTTTAATCCGTGCGTTATACCTCGCCATAATTCCGTGATAATTATTTGTCGGGAAATATATATTCGCGCCGCAGTTAATTGTATTTGACGTAATTTCAATATTTCTTGAGTCTTCGATTCTGCAGCCTGTTCCGAAAATTTCAATATCATTATTGCGGATTTTAACTCCGTTAACATAATAATTTCCTTTCGGCAATCCGCCGCTGCCGTCGCTTCCGCTCGAATAAACCTCGCTTAAATCATAACCGATAGTCGAGATAGCCGAAACTCCGTAAGAGGCGTGAATATCTTTAACGCTTCCGCAACCTCTTATTGTATTGTGTTCAATAACGGTTTTAAAATCGCGCGGAGCAATATAATTGTCGCTCGCGTGGGCTTCGGTATTTCCTTCCTCCGCTATAACGCTCGGGCGAATCATTCCCGAACCCTTGGAAGCAACCGCGTAGACCGCTACCGCTCTCGGAGTATTCTCAAAATAGTTATCGGAAATAACACAGTTAACCCAGCTCATTTCCTGGATTGCAACGCTGGTCATATTCTTAAAGGTATTATTTCTTATAACCATATTTTCAAAAGGAATATTAAGTATAGCTGTATGAGAGCCTACTCCGCGGGGACAGTTTTCAAAATAGCATCCCTCAACAAGAACATTCTTCATCGGAATATCCTCGCTTCTGCAGCCTAAAATATGGCCGTTTTTAAGCACATCAAACTGCACCGCCTCATAACATACATTCGGCGAATCAAGCAGTTCGTTTTTCTGGTTTTTAAAGGTACAGTTTTCAAGAGTAAAGCCGTCAATTCCGCCGACTTCCATCATATGGCTGTTAAGATTATTTCCGACAGTAACGTCGGTCATTCTGAAGTTTTTTCCGTGCGTTATTTTCAGCATCGTGCAGGGTGTGTTATCAGCGTCTAAAAATCCGCCTTCTATAGCAATATTCTCATAGTGATAACCCGTAACGCCCTGATCTGTATCGTCAATTTCTCCCAATCTTACCATATTAATGCTGACGTCCTGAGCGCGTTTAACGGTTACGCCGTAAAGGCTCAGAATTGTATTGCTGTACATTCTCAGCCCCTCGTCAAGCACATACTCGCCGGGAGCTACTTTAACTGTAATAATATGATTTTCGTCCGCTTTATCGCGCGCGAAATCAAGCGCGGTCTGGACTTCGGAGTAAAACGAATTTCTTGAAATATCGCTCGATTTTATTTCAATTGTTTCGGGAATGGGAGCCTCATCGGGAGTGCTTTCCGCGGCAAAAACTCCGAGCGCGGAAGATAAGGCGATAAGCAACGATAAAATTGTAGATAAAGAAAATATCGCAAACTTTTTCATTCATAAAACTCCTAATAACAAATCAAATAATGCTGTAAAACAGCCGTAAAATATATGATAACACAATTGCTTAATTTTGTAAACTGAATTTAAAAAAATTCCCAAGTAAATTCATAAATCGATTTGTGAAATAATCGGGCTATATATATACATTATTTATTGACAAAACCACCATAATCTAATATAATTATTGTGGTTAAATTTTTCTATTGGTTATCGAAACTTCGGTAATCAAAATAATTCAGAAAAGATTGTGAGTGATAATTAATGAAAGCGTTAATTTTGAATTCCGGTTTAGGCAGCAGAATGGGCGTTTTAACTTCCGAACAGCCTAAGTGTATGACGGAAATCAGCCCTTCCGAGACTATTCTCAGCCGTCAGTTAAAACTGATTGCCCAAGCGGGAATTGAAGAAATTGTTATGACAACGGGATATTATAATCAGGTCCTCGAAAAATACTGCAAAAGCCTGGATCTGCCTCTTAAATATACTTTTGTAAACAATCCCGTTTATGATAAAACCAACTACATCTATTCCATTTACTGCGCGAAAGATTATCTTGACGACGATATTCTTCTTATGCACGGCGACCTTGTTTTTGAGAACACCGTATTCGACGATGTTATGCGCTGCGAGAACAGCTGTATGACCGTAAGCTCAACTCTTGAGCTCCCCGAAAAAGATTTTAAAGCGGTAATCAACAACGGTAAAATCGAAAAAGTCGGCATTGAGTTTTTTGATAACGCTATGGCGGCTCAGCCTTTGTATAAGCTTAATAAAGACGACTGGAAAGTATGGCTCAATAAGATTATTGAATTCTGCGAAAATGACAATACGGGTTGCTACGCCGAAAACGCTCTCAACGAGGTTTCGGATAACTGCAATATCGTTCCTTTGGATTTCGAAGACAGAGTTTGCGCGGAAATTGACAACCCCGAAGATTTAGACGCAGTATCCGAAAAAATATACAAAGCCGAAAACCGCGTTGTATATATGACATTCTCAACCGATATTATCCACAGCGGTCATATAGCCATTATCAATAAGGCAAAGCGTCTGGGCAAGCTTATGATAGGTTTATTAACCGACGAGGAAATCGTAAGCTATAAACGCTATCCGCTTATTCCCTATTCCGAAAGAAAGAGTATGTTCGAGAATATCGCGGGAGTTTATAAAGTTGTTGAACAGAGCAAGTTAAGCTACAAGGATAACCTCCTTAAATATAAACCCGACATTGTTGTCCACGGCGACGACTGGTGCAGCGGTTTCCAGAAGCCTATCCGCGAAGAAGTAATTGAAGTTCTTAAAACTTACGGCGGAAAGCTTGTGGAATTCCCCTATTCAAAAGACGCTACATATGATGATATAAATAAGCGTATAAGAGCCGAGCTCTCAACTCCCGACGTGCGCCGTTCAAGACTTAGAAAAGTTATTGATATGAAGGGCACAATCACCGCTATGGAAGCCCACAGCGGACTTACTGGACTTATCGTTGAGAATACCAAGGTTGAAGAAAACGGCGGAATACGCCAGTTTGACGCTATGTGGGTAAGCTCGCTTTGCGATTCCACAGCTAAAGGTAAGCCCGATATAGAACTTGTAGATATGACTTCAAGATTCAGAACAATCGACGACATCTGCGAAGTTACAACCAAACCTATTATCTTCGACGGAGATACAGGCGGACTTACAGAGCACTTTGTATATACTGTACGCTCGCTCGAGAGAATGGGCGTTTCGATGGTTATTATCGAAGATAAAACAGGTCTTAAGAAAAACAGCCTTTTCGGCACCGAAGTTAAGCAGACTCAGGCGAGCATTCCCGATTTCTGTGAAAAAATCAAAGCGGGTAAAAAAGCTCAGCGCACTAAAGACTTTATGATATGCGCCCGAATCGAAAGCTTGATTTTAGAGCAGGGTATGGACGACGCTTTAGAGCGCGCGTTTGCTTTCTCGGAAGCGGGCGCCGACGCGATTATGATTCACAGCCGTAAAAAAGATCCCGCGGAAATCTTTGAGTTTGTTGAAAAATTCCGCGCGAAAAACAGCACAACTCCAATCGTTGTAGTTCCCACCTCGTTCAACGTTGTAACAGAGGAAGAATTTAAAGAGCGCGGCGTAAATGTAATAATCTACGCTAACCAGCTCACAAGAACCGGCTTCCCCGCTATGCAGAACGCGGCGGAACTTATACTGAAAAACCACAGAGCTAAAGAATGCGACGACATCTGTATGCCGTTTAAGGAGATTATCCGCCTTATTCCGGAGGATATATAATGCAAAACGAAATTATTATTAAAGACAGTTATGCTCCTATAGTTTCGTTTTTGGAGTCGCTCAACGCTAAAAAAATATTTTTAGTTTGCGATTCATCTTACGGCTTTTTAAAAGTCAGCGAGTTTTTCGATAAGCAGAAAAATGTTGTTAAGTTTTCCGATTTTACCCCGAACCCCGACTATGAATCGGTAAAGAAAGCGGTAAAGCTTTATAAAGACGAAGGCTGCGATGTTATTATCGCTCTCGGCGGCGGCAGCGCTATCGACCTTGCAAAATGCGTAAAACTTTACGCGACTATGGACGACAGCGAAGAATATATAAATCAGCCTGTTGCCGAAAACGATATAAAACTCGCCGCTATGCCGACTACCGCAGGTACGGGAAGCGAAGCAACCCGCTACGCGGTTATCTATTACAAGGGCAATAAGCAGAGCGTAACGCACGACAGCATTGTTCCGTCAACGGTTATTTTTGACGCGTCGGTTTTAAAAACTCTTCCCGAGTACCAGAAAAAAGCTACAATGCTCGACGCGCTGTGCCATGGTTTTGAGTCTTTCTGGTCGGTAAACTCTACCGACGAAAGTAAGGAATACTCAAAGCAGGCAATAAAAATTATTACGGAAAACTTAAACGCCTATCTTAAAAACGAAACACAGGCTAACGAAAATATGCTCAAAGCGGCGAATATAGCGGGCAAAGCAATAAACATCACCCAGACAACCGCGGGCCACGCTATGTGCTACAAGCTTACGAGCCTTTACGGGATAGCCCACGGCCACGCCGCGGCTATGTGCGTAAGAAAGCTTCTTCCGTATATGATAGATAACACAGATAAGTGTGTTGATAAACGCGGAAAAGACTACCTCGATAATACTTTTAAACAGCTTGCGGAAGCTGTAGGATGTAAAAGCACCGCCGAGCTGTGCGGGAACTTTAATTCGCTGTTCGAGTCATTAGAGCTTAACATTCCCGCGCATACGGACGAAGATATAGAAATTCTTACAAACTCCGTAAACCCCGTAAGACTTAAAAACAACCCCGTAGAACTTGATTTGGAAACAATAAAAATGTTATACAAACAGATTTTAGAATAAGGATGAGAGTATGAAAGTAAAAAATCTTCTTGAAATTATCGGAGCCGATTTTTATTCGGGCGTTCCCGACAGCCAGCTTAAAGCGCTTTGCGACTATCTTATGAATACATACGGTATCGACAAGCGTCACCACATTATCGCAGCCAACGAAGGCAACTGCACGGCTTTGGCGGCAGGCTACCACCTCGCTACAGGCAAGGTTCCCGTTGTTTATATGCAGAACAGCGGCGAGGGTAATATTATAAACCCCGTTGCTTCGCTTTTAAACGATAAGGTTTACGCCATTCCCATGGTATTTATTATCGGATGGCGCGGAGAACCGGGCGTTCACGATGAGCCCCAGCATATCTATCAGGGCGAAGTTACCGTTAAACTGATGGAAGATATGGACATAAAGACCTTTATCATCGGTAAGGACACAACCGAAGACGAAGTTAAAAACGCTATGAACGATTTTAACAAGCTTCTTAAAAAAGGTAAAAACGTCGCTTTCATTATCCGCAAAGGCGCTTTGGAATACGATGAAAAAGTTGAGTACAAAAACAATTACGATATGGTGCGCGAAGAGATTATTCAGCACATCGTAAAAGTTACGGGCGAAGACCCGATTATTTCAACAACAGGTAAAGCGAGCCGCGAACTTTTCGAAACAAGAGAAGCAAACGGACAGAGCCACAAGTACGATTTCCTTACAGTCGGCTCAATGGGACACAGTTCATCAATCGCCTTGGGCGTAGCTCTTAATAAGCCCGAAAGAAAAATCTGGTGCGTAGACGGCGACGGCGCTGTGCTTATGCATATGGGTTCGATGGCGGTTCTCGGCGCTAACGCTCCCGAAAACCTCGTTCATATTGTAATCAACAACGGCGCTCACGAAACTGTCGGCGGTATGCCCACCGTAGCGGCTAAGACCGATATGGTTGCGGCGGCGAAAGCCTGCGGATATCCGAACGCGGTTAGCGTAGACAGCTTTGAGGCTCTCGACAGCGAGCTTAAGAAAGCTAAGGAAAGAAACGAATTAAGCCTTATTGAGGTTAAATGTTCAATCGGCGCGAGAGCGGATTTGGGACGTCCCACAACAACCGCCCTCGAAAACAAAGAGAACTTTATGAACTTCATACTTAATGATTAAAATTTTTAAATTAAAAGAGGTTAGCTCAAATCTGAGTTAACCTCTTTTTTGTTGAGATTTAAATTGTGAGTTTAAAGGGATATTAATTTTAACAATAAATAAAACCTAATCAGAAGAACGTTCCCCAAGCCTCCAAAACCTGACAGGAAATTATCGTTCGGGGACATCACATACACGATAGGAACTTCCACGCCTGACGAAGAAAATTAAATAAAATTGCATAAAAATATGCAATTTTCTCCTTTTTTGTATATATAGGTAAAAGGAGGTTTTTTATGGTAAAAAACGGTTATTTAATACTGCCCTACTCAATTCTGTTTAACAAAGAACTGAAAATCACGGAAAAAACGGTATTAGCTCAATTAATCAGCCTGTCTAAACTCAACGGAAAATGCTGTGCCTCAAATGTGTTCTTATCCGAAAGGCTCGGTTTCAGCGAACGAACGGTATCCCGTTCAATCCGCACGCTTTCAGATTTCGGCTACATACATTACAAAGTAAAAGAAAACTATCATCGTGAAATAATTATTGATTTCGAAAAACTGATTAACGATAATATTTTATCTCCGGATATCCCTGACAAAATAAGTAAAAGGTCAGACAATTTGTCCGACCCCCAAGACAAAATGTCTTACTCTAAAGACAAAATGTCTACATATAATAATAATTATAATAATAAATATAATAATAATTATAATAATTCAAAAAAACGAAAATCAAGTTATGATATTAACGAGCTTATGAAGATACGGTAACTAAACAGCGTAAATTATAATTCCTATTATAATTACCGCAAGGCCGAACATCTTTTTTACGGATATTTTTTCTTTCAAAAACAGATAGCTGAGTACAGCTACGAAGAAGTAACCGCTCGACTCAAGTATCGGACCTAAGGAAAGCGGGATTTTTGTGTACGCTAAAATTGAGCAAAGCGTCGCGGCGAAGAAAATTATGTACGCGAAAATCACCCTGAAATTAAGGTACTCGCGGATTTTATTCGGGTAAGATTTTTCGGCGGATTTTTTTAGGATTATCTGCGAAATTGACGAGATAAAAACGCCCGCGACGAATATCAGCGAAAAAAGGATCTTCTCATTCATCCGACTTCACCACCATTATTACGCCCGCGATTACAATTACCGCGCCGACAATCATATTCCACTTAATCTGCTCGCCGAAGAAAACTATCCCCCACAGTATTCCCCAAACAATGCAAATCGCCTTATTGGCGTAAGAGGTAGTAAGCGGAAGGTGTTTTATAATCTGCTGCCATACTATAGCGTAAAACGCAAGGTTAAGAAGCACCAGCGCGTACCAGAACAGCCACATAGACGAGAAAAACTCATTTTGCGCCGCTAACTTGGAACATACTCCGCTCAGCGATAAAATCAGCAGCTCAAAATGTAAAGCGACTAAATATTTAATCCTTGATTTTTTATCAGCTGTTTCTATCATCTTCGTCCTCATCAATATTAATTGTATCTCTGATTACGTACTGCGGAGCGTTATTAAGACTTATATATATTCTTCCTATATACTCGCCTATCATTCCGAGCATAAGCATTATAAGTCCGCCTATAAACAGCATAACCGAGATTGTCGAAGTCCAGCCGACGTTAATATCGGGTATAATAAGCTTTCTTATTACCGATACAATTCCGAATATAAAACCGATAATCGCGCATAAAACGCCGATAAGCGACGATACTCTCAACGGCTTGACCGAAAATGCCGTAAAGCCGTTTAGCCATAATTTGAGAAGCTTAAAAAATGTATATCCCGAGGTGCCGTCAACGCGGTCGCGGTGCTCAACATAAACATTGGCAATTGACTTTGTCGAACGGAAAACAAGCCCTCCAACAAAGGGGTAGGAATTCCTGTATTTCAGCATTTCTTCAGCGATAAATCTTTTCATCACGTAAAAACTGCTGCCAAGTATCCCTTTCGGTTTTTCGATTAACACCTCAGCCATCTTGTTGCTAAGCCAGCTTCCGACTCTTCTCACAAAGGTTTCTTTAAGCTTATAATAGCGCGCGTAAACGACGTCAAAACCTTCATCCATTTTTTCTATCAGCTTAAAAGTTTCATCAACCGGCGACTGTCCGTCATCGTCAAGCGATACAATTATATCGCCGTCGGCTACTCCGTAACCCGCCATTAACGCCGAATGCTGACCGAAGTTTTTTGCTAAGGATAAAGCTTTTATATCTTTTCTGTTTTCGGTTAACCCGGAAATCTTTTCCCAGACATTATCGGGAGAACAGTCATTGACCAAAACTACCTCATAGTCGTAATCATCGTGGTTTCGCATTAAGTTGTCAATCTCACCTACTACACCCGTGATGGATTTTTCAGAGCCGTAGCAGGGAATTACAAAAGATATTTTCTTACTCATCATATACACTCGTTTCCAAATTAAACTGATAAATCAGAGCTTGCGATTTCAAGCCTTTCAGCCATCATTTCAAGCCTTGACTGATCTTCCTTTGACATTCTGTCATAAAACTCACATTTATTCTTTAAGTAAAGAGTTTCAAACTCCATAGCTTTTAATAATCCTGATTTAATGTGTTCCGTATTATCAGACGATCGGAACACCACTTTGCGTGTTTCAAAACGATCATTAAGCGGATATAGATTACGAATAAAATCTACCGCATCAAATGATATACCGCCGCCGAAATTAACAGTATAGCCATAGTCTTTGCTGCGCTTCGCTATATCTTTTGTCGCTTCAAACACCTTTTCGCCGTTTATTTCCGCGCGGGTAAGCCCCATCGAAGCCGATAAATCTACTCGTCCTATGGAAACGGTTGAAAGAAAGCCTTTGCCTGTGCTCAGAATATCGTCAAGATTATTATGGCAGGTAACGGTCTCGGCATTGATTATCCACTCAATATCTTCCCATTCGCTGCCGTATACCTTTTTTGCGGCGTTTACAAATTTACTCATGGCAAACGGAGATTCAATCATCGGAGCCATTATTCCCGACGCGCCTAAAAGCCTGCACTGGTCCAAATCGCGTACCGCTTCGCAGCCGCCGATTTTTATATACAAATCAAGGTCTGCCTTAAATATTACCTCGTTAAGCATAACGAGCTCGTCCGTACGGCTTCCCTCGGCTTCAAACTCAGCTTTAACCGCAACGATATCATAATCCTCTTTAAGGCATTTAAGGATATCGAGCATTTTCCTTTCGGTTCTATTCATAACTATTCCTCATTTTTTACTATCCCGGCGAATTCAACAATCGCCTCATCTATTGATATTTCGGGTTCGTATCCCAAATCTTTTTTTATCTTTTCTATAGAAATATCCCAAACATATTCGTCCATTGGATCGGGCTTGTCGAGAAATACTATTTCAGAATCCGAAGCGGTAAGCTCTACACACTTTTGCGCGAGTTCGTAATTTGAAATAAGATTATAGCTCGCCAGGTTATACACACCTTGTGCTGTATCTGTATTAATCGCTTTATAAATTGCCTGAGCTATATCCTTAACGTGGATGTAGGTCTGTTTTCTCGTACCCTTTCCAATCAAAGAAATGGTTTCGTTATTTACCGCTTTTCTTACAAATGTCGGGAAAATAGTTTTAGGATTAACACCCTCGCCCACGGGAGAACAAATCCTGAAGCTGACAGTTCTTAAACCAAATGTATAATAAGCGTAATTCGCCAAAAGTTCCTGTGTATGTTTAGTTACGTGGTAGACAGTCGGCGGTCTTAATGAATGTTCCTCAGTAATCGGAACTTCTCTCGGATAACCGATCACGGGCAGACTCGAAAGCTGTACAAATGAAGAAATATTTTTCTTCTCACAATATTCCAACAGTCTTTCAGCGCCCCGGCAATTGTTCGTTACAACATCAACAGCATACGGCTCATGGCGCATATCGGAAGCGAGATGAACTACCGAATCAATTTTATTCTCACCTAATGCGCTGTTAAGGTCATCATAAGCTAAGTTGCATTTTATGTATTTGTCACAGCTCTTTCTCATATCATCGTGCAAATCAAGCCCGATAACGTATTCTCCTTTAGCTGACAGGTAATTACAAATATGCCCGCCTATAAAGCCGTTAGAGCCTGTTACAAGAATATTCAAAAAGCTCACCTTCTTTTATTCCAAATCTATTTTAATCAAATCATTGATACGCGATACGGTAGAATAAGCCTCATCGTAATTGTCGTATTTATAATAGATATATGCTATTCTCTCGTTAAGATAATCATTAATTCTGCCGCCGTTCGGTATTATTTCAATCTTTTTAAAGATATGTTTTTTAAGTTCGGGAGCGATTGTATAACCTTTTACAACGCCGTTTCGTGTTGCCATAATTCCGTGATGTCCCGCGTATTTCGACATAGGCTTTTCGGATTTTAAACCGCTTAAATCCATACCTGTTTCCGCGCGTATTAAAGCTTCTTCCCACGGAAAGCCCGTAACAGCCCCCGCGACAGTAAGGAACTGATTGCCTAAAGCTCTGCGCATAAGCTCAATAATATACGGCTTTCCGTCTTTAACGATATACTGTATAGTCAACATTCCGTCCACTAAATTGAGCTCTTTACAAATCTTTTCAATAAATCCGACAAGCTCATCCTTATACTTCTCAATTCCGTTCGCGGGTAAAAGCTCGGACTGAATAAGGTAGGGATTTATCGGACAGAATACATCGTTGCTAACCGACGCGGCAACTTTTTTATTTATTATAAATGTATCCAGCGACTGCTGAACACCCTCAACAAACGGCTCAATTACTATATGCTTAACTCTTGATTTTTCAAATGCGTTGTCAATCGCGAATAATGCTTCGTTTTTGTTGTTTGCTTTTAATATCCCTTTACCGCCCGTTAAATCGGTCGCTTTTACAATTACGGGATATTCAACGCTCTGTAAATAACCGTATGCTTTTTCTATATTATCAAATGCGGTTGAAGCAGGATTTCTTATACCCAGCTTCTGAATAAAAGCTTTAAACAAATCTTTCTGATGAAGCAGGACTGTGTTCTTGTATGTATCATGCCCGGGCAAGCCAAGTTTTTCCGCGACATAAGAAGCTGTTATAACTCCGAAATCATTGGCGCAGGAAACAATCCTTTCAATCTTATTTTTCTTTACTAATTCAAGCACAGACTCCTTATCCGAATAATCGCACTCTATATATTCATCAGCGAAAGCGTGTCCCATTAACGACGGATTGTTGCCGCTTGTTATAACGTAATACCCGAGTTCTTTCGCTTTTTCAATTAACGTAGCCTCGCTAAAGCTGCCGTTCAAAATAAGTAATTTTTTCATTTAACCCTCAAAAATGATTTTTTCTATTTCACGGCACGAATCCGCCGTAAAGCAATCTGATTTATTACCGGGCTTATAGCCGAAGCCGAACGTCACAGCTAAAAAATCCACGCCCGCGTTTTCGGCTCCGATTTTATCATTATCGGTATCGCCTACCATAAGAATTTTAGATTTATCGGTATTAAGTTTATCAATACATTTATTAATAATATCCTGCTTAGTAAGCTTGCCGTCAAAATCCGAGCCCTCAATACAATCGCAGTAATCGGCTATTCCGAAATACTTTACTATTTCAAGAGCGTAATCCTCTCTTTTATAAGTAGCGATTCCGACTAAATAGTTATTTTTCTTCAGCTTTTTTAAAAGCTCCGTTACACCGTCATACGGCTTTGCTTTCAGCAAATCAACCGTACTGTATCTGTCCCTGAAAATCTTCGCGGCGTCTTTTACTTCGGATTCGCTCAATTCGGGATAAACATTCTTTAATGAGTCAAAAATCTTAGGACCGATAAACGACTTCTTTTCTTCTTCGCTTAACGGCCTTAAGTTAAGATTATCTACTGTGTATTCAACGCTTTTAATTATTCCCTCCGATGTATCAAGCAGCGTGCCGTCAACATCGAATAAAATTGCGGAGTATTTTTTCTTTATCATAAATCAAAAAATCTGTAAATCATTTTAACTATGTACTTTATCTCATTTTCCTTAAGACCGTAATACATCGGAAGTCTCAGTAATCTTTCGCTCTCTTTTGTTGTATATTTATCTTCGCCGAAAAATCTTCCGAACTTTTTACCTGCGGGCGAACTGTGAAGCGGAATATAATGGAATACCGCTAAAATATTATTCGCTTTCATATGTTCAATCAGCTTTGTGCGCTCGGCTAAATCTTTAGTCTTAATATAATATATATGGGCGTTGTGCGTACATTCTTCGGGAATATACGGCAACTCAATTACACCTTTATCCGCAAGCGGTTTCAAAAGCTCATTATAGAGATTCCACGAACGCATACGGTCGTTGTTTATAATTTCGGGGTTTTCAATCTGGGCGTAAAGATAAGCGCAGTTAATCTCGCTTTGGAGATACGAAGAACCTATATCCACCCAGGTGTACTTATCGACCTGACCGCGGAAGAACTTTGAGCGGTTGGTACCTTTTTCAATAATAATCTCGGCGCGCTCAACATCCTTTTCGTTGTTTATAAGAACAGCTCCGCCCTCTCCGCTGCTGTAGTTCTTGGTTTCGTGGAAGCTGAAACATCCGAAATCTCCGATTGAGCCGAGGGCTTTTCCTTTATAAAAAGCGTTAACGCCCTGAGCCGCGTCCTCAATTACGCAGATATTCTTCCGTTTCGCGATATCGCGGATAACGTCCATCTCGCAGGCAACTCCGCCGTAATGCACGGGAACAATCGCCTTTGTTTTTTCGGTAACGGCGTTTTCAATCAGCTTCTCGTCAATATTCATAGTATCGGGGCGTATATCGACAAAAACAATTTTCGCTCCTCTCAGCGCGAAAGCGTTAGCGGTTGATACAAAGGTATAAGACGGCATAATAACCTCGTCGCCGGGTTTTATCTCCGCTAAGATTGCAGACATCTCGAGCGCGGCTGTACCCGAAGTTGTAATAAGCACATTCTCACAACCTGTCATCTTCTCAAGCCGGTCGGCGCACTTCTTCGTAAATTCGCCGCCGCCGCTGATTTTTTTCGCCTGTATCGCCTGTTTTATATAATTTTCCTCGCCGCCCGTATAAGGCGGTACGTTGAATGAAATATACTGCATACCAATCTCCGAAAAATCAAAATTTATAACTAAGTTATTATAACATATTAACTACAATAATGAAATAGTATCGCTGAAATTTTTGTCATTATTTCCGAAAACATTAATTTATAATCTTTACTTAATGATTCAAATTTGGTATAATTAGAATAAATCAGGGGGAAAAGAAAATTCCCTAATTTTTCTTGGTATGGTATAATACTTCGCATAAAGCTATAAGCACAACAGCGGTTGTAGTTCCCTAATTTTTCTTGGTATGGTATAATCGGAGTGATTGGCTTAACATCCGGCGCTATGTTGTAGTTCCCTAATTTTTCTTGGTATGGTATAATTTAGAATCAGAATCGTGTCCGAGTGATAAGTTGTAGTTCCCTAATTTTTCTTGGTATGGTATAATATTTACGCGATTATGGGCGCAGCCGGATAAGTTGTAGTTCCCTAATTTTTCTTGGTATGGTATAATTAACGGTAAATTTGTGCCAAATCCGACAGTGTTGTAGTTCCCTAATTTTTCTTGGTATGGTATAATAGTTTTCCCCTTAGCTGTCCGACGGTTTCAGTTGTAGTTCCCTAATTTTTCTTGGTATGGTATAATGCGAGGTTTAACAGTCAGGATGTGCGTAACGTTGTAGTTCCCTAATTTTTCTTGGTATGGTATAATTCCTATAAGTTTTTCAGCTCTTGCTATTAAGTTGTAGTTCCCTAATTTTTCTTGGTATGGTATAATTAGGCTGTTACAGGTTAAACCGCAGTTAAAGTTGTAGTTCCCTAATTTTTCTTGGTATGGTATAATAAAAGTCGCGGGAATTATTGACGATGACGGGTTGTAGTTCCCTAATTTTTCTTGGTATGGTATAATGCAAGCGTTTTCAGTAGTTGAGGTCTTAGAGTTGTAGTTCCCTAATTTTTCTTGGTATGGTATAATAATGAAGAAACCTAAAACACGAACTATATTGTTGTAGTTCCCTAATTTTTCTTGGTATGGTATAATTTATCTCGGCAAAGGGCACCGAAATCAGAGGTTGTAGTTCCCTAATTTTTCTTGGTATGGTATAATATAGCCTACCTCAACGAAAAGGCAGGCACAGTTGTAGTTCCCTAATTTTTCTTGGTATGGTATAATAATGACTAAAACAATAAAGCTCGGAGAGAGGTTGTAGTTCCCTAATTTTTCTTGGTATGGTATAATAAGTCAAAATCAGCCGTTAACAGAAGTTGAGTTGTAGTTCCCTAATTTTTCTTGGTATGGTATAATAATTGCCAACGGTTGTACAAGATATTCAGGGTTGTAGTTCCCTAATTTTTCTTGGTATGGTATAATGAACATAATATACTATATATAAGGGAATATGTTGTAGTTCCCTAATTTTTCTTGGTATGGTATAATCAAGATGAATTAAAAATTTTTGAGGAAAGTGTTGTAGTTCCCTAATTTTTCTTGGTATGGTATAATTGGATAAGCGATTGCAAGGTTGAGCAGAAAGTTGTAGTTCCCTAATTTTTCTTGGTATGGTATAATTGTGGTTGATACATTTATCGCCGATGCTATGTTGTAGTTCCCTAATTTTTCTTGGTATGGTATAATCGGAATAATGCACTTCGAAATTAATGCTCAGTTGTAGTTCCCTAATTTTTCTTGGTATGGTATAATCGAGGGCACGAAAATGTTGATAAACAGAAAGTTGTAGTTCCCTAATTTTTCTTGGTATGGTATAATAGGGACGCGAAAACCCCGATAGGCAGTAGCCTGTCGGGATTTTTGTCGTTAAAAATCTTTGTGAATATTTTAAAATTAAGGAGTATTACTCGGGTTTTTAAAAAATTGAAAGCTGTTCAAAAACCGCGTGCTCCTCTTCTTTTACAAGGTTTCCTATAATCAGCTCCATTTTTTCGTATTGCTTTTCGGTTATTATAAGAAGCCTTACCGAACCGTTATCGGGACGGTTGTTTTTTATTCGGGATTTATGTTTTTCAACATCGTCGTAACCGTTGCAAACCCTGCAATAAACCGAAAACTGAACCATAAAGAAACCGTCTTTCAGCAGGAAGTTGCGAAACCTCGTCGCGACTTTCCGCTGAGTTTTTGTTTTTACGGGTAAATCAAAGAAAACTATCATTCTCATAAATTTATTCATAGCTGTGCTGTTCTAAATCAATTATTTCAGGAAGCAGTAAATCATTGCGGCTGCTTTGTATAAAACCCGTAAGGCTGCTTACGGTTTTTTCAATAGCCCGCGCGCAGGCGAAAAACTTTTCGTCGATTACTACGTCATTATTAAGAAGGTTTACGAGTCCCGCTTTTTTCGCGGTCGATAAGCTTTCTTCGTCGTCAATAAACTCGGCGGCGAATAAGTCGACAATCGGACGGTACGGCTCGATTAAATCGTCGGCAAGGTTAAAACTGTTTAAGGAGCTTTTGTGGAAAAGTCCGAGCGACGGTTCGTAACCATACGCCATAAGGTATTTTTCAATTGTTCCGCGTAATATAGCGTAGCCGTAGTTAAGCGCGGCGTTGGTACCGCATTCACCCGCGCGGGTAAAATTCTTTCCGAAAAGGAGCTTAAAATACTTAGATGCGGCTACGGCCTCCATATTTTCGCTGTCGCCCGATTTTACCTTTAATTTAAGGTTATCAATTTCTTTCCAGCCTTCATTTCCCCGAAGTTTTAGTACCGCCGCCTGGTTTTCAATCTTTCGGACAATAATCTGTTTCCAGAGTTTTTTCTTCGTCGGCAGCGTCATCTCTATCTGGCTTTTTAAAACCGAGGTGTGGCGGCTGTGCTTCGCGGAAAGCGGAAGAAATACTCCGCAGGGGCGGTGGGACCTATCGGTAATAAAAAAGCTCGTATTGTATTCGGAAAATTTAGATAAAAGATAAGAATTGAAATTAAGTTGAAGCGTATCCGCGACAACGCACTCAATATCCTCGAGCGGGATTTTTGTAACCTCTCCGTTATCAATTAAAAGCTGTTCGTTTTTTACACTAAGCTTTACGGGATTAGCTAAGAAAAGAACACGATAACCCATTACTTAAACCTCATACGTTTTTCTTTTCCCGCTTTTCTTATATTTCCTAAAACATCAACCTGATACTTTTCTATAATCGGAATAGTTTTTACTCCCAGATTGTCAACTTTATATGTGTTATCGTGATTAATGATTTTAATTGACGCTACGGAAATACCAGTTTGTTTATAATAAAAATATCCTTCTTTTAGTAAGAGATTCTTGGAAAGAGTGCTTTCTTTCTGTGTAAGTGATAGTTTCATCTCTTTCTTAAACTTTATATGTATTAAATCATTTGGATAAAGAGAAAAGACAAAATCTTCCTCTTTCATTTCTTTCCAATCTTCATAAGATTTATATGCGATTATCGCCTTATTCGGCAACTCGGGTTTTACCGTATCCGAAACGTAAATCGGAACTAAATAATAACCCTCGCCCTCAACATAAAAGACATCAACCCTTACCATTGAGCCGTTATCGGCTATAGCGGTACCTTTAAGTACGGGAACGGAAAGCGTGGATTTATTTATAATTTTTACTTTCTTTACAATCGGGCCGGGGGTTCCGTCGCTCTTAGGCTTATAGAAAGGTTCTTCGGAATCCGCGAAAGCTTTCTTACCGTCGCCGCCGAACTCAGCGAGGCGTTCTTTTAAGGCGTTATAAAGAAGCATATCGCTCGCGGGATTAAAGTAACCCTCGATTTCTCCGTTTTTAAGCTTAAGCGACGAAAGCGGAACTTTTGCTACCGAGTAACTCTTACCGTCCTCTTCGTACTTTTTACGGATAGTTTCCATATGAGCCGCGCCCTTTACCTTATGGTTAGGCATACGGGATACGAAAATCGGCTCAACTTCTTCGTCAATTCCGTAATTCGGCAGGGGCTTTTCGTGGAGTATTCTTGACGGATTGTTAGAAGTGCGCATCAAAAGCTCATCCCTGAACCATTTATACGGCATCGGGAATTTGTCGATTATTTCGCCTGTTTCAAAATCAATTTCTTTTCCGATTTCGGGATGCACGAATCTTTCTTCACGGTATTTTGAATACTTTGAAATAGTTTGTATCATCGAATCGGTAGCGCAGGCGATTACAACAGCGTCAACCGCGTGGTGGGTATCGCCGTCCTCGCGGATTTTATTAATTCCCCAGCGCTTTCGGATATACGCCGTAGCGGCGCCGTTAACCGCTTTTATAGTATGTTTGCTTTTCGCGGCGTTAGGTTGCAGCGCAAGATATTTTTTAAGGTAATTAAGCATAAATCGGGAAATATACTGTGTATCCTGTAAATTCCTTTTCTTAAAACCTGAAATATCATCCTCGGAAATCTCTTCTTTAAGAAGATTTTTCTTTTTACGGTTTCTGAGATTTGAGCTGTCAACCCAAAGATAGAACTCGTCTTTCTTCTTTCCGCTTAAATACTGCATAGGAAGGCGGTTGCCTTTCTGTCTGTTTTCAGACGAAAGAACAAGGACTTTATTGTTATATGTATCGTCGAAACTTATTGAATAAGGGATAATATGGTCCACGTCCGTATAACCGACGTCAAAAAGCTTTTCTATAGAAATAGGTTTTAAGGAATAAGGACAGATTCCGTCCTGCTCTTTCCAGAGCTTGTACTTCACAATATCCTGACCTGTCGGCTGAATAAGTCCGAATGTTGACTTTAATTCCTCAACAACCTCGTCATTACGCTTTTTATTATCTAACTGTCGTTTTTCAATTTCATTTCTTTCTTTTCTATCTTTAGACAGTTCCCTTGCAAGCTCGACATTTACAAAACAGGGGCTTTCGCCGTATTCGCGGATTATTGCGTTAATAACTTTTATTGTCTGCGAAACTGTACGACGTACTACGGGGTTGCGTATATCCTCAAGTTCAGGAGCGTCTTTTTCGTTGGCAGGAAGATACATACGCTTATCGGTTTCATCCGCTTTAAAATTATAACCCGCGGCCTCGCAGGCTTCGTTATAAAGCATACCTTCTTCCAAATACGGAATAATCTTATCCATAGCTTTAATCGAGAGATTTCCCGTTTTGCTTATTGAAGGTAAAGTTAACGCTATTTCAATTTCCGATTTATCGAAATTGTGCTCGGTAAGATATTCTATAATCTTTTTATCATTCTTAAATACGGCGATAGCGTAACCTAAATAATTCTTCTTCTCCGTACTCCATTTTGTATATACATCACCGTAAGCTTTTTTAAAAGTATGGTAGGCGTTAAGATATGTTAACTTGGTTTTCTTTTCTATATCTTCGGGTGTTTTTTCTCCGTTACCGTAGGAAATATTAAAATATGTATTCTCCGGAATTTTAAGCTCTTTTCGTACGGAAGCGTAGGTGATTGACTTTTTATTAAACGCTAAAGCAACAACCGCTTCACGCTCCGATTTTGTAAGGAAGCGTTTTTCGTCGGGTGTTTTTAATTTAATGCTGTTAACTTTCGAGAGCAACGTAAAATACTCGAATGAATAAGAAGCTTTTACGGCGCGGAACTCCTCGGGCTCTAATGTGCATTTACCGAGCATTTTTTCAATCTGATTTCCGCCGTAAGGACTGTCGCCGCCCGGGCCTTCGTCAAACGAACGCTGAGAGAGGTAGATTTTAAGATATTCTTCTTTTAATTCATCACTTGCGTACTGATTGCCGAAAGTTTTTTGGCAGTCAAAGATTGTATTTATTTCAGCCTCGTACTCCGAGCGCGCAAAAGTGTTTGAATAATCGTCGGCTTTGTTTCGTTTATTCTTGGAAAAATGTTCATCTTTGTACAGCATTTCTCCAATTGTACGGTAACCTTTCTCATCCATTAACGCCTTGTTTGATTTTACCGCATTTAAAAGTTTACCCGCCTCGGATTTTGAATCCGCAGCGTCAACTTTTCTGTTGGATTTAAAGCCTCGGCGCTGGGAAAGATGTATAAGCAAACGTACAAATTCTTCTTTTGTGAGTTTTTTATCAAGAGCGTCAGCCCTTATTTCGTAAATATCCGAGAGCTCTTTTCTGCTGTTATATATATTATCAATTTCTTCGTACGGCATAATGCCTTTTCTTACTATTAACTCTTTTATCTGTTCCTTGCGGAAACGTTTTCTCCTTAATCTGCGGCGCATTCCGCGATTAATACGCCTCGGTGCAGCTAAAGACGAGCCGTCCTTTGGATGTTCCGCAGCTTCGAAAATTCTTGAACCCATTTTGAGTATTTTATGAAATTCATCCTTTTCATTTAAAAGCATTACAGCATACCCTATGGACGCTATTCCGATATCCAATCCGATTATATATTTCATAATCTCACCTCTGATTATTAACGATTATAAATACTGCATAAAAAATATTTCCGTTTATCTTAAATTATATATATTTGCTCAAATAATGTCAATATATTTATAAAAAAGAATAAAAGATAACACCCTGCCAAAAAGCAGGGTGTTAGAGCTTTGCGGTATACTACCTTATCATAGTAACCTAATTGTTCTTGGTATGATACAATTTAATTATATTATACAACAAATTAAAAAAATTGCAATAGAAAATCACTTTATTTTTTTAAAAAATTAAAACTTTCAGCAAAGCAAAATCTTCCATTCAACAAATTGTATTTTCTGCCTGAAATTGCAAAAGATAAAGGGGCAAGTGATTTAATTAATTTGATAGATAAGGGAGATTTTAGATATGAAGGCAACAGGAATTGTAAGGCGGATTGACGACCTCGGGAGAGTGGTTATCCCCAAGGAAATCCGCAGAACTCTGCGAATCCGCGAGGGAGACCCGCTCGAGATTTACACCGCGACCGACGGCGAGGTTATTTTTAAGAAGTATTCGCCTATCGGGGAGATGTCGACGTTCGCTTCGCAGTACGCGGATGTGCTGTCGAGAATCACAAATCTGCCGACGATTATCTGCGACCGCGACCACGTTATAGCGGCATCGGGAGTTTCCAGGCGCGAATTCCTGGAACGCAGAATCACAAGCGCGCTCGAAAACTATATGGAGAACAGGAAAAGCTATCAGGCGAGCGCGAATGATATTTCCGACGTTCAGCCCGTTGAAGGGCTGGAGCACAGAGCCGCGGTTATTTATCCGATTATCGCGGCGGGCGACATCGCCGGAGCGGTAGTTTTGCTCAAAAGCGAAAACAACCGAAACCCCTCTGAAACCGAACTCAAACTCGCCCAGAGCGCCGCCGAGTTTTTAGGTAAACAGATGGAAGGCTGAATAAACGGCTGACTCAAAACGAGTCAGCCGTTTTTGTAAAGATATAATTAAGTTTATTAATAGTTTTTATACTTGATTTTTGTTGCCGCAAATTTAAATTTGGATTTGGAACTTTTTTTAACGGTTAAAGTAATCTTACACTGCTTAGTTGTTTTCTTCTCAATATTCTCATATATCTTGCCGATAATTGTGGCAGTATATTTCTTTTTGCTTTTTACAACCTTGCTTATTTTATACTTAGGCACCATTGTTCCGAAATCGCCGCCCGCATAAGCATAACCCGTCGTGCTTTTCATCAGGAAGCCAGAGCATTGAATTTTCTTAACATTTTTTCCAAACAAGTCTTTAACAGTCTTTTTAAGTTCAGCTTTTGTGTAGTCAAAATCTCTGTCAATATGATAGCGCACAAACGCGGCGATAGATAATCTTGTTTTGTTATTATTTTTTATGGTTGTTGTTCCTTTTTTCCCGAAAGATTCACCTATACAATAAGTAGAAATCCTTTTAACCAGCTTTTTGAAGTTTTTGTTTTTAGACATACTGCGTGTAACATTGCTTTTAGCGCTCGCGGTTGCGGGAGTTGCAAGAACAGTTGTTACGCTGAAAAGCATAGTTAGTGTTAAAATGATTGATAATAGTTTTTTCATAAAAAATCCTCCTTATTTAATTTTTATCTGGGTAGGCCCTACGGCATATACAGATAACTCGTATTGACTGAAATACACATATATGTATTTGCCTTTAAGCCAAATATTGAACTTGTTAATTTTTGTGTTTTTAACTATCTGCAATGCATCGTTATAATAATTCTGCGGATTTGCGTTTATTTTTTTCTTAACAGCACTTACTATTTTTTGTTTGAGTTTTTTGCCGCTGTACTTTGTCAGTTTCGAATTTGATATTTTTTTGCCTGTTTTTTTGCTGAAATTATATCCTTTTACACTTCTTTCTCCGTGCGGACCTAACGCGTAAGTATATTCAGACATTTTAAAACTATACTTACCTTTTGCGTTATATACAAATTTTACGTCCACTTCACATACATAATAACAGACAGTTTGGAAGGAAGATAAGTTTTTAAAAAATGATAGGCCATTATTTGAATAATCGGATTTTGCCATTTTTTCTATATTATCAGTATGTTTTTTTACTTCCTTTTTTATATAGTTATTAACCTTTTTCGCGGCTTTGGACTTTGATTTTAACTGTGGATATTTAGCTTTACTCTTAAATATTAATGTTCCTTCTTTTTTTAGATTTTTATTTATTTTTTTATATTTAACATATTTTTTTCCTGTTTTTGAAGCCGCACTCACTGTAGTAGGAACGGCAAGAACAGTTGCTACGCTGAAAAGCATAGTTAGTGTTAAAATGATTGATAATAGTTTTTTCATTAAAAATCCTCCTTTTTTATAGCCCGTTAATAATTCCGGAATTCTGACGGGATGATTATATTCTTACAAAATATATTCTATCACATTTCAGCTTTTATTTAACTTGATTTACTGCACAAAATTCCAACCCTGCATTTGTGCAATTTTCACAACAGAATCGGCATAAGAAAACGGCCTCCGAAAGGAAGCCGTTTTTAATCATATTATTATTGTTATCATAATAGTAATATGAAGTACCCTCAGAATTTTCTTTACTCGTACGCAGTCCGTCGGCGTTGTAGCTGAACTTTACCGTATCGTCAACTGTGGTCTCGGTATCGCCTCAACTACTCTGAGAAAGCTGCCGTCAGAAGAAATGAGATATTTATACAGCGCATTACTTTTGCTATTTATTTAGCGCAACAAATTTAAACCCGTTTTTCTTAGCGTATTTCTCGGCGGCGGTGCCTTTATAGCCTTTGATTGTGAAACACTTTATTTTCTTGCTATAAGATTTATACCCAAAAGCTTTTTTGCCGATTTTTTTTACACTTTTAGGTATTGTTATCTTTTTAAGTTTTGGGCAATCACTGAAAACAAAACTTTTGATAGTTTTTAATTTACGTGAGAGCTTTACTTTGGAAAGGTTTTTACATTCTCCAAAAGCATCACTAGCTATAGATTTTACGCTGTTAGGAATACTTATTTTTTTTATGCTTGTACAATGCCAAAACGCGTCTGCTCCAATAGTTTTAACAGTATTAGGAATTTTCACGGATTTTATTAAACAATTATAATTCAGAGGAGCGCTTTCTTCTCCGATTTTACATCCAAATCCCCAAGATGAAATACTTGTAACTCCTTTTTTTAGTACAATATGTTCGGGTTGTTCAACGTCTTTCCACGGCGCATTTTCACAATTATATTTCATTTTACCTTTAATGTTTATGGTGAGCGTCTTGGTTTTATTGTTATAAGAATAGAGTCTTTCTTTTGCACATGCAGAAAAAGCACTTATTGAAGTAAGCATTATACAGAACGTTAAAAATAATTTAATAGTTTTTTTCATATTGATGACCTCCTATAATCATATTATATCAAATTAAACTCTTTTTTTCATCGGCTTTATTTCACAAAATTTTAAAGTCACTTTTGTACACATAGCATAGAAAAACGGCCTCCGAAAGGAAGCCGTCTTTTTTAATTTATTAATTATTTATTAAAGATTGACATAATATCGTAGAATGTATCGTCGTCATCGTCGTCGGTATTATCCTTATCCTTGGGATCGTCGTCGTTTTCGATGATTACGTTATCGTCGTCAGCCGCGGCGGGAATAGCGGGAGCAGCTTTACCGTCGCCGTTAAAGCCTGTAGCGATTACGGTTACGCTGATTGCGTCGTCCATATTCTCGTCTATTACCGCACCCCAGATAATATTCGCGTCGTCGGATACCTTGTCCTTAATCATAGTAGAAGCGGCGTCGATATCCTCGAGGCTGATGTCGGGTGAAGCTGTGATGTTGATAATAACACCCTTAGCTCCGTCGATAGAAGTCTCAAGAAGCGGGCTTGAGATAGCCGCGTCGGCAGCTTCGATAGCCTTGTCCTTACCTGTGGCAAGTCCCATACCCATATGAGCGTAACCCGCGTCTTTCATTACGGAAGTAACATCCGCGAAGTCGAGGTTAACCATACCGGGAACTAAGATAAGGTCTGAGATGCTCTGTACACCCTGACGGAGTACGTCGTCCGCGATAGCGAAAGCGTTCTGCAGAGTAATCGGAGCCTCGGAAACATATTTTAATCTTTCGTTGGGAACGATGATAAGCGAGTCAACGCAGGCGGCGAGTTCCTGAATACCCTGCTCAGCCTGAGCCATTCTTCTCTTACCCTCAAAAGCGAAGGGCTTTGTAACAACAGCTGCTGTTAAAATTCCCATATCCTTAGCGATTTTAGCTACTACGGGAGCGGCTCCTGTACCTGTGCCGCCGCCCATACCGGCTGTTACGAATACCATATCGGTATCCTTTAAGAGAGCGGCGATTTCTTCCTTGCTCTCCTCAGCGGCTTTCTGGCCGATTTCGGGCATTGAGCCCGCGCCCTTACCTTTTGTAAGCTTTTCGCCGATCTGTACGGTCTGCGAAGCTTTGGATAATCTTAATACGTGGTCATCGGTATTTACGGCGATAAATTCAACATTCTTTACCTCCATAGTTACCATGCGGTTGATGGCGTTTCCGCCGCCTCCGCCGACGCCGATAACCTTTATTACAGGCATATACTCACTTTCCATTTCTAAAGCAAAAGCCATTTTAACTTCCTCCTTGCAATTTCATCCAAATTACAGATATATTCCATTAATTTATAACACAAATCAACACTCTAAGACTAACATATTTTTTCTTAAAAGTAAATATAAATTAAAAAATTTTAACCAAAAGACTAAAAATCATCATATTTAAAGCCATTTATTAGCATTTTTGTTACTCCTCGGGGTCGGTAGGATACTGCTCGCCGCTGTTTTCGTCACCGCCGTTATCTTCTTCGTCATTTTCTTCCACGGTGCTTTCTTCGGTTTTAACAGCGACAAACGTCGACCTGACGGTAGTTTCCGCGGTGGTTGAAGCCGTAGGAACGGTTTCGTCCTCGTCCTTTTCTTTTATGCTTCCCTCTTTAAAGTATGATTTTTTGGTTTTGTCACATTTGGAAACATTAAGAATTCCTTTAATTTTACCCGTATGGTTCGGGTCAAGCTTTTCACCGATAATAGCGAAAGCGGTTTTCAGCTTATAGTCCAGAGCCTCGGGAACCCCGATCCGGATTTTAATACGCTTATCGTATGTAATTGAAATATCGGAAATTTTCCTTATATTAATTTCGGTAATTTTCGAGTATTTATTCTTCTTTATACACTCCGTAAGACTGTTAAGCGCCTTTGTATAGGAATTATCCTTAAACTCAACTTTATCGCCGACTTCAGTCGACTTTAAAGCGGGCGCTACAAGCGAAGTAAGCTTTTTGGATTTTTTAGGTATCTGCTCCAAAATCCTGTTTTCGTCGCTCACCTTAAAATACATTCCGCCGGTCTTAACGCATTGGGCTTCTTTCGCGTTTTCAATATCAATAACGATAGAGTTCGGAAGCTGGAAAGAGATACCCGCGGATTTAATATAAGGCAGATTATCCCTTACGGCATTTTTATTACCGAACATTGACGCCATAAAAATGTTATCGCCTTCTCTTACCCCGGCAAGTCTTATTATAGTATCTTCGGGATAATATTTATTACCGTTTACGTAGATGTTTTCCGCCTTAAAAAGCACGGTAAGCGAAAGTACAACTCCGACAACAATAACGGTTGTAATTATCGTAACATACGCGAAAATTCTGCGCGCTCTCCGCTTTTTCGGCGAAATCGGCTTAGGCATTTTCTTTTCGCGCTTGCGGCGTTCTTTTCTTGCCTGAGCTTTTCTTACGGCAACCTCATCGGCGTAAAAACCGTCTTTGTGGTCTTTAGATTCAAGATTGCGCACACGCTTCGCGGTTTCTTTTTCGATTACGTCGGGCATTGTTTTTTTGCTCCGGCGCTGTTTATTCTGATTCTGAGCTTTTTGGGCTTTTTTATTATCAACGGGGCGGACTCGTCTTTCGAAAGCGGGACGGCCGTTTTCGTCAATATACCTCTCGCTTTCGACCTCGATATTCTGAACCCTTACGTTCCTGTCTTCGGAAGCTCTGCGCATACGTTCCGCCTGAGCCCTGCGTCTGTATTCTTCTTCGCTTATCGGTCTGCGGTTTTCGGGATTTCGGGGCGGTTGCGGATTCATATGGACGCTGCCGTTTTTACGAGCCTGCTTACGCGCGGCTTCTCTGCTTTTAGAAGCTTTTTTACGGCGTTTTTCGTATATCTTCTGTTGCTTTTTACGCTGTTTTTCAAGCGCTTTAATCTCCTTCGGGCTCAGTTGTCTTCTGCGCCGAGGTCTTCTTTCGTCCATATTATCACCCCTTTCCTTGGTTTTATTATTCCTTCTATATCTTTTTTACATCTGCTCCGAGCGAGCATAATATTACTTCAAAATTTTCATATCCTCGTTCGAGAAATTCAATCCCGCTTACCTGTGTTTCGCCTTCGGCTGAGAGAGCCGCGACAATAAGCGAAGCCGCTCCTCTTAAATCCTGAGCCTCAACTTTCGCTCCGTAAAGAGTTTTTACGCCGTTTACAACAGCTACTTTGCCCTGGACATTTATATCGGCTCCGAGCCTTGTAAGCTCGCCGACATGCTTAAAACGGTTTTCAAAAATATTCTCCACAAAAACCGAAGTTCCGTCGCATACCGACGCCGCCGCCATAAGCGGAGCCTGGGCGTCTGTGGGAAAGCCGGGATAAGGCATAGTCCTCACAAGAGGCATAGCTTTTAATTTTTCGGGAGCGGAAAAGTTCATATTTCCGTCTTTAAAACTCACTTTACATCCTGTTTCCTCGAAAACGGGAATTACCGAACTTAAATGATTTCGTATTACACCGTTTACGGTGATACTGCTTTTCGTAACCGCCGCCGCCGACATAAGAGTGGAAGCGACTATACGGTCGGGGATAATACTGTGGGAAACCCCGTAGAGCTCCCGAACCCCGTCTATTACAATTACGCCTTCGCCCGAGCCGTAAATCTCCGCGCCCGCGTCAATTAGATAATCGCACAAATCGCAGATTTCGGGCTCTCTCGCGGCGTTAACTATTGTTGTGGTTCCTTCGGCGAGCACCGCCGCCAAAATAATATTTTCCGTAGCGCCTACGCTCGGAAAAGAAAGGTCGATTTTAGCGCCTTTTAGTCCTTTTTCGGCTTTGCACACAATTGAGCCGTGGCGTTCAAAAATTTTCGCGCCCATTTTTTTAAGCGCTTTTAAATGCAGATCAATCGGTCTGGGGCCTAACTCACATCCCCCGGGGAAGCTCAGCTTAGCGTATCCTGTACGGGCAAGTATCGCTCCCAAAAATACAATTGAGCTGCGCATTTCACGCATAAGGCTGTCGGGAATTTCATTTTCGCAAAGTCCGCCGCAGTTAAGAACGAGCGCGCCGTTTTGCTCCTTTGCCTCGCAGCCTAAATAACGCAGAATCCTCAGACAAGCGTCAACGTCCGTAAGTTCAGGGCAGTTGTAAAGTATATTATCGCCTTTCGTAAGAATAGTTGCCGAAAGAATCGGAAGCGCGCTGTTTTTAGCGCCCTGCAGTTCAACCTCTCCGTAAAGCTTTTTACCGCCGTTTATCACAAACCCTGACACCGAAAGCACCCCTTAAAACATAATACCAGTTATATTTTATGGATACTTTGAGTTTATGTTACTAAATTGTGCCTGTAATATGTTTTATAATCGAATAGATTCGCTCGTTTGTATCGAGTATAGCCATTTTTCGGGAATTAGCGGAATACTCTTTAAGTTTTTCGCTGTCCTGAAGCAGGCTGTCGGCTTTTTCAATTAAGAGTTCTTCGGTTAAATCCTTTTCCTCGATAATCTCAGCCGCTTTATTATTAACAAGCGCCATAGCGTTGTGGTACTGGTGATTTTCGGCAACGTTCGGTGACGGAATAAGAATCGCGGGTTTTCCGAGAGCCTGAATCTCGGAAAGCGTAATTGCGCCCGCTCTCGAAATTACCAAATCAGCCGCCGCCATACAAGTCGCCATATTGTCTATATATTCACGCACATCAAGGTTAGAGCATTTACGAATGTCCACACCCTTTTCCTTAATAAGATCGGGGAACCAGAGTCCGTTTCTTCCGTAGCCGTGGATATGCTGATACTGTCCGTCTTTACCGCTGCGGGCAATAAGTCCCGCAACACCCTCGTTTATTTTACGGGCTCCGAGCGAGCCTCCGAAAGAAAGCACCAAAGGTCTTTCGTCAAGTCCTAATTCCCTGCGCGCGTTATACTTATCGGCTTCGATAATTTCACGGCGAACGGGGTTTCCCGTTACAACGCAGTTGCTGTTTTTATCAAAATATTTTTCCGCGTCTTTTACGGCAAGCATAACTCGTTTCGCGGATTTGGCGAGCATTTTATTTGTAACGCCCGGGTAGGCGTTTTGCTCGTGGATTATTGTGGGGATACCCATCTTCGCGGCAGTTCTTAAAACGGGACCGCTTACGTAACCGCCTGTGCCCACACAGATATCGGGTTTAAATTTTTCGAGTATTTTTTTAGCTTCTCTCGAGGAAGTAAAAGTTCTTTTTACGGTAAGAACATTCTGCTTTAAAGCGGCGGGAGTGAGCTTGCGCTGGAATCCGCTTATTGTAATTGACTCAATATCAAATCCCGCTTTAGGTACAAGAGTTTCTTCCATTCCGCCTTTATTTCCGACAAACAGAATTTCAGCGTTTTTATCTTTACTGCGTACAAAACCCGCAATAGCAAGCGCGGGATTAATATGTCCCGCGGTTCCTCCGCCCGCAAATACAATCTTCATATTTTTATCTGCCCGCGTCAAACGCGGACGTTCCTTTCTGAAAATTTATATCCCGTACCTTTAACTTTCCATAAGTTTTTGAGGCTTGGGAAAAGTTCATCTATACAATTTCCAACTATTTACTATTAACTAAACTTCAACCCCGCCGTTAATCATTCTTTCCGAATGAAATTACTTTTCAAAAGCGGATTCGGCTTTCGGCTACTGTTTTTCGATATTCGCTGTTCTTGAAATCGAGAGAATAAGTCCCATCTGCATTAAAAGCATAATCAGCGAACTTCCGCCGTAACTGAAGAACGGAAGGCTGATACCCGTATTCGGCAGCCAGTCGGTAATAACTAAGATATTAAGTATAACCTGTATTCCGATCTGGGAAGAAAGTCCGATTCCGAGCAGTCTTCCGAAACGGTCTTTCGACCTTAGGCTAAGCGTTATTCCGCGCCATACCAAAAGCGCGAAAATCAGAAGTATAATAAACGCTCCGATAAAGCCGAGCTCTTCGCACACAATCGCGAAGATAAAGTCGTTTTGAGGTTCGGGGAGATACAAATATTTCTGTCTTGACTGGCCGAGACCGAGGCCGAAAAGTCCTCCCGAACCGATTGAGTAGAGCGAGTTTCTCGTTTGCCAGGTAGTCTGCCACATTTCTTCGGTAGTATATACAAGCGCCTGGCCCCAGCCGTCCATACGCTGCATAGCGTAAGTCAGAACTCCGGTTACCCACGCGCCGAAAATCGCGACTAAAAGTAAGATTCCGCCGGCGATAAGGTACTGAACCCTCATTCCGCCGATATAAAGCATAACTACGGTGAGGATAGCGGTAATTACAATACCCGAATAGTGCGGTTCTAAAAGCAGAAGCGCCGCCGTGCTTCCGAAAATCAGAATACCCGGAAGGACACTGTATTTAGCGTACTGCATTTTATCGTAATAAAGACTTCCCCAATGCGCGAAGAAAAGAATAAGCGCGAATTTCATAATCTCGGAAGCCTGGATATTAATAGGCCCGACTTCAATCCATCTGTGTACGTTTCCGGGCAGGAATAGTACAACAACCAAAGTAAGATACGCAAACCCCAAAATCAGAGGCGCGACCTTATGCAGTTTATTATAATTAAAAAACGATATTCCTATCATCGCCGCAAGTCCGATTACCGCGTAGATAAGCTGACGTCTTACGTAAAAATAGCTGTCGTTAAGCTTATAGTACGCCGAGGGATAACTCGCAGAAAACATCATTATCATTCCGATAATTACAAGTACAAGAACTAAAAGCAAAAACGGTAAATCAAGCCCCATACCTCTTTCAAGAAGAGGACGGTGCACCTTTTTTTTGCGCTCAGGCTGTTGTTTTTCGGGGCGCCTGCCGCGACGTCGGTTATTAACTTTTTCGTCATAAAGTTTGTTTACGTCGGCGCGACGCATTACTTCAACCTGTGGCTGCATTTTTTATTCTCCTCGTCAAACAGGTAGTTTCTATCTTAATTTCATATCCCCCGTTCCTTTAGTTCATTATGAAGTTTTGGATACTTGGGAAAAGTTCATCTTTGTTACTTCAATGTCAAACAGGTAGTTCCTATCTTAATTTCATATCCCCACACCATTAATTCTATATCAAGTTTTAGCGGCTTGGGGAAAGTTCATCTATACAATTTCTAACTCTTAACTATCAGCTGTCAACTGTTATCAGACTCCAAAATACACCAAACAGAACGAGATAATTCCGAAAACAAGCGTAACCGCGCTGAAAACGGCGACAATTTTAATCTCGGACCATCCGCACATTTCAAAATGGTGGTGAATCGGGCTCATTTTAAACAGACGCTTTCCGTGGGAAAGTTTAAAATACGCAACCTGGAGCACAACGGAAAACATCTCGCACAAATAAACAATTCCGAGGGGTAAAAGAAGAATCGGCATATTTACGGCGAACGCTAAAGCGCATACAATTCCGCCTAAGAACAGCGAACCCGTATCGCCCATAAACACCTTTGCGGGGTGAAAATTCCAAATCAGGAATCCCAAACATCCGCCCGCTACGGAAGCAGCCATAAATCCAACTCCCATATAGCTCAAAAGGCTTGAGATAAGCATAAAGAACATCGCTACAAAAAATGTAAGCGAGCCGTCAAGTCCGTCAATTCCGTCGGTAAGATTAACGGCGTTTACAATTCCCACAATTACAATAGCGGAAATCACATAATAGAACCAACCTAAATCAACCTGGCCTACGAAGGGAATAATCGTGGTTGTGTGGTAGCCCATAAATCCGAGCACAGCAAGGTAAGCTATAGTTACCGCGAACTGTAAAACAAGTTTCTGGATTGCGGTAAGTCCTAAGTTGCGCTTTTTAACAACCTTAATATAATCGTCAATAAATCCGATAGCTCCGTGGCCCAGAGCGAGACCGAGGCCGGCGAAAACGAATGTCACGCAACGGCTCGGATCCTGCTGAAAGGCTCCGACAAAGCTGTTGCCGAATATACTGTAAAGAATTACGCTTACGGAAGTTACAACCGTTATTCCGACAATAAACATAATTCCGCCCATTGTGGGAGTTCCCTGTTTCTCTTTATGCCATTTCGGGCCGATTTCAAGAATAGTCTGGCCGAAATTCACTTTATGAAGAAAAGGGATCAGGAATTTTCCGATTAAGGCAGTCAGCGCGAATGACAAAAGCGCCGATAAAAAAGTCCATATTCCGAATACTGTCATAACTTCAATTCATCCTTTCTTTTTTAATGTCCTCGTCAAGCTTGGACGTTCCTATCTTAAATGTGATGTCCCCCGTACGTTTTAAGCTCTATCAGGTTTTGGATAGATAGGAGAGGTTCTGCTATACGGTTTATGTAATTACGAATTGCTTTACGCATTACGAATTAACTATGTACCTCGTACGTTTATGCCCTATCAGGTTTTGGATAGATAGGAGAGGTTCTGCTATGCGGTTTATGTAATTACGAATTGCATTACGCATTACGAATTAACTATGTACCTCGTACGTTTATGCCCTATCAGTTTTTGGACAGATAGGAGTCTTCTGCAAACCGCGAACTGACAACTGTGAACTAATCGTGTACTACCGTACCACCGGAGAATTCAACGGTAACAACCGTACCCTCATCAACTTTTTCACCGGGGCTTATACTCTGAGTTTTCGAAACGGCGCTCGAGCTCGACGTTACGCCTGTGAAACTGATATTCAGTCCCGCGGAAGCCGCTATCGAGTTAACGGTAGAAACGGAATAACCTTCCAATTCGGGAACGGTAACTTTATTTTTCTTCGATTCTTTATCTGTATAGAGCACAACATTTCCGTCTACGGGAATCTTGGTTGCGGATGACGGCATCTGGGCGATAACCGTTTTACCGCTACCCTTAACGGTAGTTGTAAAGCCGTCTTTTTTAGCCGCGGATTTCGCCTTTTTAACGGAAAGTCCGACGTACGAGCCCGCAACGGTATCAACATATTTTTTCTCGCCGCCCGAGTAAGCCGCCTGAATCTCAAGGTAAGGAAGAACCTCGCTCATTATATTAACAAATACAGGAGCCGAAACCTGGCTTCCGTAGTAGGAAGCGCCTCGGGGCGTATCAAAGAATACAAGACACGCTACCTCGGGTTTATCCGCGGGAGCAAATCCGCAGAATGACGCGATATAGTCCTCGTATCCGTGCTGGGACTGTCCGATTTTCTCGGAAGTACCCGTTTTACCGCCTACGCGGTAGCCCGAAATATATCCGTTATTCACGCCGCCCTTGGTTGTATTCTGTTCGAGGAAGCTGCACATCTGCTTGCTTACGTCGGTAGAAATAACCTGGCGTTTAACTGTGGTTTCAGTATTTTTAACAACATTTCCGTCGGCGTCGGTAATCTTCTGCACAACGTAGGGCTGAAGAACTTTTCCGCCGTTAGCGACAGCCGCGCAGGCTGTAACCATCTGAATCGGAGTAATCGAGAAGTTCTGTCCGAACGACGCAACCGCAAGGTCGGTCTGCGACATTGTTCCGTCCTCGTTAAAGAAGAGGTCATCCGACTCGCCGGGCAGGTCAATTCCCGTAGGCTCGGAAAATCCGAAAGCCTGGTAATATTTATAGAACTTGCTCGCGCCCACTCTCGCGCCTATATCAATAAAGGCGGGGTTGCAGGAGTTCGCGATTGCCTGGAAAAGGTTCTGGCCGCCGTGGCCCGATTTAAAGTGGCAGTGAATTGTATGGTCATAAATTGATACCGAACCGCTGCAGTAAAAATGCGAGTTCGGGTTTACAACGCCCTCGTTTAAAGCCATTGACGCCGTACACATTTTGAATACGGAACCGGGATAATATGTATCCGCAATAGCTTTATTTCTCCACATAGCTCCGAGCGCCGCGCTTTCGGCGGTGGCGCGTTTTTTCTCGGGCAGAGCTTTAATAGAAGCGAGGTCGGTTTCCGACAAATCGTAGGGGTTGTTAAGGTCATAGCCGTCAACCGTTACCATAGAAAGGATCGCGCCCGTATTAACATTCATTATAATACAAACGCCGCGGTTAACAACCTCGTTGTCCGCAAGACCTTTTTTCATATATTTTTCGGCTACGGACTGGATAGTTTCGTCGATTGTAAGAGTGATATTATCACCGTCTTTAGCGGCGACATTCTGCTCATACTGGAAAGGCATATCGGTCTGGTTTGCGTTGCGGGCGGTAATAATACGTCCGGGTGTGCCCGTAAGGTATTTATCGTACTGGAACTCAACGCCCTCAAGTCCCTGGTCGTCCGAACCCGTAAAGCCTATTACCGACGACGCTAAGTCGTTATACGGATAATAGCGGCGGTAATCGTCAAACAGGGTTATAACATTGCTCAGACCGTCAAATTTTTTATTTATTTCTTCGCAAAGAGCGAGGATTTTTTCGCGTTCGTCGCTTTCAATCTTACGTTTTAAAACAACATAATATGTTTTCTGCTTAGTCTTTTTATAAACGTCCTTATATTTTAAATCAAGTATTTTAGAGAGGCGCTCGGCTACAAACTCTCTCTGCTCTTTTGTTTCCATATACGCGGGAGCTAAAACTACCTTCCACACCGACGCGCTCTGGGCAAGCACCTTGCCTTTTGCGTCGTAAATTGTTCCGCGCTTGGAGTTTACGGTTGTATCAACGAGCTGTTGTTCAACGGCTTTTTCCTGCAGATAGGTTCCCTGTACAAGCTGGAGGTACGCAAGCCTTACGCTTACCGCGCCGAAACCGATAACTAAAATCAAAAGAATCAGTATAGTTGTTCTCATTCTGAGTACCTGGGAAATACCTTTATCCGTTCTTTTTCGTCTTTTTTTCGCCATACAACCTCTCCTTTCGTAAAGTTTTGTTCACATATAATATAGCCAAAATAAGAGTTAAGATTACACATCCTAACTCTTATTCATTCATAACATATTTATTAAGTTAGCCCGAATGTTATGACCAAAGTCCTGTAATTGCGTCTATCATTTTCTGGAAGAAGTTTTTGTTCGCGTCTCCCGCGATTTCGGCTTTATCGCCTTTCGAAAGAGATACAAACTCTTTTTGCGCGTTTTCGGCTTTGCTCATACCAAGCTTGTCCTTAGCGAAGTTTTCGATATCGGTAGTAGAATGATTAGACTGAATGGCCATCTGGTTCTGTGTATAAGTACTCTGGGCATTATTGAGCTGCGCTCTTTTGTTAATTATCTGCTGGTTAAGCTCTGTAAGCTGAACCTGGCCGATTATAATTACGGCAACCGCGAAAGTCACCGCGAGCCCAACCGCGGAACCGATAAAAAGCTTAAAAGGATTATGCTTTCTTCTGCGGATTTTAACGATTTCGTCCTGTGGGATGGATACTACCTTATTTTTATCAGCTTGTTTAGCTGTCTTTTCAGTTTTTCTTTTCGGGAGCTTCTTAGCGGTACTGTCTTTAAATGTATTAAAGTCGTACGCGGCTCCTGTGTTATCATATGTCATTGTCATAATTTTACCTCAACGGTTATCTATCATACACCAAAAATATAGTCTTATAATTCTATAATCTAAAATAATTACAGTTTTTTAATTTTTCTTTAATTCATATACGGAAATATCTTACAATGTTTTTATATTCTTATGGAGAATAATACAGAATATTGTGATTATTTGCCGGATTCGACACAACTTATTGTGTTTTTTAGTTTTTACATTTCTGTTATATTTTACTACAGATTGTAACGAATGTCTACCCTATATCAAGAATTTTCAAGTATTTTTTCACAAATTCTTAGTTTTGCACTCCTCGAGCGCGGATTTGTGGATAATTCTTGTGAATTTGCTACAATGGGTTTGCGTGTAACGGGTTTTGCCTTGGGTTTATTACCGCAAACACACACCGGAAAATCCTTCGGGCAGGTGCATCCCTGATACCAGGAAGTCATTTTTTTCTTTACAATACGGTCTTCAAGCGAGTGGAAAGTTATTACAGCGAGCCTTCCGCCCTTGCAAAGCAGCTCAAAAGCCTCGTCAAGACCTTTTTCCAAAGCGTCGAGTTCGCCGTTGACCTCAATTCTAAGCGCCTGAAATGTTTTTCTTGCGGGATGTCCGGCTCTGCGGACGCGTTCGGGAACGCTGTTCCTTATAATATCGGCTAACTCAAAAGTGGTTTCAATCGGTTTTTCTTCGCGATATTTTACAATCGCCTTCGAAATTGAGTCGGCGTATTTTTCCTCGCCGTAGGTGTAAATAATCTTAGAGAGCTCTTTTTGGGAAAGATTATTAACCAGATCCGCCGCGCTTGCGCCCGACTGCGACATTCTCATATCGAGCGGCGCGTCCTCGTGAAAGGAAAATCCGCGTTCGGCGGTATCAAGCTGGTGCGACGAAACGCCGATATCGAGCAGCACACCGTCGACCTGGCGTATTCCTCTTTGAAGAAGCAGGCTTTTCATATCGGAATAGTTGCCTTTAATTACTATTGAGTTTTCGTTTTCCTTAAACCTCTGCCTAACTGTTTCTATAGCGTCGGGATCCCGATCAATTGAAATAAGTTTTCCTGTTTTAAGTTTTTTTAGAATTTGCGAGGAATGTCCTCCGCCTCCGGCTGTACCGTCGACGTAAATACCGTTCGGGCGAATATTAAGACCGTCGATAGTTTCGTTAAGCAGTACGGGAATGTGAGAAAATTCCATACATACTCCTTACAGATTCAAAAGCTCTAAAGCCGCTTCAACGTTTTCTTCGTTCTGAGCGAGCATTTCGTTGAACTTATCTTCGTTCCATATTTCAATTCGGTTATCCATACCGACTACGGTGGCTGACTTTTCAAGCCCCGCCGCTTTCCTCAGATTCGCAGGGATAGAAACCCTCCCCTGCGAATTCGGAGAAACTTCCACAGCGGTCGCAATAATCTTGTATTGCATGCTCAGCGCCATACGCGCGGGCATTTCCTTAATATTTTTTCTTAAACCTTCAAATTCGGGGATAGAGAGCACCTGTACGCAGTCAAAAAAGCCTTTAGCTATTATAAAGGTTTCTCCTAACTCTTCCCTGAAGCGAGCCGGCAAAACGATTCTGCCCTTGGAGTCGATGTTGTGTGTAGTTGTCCCGGTGAACATTTTGCCACCTCCTTTTAATACTTTGCACCTTAATGTCACAAAATAAGCGTTTAAAGCCACTTTATGACACTAATTGCCACCGTTGTAATTATTATACCCTATGTTATACGAAATTGCAAGAAAAAAGTTACAGCAATTTTACCAAACATCCGACATCATTTTTTAGCAATTTAGACAAAAACAGGCATAATGCCTCATAATAAGACACTACGCCTGTTAGCTGTGTGTATTTGTCACTTTTACACCTGTTAAAAATCAGCAGGTTTTAGGGGTTAGAAAAAATCTTACCGCTTGCCATTTAGTTCTCGGTAATTCTTTATTCAACATGATGAATATCATTTTGCCAGCGAAATTTTATAACAGACTAATTTAAAGCAAATACTTATTTATACCTGCTTTACAAGCGCTATAAATAATGATATTATAAAACATATCTACGAAGACTTTTACAGTTTATAGAGAATAATGTTGAGGTGTAAATATGGCAAAAGGCATAATTTACTGTATGACCACAATTGTACCCGGTCTTGTGAAAATAGGTAAAACCGGAATCAATAATTTTGAACAAAGAATGTACCATTTAGAACGTAATGGATACGTTAATGTAGTCGGTTTAAAACGCCGATTCGCTATTGCTGTTGAGGACTATGATGAAAAAGAAGCACTCCTTCACGATATTTTTAGCAAGAGTAATATTGAAAATACAGAATTATTTGCAATAGATATTGACCTTGTAGTGCAGCTATTATCTTCATTTGAAGGAAATCAGGTTTATCCGGAAACCATCACTAAAGAAGAAGTTTTTGATACCGCTACAGACGAACGAACTAACGCTAATGCTGTAAATAAATATCCCATTCCTAATGGAACGTATTACCTAAACGAAAAAGCTAAAGGGTTTGGTATCGTAAAAGCTACTATGGATATTAACGAAAAAAGTTTCATTGTCAAAAAAGGCAGCCGCTGTTTGCCTTGTGAACAGGATTGGATGCCGGAAGCTCGAAAAAACGCTATCATAAAGGATGGGTTCCTTAATGAAGATATCGAGTGCCGTTCTCCCTCTACCGCCGGTTGGGTAGTTTTGGGACACGCCAATAACGGTTGGAAAATTTGGAAAAATAATAACGGTGAACCCATTGATATTTATCGAAAAAAATAAATAACATACGTAATAATTAAGAGGCTCCCAAGGGAGCCTCTTAATCTATTCCGAAAATCATAATATTAACTTTTCTTTATTATTTCTTGCTGTTCTTAAAGCTCTGGCGAGCTTTGCGGATATCCTGGTCAATCGCGTTAACTTCCTTAGCGCAGGCGGATACAATCTCATCGGTACGCTTCATAATATCGTCAACGTAGTTATTCGCCGCCTTAGTGATATCGTTAGCCTTTTTCTTAGCGTCGGCAATAATCTCGCGCGCCTGAGCTTCGGCTGCGTGGGTTACCTCGTGCTCGCTTACCATAATCTTACGGCGTTCCTCAGCCTGGCGAATAATATCCTCGCCGTTGGATTTAGCTTCCGCTAAAATCTGCTCGCGGTCGGCTACGATATTCTTTGCCTGGCGGATTTCGCTGGGAAGAGTGTCCTCGATTTCGTCGAGAATATCAAAAACTCTCTCGCCGGAAATAAGAACTTTCTTATCCTTGGAAAGCGGCATAGCTCTCGCGTTGTTTACCATGTCCTGTAATTCTAAAATTAAATCGTCTACTCTCATTTTTCTCTCTCCATTATCTAATTTATTTTTTTAACCTTTGTAAAATTTTATCATGCACGCACTCGGGCACAAACGAGCTTATGTCTCCGCCTAAAGCGGCAACCTGTTTTACCATACTTGAGCTGAGGTACATAAAGTCAGCCTTGCAGGTAAGGAAAACCGTTTCGAGCTCGGGGTTAAGCTTTTTGTTGGTGAGCGCCTGCTGAAATTCATATTCAAAGTCCGATACCGCTCTCAGTCCCTTTACAATCGCGGTAACGCCTTTTTCCTTAGCGTAGTAGGCAAGCAGTCCGTCGAAGCCTACTATCTCGACATTATCAAGCCCGCTCGTCGCTTCTTTAAGAAGCCCGATTCTTTCCTCGGTAGTAAAGCTCGGAGTTTTCTCCGCGTTTTTAAGAACACCCACAATTACGTGGTCGAACATTTTTGAGGCTCGGGTAATAATATCAATATGCCCTAATGTAACAGGATCAAAGCTGCCGGGACAAATTACCTTTGTTTCCATAACAACTTCCTTTAGATATAATCACTATGTCTGTACATAGATATTTTTATTTTACCATAGTGTTTCTGTCTGTCAAGCATAAATTCGCCGATTTTTTCGAAAATTTCCTCTTTTTCGGGATTTTCCGCGATAATTATACCTGTTTTTTTCACATTTTCGGCAACTAAGGGTAAAATCTCTTGCAAAATTCCCGAATTAAACGGAGGGTCAAGATAAGCAATATCGAACAATTCGCTGTTCGTTTTTAAAAATGAAAGCGCGTCGGTATGCAGAACTTTCGCTTTTTCGTAGAAACCTGTAGTGTTTAAATTCTTCCTTATAACCTCTACGGCTTTTCTTGAGCTGTCCGCGAATACCGCGAACTCGGCTCCGCGGCTCAAGGCTTCTATGCCCATCTGGCCGCTTCCCGCGAAAAGGTCAAGAAACTTTCTTCCCTGGATATCAAATTGTATTGCCGAGAAAACCGCTTCTTTCACCTTGTCGGTAGTGGGGCGCACATCTTCGCCCTCAAGGGTTATAAGTTTTCGTCCCCGGGCTTCACCCGTAATAACACGCATTTTAGTCCTCCAAACAGGTTCTTTTTAAACCATACCAAAAGATTGTACCACAAAGTTCCGAAAATTACAAATCTCTATGGAAATAATTATACACCGCAAGCGCGCTGTCGTGCGTCATACTCGGGCAATTCTCGAGTTCGGCAAGGTCGGCTTCGCGGATATTTTTAATTGTTCTGAAGTGTTTAAGCAGAGATTTTGCCCTCACTTCGCCTACCCCGTCAATATCTGTAAGCGAGCTTTTAAACGCCGCGTTTTTTCTTCGGGTATGGTGGTAGCCGATTGAAAAGCGGTGCACCTCGTCCTGCATTTTACTTATAAACGTAAAGACCGAACGGCGCGAGGTTATTGTAATCTCTCCACCCGAACCCGTAATCGCGCGGGTGCGGTGGCTTGAATCTTTAACCATTCCGAACAGCGGAACATCAACATTGTGCTTTTTAAGCACAGGCTCAACCGCCGATACCTGACCCTTTCCTCCGTCGAGGAGTATTAAGTCGGGAAGTCTTCCGAATCCCTCGCCTGTATCTTTCAGTTCTTCGTATTCGGTAAAGCGTCTGTCGAGCACTTCCGCCATTGAGGCGTAGTCGTCCTGGCCTTCAAAGCCTTTTATCTTAAATTTTTTATATGCCTTTTTAAGCGGTTTTCCGTTTTCGTAGACTATCATTCCCGCTACGTTTTCGGTACCCGCTAAATTTGAAATATCGTAAGACTCAATATATTCGGGAATACTCTTTAAGCCGAGGATATTTTTAAGTTCCTCCAAAACCGAATATTCGCGGGAGGTTCTTCCCTTAATCTGGGCGAGCGCTTCGGCGGCGTTTTTACGGCACATACTTACAAGCTGAGCCTGTTCGCCTCTTTGCGGAAAGGTAATATACACCCGCCTGCCCAATTTTTCCGAGAGCCATTTTTCAACCGCTTCTTTATCGTCAAGCTCGCGGTCAAGCGTTAAATTACGCGGAACTTCGCGGTTCAGAGAATAATAATTTACAATAAACTGGGAAAGCTCGCCCGCTTCGCCCATAGGTGAATTTACAATAAAATTCTCGTGGTCGCAAAGCCTTCCGCCCGTAAAACGGAAAACCTGAAAACAGCCTCTTTCGCTGTCGGTAAAATACGCGATAACATCCTGGTCGGGAACATTTACCGAAACCACCTTTTGTTTATCCGACATCTTTTTAACGGCGGCGATTTTATCCCTGATTTTCGCGGCGCGCTCGAAATCTAATTTTTCGGAAGCTTCTTCCATTTGCGCAGTCAGCTCTTTTAAAGATTTACTGCTTCCGCCTTTAAGAAAGTCAAGCGCCTGCTCAACATTTTCGTTATACTCTTTAAAGCTGAGTTTTCCACGGCAGGGCGCCATACACTGCTTTATATGGAAATTAAGGCACGGTCTCGCCTTTCCGAAATCTTCGGGGAATTTACGGTTACAGGTAGGAAGTTTAAAAATCTTATTTGCTTCCTCGACCGACTGCTTTACGTAGAAGCTGTTTTTATAAGGCCCGATATAAAGAGCGCCGTCATCCCTTTTCTGGAGCTCGTACGTAATTTTCCGCCACTTATCGGGGCTTACCCTGATATATGAATATCCCTTATCATCCTTTAAAAGGATATTGTACTTAGGCGAATGCTGTTTAATTAAACTGCACTCCAAAATCAACGCTTCAAATTCGCTGTCGCAGATAATATACTCAAAATCGTTTACATTCTCAACCATACGCCGAACCTTTTCGGGGTGGTTGTTCTGGGAACCGAAGTATTGCGAAACACGGTTTTTAAGCGCTTTTGCTTTTCCGATATATATAATTTTTCCGCTTTTGTCGTGCATTATATACACGCCCGGCGAAAGCGGTAAAGCCATTGCTTTTTTTCGAAGCTCGTTAATTTTCACTTTAAACTCTTCATTCTTCATCCGCAAACGCGGATTTCATTAACTTTAGTTTATTTAAGTTTTCCGATAAATAATCGCAAACGGTTAAAAATATAAAAAGAAAAGGGCGGTTCCCCGCCCGTTAGTTTCTTCTTAGTTGTTATTACTGATCAGCGAATCCTGATTCTACAAGAGCTACGAGACCGTCAACAGCTTCCTGCTCGTCAACACCGTCCGCAATAATTTTAATCTCTGTTCCGCCGATAATGCCGAGTGAAAGTACGCCGAGAAGGCTCTTAGCGTTTACTCTTCTCTCTTCCTTTTCAACCCAAACGGTAGATTTATATTCGTTGGCTTTCTGAATAAAGAAAGTTGCCGGACGAGCGTGTAAACCCGCCTTGTTTTCAACTAAAACATCCTTAACGTACATAATTTAACCCTCTCTGATTACCAAATTTGCTGCCACTCGGGCATTTCCATATTACATATTATATCATTTTTTCCGTCTACGTCAACACTCAAAAATCAATTTTGGATTTAATAATAATTATAACCAATTTCTTCTTTTGCTGTTTGTGCAACTTAACTAATTTTATTGTACTCTGTGAAATTAATCTAATTCAAGATACTCTTTTAATATTGATTTTTCTTCTTTCGTAAGTTGTTTTTGCTCTAAAAGGTCGGGACGCTTTAAAGCGGTATTTATAAGGCTGTGCTCGTAACGCCAGCGGTCAACCTTAGCGTGGTCTCCGCTGTAAAGCACAGGCGGTACCTCGTGTCCTCTCCACTCAATCGGTTTTGTGTACTGCGGATACTCCAAAAGACCGTTAAAATGGCTTTCTTCGGTAAAGCACTCATCGTTCGAAAGCACACCGGGAGCCAGCCTCGCGAGCGCGTCAATAAATACGAGCGCAGGCAGTTCGCCGCCCGTCAGCACATAGTCGCCTATAGAAATCTCCTCGTCAATAAATTCATCGATAACACGCTGGTCAACGCCCTCGTAATGTCCCGCAAGGACACAGATATTCTCGTATTCGGCGAGTTCTTTAAGCTTTTCCTGCGTAAGAGTTTTCCCCTGGGGAGACATATAGATAAAACGCGGTCTTTTTTCACGCTGTTTTACAATATCCTCAAAGCACAGCGCAATCGGCTCGCACTTCATCACCATTCCCATTCCGCCGCCGTAGGTTGTATCGTCAACTCGTCTGTGCTTATCAAGCGCGTAGTCGCGCAATTGGTGACATTTAATCTCTATAGCCTCGCTCTTTTGGGCGCGTCCGATAATGCTCTCGCCGAGCACAGCCCCGCACATCTCGGGAAAAAGCGTGATTAAATCAATCTTCATCATCAAAAATCCCTTTCATAGGTCGGATAAGCACAAAACCTTCGTCAACATTTTTCTCAATCACAACGCTGTCGATTACGGGCACAAGGTATTCCCTGCCGTCTTTTTCAACCGTATAAACATCGTTAGCGCCTGTCTTAAATACGTCTTTAATTACGCCGTACTCACCATTTTTATTGTCGGCGTCAAGGACTTTACAACCGATTAAATCCTGCACAAAGTTCCTGCCCTCGGGAAGCTTAACGTCGTCACGGTTTATATACAGCACCTTTCCGCGGAACTTTTCGGCTTCCTCAACAGTAGTTACACCCTCGGCGGTCATAAGCACAATATTCTTGTGCGGACGGCATTTTACCTTTATTTTTTCAGCGCCCCCGTCAAAATAGAGCGCCTTAAAAGCTGTTAAAAAATCGGGGCTGTCGCTCCACGGATTAACCCGCATTTCACCCCTTACGCCGTGTGTTCCGACGATTTTTCCGACTTCAAGAAATTGTTTTTTCATAGTTCACATATCCTTTTCGTAACAGGCAATTGCCTTTTTATGTAAATTATATTCATATCTTCACGCTCAGCGGCAACAAGATCATTTTTCTTCACTTACAATAGTTTCCATACGGCTTTACTTCACAAACTGAACCGTCAATTAAAAACCACAGGCTGATATCGCTGTTGTTCTTTATACAATTTTCGGTTATTTCGGATTTTTCCATTGCCTGTAAATACTCGACAATTTCAATTGTAGTCATAGGAAGTACATCATTTTGAGAAGATATTTTTAAAAATACGTTCTCGAAATTATCCCACATATATTCCGCGTCAAGGTCATAGGAATGGCCTCCGATCTGGAGCAAAGCAAGCTCCTCGCCTGTTTTAATAAACCGCTGTACGATTTCATCAAATGAGTTTCGGGGATGAAACAGCGTCGCCTTCCATTTATAGCAGTCCTTTTGAGGAGTAAAAGAATGGCTTTCTTCCGATATTCGCGCGTAGGTAAATCCGCATTTTTTTACACAGTTTTCAATCAGTTCGCTGTAATAATGAAACGGTACGGCAAAGCCTTTAATTTCTCTGTCGAAGAGCTTTTCGAGTTTATCCTTATCGGTTTTCAGTTCATACATAATTTCTGATTCGGACAATTCATCCATATACGGATGCGTTAGAGTATGTGAGGCCACTTCGTGACCGTTATACAAAGGTACAACCTTATCTTTAGCAATACGCTTTACAGTACTTCCGTTCTTATGCGTCCATTCGAATTCGCTCTCCATCAACCCCGAATTCAGGTTAAAAGTTCCTTTCAGGTTATACTTGTTAAGCAGGTTTACAAAACGAACGTCCTGCAACACACCGTCATCAAATGTAACATTAAACGCCTTCGGTTTTCCGCCGGGATATAGTTTACTAATCATAAGCTCCTCGAAATTTTCTTCAATATAATAACCTTATTATTCGCAAATAATTCTACCACGAATTTAACAATATGGCAATTGTTTATTTTACGGACTTTGCCTTAAAATAAAAAAACGCCCTTTCGGGCGAGTTTTTATTTTACTAAATAATCAGTCGATTTCAACCATTACTTTCTGCTCGTTTCTAACAGCGGCAGAACGTGCGATTGTGCGGATAGCCTTAGCGATTCTACCCTGCTTACCGATGATACGTCCCATATCATCCTCAGCAACGTGGATGTGATAAACTGTTACTTCTTCCTCGTTGGGAGCGTCAGCTGTAACCTCAACTGCGTCCGGGTTCTCTACTAAGCCTTTAGCGATAACTGTAAGTAAATCTTTCATTTTAAATATTCCTTTCCATTCTTTAATTATAAATTCTGAAACTCGAGGCATAGCCTCGGCTTTTCTTTGTCCAGCCTCGTTGAGCTCCGCTGTTCTTTAATTAGCTTCAACTCCCCAAATTTGCGCCGCAGACTTCGCTGCTTTGCTAATTAGTTGTCGTCGGTCGCTAATTAAAGGCTTCGCTCCTCGGCTTTTCTTAATCAATATAACCGTTCTTCTTTAACAAAGCTTTAACGGTATCTGTGGGCTGAGCGCCGTTAGCAATCCATTTTTTAACAGCGTCGCCGTCAACCTTGAACTCCGAAGGGTTCTTTAAGATATCGTATGTTCCGATTTCTTCGATAAAACGACCATCGCGGGGATATCTTGAATCGGCTACTACTACACGATAGAAAGGCGCCTTTTTAGCTCCCATTCTTCTGAGTCTGATTTTTACTGCCATTAAATTTCACCTCTGCTTTCGTTAATTACTCACGTTTCGGATTATAAATAAAACCCGAAACATATGTGGGATTCTATATAAAGTTCATATTATATATGACTATTATAGATTAATTAAAATCCGGGGAATCCGCCGCCCGGCATACCCGGGAAATTCATATTGCGGCGTTTTTTACCTTTTCCGGAGAACTGTCTCATCATTTTCTGCATATCCCTGAGCTGTTTTAAAAGCCTGTTGACTTCTTCGACGCTTCTGCCCGATCCCGCCGCGATTCTGCGCTTACGGCTCGGGTTAATAAGGTCGGGCTTTGCTCTCTCTTCGGGAGTCATCGAAAGGATAATCGCCTCGGTCCAGTCGAGCGCTCTGTCGTCAATATCGACGCCGTCAAGCTTATTGCCCATTCCGGGAATTTTAGAAAGGATACCTTTAATCGGACCCATCTTTTTAATCTGGCCGAACTGTTCAAGCAAGTCGTTGAAGTCCATTTTATTGCGCATCATTTTCTTAGCGACTTCTTCGGCTTTTTTCTCGTCTAATTTATCCTCAGCCTGCTCGATAAGAGTAAGCACATCGCCCATTCCGAGAATACGGCTCGCCATTCTGTCGGGGTGGAACTGCTCCAAATCCTCTAATTTTTCGCCCGTACCCGCGAACTTAATCGGCTTGCCTGTAACTTTCTTAACCGAAAGCGCCGCGCCTCCTCGGGTATCGCCGTCAAGCTTTGTAATAATAACGCCCGAAACTTCCAAAAGCTCGTTAAAGCTTTTCGCGACATTTACGGCGTCCTGACCTGTCATTGAGTCAATAACGAGCAGGATTTCATGCGGGTTAACCGCTTCTTTTAAATCTTCGAGCTCTTTCATAAGCTCTTCGTCGATATGAAGACGTCCCGCCGTATCTAAAATAACAACATCGTTTCCGTAGTCTTTAGCGTGTTTAATCGCTTCTTTCGCAATTTTAACGGGCTTATCCTGCCCCATTTCAAACACGCTTACGCCCGCTTTTTCTCCGACAACTTTAAGCTGTTCAATAGCCGCGGGACGATAAACATCACAGGCAACTAAAAGCGGTCTGTGGTTCTGGTTTTTTAGCATAAGAGCTAACTTACCGCTGTGGGTTGTTTTACCGGAACCCTGAAGTCCGCACATCATAATTACCGTAGGCGGATGCGAAGAGAACTCAATCCTCGCGGTTTCGCTTCCCATAAGTTCGGTTAACTCTTCGTTTACTATTTTAATTACCATCTGAGCGGGAGTCAGGCTTTCCATTACGTCGCTGCCGACCGCTCTCTCGGTTACTTTATTTGTAAATTCTTTAGCTACTTTATAGTTAACGTCGGCTTCCAGAAGCGCGAGTCTTACCTCACGCATAGCCTCCTTAACGTCAGTTTCGGTTAATTTACCTTTATTTCTAAGCCGTTTAAACGCGCCTGAAAGTTTTTCGGATAAACCCTCGAATGCCATATGCGCACCTCTATTCGTGTAAAGATTTCGCTGTATCTATAATCTTTTGTACTTTATTTTTATCGTAACCGTTTAAAAGCTCTTTAGCTGAATCTTCAATTTCCAAAAGACCTTTTTCGGTTTGCTTAAAACGCTTCAGAAGCGCTAACTTCTCCTCAAAGGAGTAAAGTGTTTTTTCGGCGCGCTTTATTGAATCGCGCACACCCTGGCGGGTTATACCGAGCTGATCGGAAATTTCCGCAAGCGAAAGGTCATCGTTGTAATACATAGCAACGGCTTTTTGCTGGCCTTCCTTTAAAAGCTGGCCGTAAAAATCAAACAGCAAAGAAATTTCAATATTCTTTTCCATTTTAACTCCGCCTCGATCTTCTTCTGTGTAAAGTTTTTTTCTTTACAGCTAAGCTATTATAATATATAGCGCCTGATTTGTCAATACTGTTTTTCAATATTATGCGGTATTATGCGTTATTTTAAGACGAATGGTAAAACAATGATTATTTTCCGTCATTCGTTGAGCGAATTTAATCAGCTTTGCTCAAGCAAAACTACCTTTTTGCGACAAATCTAATTAAAAATCAATATTTTTTAGTCATTTTGCATACTGCAAAGACAGAATTTGCACGTTTATGCACATTATATACAAAATTTTGAAATTCTCAATTAAAATGCGATTTAGGGGTTTATTTTTTATATATATATGTTATAATAAAGTCAATATTATTCTCCAATGTTATATTGGATAATAATAATCATTTTTTAATACATACATTATTGTATTAAAAGGGGAGTATGTATTACGGATAATACCTTTAGTATCGGAAGAACCGAGCACGCTGTCGCGCTTTTCGGAAGTTTTGACGAAAACATAAAACTAATCGAACGCGAATTCAACGTAAAAATCACCGTTCGTTCGGATGAACTTAAAATCAGCGGCGACGACGAAAACGTTTTTAAAACAGGAAAAGTTTTAGAAGCTCTGATGCACTTTATAAACCGGGGCGAAACCCTGAGTGAGCAGAATGTGCGTTACTGTATTGCTACGGTTAAAGACGGTACTTCCGACAGCTTCGAAAAGCTTGCCGACGATTGTATTTGTATTACCGCGAAAGGCAAACCGATTAAACCCAAAACGATCGGCCAGAAAAAATACTGCAAGGCAATTTCCGATAACACCGTTACTTTCGGCGTAGGTCCCGCTGGAACGGGAAAAACCTACCTTGCCGTAGCGATGGCGGTTACCGCTTTCAGGAGCAAACAGATTAACCGTATTATACTTACAAGACCTGCCGTTGAAGCGGGTGAAAAGCTCGGATTTCTTCCGGGCGACCTGCAAAGTAAAGTAGACCCTTATTTAAGGCCTCTTTACGACGCGCTTTTCGATATGTTGGGTGTGGAAACTTACCACAAATATGTTGAAAAAGGCAATATTGAAATAGCCCCTCTCGCGTATATGAGAGGAAGAACTCTCGACGACAGTTTTATCATTCTTGACGAAGCCCAGAACACTACAAAAGAACAGATGAAAATGTTCCTTACCCGTCTCGGTTTCAACAGCAAGATGGTAATAACCGGCGACATTACGCAGATTGACCTTCCTCACGGAGCCAAAAGCGGGCTTAAAGATTGTCTTAGAATACTTAGGGGAATCAACGATATCGCTCAGTGCAGCTTCAACGAAAAAGATGTCGTAAGACATCGATTGGTACAGGATATTATTAAAGCTTACGAAAAAAACGAGGTGAAAAGGAATGACAGAAAATAAAATCCGAGTGATAATCACCAACAATCAGAAAGCTGTTAAAATTCCGACAGGACTGCGCATGCTGATAAGACGTTGCTGTCATGCCGTGCTTGAACTTGAAAAATTCGAGGGCCCGGCTGAAATCAGCGTTACTTTTACAGACAACGAACAAATCAAAAAGCTCAACGCTCAGTACAGAAATATTGACGCCGCTACAGACGTGCTTTCTTTCCCGATGGGAGAAAACGGCGAGTACGACACAAATATGGAAACAGGAGCGAAAATTCTCGGAGATATCGTTATTTCAGTTGAAAAAGCCGTTGAACAGGCTGAGGCTTTCGGTCATACTTTGCAGCGCGAAGTCGCTTATCTTACAGCTCACAGCGTTCTCCATCTTTTAGGATACGACCATGTTGAGAATATGGAAAAGGTAAGAATGAGAGAAAAAGAAGAACTTGTTATGGATCAGCTCGGTCTGCCCGCTTCCTCAAGCTACATCGTAAATTGAAAAGCCGGATAAAAAGCTTTAAAAACGCGTTCAGCGGTATCTTCTGCGCGCTGAAAGAGGAAATCCATCTCAGGTTTCATTTTGTTGCCGCGTTTTATGTAATTGTGTTCAGCTTCTGGTTTGAATTAAGCGCGCTTAAATGGGCGGTAGTTTTACTTTTAATTTCAGGTATTATCGGCGCGGAGCTTTTTAACACAGCGATAGAAAACCTCAGCGACCGAATAACCGAAGAATACGACGAAAAAATAAAAATCGCCAAAGATACAGGCGCCGCCGCGGTGCTTGTGATGTCGGTTTCGGCAATAATTATCGCGTTTTTATTTTACTTTGACTTAGAGAAAATTTACGCTTTAGCTTTTTATTATCTGCGTAATCCCCTGCTATTGATTTTATTTATTATTTCGCTTATAATATCGGTAGTATTTATATTTGCAGGACCTACAGGGATTAAGCGGTTTTTTACAAAGAACAAAAAGTCGGCTTAATGCCGGCTTTTTTGATTGAATTTTAAACGAGGTCGGATTATGGACAGTAATAATAAAAACAAAAAATCGGCGTTTATCGCCATAGTCGGACGTCCTAACGTGGGCAAAAGCTCGCTTTTAAACCGTATGTTAGGCGCTAAAGTCGCGATTGTATCAAGCAAACCGCAGACCACAAGAACCCGTATTACGGGCGTGCTTACAGAGGGCGATACACAGCTTGTTTTCGTCGACACTCCCGGTATGCACAAGCCTAAAAACAGCCTCGGAAAATATATGGTGCGTTCGGTAAGCGAAAGCGTTAACGGCGTTGACTGCTGTATGCTTGTTGTTGAAGCGGACAAGGAGCCTTCTAAGGCGGAGCTTAATCTTATTGAAAAGTTTAAAAGTATGGAAATGCCCGCGGTTTTAGCGATAAATAAAATTGATACGCTTAAAGAAAAAGACATTCTTATGAAGCAAATCTTAAACTACAGCAAGCTTTATGATTTTGAGGCTGTTGTACCTGTTTGCGCCGCCGACGGAAACGGAATTGACGAGCTTAAAGACGAGCTGAAAAAGCAGAGTATAGAGGGCGGACACTTTTTCGAGGACGATACTTTAACCGACCAACCCGAGCGGGTTTTGGCAAGCGAAATGATAAGAGAAAAAATACTCAGACTATGCGACAAGGAAATTCCCCACGGAATAGCGGTTGTAATAGAAAAAATGCGGATGCGAGAGGATAAGGAAATCTTAGACGTAGACGCGACAATTTACTGCGAAAGAGAAACTCACAAACGTATACTAATCGGAAAACACGGAAGTATGCTTAAAAAGATTTCTACCTATTCGCGTCAGGATATGGAGAACTTCTTCGGATGTAAAGTTTTTCTGCAAACCTGGATTAAGGTTAAAGAAGACTGGCGCAACAGCGTTCAGCAAATGCGTAATTTCGGATATGACGAAAACGACTTCCGTCAGTAAAACGCCCCGTTGGTAAAAATTACTTACCGCTGAAAATCGAATACCGCCCGCCGTTTCGAAGAACACTAATACAGGGTGAAATTATGAACGAATTAGACGCGTGGAATTCTTTCTGGCACAGCGGAAGTATTTATGATTATTTAATTTACAAAAGTATTCACAACGACAGAACCGAAGACCGTTTACCGGAGAAAAAAGATGAAATTTATAACGAACGGACTTATAATCAGGGAACAGAATATCGGGGAGAAGGATAAATTAGTCACCGTACTAAGCGAAAGCCACGGCGTTATAAAGGCTTTCGCGCACGGAGCCAAAGATATCAAAAACTCCAAATCCGCCGCGACGGGACTTCTCTCCTACTCTAAACTGACTTTTCATAAGCGAAAGGAAAACTACCTTATTTCCGACGCAAAGACAGTTAAAATTTTTACGGGGCTCAGAAACAGCATTGAGAATATGTATTTGGCGCAGTATTTCTGCGAGCTTGCGGGAAACGTCTGCCCGAAAGAGCAGGAGTCGAAAGAACAGCTCAGGCTGATTTTAAACGCGCTTTATCTTTTAAGCGAAAACAAAAGAAACGCCTTGGTTGTAAAGCCCTGCGTAGAACTCAGACTTATGTGTCTCGCGGGATATATGCCCGATATTATGATGTGCTATCAATGCGGTGAATATGAAAAAGATCCTATGTATTTTTTACCGAAAGCGGGACGCTTCATCTGCAAAGACTGTTACGAAAAAAACGAAAACACGGAATACAAAGTCAATTTAAGTCCGAGCGCGGTTACAGCTATGAGGCATTGCTGCTACGCAGATTCGGATAAGCTTTTTTCTTTCTCGCTGCCCGAAAAAGATTTAAAAACACTCAATTTTTGCAGCGAGGAATACATAAAATTTATTTTGGAAAAAGACTTCAAAACCCTGCGTTTTTTAAAAAGCATAATTTAGGTGAAATATGGACAGACATTATAAAGCCCTTGAACTTGATAAGATACTGAAACTTTTGGCGGACAAAACCTCCTGCGAGGAAAGCCGTGAAAAAGCGCTTTGTATCGAACCCGAATTCAAACTCGAAAAAGCCGAACGCAATCTGAAAATGACCGACGACGCGTATGTGCTTACGGGCAAATTCGGCGCGCCCTCTTTCGGCAATTTAAAAAACATCTCAAACGAACTGCGCAGAGGCGAGGCGGGTGGTCTTTTAAACATTAAAGAACTGCTTAAAATCGCCGAAGTTTTAAGAATTATAAGGGGCGTAAAAAGCTGGCAGGCAAAGTGCGAAAACACAAGCACAACACTCGATATGCTTTTTCAGGGGCTTGTTGTAAATAAATTTTTGGAAGATAAAATCCGCTCCTGTATAATAAGCGACGAGGAAATCGCCGACAACGCTTCCCCCGCTTTAGCTGACATAAGACGTAAAATCAAAGCAGCGACTTCCAAAGCGCGCCAGGTTCTCGAGAAAATTGTCCACAGCAGTACATACCAGAAGTATTTGCAGGATACGATTATTACCCAGCGCGACGGACGTTACGTTGTTCCGGTTAAAGCCGAGTGCAGAGGAAATATTCCCGGACTTGTACACGATACAAGCTCAAGCGGACAAACGCTTTTTATTGAGCCGATGGGCGTTGTACAGGCTAACAACGATATAAAAGTTCTTATCTCAAAAGAAGAAGCGGAAATCGAAAGAATCTTATTTGAGCTTTCGGCTTTAGCGGGCTCATACGCCGACGTAATAATCGGAAGTTACGAGTGTCTTATCGAGCTGAACCTGATTTTCGCCAAGGCCGACCTGGCGTACTCAATGAAAGCAACTGTTCCAAAGCTCAACGACAAGGGAGTTATCGAGCTTAAACAGGCGCGCCATCCGCTTATTTCAAAAGATAAGGTTGTGCCTATAGACGTAAATCTTGGAAAAGAATTTGACACTCTCGTAATCACAGGTCCGAATACGGGCGGTAAAACCGTTACGCTTAAAACAATCGGACTTTTAACGCTTATGGCGATGTGCGGGCTTATGATACCCGCGGGCGACAACTGTGAAATTTCAGTTTTCAGGCGAGTGCTAATTGACATCGGAGACGAGCAGAGTATCGAGCAAAGTCTTTCGACTTTCTCAGCTCATATGACAAATATTATAGAAATTCTGAAAAAAGCCAATTCATCCTCACTCGCTCTTATCGACGAGTTAGGAGCGGGCACCGACCCTGTTGAGGGCGCCGCGCTCGCGATTGCGATTCTGGAAAAGCTCAGAACCCGCGGAGCTAAAATCGCGAGTACCACTCACTACGCCGAGCTTAAAGAATTCGCGCTCAAAACAAACGGAATTGAAAACGGAAGCTGCGAGTTCGATATAAAAACTCTGCGCCCGACCTACAGGCTTTTAATCGGCGTTCCCGGAAAGAGCAACGCCTTCGCGATAAGCAGACGCCTCGGTATGGACGAGAATGTTGTTATTAGAGCTCAGGAGCTTGTAAGCAGCGACAGCAGACAGTTCGAAGACGTTGTAACGAAGCTTGAAAGCAGCCGCCAGAGCCTCGAAAAACAGCTTGAAAACGCGCAGAGACTTACCCAGAAAGCGAATACGGAAAAACAAAAAGCCGAGAACGAGCTCATAAAAGCAAAGCAGAACGCTAAAAACGAAATCGAAAGAGCTCACGCCGAAGCGGAGAAAATCGTTTCCCGCACAAAGGCTCAGGCTTACGCCCTTATGGACGAAATGGAAAAGGCGAAAAAAGCCAAAGACAATTCAAATGTACGGGCGCGCCTCAGACGCGAGATAAACAAAATGGAGGACAGCTCCAATCCCGTTGAAACCAAAGCGGAGGAAACTGACTACAAGCTTCCGCGTCCGCTTAAAATCGGAGACGACGTTCTTATTTACGATATCGACAAAGACGCGGTTGTGCTTGAACTTCCCGACAAAGACGATATGGTAATGGTTCAGGCGGGAATAATAAAAACGAGAGTTAAGCTCTCAAACCTAAGACTTAAAAAGTCCGAAACCAAAAAAACAAACAAAAAGAGCCGTACCCGCGGCGCTTCGGTAAACGTGGATATACGTCCGTCGACCGAAGTTGACGTAAGAGGCCAAACAGCGGTTGAGGCTATTATGGCGGTTGACTCCGCAATAGATAACGCTATTCTCGCGAACATCGAAACTCTTACTATCATTCACGGAAAAGGAACAGGCGTGCTCCGAACCGAGATTCAAAAACATCTAAGAAGCGTTAAATACGTTAAAAGCTTCCGCCTCGGAACTTTCGGCGAGGGCGAAAACGGAGTTACGATTGTAACGCTGAAATAAAAAACATTTAATACCGCTTTAATGTCAGTTGAAAAATAATAAACTATATGTTAGAATTATGAAAAACAAACGGAGGTAAAATTATGGCTATTACTAAAGATACAATTATCGGCGATGTGCTCGATAAATATCCCGAAACCGCACCGGTTTTTTTATCAATCGGAATGCATTGTTTAGGCTGTCCCGCTTCAAGAGGAGAATCGGTAGCTGACGCCTGCGCTGTTCACGGCGTAAATCCCGATGAGCTTATCGAAAAACTCAACGCGGCAATTCCCGCGTAATGGACAAGCCGGCTCTTGACGAAAGATTAAAAATTTGCGCAAGCCTTGTACGCGAAAGTGCAAGGCTTGCTGACGTTGGTACCGACCACGCATACCTGCCTATCCGTCTTTTAAAAAGCGGGAAGATTTCGTATGCCGTTGCGTCGGATATAAACGAAAAACCGCTTAAAAGCGGCGAAAGCAACGCAAAACTTTACGGAGTAAAAAACATCGAGTTCCGCTTGGGCGCGGGATTAAATCCGATTAAAGCCGAAGATAAAATTACCGACATCGTAATAGCGGGAATGGGCGGCGAAATAATAAGCGGAATTATCGGCGAAAGCCCGCTTACGAAAGATAAAAGAATCAATCTTATTCTTCAGCCGATGACCAGAAGCGAGGAGCTTATAAAATTTCTTTACAAAAACGGATTTGAGATAGAAAAACAGAAATGCGTTATCTGCAAAGGAAAATGCTATACGGTTTTATCCGCGCGCTTTACGGAAAACAGCCCCGAAACCGACGACGTTTTCCCCTACCTCGGAAAACTCGATTTAAACGACGAAATCAACCGGATTTTCGCTCAGATTCAAATAAGAAATTTAGAAAACAAAAGCAAGGGCAACAGCTCGCTTTTACCGATTATTGAAAAAATCAAGAAGAGGTTAGTATGAAAACAATAAAAGATATAATTAACTTTACCGAAAGCTTTGCTCCGCTAAACACGGCTATGGAATATGACAACGTCGGGCTGCTTGTCGGAAGTGAGGAAACCGAAGTAAAAAAAGTCGTTGTAGCGCTCGACATCACGGACGAGGTAATTGACGAGGCAATTGAAAATGAGGCTCAGCTTATTATCAGCCACCACCCCGTTATCTTCGACGCGCTGAAAAACATTCCCGAAAACAGCATAGTATACCGATTAATACAAAATAATTTAAGCGCGCTGTGTCTGCATACGAACCTTGATTTAAGCTCCGGGTTTGGAGTAAACACCTGTTTAGCCGAGACTGTGGGAGTTAAAAACTGCTCATTCGTCGAGGGCGAATGTCTTTACATCGGCGAGCTTGAAAACACAACTACAAATAAAGCGTTCGCCGAACAGGTAAAAACGGCGTTAAACTGCGAGGGGCTCAGATACACACTTCCCGCTCAGAACGTAAAGAAAGTCGCGATTTGCTCGGGAAGCGGCGGAGATTTAGCTCCGCTTGCAAAATCAAAAGGCGCCGACGTGCTTTTAACAGGCGAAATTAAACACCACGATATACTCACCGCCGGCAAGCTTGAAATCGCGATAATTGACGCGGGACATTTTAAAACCGAGGATATTGTCATCACTCCGTTCACCGAAAAACTCAACAAAGAGTTTTCCGATATTGAGTTTATCCGAAGCGAAAAATGTACGGACGGAATATATTTTTTATAGTAAAAATTCATTTTAATACGGCTGACAGTTTTTCTGTCAGTCTTTTTTTACCTTTAAAACAGGTTTTAAACGGATTTTTAATTCTTTTTAAGAATTATGTAACCTAATTTACAACGTTTTAATTGCGTAATAGAATTAAATGTACAAAATGTAATTATTGTAAAAAAATAATTGCAATATCTGTCAGTATTTGTTATAATGAGTAATGATTATAAGTATAAGTATGTATAGGTGAAAAATGCGGATTCGTAAAAAGAAATGGGCCGAGCCCGAACTTAACGCTTGCGATTTTTACGTCGCCGAACCCGAAGCGTATAAAAACCGCTGGAAAAGTTTTTTTAAAAATGATAATCCGATAATGCTTGAGGTCGGCTGCGGCAAGGGTTCGTTCGTCGGTCAGATGGCTCTTTTAAACCCGGAAATAAACTTTATAGCGGTTGATATAAAACTGGATATGCTCGGAGTGGGACGCAGAAATATCGTAAAGCTTTTTGCCGACAGAAACTCGGAGGTAAAAAACATCGCGCTCGTAAGATACAACGTTGAAATGCTCGATAAAATTATCGGAGCGGATGACGCTGTACAGAGAATTTACATTAACTTCTGCAACCCATGGCCGCGTGAAAAACATAAAAAACGCAGGCTTACTCATCCGAGAAAGCTTAAGCTTTATAAAAACCTTTTGGAATACGGTAAGGAAATCCACTTTAAGACCGATGACGACGAGCTGTTTTCGGAAAGTCTCGATTACTTTAAAAGCGAAGGTTTTGAAATTGTAAAACTCACCTACGATTTACACAACAGCGATATCGATCCCGAAACCACGCCTGAAACCGAACACGAGAAAATGTTTTCAAGCGAGGGAATAAAGATAAAATATTGTATAGTAAAAAACAAAGAAAGAGATTAAATATGAAATTTAAGGCAGGAATACCGGCTTTAATCCTCAGCGCCGTTATATTCTTAAGCGGATGCTCGCTCGGAATAAACGACCCAAGCCTTTTAAATCCTCCGAAAACTACAGGCAGAGAAGCTCAGCTCGAAAGCCTTATATCCGAAAATGCTAACGGTGATTATAAACTTAAATATCCCCAGAACGGAGATTACCGCTCGGCGATTATCACCGAAGATTTAAACGGAGATAAAAAAGACGAAGCCATAGCTTTTTACCACTTAAAAAGCGAAGAAAAAAACACCTATGTACTCGTTATGTACGATACGGGTAAAGAATGGAAAATCAGCGGAAGTTTTAAAATCAATCACGCCGATGTAGACTGCGTTCAGTTCGCCGATTATGATTACGACGGCGTGGAGGAAATCTTTACGGGATTTTTAATTACAAACTCTCCTTATAACGAGCTCAATATTTTTGATTACAGTCCCGAAAAGCATAAATCAAACCGCACGGACTTTTCGATAAACTATTCGAGTTTTACCACGGGCGACTATGACCGTGACGGCGGAAGCGAAATTCTTTCCTTTAACCTAAGCTCAAACGAAACCGAAGCAAGCGCCGTACTTACCGATTACGATAAAAACAAACTTTATACTCTTTCAAGCTGTCCGATGGACAGAAATGTAATAAAATTCGACAACACCGAGTCAAGTCTTATAAATAAAGACACAATGGGAGTAGCGGTGGACGGAATACTTGAAAAAGGATATAACAGCCAGGTTATTTACTATAACTCCCGGAAACAAAGGCTTTTCAATTGTCCGATGTCCACTTCTAAAAATCAGAATATTACCGTTCGCTCTGAAAAAATCCACTGCACCGATATTGACCACGACGGTTTTATTGAGATTCCCGTAATCGCGGGAACAAAAACAGACTCAAACTCTAAGCCAATCGCCCCGCTTATAAGCTGGAGCGGTCTTAATACAAAAACAAACAGACTTATTACAAAAGTTAAATGCATCTCTAATTTTGAGTTCGGATACTACTTTAAACTACCCGAAAACTTCTCGGATACAACAACCGCTTTTCTTTCCGACGACAGCAGGACAATGCAAATCTATTCGGATAATTCGGGAAGTTCGGACAAGCTTATAGCTACGTTTAAAGTTTTCGACGTCGGAACCTCACCCGACGATATGAACGGTTACTCAACTTTAGAAAGTTACAACCAATATATTTACACCTATAAAATTGAGGAAAATTCCCCTGTTTCAATATCTGGGGATTCTCTTAAAGAAAACTTTGCGCTCAACGATTTAGGCGCTTAAAAGGAACTTAGTTCCGATAAAGTTTTAGAAGTTTAAAATTCACGGAGGTCTAAACTATGAAAAAGGTACTTGTTTGCGAGGATGAATCCGCTATCCGCGACTTTGTCGTAATTAACCTGCAACGTGCCGGATACGAAGTTGTCGAGGCTGACAGCGGCGAAACCGCTTTAAAACGTTACGACGAAAACGGCGGCGATTTTGACGTTGCTATTCTCGATGTAATGCTGCCCGGTATCGACGGATTCCAGGTTTGTAAGGAACTTAGGAATAAAAACGGCGGTCTCGGAATTATTATGCTCTCGGCAAAAACCCAGGAAATGGACAAGGTTACGGGACTTATGCTCGGAGCCGACGACTATGTTACAAAGCCGTTCTCCCCTTCCGAACTTTTGGCGCGCGTTGACTCTCTGCACAGAAGAGTTTCTCTCGCACAGGCTAACGCCGAAAACAACTTTAAAGAGGAGCTTCATTCGGGAGATTTCACCCTGAATTTAAGAAACCGCGCTCTTCTAAAAAATGACGAGGTTATAGAACTTACCCAGGTTGAGTTCCAGATTATGGAATACTTCTTCTCGAACCCCGGCGAAACGCTTGACAGAACCGATATCTTAAGCCATGTCTGGGGCGACGCTTATGTGGGCGAGGAAAAGATTGTCGACGTTAATATAAGACGTCTCAGAATGAAGGTTGAGGACGAACCCTCCAACCCGAAATACATTGTTACCGTCTGGGGTCTTGGATACAAGTGGGACGCTAACTGATAACTTGAATTAAATTATAAAAGGAGGCAGAAAGGATTTGTTTAAGGGTATTACCAGACGATGGATTCTAAGCACAATGCTACTTATAGTTCTGATAATTATTCTGATTGTTACAGGTCTTATTTACGGAACTGCCTACCTTTTTAATAACGAGGTTGAAAGAACTTTATCCACGGCGGGCTCGGAACTTACAACCATTTTTCAAAACTACGAAACGGATAACTCGTCCTCATTTTCCTCGGAAGCCGCAGCTTATGTCGAAAACTTCCAGCACAAGGAACAGATGGAGGTTATGGTTATTAACTCCACAGGACGAATCGTGCTTACGTCAACAGGTTTTTCCTACGACGAAAACGATGATATAAAAAGTTTTGAAACCGCTAAAAACAACGGCAAGGGCTACGCTTTTATAAGCTCAAAAACCAAGTCGGGCGAGCCTGTAACAAGCTATATCCGTATTATCAGCAATCGTAACGGATACGCTGTCGGCGCTATAAGATACGTTGTTTCAACCCAGAATATTTCCGGAAGAATAATCTTTATTTCAGCAATAATTATTTTTGCGGGAATGGTTATTTTATTTATCATTATTTTCTCAGGCTCGTACTTTATACGCTCAATCGTTGCGCCCGTAAGGGAACTCAGCGAAACGGCGAACAAAATCGCGCACGGCGATTTCAGTACGAAAATCGAGAAAAAATATAACGATGAAATCGGCGACCTCTGCGACGCCATTACCGATATGGCTAAAGATTTAGAGGCTACCGAACAGATGAAAAACGACTTTATCTCGCGAGTTTCGCACGAACTGCGTACTCCGCTTACGGCTATTAAAGGCTGGGCGGAAACAATGCAGCTTTCGGGCAGAAAGAAGCTTGACCGAAGAACCTTCGACAAAGGTATGGGCGTAATTATAAAGGAAAGCGGTCGCCTTACCGGAATTGTTGAGGAACTTTTAGACTTCTCGCGTATTCAGACGGGAAGAATGGTTCTTATTAACGAAAAGCTTGATATTTTAGCCGAGCTCGACGAGGTAATATATATGCTTAAAGACCGCGCCGTAAACGAGAATAAGCATCTTATTTACGACGAGCCGGTTGAGATTTTCCCGCCTGTATACGGCGACAGAAACCGCCTTAAACAGGTATTTATCAACGTAATCGATAACGCTTTAAAATATACTCCCGAAGACGGAGTTGTAGCTATAGAGATTAAATACGACAAAAAAACCGACGCCGATAATATTATCATTACAATTACAGATACGGGATGCGGTATTCCCGCGGAAGATTTACCGAAGGTTAAGGAAAAATTCTACAAAGCAAATCAGAAAGTAAACGGCTCGGGTATCGGACTTGCGGTTGCCGATGAGATTATGCAGCTGCACAAAGGAAGTCTCGATATTGAATCGGGCGTAGGCGTCGGAACTACAGTAACAATTACTATCCCTATCCTAACTGAAAACAGGGATTCAAAATAAGGTGATTTTATGAGAAAAACTGAAACTAAAAAGATAACTTCAATCGGCGGTTCCGCGCTGATTGAGGGAATAATGATGCGCGGACCAAAGAAAAACACAGTAGCGGTCCGCACAGGAGACGATATTTACACAGAAGATGTAAACATTAAATTTTTAACCGAGAGCAGTAAATTCTGGAAACTGCCTTTTATAAGAGGCGTTTCGGGAATGATTGACTCAATGCGTTTAAGCTATAAAAGCTTAATGATTTCCGCGGACAAAGCTATGGAGGCAGCCGAGGAAGAAGATAAAAAAGAAAAAGCCGAAAGTGAAGAGCCGGCTGATACCGCCGAAAATACAGAAGTAAAAGCCGAAGAAAAAGAAGAACCCAAAAAAGAAGAAAAAGGCGTTATGATGAAAGTCCTTATGATAATTTCGAGCCTTATAGGCGTAGCGCTTGCCGTTCTTTTATTCTTCTTCCTTCCGACATGGATTTTCGGACTTTTGGGAATGGCGTTCCCCGCGCTCAACGGCGGAGATGAAGGTATAGCTTTCTGGCAGTCGGTAATCGAAGGACTTTTAAAAATCGCGATTTTCATTTCGTATATTCTTATTGTTTCGATGACGCCCGATATGAAAAGAGTTTTCCAGTACCACGGCGCTGAGCACAAAACAATTTTCTGCTACGAAAGAGAGCTTGAGTTAACTCCCGAAAACGTTATGAAGCAGAGCCGTTTCCATCCGAGATGCGGTACAAGCTTTATTCTTTTAATGCTTTTGGTAGGAATTATTATCGGTCTTTTTATTCCGAAAGGACTGTTTTTAAGACCGCTTATAAAAATTCTTTTACTCCCGATTACAATGGGAATCGGATACGAACTTATTAAGTTCTGCGGAAAACACGATAATATATTAACAAGAATAATTGCCGCTCCGGGACTTTGGGCTCAGAGAGTTACCACAAAAGAGCCTGACGAGAAAATGTGCGAGGTCGCTATTAAGGCGATTGAGTCCGTTATCCCCGAGGACGGCTCGGATATTGTAAAAAATGGTTGCTGTTAAGTTTTTATACAATAAAGCTAAAGAGGAATTAGATAAGGCAGGAATTTCAGATCCTGCCTTTAATTCTATGTGCTTAATCGAAAAAGTTTTTAACATAAATAAAATACAACTCAACACCGAAAACCTCATCGCCGACGATAAACAGGGGGCGTACTTCGTAACCCTTTTAGGCCGCAGATTAAGCGGAGAACCGCTTCAGTACATACTCGGCGAGTGGGATTTTTACGGCTATAAATTTAAAGTCGGAAAAGGAGTTTTGATTCCGAGGGATGATACCGAGGTGCTTTTAAGACTATCGCTCGATTTTCTTAAAGATAAACCAAAAGCGAAAGTGCTTGATTTATGTTCGGGAAGCGGAGCTTTAGCCGTCGTAATCTCTAAAGAAACCGACGCCGATGTTACCGCGCTCGAAAAAGAGGCGGAAGCTCTACCCTATCTCTGCGAAAACATAAGCCTCAACAACGCCGATATTAACGTTATAGCGGGTGATGTTTTTAATTGTTCCGATGAATTTGAGGACGGGGAGTTTGACCTGATTATCTCTAATCCTCCCTATATAAAAACCGACGAGATCGAAACTCTGCAAAAAGAGATTTCGTTCGAGCCGAAAGTCGCCTTGGACGGAGGCGCGGACGGGCTTAAATTCTACCGCGCCATTACAGAAGATTACACCTCTAAATTGAAACACGGCGGGATGATGGCTTTCGAGCTCGGCGAGGGACAGTTTGAGGATGTAAAAAAACTTATGGAAACAAAAAATTATATGAATATAGATTATAAACTCGATTTAGGCAATATTCGGAGAGTTGTTTATGGTACTCTGATATAATTTTAGAAAATTTGTTCGAACTTTTTTAGCGCGTATATATTGATTTTTTCGCGACAATAATTTATAATTGGATAGTAAGATTTTTTGAATAAAACGGAGGTATTGAAAATGGCAGTTGATAAGGCAAAAGCTCTTGAAACAGCGATGACTCAAATTGAAAAACAGTTCGGAAAAGGCGCGGTTATGCGTCTCGGTCAAAATCAGCATATGGCTATAGACCATATTTCAACAGGTTCGCTTTCGCTCGATATAGCGCTCGGTATAGGCGGACTTCCGAGAGGAAGAATTGTTGAAATTTACGGCCCCGAATCTTCGGGTAAAACCACTCTTTCCCTGCATTGTATAGCGGAAGGCCAGAAAAACGGCGGCAACGTCGCTTTTATAGACGTTGAGCACGCTTTGGATCCCGTTTACGCCGAGGCTTTGGGCGTGGATATTGACTCTCTTTTAGTATCTCAGCCCGATACAGGCGAGGACGCGCTCGAAATCGCGGAAGCTCTTATCCGAAGCGGAGCGATTGACGTAATCGTAGTTGACTCGGTTGCCGCTTTGGTACCTAAAGCTGAAATTGAGGGCGAAATGGGCGACAGCCACGTAGGTCTCCACGCGAGACTTATGTCGCAGGCGTTAAGAAAATTAGCAGGCGCTATAAACAAAAGCAACTGTGTAGCAATCTTTATCAACCAGCTCAGAGAAAAAGTCGGCGTAATCTACGGAAACCCTGAGGTTACAACAGGCGGCCGCGCGCTTAAATTCTATTCATCCGTACGAATTGATGTAAGAAGAGTTGAAACTCTTAAACAAAACGGCGAGATGATAGGCAACCGCACTCGAGCAAAGGTAGTTAAAAATAAAATCGCTCCTCCGTTTAAAGAGGCGGAATTCGATATTATGTACGGCCAGGGTATCAGCCGAATCGGCGAGCTTGTGGACCTTGCCGTTAAAGCCGACGTTATCCAGAAAGCGGGCGCGTGGTTCAGCTACAACGGCGAACGTCTCGGCCAGGGCAGAGAAAATGTTAAAACTCTCCTTGAGGAAAATACCGAATTAGCGGATAAAATCGAAAAAGAACTCTGGGAGAATATCGATAAATTAGGCCCCCGAAAAAAAACTCCCGCAAAAGCCAAACCCGTAGCGGCTAAAGACGAACTCAAGCCCGCGGCTAAATCCAAAAAAGCTAACATCGACGTATTAGTTGAAGACTGATGACTATTACCAATATTGTTCCTAAGCGGAAAAAGCTCTCGGCGGTTTATATTGACGGCGAATACGCCCTGAAAATAGACACCGAAACCATAATCTCCAGCCCTTACTCGGTCGGTTCGGAAATTTCGGATGACGAGCTTAAAGAGCTTGTTGAGATGTCGGGCGAAAAACGCGCCAAGGAAAAAGCGCTGTGGCTGCTATCGAACCGCGACCACAGCAAGCGCGAGCTTGAAACAAAAATCCGGAGAACCGAGGACGCAGACGCCGCGAAAAAAGCGGTTGAGCGCATGGAAGAACTCGGACTTGTGGACGACGAAAAATTCGCTGAGAGATACGCCGAACAGCTTATAAATATAAAGCACCTTTCGGTAAAAGGAGCGAAGTACAAGCTTCTTGAAAAAGGTATCGACAAAGACTTGGCGGACGAGATTTTGGATGAGCTTTCTCCCGATCCGAGAGAACATATTGAAATTCTTATAGAAAGAAAGTATAAAAACAACCTTAAAGACGAAAAAGGCCGCCGCAGAACCGTAGCGGCTCTTCAGCGTATGGGTTATTCATGGAGCGATATTAAAGCTGTAATGAGTAATTATTCAGAGGACGATTACATATGAAATACAAAGTAGGTATTGTATCTTTAGGCTGCGCCAAAAATCAGGTCGACGCCGAGATGCTGCTCGCTAAACTTAATAATGAACAGTTCGAGATAGTTGAAGACGTCGCGATGTCCGACGCGGCAATAGTAAATACATGCGCTTTTATTGAGCCCGCTAAGCAGGAAAGTATCGAGGAAATCCTCGAGCTTGCGAAACTCAAAGCCGAAGGAAAGATTAAATGCCTGATTGTAACGGGATGTCTCGCCGAGCGTTATCAAAAAGACGTTATGAAACAGCTTCCCGAGATTGACGCCTGTATCGGTATAGGCGCTAACGACACAATCGCTGATATTATAACCAAAACTCTTCAGGGCGAAAAACAGGAAATTTTCCCTCCGAAAAACTGTATGCAGCTTGAGGGTGAAAGAATCCAGAGTACGCCGAGACATTACGCGTATCTTAAAATCGCGGAAGGCTGCGATAACCACTGCACTTACTGCGCTATTCCGATGATAAGGGGAAAATACAGAAGCCGTAAAATAGAAAACCTCGTAAAGGAAGCCAAGTGGCTCGCCGAGGGCGGTGTGCGCGAGCTTATTCTCATAGCTCAGGATACCTCATACTACGGAAACGATATTTACGGAAAACCAATGCTTCCGAAGCTTTTAAAAGAGCTTTGTAAAATAGAAGGGTTAAAGTGGATAAGGGTGCTTTACTGTTATCCCGAAAGAATTACAGACGAACTTATCGACGTAATCGCAAGCGAAGAAAAAATCGTAAAATACCTTGACTTACCGCTTCAGCATTGTAATAAAGACCTGCTGAAAGTTATGAACAGAAAAGGAAGCTATGACGAATTAAAATCGCTGATTAATAAGCTCAGGGAAAGAATCCCCAAAATAACTCTGCGCTCCACTTTTATAACGGGCTTCCCGGGCGAAAGCGAGGAGCAGTTCGAGGAGCTCTCAAAATTTGTTGACGAAATAAAATTCAACCGTATGGGATGTTTCCCCTATTCCCGGGAGGAAGACACCCCCGCGGCAAAACTCCCCGACCAGATTGACGAAGATATTAAACTTAAACGCGCTGAAATAATCAGCGAACAGCAGCAGCTCATTATGGAGCAGTACGCGCTCGACTCAATCGGAGACGAGGTTGAGGTGCTTGTCGAAGGATTTGACAGATACGCCGAATGCTATTTCGGAAGAAGCGCGGGAGATTGCCCCGAGGTCGACGGCAATATTTTCTTTACCGCGGGCGATATTAAACCCGTTGTCGGAAGCTTTGTAAAAGTTAAAATTACCGACAGCCTCGGAATTGACCCTGTAGGCGAAATGATATAACAGAAAGCTTGATTAAATGAATTTACCCAATAAACTGACAATTTTAAGAATAGTTCTTGTCCCGTTTTTTATCGCGGCTATACTTATCCCGTTCCCGACTCATTACCTTGTAGCTTTAGCGGTATTCGGCGCGGCAAGTTTAACCGATTATTTTGACGGTAAGATTGCCCGGAAAAATAACCTTGTTACTAATTTCGGGAAGTTTTGCGACCCGCTCGCCGATAAAATACTCGTGCTTTCGGCGCTTTTATGTTTTGTACAAAACGGACTGTGCGACGCGCTTGTTGTAATTGTCGTACTGTTCAGAGAATTCGCCGTAATGTCCGTAAGGCTGCTCGCCGCGAGCGAAGGCAAGGTTGTGGCGGCGAATATCTGGGGCAAGGTAAAAACCGTTACACAGATTATCGCGATTATAATTATATTTGTGCTTCAGTTCGCGCTCGAGATTTTCCGTATGATACCGCTTGAGCCCGCCACTGTCACGACAATCGGATTTGTATTCTATATTATCGGTGAAACCGCGCTTTGGATTTCCACCGTATTCTGCATTATTTCAGGCATAATCTATTTAAGAGATAATAAACAATTTATCAGTATGGAGTGAGCAATATGATTCTATACAATACTTTAGGACAGAAAAAAACTGAATTTATCCCCAACACCGACGGCAAGGTAAATATGTATACCTGCGGTCCCACTGTTTACCACTACGCGCATATCGGAAATCTCCGCACATATATTATGGAGGATGTTCTTGAAAAGTATCTCCGTTATTCCGGCTACGACGTAAAACGAGTTATGAATATCACTGACGTGGGACATCTCACCTCCGACGCCGATACAGGCGACGATAAAATGCTCGAGGGCGCTAAACGCGAACACAAAAGCGTTATGGAAATCGCGAAGTTCTATACGGACGCGTTTTTTGAGGACTGCAAAAAGCTCAATATAAAAACCCCCGATGTTGTAGAACCCGCCACAAACTGTATTGATGATTTTATTAAAATGGTCGGAACTTTAATGGATAAGGGGTACGCGTACTTCGCGGGAGGAAACGTTTACTTCGACACATCGAAGCTCGACAATTACTATGTGTTCGGCAATATGAACGCGGACGATTTAGAGGTCGGCGTGCGTGAGGATGTCGAAAATGACGAAAATAAACGCAACAAAACCGACTTTGTGCTCTGGTTTACAAAATCAAAATTTGAGGACCAGGCGCTTAAATGGGACAGCCCGTGGGGCGTAGGATACCCCGGCTGGCATATTGAGTGTTCCTCTATAAGTATTAAGCATTTAGGCGAGCATCTTGATATTCACTGCGGCGGAGTGGACAACGCTTTTCCCCATCACACAAACGAAATTGCGCAGAGCGAGGCGTACCTCGGTCACAAATGGTGCAACTACTGGTTCCACGTTCTCCACCTCAACGATAACACAGGTAAGATGAGCAAATCAAAAGGCGAGTTTTTAACTGTTTCCCTGCTCGAAAGTAAGGGTTACAACCCGCTTGTGTACAGAATGTTCTGCCTGCAAAGCCATTACAGAAAACCGCTCACTTTCTCCTACGAAAGCCTTGACAACACCGCCAAAGCCTACGACAAACTTGTTAAACGTATTTCCGCATTAAATAAGGACGGCGAGGTGGATAAGGCTAAGGCCGAAGAACTGAATAAGATTTTCACCGACGCGCTTGATAACGACCTCAATACCTCGCTCGGTTTAACCGCGGTTTATGATATTCTGAAAGCCGATGTTAACGACGCCACTAAATTCTATCTTATAAAACAATTTGACAAGGTTTTAGGGCTTGATTTAACTAAGGCTGAAAACGAAACCGACGACGACCTCGGCGCCGAAATTGAAACGCTTATCGCAAAGCGTCAGAAGGCGAGAGCCGATAAGGACTGGGCGACAGCCGATAAAATCCGCGACGATTTACTCGCTAAGAATATTAAACTTATTGATACTCCGAACGGAGTAACCTGGGAAAAGATTTAAAATCATATAAAAATGAATAAACGCATATAATCTATCGGTGATTATATGCGTTTTATTATACTTACAAAACGGTCGTTACTCATTATAATACTGTGCTTTTTACTTGGTATAGCGTCGTTATCAATCGGATTAAACTCTGTAAGCGAAGCGGTGGCGACAGCTTCAATCGAGCGCGTTATACCGATTTACAGCGTAGATACAAAGGATAAAGTCTGCTCGATTTCATTTGACGCCGCGTGGGGTAATGAACAGACGGAAGACCTTTTGAACACGCTGGATAAATACAATATAAAAACCACGTTTTTTCTTGTAGGTCAATGGGCGGAAAAATATCCCGACTCCGTTAAGGAAATCGCGAAACGAGGTCACGATATAGGCAACCACAGCTCAACTCACGCTCATATGCCCGCGCTCTCCGCCGAAAAAATGAAAGAGGAAATAAACGACTGCAATAACCGTATTAAAAAACTTACGGGTAAAACCCCTACCCTGTTCCGTCCGCCGTACGGCGACTATGACAACAACGTCGTAAATATGGTAAAGTCGATGAATATGTACTGCGTCCAGTGGAATATAGACAGCCTCGACTGGAAAGATCCGAGCATAGGCAGGATTGTATATAACTGTACCGATAAGCTGACCCCCGGCTCAATCATCCTGCTCCACAACGGCGCGACTAATACCCCGAACGCCCTGCCGAAAATTATTGAGGCTATAAGAGATAAGGGGTATAAAATAGTCCCGATATCAAAGCTTATTCCAAAGGGTGATTATACAACAGATGTTACGGGTAAGATGATTAAGAATAATTAAATAATCAAAAGTTAAAGGACTGCCGAAGCAGTCCTTTTTTTGCAATATCATAATTCAAATTTCAGTTTTTTAAAAAGATTTGTTTTTTTAATCGCGAGTGTAAGCGGGATTCCGAGTACGAATACCACAACCAATTCGCCGAGCGCTACGCATCCGCCCTGGATCAAGAAATCGACAAAGTTAAAATGCATACTTCCGATAAAGAAGAAGTCGATTTCAAAGCCGATAATAAGCCCGTTAAAGATAGCCGGCATTAAAAGCGCGATAAACGGGATATCCTTTATACAAACATTCCTAAGCGCCCGCATAGATAAAGCGGCAAGCAGAGTAGCTATAGAGCCGAAAATCATATCGTAAAAGCCGAGCCCCGCCGTAACCGAGCTGATATTAGCGATAACACATCCGACAGTAAGTCCCGGGATAGCCGCGGGAGTAAAGAAAGCGAGCACCGTCAAAGCCTCGGCAATTCGAAATTGAACAGCCATAGAGGCAGTTCCCGGGAGGAGCATATTCTGCCCTACCGTAAGCACCGCGTACAAAGCCGCGATAACAGCGCCCTGTACAATGTACAAGGTTGATTTTTTAGTCATATTAAATTCCTCCGTAGTATTTATTTATAGTCCGGATATTGCGACGGACTCAGCGTCTTTCGGCGCTGTTGACGATTATAACACAGATAAATAAAAAACACAAGCGTTTTAGTTAGAAGTTTTCAGTAGAATGAAATAGGTTTTAAGAATTGTTTAGGAAAAGTTCATAATCCCTTATAACTTAAAACAGCAATTGCATAGATGAACCTATCCTCCATATCCAAAACTTGACAGAGGCACTAAGGTTCGGGGGATAGCACATTTCATATAGGGAATGCATGTACTGACGTAGATATATAAAAGCCGAGAAGAGCTGCCTTATTAGGCAGCTCCTCCCGGATTTAGAAGTTTTGAAATTAACGTGAAAACGTGGATGTCTGTTTAATATGCTTATCCGACATCTCTGAACAAATTCAGTCGGAAAAGCTTTGACTCGTCGTTCTTATTTTCGCATACGATTGATGCTTCTGCTATCCTTCCACCCTCAATTAACTGAGTTAAGCCGACGAGCTGTGAGAGTTTGCTTCGGAGGTTAAGTTTATCTCCGTCTCTGGTAACGAGAAATACGTTGCCTTCGCAGGTATCAAGCACAGCTAAGAATTCAGAAACATTGATGTCATGCATGTTGAGAATCGGTGTCATCGTTCTGACCTCCTTTTCAGTTTTCTGTAGCCATTTACCATTTGGCATTGTATTCGGTTGCTTGTCAACCGAAACTCTCAAGTGGGAATATTCACTTGACAATAATTATTATAGCCCATTTTTCGGAAATGTCAACAATTTTTAGAAACTTTCTTTGTGCATAATGACTACCAAAAAGCAAATTTAACCAACTTTATGCCATCTTATTTGTGCATTACTTACAACTAACGGTTACAACGGTTACAAGCTTCGTCAAATTATTCGTTACCACTTCGTCAAAATATACTGAGTTAAAAGCTATTGACAATAATCATTTTACAGTTTTCACAAACTTGATTTTAGCGCGCTAAATTAATATTTCATCGATAAAAAATACCCAAAAACCCCAATAAAACGCAATTTTCGGTTGTTTATAGAACTTATATAGTGTATAATAAACCTATAATAAAACCAAAAAAGGAAGATAAATATGCTGAATAATACTTATAAAAACTTTAAAAGCGGTACGGATATACGCGGAGTAGCGGTTGAGGGCGTTAAAAATCAGCCCGTTAACCTTACAGACGAGGTTGTAGCAGGTATGGCGAACGGGTTTTTACTCTGGCTTTCGGAAAAAGTTAAAAAGCCTTGCGATAAACTTACCGTTTCAATCGGACGCGACAGCCGTATCAGCGGTCCGGCTATCGTTAAAACCGTATCCGGGGAATTTAAAAAGGCGGGGGCTAAAGTTCTCGACTGCGGACTCGCGTCTACTCCGTCAATGTTTATGACTACTGTTGATTTAGGATGTGACGGCGCTGTACAGATAACCGCGAGCCACCATCCGTTTAACCGCAACGGGCTTAAATTCTTTACAAGAGGCGGCGGACTTGAAGCAAGCGATATTGAGTCTATACTACAGTTCGCTCAGGATAAAAAGAAACCCGCTCAATCAGCATCGGGCTCAATAGAAAACTCCGATTATATGGAGCAGTACAAGGCTCATTTGGAAGACATAATAAAAAAAGGCGTAAACGCAGAAGACTACGAATACCCGCTTAAAGGCTTTAAGATTGTTGTTGACGCGGGCAACGGCGTAGGCGGATTTTACGCGGATGTGCTTAAAAACTTAGGCGCCGATACAAACGGCAGCCGTTATCTTGATCCTGACGGGATGTTCCCGAACCACGTTCCGAATCCCGAGAATAAAGAGGCTATGAAGTCAATTACCGAAGCTGTGCTTAAAAACGGCGCGGATTTGGGCGTAATCTTCGACACCGACGTTGACCGAGGCGGAGCCGTAGACAAAAGCGGAAACGAAATCAACCGCAACCGCTTAGTCGCTTTGGCCTCGGCAATCGCGCTCGAGGGCAACGACGGTGGTACAATTGTTACGGACTCAATCACCTCAAGCGGACTGAAAGAGTTTATAGAAAACACCTTAGGCGGAAATCATTACCGCTACCGCAGAGGATACAAGAATGTAATCGACAAGGGACTCGAACTCAACGAAAAAGGTATTAACTGTCCGCTTGCTATTGAGACCTCGGGACACGCCGCTATGAGGGAAAATTATTTCCTCGATGACGGAGCGTACCTCTGTACAAAAATAATTATCAAAATGGCTCAGCTGAATAAAGAGGGCAAAACTCTCGAAAGCTTAACAAGCGCGTTAAAAGAACCCGTTGAGGAAACGGAAATCCGCTTTGAGATTACAGAAGAAGATTTCAGAACCTGCGGAGAACGTATTATTAACGACCTCACCGCTTATGCCGAAAAAACCGAGGGCTGGATTTTAGCCGACGACAACCGCGAGGGCGTCAGAGTATCTTTCGGCGAGAACGACGGCAACGGCTGGTTCCTTTTAAGGCTTTCGGTTCATGACCCGATTATGCCGCTTAATATTGAAAGCGACTCAAAAGGCGGAGTTGAGATAATTAAAGACAAGCTCTACGAGTTCTTAAAGACCGCAAAAGGACTTAAAATCTAACAGATAAAATTACGAGGCTTCCGCAAATCGGAAGCCTCTTTATTAATTATTTTGATTTTGGTTTAACAAACACCGCGATACAGTAATAAATCGGAATTGTAAGATAAGCTATCCAGCTCCAACTCCAGCCGTTCAAAAGAAAGCCTGCCATAACCTGGAACACTACGCAAAGCACGGGATAAGCAAAGTGGGTAGGATTACGTTTATATATCGCGTCAACAAGCGAATAGTAAAGCGGAATAATCATAAAGCAAATCCACGACAGTGACCAGCCGAAACATACTCCCGAAAATCCCCATGCCAAAAACATTCCGAGCGCGATAGCCCAAATCGGAAATTCTTTAAGAAATCTTTTTTCTTCCTTTTTGTCTTTTAGCTCCTCATCCACCATAACGTGGCCGTTTTCATCGGTATAGGCTCTTACCTTTTCGCCGTCGTGAACATGGACGCCGTCTGTACCGACGTGGACACGGGAACCGTCTTTGGATTTTACATTTATACCATCTTTAAAACTTATATCAACATCATCTTTTCCGTCGTGGACATGTATACCTTTTTTAAAGGAAACGTGTTTATCCTCAACGTACTCAGTATTCTCGTCGGGAGCTTCGGCTTCGCTTGAATTGATATTCGGTTCACCCTCGCCTTTAAGTAAATCGTCCAGGCTCACACCGTATACGTCGGCTAATATAATAAGGTTATCGGTATCGGGAGAAGCCTCGGCGCGCTCCCATTTCGAAACCGCCTGACGGCTTACTCCGATTTTCTCGGCGAGCTCTTCCTGGGAAAGTCCGCTCTTCTTTCTGTACTGTAAAAGTCTGTTCGCAATTTCAATATTCATAGTTTTCTTCCTTTCCTGTTTTCTGCCTATATTATAGTCCGCAACCGGTAAGAAAATCTATACATTTCGGTTTTCATTTCCGCAACCGGGGGTTGCATTTCAGTATTTATGCAGGTTACAGGAGATTTTCGAGATTTTCGGTATCGAGCTTCGCTGTATTTAAAGCGGGCTTCGAAAGTTTTATATTCTTTCCGTTTTTTATAAACAGCGGCACTTCATTCAGAGAAATTTCGACGTAATGAAGTCCTTTTTTCATTTCCTTTTTAGTTACGTTCTCTCCGCTTAGTTTTACAAAAGTCATATCTTCGGGAAGATATACGTTACGTCCGCTTTTATTCTGTTCATATACTGGAGCAATCATACATTCCTCTCCGAGCATAAGCTGGTCCTCAACCTCGCGGGCAACTTTATCTTCGGGATATTCAAACGCCAAAGGCTTAAACATCATATCTCCGTTTTCGCTGCAACGTCTGAATGTAGAATAAATATACGGAATTAAACGATAGCGTACCGCAAGCACGTCCGCGAAGTCTTTGCAATCGCCGAACTGATACGCTTCCTGGGCGCGTGTTCCGAGAGCGCGGTGGTTACGCATAAGCGGAGTAAAGACTCCGAGCGCAAGCCATCTGAGCAATAAATCCCGGGTGGCGTGGTTATTAAATCCGCCTAAGTCCGCTCCGCAGTAAAGGAAGCCGCACATATTAACGGACGGAAGCATTTTTAAGTTCAAAAGAATATGCTCCCACCAGCTGAAATTATCGCCGAACCAGATTCCGCTTGTGCGGTGGGCGCCGATATAGGAAGCTCTCGAGAAAATCAGCTTTTGTTCTTTTCCGAATTCTTCCTCAAAATACTCCCCCGCCGCTTTGGTCATAAACGCGCCGTAGATATTGTGCACGTCTTTATGGCAGATTTTTTTACCGTCGGCGTTGTGGTAAAAACTGCTGTAATCCTCCATACTGTTCTGCACACCTAAAACCGCGTTTTTACTTTCAAAAAAGCCCCATATATCGACTTCTTTACTTTTAATTTCATCCAGCTTTTTAAACGCTTTTTCAAGTCCGTTTACCGAGTAAAAAATCGCGGGCTCGTTCATATCGTTCCAGAATCCGTCGATTCCCATATCGGTAAGAGCTTTGTACTTACTGCCGAACCATCGACGCGCGTCCTTATTCAGGAAATCGGGCAAGCCGACTATTCCCGGCCAGACTCCGCACTCAAATTCGTTTCCGTCCTTATCGGTACAAAAATAGCCCTTTTCGTGCCCTTCCTCATATACGAAATAGCCCTTCTCCTTTTTTACTCCCGCGTCTATAATCGGAATAAGATGGATATTGTTTTCTTTCATCTCATCAACAAAGGCTTTAAAATCGGGGAACAACTCTTTATTAACAGTAAAGTCCTTAAAACGCTCCATATAATCTATATCCATATAGATACAATCGAGCGGGAGGTTATTCTTTTTATGGTTTTCACGGACGTTTACAAAATCCTCCTGCTTAGCGTAACCCCAGCAGCTCTGCTGGTAGCCGAAAGCCCACAGCGGAGGGATATAGCTTTTTCCGATTATTTTTCTGAACTGTTTTACAATATCTATTTCCGATTCACCGCTGATATAATATATATCCGCGTCTTTTCCGTATATTTCAATTACAGCTTCATCGGGATTCCGATAGCCTAAGTCCCACTCGATTTTAGACGGAAAGTCAACAAAAAGTCCGAACTTTTCCCCGCCGTTTACAACGATAAAATTGTGGGCGCCGTAGAGCGAGCGTTTATCTTCGGTGTGGTTGGTTTCATCTGAGCACCAGCTTTCATAAATCCAGCCGCGTTTGTTTATTCCGCGGACCGTCTCGCCGAGCCCGAAAATCATATCATCATTATCAAGAGAAAATTTTATTACTGTTTTTTCTCCCTCGCTTAAAGTAAGCGGAAAGCTTTTTAAGCCGCTCAGCTTTATTTCGCTTACAACCGCTTCGGTGTTAAAAGGATTTCCTAACCTGAATTTTTTAATCATAATCTCACCCCGTTTATATTACTATTCTACGATAAATTAATCCAAAACGCAATAAGGAGCAGCTCAAAAAGTGAACCGCTCCTTTTAAAAATTTATATTTCGTTGTAGTTTCCGAGAAAAGAGAAGTTCGGCATTTCCTCAGAAAGTCTGCAAAGAAGCCCGACCGCGTTTTCGCTGCTTGTATTGCCCGTAAAATCGAGATAGAAAAGATACTCAAAATTACTTCCCGAAATCGGTCTTGACTCAATTTTAGTAAGGTTGAATCCGAGCGAATTAAAACTGCAAAGCACGTTGTAAAGAGAGCCCGAAACATGGGGCAGGTTAAAGCACAGGCTGATTTTATCAGCTTCTTTGGGAATATAAAGCTTCTTCGAAATAATTATAAAACGAGTCATATTATCGTCGTTATCCTGCAAATGATTATCGAGTACTTTAAGCCCGTACTCCTCAGCCGCCTTATACGAGCATATCGCCGCGACGTTCAGCCTTTTTTCTTTCGCCGTATCCCGCGCGGCTACAGCCGTATTAGCGCAGGGGACCGCAGTAAAGTTATGCTTCGTAATATAATTATCGCATTGGGCGATTGACTGGGGATGAGTCCAGACTGTTTCGATATCCTCAAACTCGGATTGTCTAAGTCCGCAAAGGCAGTAATCAATCGGCAAATCCAAAGCGCCGACAATATAAAAACGATATTTTAAGATAAGGTCGTAAACCGCCGAAACCGAACCCGCGGTTGAGTTTTCGACAGGCAGAACTCCGTAGCTTACTTCGCCGATGTCCACCGCCTTAAAGACGTCCTCGAAGCTTTTATACGGCAAAACCTCGCTTTCGGGAAATAGCTTCAGAGCCGCTTCGTGGCCGTTAGCGCCTTTTATTCCCTGGTAAGCGATTTTTAAACCCTTTTTCGGCAATTTATGTTCGGCGCTCTCTAAAACTTTTCTCAGCTTTTTTCCGCTGCCGACAATATTGTACTGAATCTCACGCGACAGCTCCATAATATTTGAATAAAGAAGCTTTGCGCAAGGTCCGTAGTCTCCGCCGTTTTCCTCGATTGTTTTTAGAATTTCCTTTTCACGTTCTTCGTTTAAGACGGCTATTTTTTTATCTTTTTTATATTCGCCTACTTCTTTAGCGCAATCCATACGCTTGATAAAAAGTTTTAAGATTTCGTCGTCTATTTCGTTTATACTTTTTCTGATTTCAGCTAAATCTCTCATTCTCTCACCTGTTTTCAAGCAAATCAAAAATAGCTAACGCCGCAACCGCCTCAACTACCGCAACCGCTCTCGGAACAATACACGGATCGTGGCGGCCTTTTACGCTGAGCTTAGCATTTTTGCCTGTCTGTAAATTTACTGTATCCTGCTCTTTTGAAACCGAGGGTGTGGGTTTTACGGCGGCTTTAAAAATTATTGGCATACCGCTTGATATTCCGCCTAAAATTCCTCCGCAGTTATTCGTTTTAGTTACAACTTTTCCGTCTTTAAACTCAAAGGCGTCGTTATTTTCGCTTGCGCGTTTTTTTGAGCCGCTGAAACCTGAGCCGAATTCAATTCCCTTAACCGCGGGAATACCGAACACCGCCTTGGAAACCGCTCCTTCAATTCCGTCGAAAAGAGGGCCGCCCACTCCTGCGGGCACACCTTTTACTATACATTCAATGGTTCCGCCGACGCTGTCGCCGTCAGCGCGGGCGCTTTCAACCGCCGAACGCATTTTCTCTTCCTTTGACTTATCAATAAGCGGAAAGCGCGAAACATTAAGCTCGTCAATCAGGCTGTCGCTTATTTCTACAGGGTTAAAAGCGGTGTCTTCAACATCGGCAATTGAGCTTATGTGAGCCGCTATTTTTATTCCCTGCTGTTCCAAAATCTGTCTAAGAACAGCTCCCGCGAAAACAATCGGAGCGGTAAGTCTTCCGCTGAAATGTCCTCCGCCTCTTATATCATTGTTGCCGTTGTATTTAACATAGGCTGTGTAGTCGCTGTGGCCCGGACGAGGACTATCCATAAGATTGGAATAATCGGAGCTTTTTGTATTTGTATTCTCAATTAAGCAGGCAATCGGCGCGCCTGTGGTAACGCCGTTTAAGATACCTGACTTAATATTCGGGAAATCTTTTTCAAGTCTCGGTGTAGCTGTTTTGTCTTTTCCCGGAGCTCGGCGCGACATCTGGGTTAACACCTTATCCATATCAATTTTATAACCTGACGGAACTCCGTCCAAAACCGCTCCTATCGCTTCGCCGTGGCTTTCGCCGAAAACGGTAAGCTTAATTTTTTCTCCGTAAACAGACATCAGTAAACACCTCCTAATCTCTTATATTCCTCGAAATAATTCGGGAAACTTTTATTTATACTTTCTTTATCGGTTACTTCCACTTTGTTTTTACTGCAAAGCGCCGCGACCGAGGCGGACATAACGATTCTATGGTCGTTAGAGCCGTTCACTTTTCCGCCGTCGAATCCGCCTGTTCCTTTAATTACAAGACCGTCGGATTTCTCCTCGGCTTTTCCGCCGATTGAGTTGAGCAAATCCGCGGTTGTTTTCAGGCGGTCGCTTTCTTTTATTCTGAGCCTTTCGGCGCCGTAGATTTCGGTAACGCCGCTTGAGTATCCGGCTAATACCGAAAGCACGGGGACCAAATCGGGAATCTGGCGCGCGTCAATTTTTATTCCTTTTAATTTGGATTTTTTTATTCGCACGCTTTTTTCTTTAACTTCAACATCAGCGCCGAAACGCTTTAATAAATCTACTATTTCTTTATCGCCCTGGGTTGAATTAATATCAACTCCCTGTACCTCAACGTCTCCCGAAACTGCTCCCGCCGCTAAAAAGAACGCCGCCTGCGACCAGTCGCCGTCGGTGCGGTAATTTCGGGGTTTGTATTTCTGAGCGCCTTTTATAAACCAGCCGTAATCGGTTCTTTCGGCATTTACGCCGAATTTTTTCATACAGGCGGTTGTCATATCAACGTAGCCCTCGCTCTCGAGCTTTGTATTAAGCACAATTTTACTGTCGTCTTCAAGAAGCGGAAGCGCTAAAAGCAAGCCCGTTATAAACTGGGAACTTATATTCCCGGGGACTTCGAAAGTTCCCGCTTTAAGCCTGCCTTCTATTTTTAGAGGCAGAGTACCGCCGGTTACACATTCCACCCCCGCTTTCGGGAGAATATCCGCAAATAATCCAACGGGACGGCTCATAAGACTTCCCCGGCCAGTAAATTCGGTTTCAATACCTCCCGCCGCGGCAACAGGAACAAAAAACCTGAGAGTCGAACCGCTTTCTCCGCAGTTCAGCGCGGCTGTTTTTTTCTTAAAAATACCGCTTCCGTCAATTATCAGCTTATCGTCACGAAATTTCGCGGAAGCTCCGAGCGCCTCAACGCAACCGATTGTCGCCTTAATATCCTGCGACAGGGCAACAGGCTCAATATTACACACACCTCCCGACAGCGCGGCGCAAATTATAGCGCGGTGCACGTCGCTTTTCGAGGGAGGCGCGGTTACTGTTCCGTTAAGTTGTGAGGGAGATAAAACTATTTCCGACATATTTCCTATCCTAAAAAACCGTTAAGCTCGTCAAGCGGAGTTTTTCTTATAAAACTATCTCCGATTTTTCTGAGCAATACTAAATTAACATTTCCGCCACCCGCTTTTTTATCGGAAGCGCAGTAGTTAATAATTTCATCTACATCGGCGTTATCCGAAACGGGGAGGTTATATTTTTTACAAAGCGAAATAATTTTTTCAAGCGTTCCTTTTTCGGTTAACCCCGCTTTTTCGGAAGCTTCGGTTATCATAACCATTCCGATTGCTACCGCCTGGCCGTGGGATAACCCCTCAAAATTATATATCTTTTCAAGGCTATGGCCGAGAGTATGTCCGAAATTTAAAAGCATACGCTCACCCGATTCTTTTTCATCGCGGTTAACAACATCCCGCTTTATACTTACGCAGCTTTCAATAACATCGTCAATTATCTCAAGCGCGTTTTTTTCTTCCAATATTTTAAAAAGGGCGCTGTCCTTAATACAACCGTATTTAATAACCTCAGCCATACCGTCGTTTATGTAATAGTCGGGCAAAGTTGAAAGCGTATCGGGATCGATAATTACAAGAACAGGCTGGTGGAAAGCTCCGACTAAATTCTTGCCCTGGGCAATATCTACGCCTGTTTTTCCTCCGACCGAGGAATCAACCTGCGCAAGAAGAGAAGTCGGAATCTGGATAAAATCTATTCCGCGCATATAAGACGCGGCGGCAAATCCCGCCATATCTCCGCAGACTCCGCCGCCCAAAGCAACTACAATATCTTTTCTCGACATACGGAAGTCCGCCATATGGCTGTACATTTTTTCAATTGTACCGAGGTTCTTGCTCTTTTCCCCCGCTTCATAAACAAAAAGACTTGTATCAAACCCGCTGTTTTTAAGCGAGGAAACCACGCTTTCGGCGTAATACTTTTCGACGTTTGTATCGGTAATTACCGTAATCTTTTCAGCGTCGGAAACATTTTTTACAAGAGGTCCCGCGTTTTTAATAAGCCCGCGCCCGATAAGAATATCGTAAGGAGAAGATGTATCTACTTTTACAGTTTTCATTCTCCGAGCGCCTCCTTGACGTTATGGGCTTTTTCCAAAAGCTCCTCGATTTTTTCTTTATCGTCGGCTTTTACCGCCGCCGTGATTGAGAGAATATTATCCCTTAGTATCTCAAGCTCTCTAATAAGCGGTTCCCGGTTTTCTAAAAACAGCTCGCTCCAGAGCTTCGCGTTAATATTCGCTACGCGCGAAACATCCTTATATGAACCCGCCGAAAAGCCTTTGTGATTAGGACAGCAGGGGCTCATAACGTAAGCGCAGGCGAGCACATGCGGAATCTGCGAGGTAAAAGCAATCATCCTGTCATGCTCTTCGGGAGTGGAAATTTTAATCATTCCGAATTTCATTTCAAGCGCTAAATCAGAGAGGATTTTAACCGATTTTTCATCCGCGCCGCAGGGAACAATAATATAGCTCGCTCCCTTGTATAAATCAGAATCGGCGCTCTCGTATCCGTTGGTTTCTTTACCCGCCATCGGATGACTTCCCACAAAGGTAAATCCGAACTTTTCGGAAAGCTCAACAAGCTTCGGGCAAATATCGGACTTTATTCCCGCGGAGTCGGTAACTACGGCGTTTTTATTAATATATTTTCCGTTCTTTTCGATATAATTTACCGCCGCTTCGGGATAAAGGGCAAGTATTACAACGTCGGCTTTTTCGAGGCTTTTTTCGTTTCCCGCCTCGTCAATCGAACCGTCGGAGTACGCTTTTTCAAGCGTAGACTTCGTACGGTTTATTCCTATAACATAATGGTCCGTATATTTTTTTAACGCCTTGCAAAAACTGCCGCCGATAATTCCCAGACCTACGACTGCGATTTTCATAAAATCACCTTTTCAAATTATATTAGTCAAGCGCTTTTTTAAGATTAAAAATCTTTTTAGCCACATTATCAAACTGTTTCGGGGTAAGCGACTGGGCGCCGTCGGAAAGTGCGTTAGGGGGATCGTTATGAACTTCGATAATCAGTCCGTCTACTCCTGCCGCGACAGACGCCATCGCGAGCGGTTCAACAAGCCAGCTTTTTCCCGAAGCGTGGCTCGGGTCGGCAATTACGGGAAGGTGCGAAAGCTTCTTTACAATCGGAACCGCGGAAACATCCAATGTGTTGCGCGTATAGCTTTCGTAGGTTCTTATACCGCGCTCGCAAAGAATAACCTTTGAGTTTCCGCCCGACATAATGTATTCGGCGGACATAAGCCACTCCTCAATAGTCGCGGAAAGACCGCGCTTTAAAAGAATGGGCTTATCTATTTTTCCGAGCTCCTTTAAAAGCTCGAAGTTCTGCATATTTCTCGCGCCGACCTGAATAATATCAACAGGCTCAAACATATCAATATGAGAAGTTTTCATTATTTCGGTTACTATGGGAAGGCCCGTTTCCTTGCGCGCGATTTTAAGAAGATCAAGCCCTTCCGCCTTAAGTCCCTGGAAAGCGTACGGTGAGGTTCTCGGTTTAAAGGCTCCGCCTCTGAGAAGAGTCGCTCCGCTCTTTTTAACCGACTTAGCGATTTCGACAATCTGCTCCTCGCTTTCAACAGAGCAGGGGCCCGCCATAATATTAAGGCTTCCGTCGCCGATTTTTACACCGTTTCCTATATCTATAACCGTATTCTCGGGATGGAATTTCCTGTTGGCTTTTTTATAGGGTTCCTGGACGCGCTTAACGCTCTCGACAATATCCTGAGCGTCAATATACTCTATATCAATCGTAGTTGTATCGCCCAAAAGTCCGAGGACGGTTGAATTAACGCCCTCCCAAACATTAACTTTTACGCCATATGCCTCTTTAAGCATTTCGGAAAAAGCAAGCTGCTGTTCCTTTTTGCAATCTTGTTTAAGTACAATAATCATAGTTTTTTTATTCCTTTATCTTTTTTATAATTTTTAATATATTAGCACTTTAAAGCGTTGATGTCAAGCTTAATATAAAATACCGAGAATTATATCCGCGACCTGTCCCGAAGTAAAATTACCGTCAACATAAACCGAAGCGGCTTTTTCATAAACAGGCGTACGTTTTTTTAGCAATTCCTTAATTACTTCGTTGCGGTTTTCAACCTGCAAAAGCGGACGGCGGGTATCTCTTTTAAGCCTTTCGCAAAGTCTTTCGTAGCTTATGCAGATATATACAATTCTTCCCGTTGATTTTAGGATATCAATATTTTCCTGAAACGTAAGCGTACCTCCGCCCGAAGCGATTATTAAATCGGATTTTTCGGAAAGTTCCCTGCACGCTTCGGTTTCGAGCTCCCGGAATTTTTCTTCGCCGTATTTCTCAAAAATTTCCTTTACGGTCATTCCCGCTTTCTCTTCAATATACGCATCCATATCGACGAATTCTTTTTCGGTTTTATACGAAAGCCTGCGGCCGATTGTACTCTTTCCGCATCCCATAAATCCGCAGAGTATTATATTTTTCACGCGTTCATCATCTCCCCGGCAGCGTCCTTGCATAGCTTTTCTATATCTTTTACATCATAAATACTTTTATCCCAATGATAATGCGCGGCAACCGCCTGCCAGACTAACATCGACATTCCGCCTTCGGCTTTGGAGCCGTTTTTTTTAGCGGTTTTAATAAGCAGGGTATCGAGCGGATTGTAAATCGCGTCAAATACATTGGCGCAGTTTTTTAACTGAGATTCACTTACGGGCATAAATCCGCTGTTCGGCGACATTCCGACGGGAGTCGCGTTTATAAGTGTATTTATATCTCCCGAAAGCTCATCAATTTCACAAAAACCTACTTTAGGATTTTCAAGCTTTTCATTTATCTCAGCAATAAGCTTTTTAGCTTTCGGAACACTTTTCTTCCTTACAGCAAATTCCAATTCGGCGTTTTTAAGCAGGGCTTCATACGCCATAGTGCGTGCCACTCCGCCGCAGCCGAGTATTACCACACGCCCCGAAAGAGGAATGTCCGCGTATTCGAGCGCTTTTAAAAATCCGTCGGGATCAGTTGTATAGCCTGCAAAATTACCGCCGGAATTCGCAACGGTATTTACGCTTCCGTACATTTTTGCCTTTTCATCAATCTTATCAAGAAAAGGAATTATCGCGTTTTTGTGCGGGATTGTTATATTATAGCCGTCGAGTTTTTTTAAAACTTCAGCGTAATCGTCCGCTAATTCCTCGGGAGGTATATCAATTACGCCGTAGCTTGCGTCAACGCCCGAAAGCTCAAAAAGTCTTTTATGGATAAACGGCGACATTGTGTGACCGATAGGATGGCCTATTACCGCGTATTTTTTTTGCATAATTACACCTTAATTTACATAAAATCATTAAAAGAAAAAATAAAAAGTAAAATTTTTGAAATAATTATTGACAAAGTGGAAATTTACTAATAATATAGTTTAGTAGCAACATATTTCTAAAAGTTGTTAATACCAAAACATTGTATCAAAAAATTGCCGTTTTGTCTACGGTAAACTAAGAATTACATTTAGGAGGATATTAAAATGGTATTAGAAAAAGTAAAAGCTATTTTAGCAGAACAGTTTGATGTTGAGGAAGATAAAATTACCGAGACTACAGATCTTCAGGATGATTTAGGAGCTGATTCTCTTGACGTAGTAGATCTTCTTATGTCAATCGAGGATGAGTTCGAAATCGAAGTTCCCGACGATGAAATCGAAAACCTCAAAACTGTAGGAGCTCTTGTAAATTATATCGAAGCTAATTCATAATTGAAATAAACTGCCTGCTCTTTTGAGCAGGCTTTTATTTTTTCGGAGTTCGAATGCTTGACTGAACCTGCTAAAAAATGTATAATAGAAATGTTATGTAATCATTATTTTTCGGAGGAAAATATGGCAAATAATAAAAAAATGGTCGAGGCTATTACAAGCCGCGACGAAGACTTTGCAAAATGGTATACCGATATTGTAAAAAAAGCGGAGCTTATTGATTATTCCAGCGTTAAAGGATGTATGGTTTTCCGTCCTTACGGCTACGCTATTTGGGAAAATATTCAGAAAGATATGGACAGCCGTTTTAAGGAAACAGGCGTTGAAAACGTATATATGCCGATGTTTATTCCCGAGGGTTTGCTCCAGAAGGAAAAAGATCACGTAGAGGGCTTTGCGCCCGAATGCGCGTGGGTTACAATCGGCGGTCAGGAAAAACTCACCGAGCGCCTCGTTGTACGTCCGACCTCGGAAGTTTTATTCTGCGAGCATTATAAAAAGGTTGTTGAAACCTACCGTGATTTGCCTAAGCTTTACAACCAGTGGTGCTCCGTTGTAAGATGGGAAAAAACCACAAGACCTTTTCTCAGAAACTCCGAGTTTTTATGGCAGGAAGGTCATACTCTCCACGAAACCCCCGAAGAAGCTAAAGAGGAAACTCTGCGTATGCTTAAAGTTTACGAGGACTTCTACAGAGAAACTTTAGCTATTCCCGCGGTAGTCGGCGAAAAAACAGAAAAAGAAAGATTCGCGGGCGCCGAAGCTACATATACAATCGAGCCGATGATGCACAACGGCGTTGCGCTGCAGGGCGGTACTTCGCATTACTTCGGAGACGGATTCGCCAAGGCGTTTGATATTAAATTCCAGGGACGCGATAATAAACTCCACTTCCCCCATCAGACATCCTGGGGCGTATCCACAAGAATGATCGGCGCTATTATTATGGTTCACGGAGATGACGACGGACTTATTCTTCCGCCGAAAATCAGCCCGATTCAGGTAGCCCTTATTCCTATCGCTCAACACAAGGAGGGCGTTCTTGAAAAAGCAAACGAGCTTAAAGAAAGACTCGGCAAAAAGTTCAGAGTTAAACTCGACGACAGCGATCACGCTCCCGGCTGGAAATTCTCGGAATACGAGATGAAGGGTGTGCCGGTAAGAGTTGAAATCGGACCTAAGGATATAGAAAAAGACCAGTGCGTAATCGTACGCAGAGATACAAGAGAAAAGATTTTCACTCCTTTAAGCGAGCTTGAGGAAAAGTTAGAGGAAGTCTTAAATCTTATCCACAACGATATGTACGACAGAGCGCTTAAAAATATGATGGAGAAAACCCACACCGCAACTTCCTACGACGAATTTGTTGAGCTCGGAAAAGAGCAGGGCGGATTCATTAAGGCTATGTGGTGCGGAAACAGCGAGTGCGAAGATAAGCTCAAGGACGTTACAGGCGGAGTTAAGAGCCGCTGCATTCCGTTTAAAGAAGAGCATTTAGCCGACACCTGCGTATGCTGCGGAAAGCCCGCAAAGCATATGGTTTACTGGGGTAAGCAGTACTAATTGACAGTTGACAGTTGACAGTTAACAGTTATTGTCGAGAAGATAAAGCGCATTAATACAAATCGCGGATTCCCGACTGTATCATAATGATATTGAAATATTAATATGGTCGGGCAGAAATGGTAACAACCTAATATAACCTGTCTGCCCGACATTTACTGAGAACTGTGAACTAATGAGCGCAGAACGTATCCTCAATATCCAAAACCTGACAAAGGAACTAAGGTCAGGGGGATATCACATTTCAGGAAGGAACGTCCGCGACAAATAGCTGAGCGCAGAACGTATCCTCAATATCCAAAACCTGACAGAGAAACTAAGGTCAGGGGGATATCACATTTCAGAAAGGAACGTCCGCGACAAATAGCTGAGCGCAGAACCTATCCAATGTATCCAAAACCTGACAAAGGAACTAAGGTCAGGGGGATATCACATTTCAGAAAGGAACGACCTCGTCTGACGAGGACAATAAAAAAATGCCGATTAAAGTACAGAGTCATCTTCCCGCGATAAAGATTTTAGAAGAAGAAAATATCTTTGTAATGTCGGAAGAAAGGGCTTTAAGTCAGGATATACGACCGCTTAAGATTGTAATTTTAAATCTTATGCCGACTAAAATTGAAACAGAAACTCAGCTTATGCGGCTTTTGGGAAATACTCCCCTGCAGGTCGATATTGAGCTTTTGCAGACTGCTACCCACAACTCAAAAAACACCTCGCGCCGTCATCTTACTACTTTTTACAAAACTTTCAACGAGATAAAAGACCAGCGTTTTGACGGTATGATTGTCACAGGCGCGCCTGTTGAACAGCTTGATTTCGAGGAAGTTGATTACTGGGAAGAGCTCTGCGAGATTCTTAACTGGGCTAAGAAAAATGTTTACTCGACTTTCTTCATCTGCTGGGGCGCTCAGGCAGGGCTTTATTACCGCTACGGCGTCAGGAAATATGAATTTAAGGAAAAGCTTTCGGGCGTATTCGAGCACGTTATTCTTAATCCACTTCATCCGCTTCTGAGAGGTTTTGACGATTCTTTTAAAATACCTCATTCAAGATATACGGGTGTTGTTTTATCAGATATTGAAAAACATCCTAATCTTGAAGTCCTCGCAAAAAGCGACGAGGCGGGCGTTTCGATTGTATGCAGTAAAAACGGACGGGAGTTCTATATTACAGGCCACGCAGAATATGACCGCGACACGCTTGCAAGAGAGTATTTCAGGGATATTAACAAGGGGCTTGATATAAAAGTTCCGAAGCATTATTTCCCCGACGATAACCCCTGCGCTTCTCCGCCGATGAGCTGGAAAAGCTACGCGTCGCTCCTTTACTCAAACTGGCTTAACTATTACGTTTACCAGCAGACTCCGTACGACCTCGAAGACCTTAAAAAACTTTGTGATTAATTATATTTTTATAAAGCAAAACAGCGTATCGTAAAGATACGCTGTTTTGCTTTATCCGGAGATTTATATATTAAAAAGGCAGATTTTTATTGTCCTCGTCAAACGAAGCGTTCCTATATTAAATTTTATATCCCCCGTACGTTTATTATCCTATCAGGTTTTGGATAAAGAGGATAAGTTCCGCGTTTTTTCTTACGTGTCAAACGAGGGCGTTCCTATCTTAAATGTGATGTCCCCCGTACGTTTAATATCCTATCAGGTTTTGGATTAAGATAATAAGTTCCATACTCCAAATTAAGAAACAGGAATTAATCACTGAGAACTGAGAGCTTAGAACCGACTAACTTATCTCCAGTTTTTTCCGCATAAAAAGAAGTATCTTTTTCTCGCGCCTGCTTATCTGCACCTGAGTCATATTAAGCACCTTTGCGGTTTCGCTTTGGGTTTTGCACCTGAAATAACGCAGTTCGATTATCTTTTTATCCTCGTTATCAAGCTCTTTAATAACCTGTCTCAGCGCTAACTTTTCCGTCAGCTTATCCATTATATCATCCGAGGGCAAATCAATTTGTCGGTTTTCGTCGTCGTCAAAATTATTTGTAAGCGAAAGCGGAAAGCGCGCCGAATTTATCGCGTCCGCGATTTTTTCCTTGCTTACCTCTAATTTCTCGGCAAGCTCCTCTACCGTGGGAGCGCGGTTGTGCTTTTCCCGGAAAGCTTCTGTTTCACGATTCACTTTAAGCGAAAGCTCTTTTAAACTTCGGCTCACCTTTACTGCTCCGCCGTCGCGGAAAAGCCTTTTTATCTCGCCTAAAATCACGGGTACAGCATAGGTTGAGAGTTGAAGCTTTAAATCGGGATTAAAATTCTTAACGGCTTTTACAAGTCCCATACACCCCGCTGAGTAGAGTTCCTCGTATTCAATACCGCGGTTTTTAAAACGCTTACAACACGCGTGTACCAGGGCGAGGTTGCTTTCAACCATACTATCGTTCATCGCACCGAAACAATCAGCTTTTCAAGAGTTACGGACGTACCTTTTCCGACGGTTGAGCTCACCTTTACTTTATCCATAAAACTCTGCATTACGGCAAATCCGAGTCCCGCTCTTTCTTCTTCCTCAGCCGTTGTAAAAAGCGGCTGCATAGCTTTTTTAATATCCTCTATACCGATACCTTTGTCGCGTATTTTAATAATTACGCGCTTATCCTCGGTTATTTTCGCGTCTATGTACACCATACCTATTTCACGCCTATAGCCGTGTACAATACAGTTGGTAACCGCTTCGCTCACCGCGGTTTTAATATCGGCAAGCTCGGCGATTGTCGGATCAAGTTCCAAAACAAAAGCGGATATAACGCTTCTTGCGAAAGCTTCGTTTACGCTTTTACCCGGAAACTTAATATGCATTTCATTAAGATAATTCACCTTAGCACCCCCAATGAAGTAACTCCGCTCAGCTCAATTATCCTCGAAAGATTTTCGGGGATATTTTTTATTTTAAGGTCGCCGCCGATCAATCCGACAGCGCGGTAACGCCCCATAATCAGTCCTATTCCCGAACTGTCCATAAAACTGACTTTGGAAAAATCGAGCTCGAGTCTTTTAGGCCGTATTGAATTAATCCTGCTGTCGATTGACGCGCGGATATCCGCCGCGCGGTTGTGGTCAATTTCGCCGCTGAGATAAACGGTAAGTATATTGTTTTTGTAGTCGGTTTTTATCATTTTAAACTTCCTTTTAAAGTTTTTGTTATCGGTTTTAAATCTAATTCCCGCCTGACTCGCAAAATAAAAAGTCTATACCGATTTTAAACGGTATAGACTGAAAAAAATGTCGCTATTTAGGACCGGGTTATTCTTTTTTTATAAGCGGTCTTATTTCGCCCGCAAGGTAGAGCGAACCCGCAATTACCAAAAGGCTGTCGTTTTTTTCGGCGGTTTCCAAAGCTAAGTTCAAAGCGGAATTAACATCGTCAAAAGCCCTTACCTCTTTAAAATACGGCAGGCATTTTTGCGCAAGCGTTTCCGAGCTTAATGTTCTCGGGTTATTAACGGGAACGGTAAAAACAGTATCGAAAACACCTCTGAGTAATTTTATTGAACTTTCGCTGTCCTTATCGGATAACATTCCTAAAATAAGAACGGCGGATTTTTTCGGATTGTATTTTTCTACCGCTTTTTTTAAGGCGTTAATTCCGTCGGGGTTGTGCGCTCCGTCAAGAATAATCATCGGTTTTTCCGACAACAGCTCGAATCTTGCGGGGTTGCTCGCTTTCTTAAAACCGTTTATCAAAGCTTCATCGGGAATTTCAAAAAACTTTTTAACAACCTCAATACACGAAAGCGCGGTTTTAGCGTTTTCAAGCTGATGCTCCCCTATAAACGGAAGGGTCAATTTCAGATTTTTATATTTAAAATCGGTAAACTTTATTGTTTCGTTAATTACTTCAAGCTCAACATTTTCGCTCTTTATAAGCTTTACGTTTTTTTCAAAACAGTTTTTCTCAACAACAGCCATCGCTTCTTTGCATTGAGCGGAAACCACCGCGGGTGAACCGCTTTTTATAATTCCGCATTTTTGCAGGGCGATTTTTTCGATTGTATCTCCAAGCACGGCGGTATGGTCAAGCCCGATTTTCGTTATTACCGAACACAAAGGCTCTTTTATAACATTAGTGCAGTCAAGGAGTCCGCCCATTCCCGTTTCAAGCACAACAACGTCGCATTTCGCGTTTTTGTGGATATAAAATTCAAGCGCGTTTACGTACTCAAACTCGGTTATAATACAACCCTCATCCCGAAGTTTTTCAACTATCGGAAAAGTTTTTTCCACCGCGTCTGAAAGTATTTCTTCGCTTATCATTTCACCGTTTATCTGGATACGTTCCCTGAAATCAACTATAAAAGGCGAAATAAAAAGTCCTGTCTTATATACTGCCTCGGTTAATACGGCGCTCAGAAGCGCGCAGGTCGAGCCTTTTCCGTTAGTTCCCGCGACATGGATAAAACGCAGGTCATCCTGCGGGTTGCCTAAAATATCAAGAAAAGTTTTAATCCTGTCGAGTCCCGGGCGTGAGCCGAATTTATCGAGCGAATGAATTTTCTCTAAATAATTCATATAAGTTCCTTATAGATTTCGTTTTTCTTAAATCCGGTTACAGAGGCGATTTCCTTTGCGGCATCGCTTGTTTTTTCGCCTTTTTCAATCAGTTTTCGGGCGAGTTCAACAGCCTGTTCAAGAGAATAGCTTTCTTTTTCGTCTTCCTTTTTACCCTCTAAAACCAGAACGATTTCACCCTTTATTCCGCTGTCGGCTAATTCTTCGGCGGCGCGCTTAGTAGTTGTGCGTATGGTTTCCTCGTGGATTTTCGTAATTTCACGCACTATAGTCAGTTTTCGCTCGCCGAACGCGGAGTATAAATCTTTTAATGTACTCGGAAGTTTGTGGGGCGCTTCGTAAAAGATCATAGTTCTGCGTTCGTTTTTCAGATCTTCAAGATGTTCCTTTCGGCTTTTCTTATTGACGCTTAAAAAACCTTCGAAGCAAAATCTTCCCGTTTCAAGTCCGCTTACAGCCAAAGCCGAGATAAGCGCGCTCGGTCCGGGAACTACAATTGTTTCAATTCCCTTTTCTTCGCAAAGTTTTATAAGGTCCTCTCCGGGATCTGAAATACAAGGCATACCCGCGTCGGTAACGATCGCGCAGTCCTCGCCTGAAAGAATACGCTCGCAGATTATCTCTCCGCGTTCACGCTTATTGTGCTCGTAATAACTAACCATCGGCTTTTTTATTCCGAAGTGATTAAGAAGTTTAAGAGTTACGCGGGTATCTTCCGCGGCAATAAAATCAACTTTCGATAAAGTTTCAACCGCTCTTTCGGACATATCGGAAAGGTTACCGATAGGCGTACCTACAACGTAAAGTTTGTTACTCATCATATCCCTCCTTATAGCTTCCGTAAATCTCTCTCATTTCCTCAGAGATTTTTCCGTTCTCCTCAATAAAAAGCGTAGGCTCAACAATAAGACTGCCCCTGTTTGAAGAGCGTTTTCCCTCAATTAAAAACAGCTTGGGCTTTTTATCGTGCCGCTGCTGTACAAACCTCAGTCTTTTTGGCTCAAGGCTGTTTTCGCGCATAGCTTCCATAACGTCCGCAAGCCTTTCGGGACGCTGGCACATACAGAATCTTCCGCCGAATTGCAGAAGATTTTTCGCGGCAAATGTAATATCGGAAAGTGTACAGCTTTCCTCGTGGCGGGCTATCAGCTTTTCCGATTCGGGATTCTTTATTCCGCTTCCGCCGAGTTTATACGGCGGATTACAGCACACGAGCTCAAAGCTCCCGAACGGCAGAACGCCCTTTAGCTGTTTTAAATCGTTATTATATACTTTTATATTCTTAAATCCGTTAAGCTCAATTGAGCGCTCGCACAAAGCGCAGGCTTCATCCTGAATCTCCACAGCGGAGATACTCACGCTGCGGTCGCTTCTGCTCCATAAAAAAGGAATTGTGCCGCAGCCTGTACCGAGGTCAACCGCTTTGGAGTTTTTCTTAGGTTTCGAGAAATCCGCAAGAAGTATAGTATCTGTGGAAAAATGGAACAGGTCGTTTACAAAAATTCTTACGCCGTTTCCGAGCGGTTCAAGACGAACTTTCTTTTCAGACATAGGCTCACTCCTTTCAAAATAACTAATACATTATAACACTATATATGAAAAACGACAAGGCTGAGCCTTGCCGTTTCATTTGATTATATAACTTATCCCTCTACGGGAGCACTTACAGGACAAACATCAGCGCAAGAACCGCAATCAACACATGTATCAGCGTCGATAACATACTTGCCGTCGCCCTCAGAGATAGCGCTTACGGGACACTCATCAGCACAAGCGCCGCAGCTAATGCAATCATCTGTAATTTTGTATGCCATAATTAAATCCTCCTTGAATTATTAAGTATATTTTAACATATTTTAAATAAAATGCAATAGGTTAGTTTATGCTAAGTTATTATCAGAAATAAATTTTGTGAATAGTAACTAATTTAGAACGCCTAATATGTATAAATTACCCAAAGCTTCAGCGCTTAATTATTTAACTTTAACCTTTACAACCTTACTTAATACCTTTGAATTGTATTCAGAGTTCCCTTTAGCGGTTATTTTTAATTTAATCTTATATGTTTTCTTTTTATACTTACCCTTTTTAAAAGTAACCGCGCCTGTCTTTTTATTGACTTTTATTTTCTTAAAGATTTTAGAGTCTGTACCCTTTTTAATCTTTAAAACAGTTACGTCGCCCTTTGCGTTTTTTATTGTAAGAGGCTTTACGGTCTGCTTTTTCTTTTTAAGCTTTTTCGCTTTAATTGACTTGGTTTTAGCTTTAACCGTAACAGTATTGTTTTTCTTGGTTTTCACGCTTTGGTCTGAAGAAGACGGAGTTTTTGACGAGGGGATTTTTGAATTATAGTGGATAACCGCTTTTTCGAGATTATAGTTATCTCCCTCTATTTCAATTTTCTTCCAGCCTTCTTCGCTGCCGCCGTAATAAACGTCGGTAATTCCCGATTCGTAGTAGAAATTATGGTATCCTATTTTTGTCAGGGATTCGGGAATCTGAACCGTCTTTAAGCTTTTACATTCTTTAAAGAACTGCCGCGGAATTTCCGTAATTCCGTCGGGGAAAGCAAATTCCTTTAAGCTACCGCATTCTCTGAAAACGGAACCGTTCAACACCTTTACGGTCGAAGGTAAGTTAATTTTTTCGAGCGCTTTACATCCGGCGAAAGCCGAGATTCCGATTTTCTCCAGACCTTCCTCAAGGTTTATATCGGTAAGGCTTTCACAACATTCAAAAGCGCAGTCGTCTATGGTTTTTAAGGATTTCGGGAGCGTTACGGTTTTTAAAGCGGTACAATCTTCAAACGCGTCCTCGGCTATGGTCTCAACGCCCTCGCCTATTTTCGCGCTTGTGAGCGCGGTGCATCCGCCGAATGTGTTTTCGCCAATCTCTTTTACCGTACCGGGAATGTTAACGCTCTTAAGCGCCCGGCAGTTGTAGAAACAATAAACAAAAAGCTCCGTTAAAGAATTGCCTAAATTAACGCTTTCGAGAGATGTACAGAAAGAAAACGTACCGTTTCCTATTTTAGCGGAACTGTCGTTAAAAACTACTTTCTTCAGATTCGTACAGCTATTAAACGCGTAAGCGCTTACTTCCTTAACGCTTTTAGGAAATGTTATTTCCTTAAGACTCGAACATTCTTCAAACGCTTCGCTATCAATTTTCTCAAGCTTGTCGTTAAGAGTTACGGATTCAAGCGAAGAACAATTGTAAAAAGCGTATGTATTTATTGTCTTTATATCTCCTTTTAAGGTGATTTCTTTAAGCGAGGTACAATTAGCGAACAAATCGGATTCAAGCTCGGTTAAGGTTGACGGAAGCTTAACATCCTCAAGTCCCGTACAGCCCGCGAAAGCTCCGTTAATTAAACCCGTTACACCTTCGCCTATAATAAGATGCTTTATTTTTTCCTGATTATTAAAAATATTAATACCTAATCTGCAATCAACGCTTACATCGGGGTGAGCGGTTAAGGTCAGAGTACCCGAAACATCATCAAATTTATAAGTAAGGTTTGTACCGTCTTTCGGATCGTTATAAGCGTATTCAGGTCTTTCCTCGTAATTTCCGACACATCCGCTGTCCAAAAACTCAAAATCCAAATAAGCGTCCGCGCTTAACGGAAACGCCGCAAAAACCGATACGGTTATTATTGCTGATAAAAATACTCCTAAAATTCTTTTCATTTTAATCCTCCTTAATATAAATTCAAAACCTGCCGAAGTGAAAGTTTTCGACAGGTAAAATTCCGTAGTAATCCGGCGGGCTTACTCCTCAAGGTGTTTAAGCTCGTCAATTTCCTTTTTATTTATTTTTATATATCCGTCTTTTAATATCTTTACTTCTTTTACGTTGTAACTCGAGGGAGCCGCGTCCTCGGGAGAAGAATCAAGCTTAACTTTAAGCTTTCCGGAAATTAAGTTATTCTCGACCACAAGCCCCTTTCCGTCGGGAGTTTTTACAATCGCGCCAACTTTCGGGGTACGCTTCAGAAGGTCAAGGTACGCGTCCTGCTCATATTTAAGACAGCACATAAGTCTTCCGCAGGTTCCCGAAATCTTAACGGGAGAAAGCGACAGTCCCTGCTCTTTTGCCATTTTTATTGATACGGGCTGAAAATCGCCCATATAACTGTGGCAGCAGAACGGCCTTCCGCAAACTCCGAGGCCTCCTAACATTTTCGCTTCGTCGCGGACTCCGATCTGGCGGAGTTCGATTCGGGTTCTGAATACCGAAGCCAGATCCTTTACAAGCGCTCTGAAATCAACTCGTCCGTCAGCGGTAAAGTAAAACAGGATTTTATTATTGTCGAAAGTATATTCAACATCGACAAGATTCATTTCAAGATTATGTTCCGCGATTTTCTTTTCACAGATTGAAAAGGCTTCTTTTTCGCGTTTTTTATTTTCTTCAATATGGGAAAGGTCGTTATCGTTAGCTTTGCGGATCATAGGTTTAAGAGGATGGATAAGTTCTTCTTCGGGAACTTCCTTATTGGGAAGCGCGACAACTCCGCACTCTATTCCGCGCGCGGTTTCAACGATAACTTTATCCCCTGTTTTCAATTTATTATTTTTAGGGTCGAAATAATAAATCTTTCCGACCTCTTTAAATCTTACTCCTATTACCTCTGCCATAGTGTCCTCCTGTATTTCGCGCACAAATCGGTCGATACAAGCTTTAATCCGACATTTTGCGTGATTTTAGTTTTTGCGTCTTTAGTTATTTCAATAAGTTCGATGTAATTCTTTTTGGTAAGCTTTTTGCAAAGCGTGCGTGCGGTATCCTCGTCAAGCTCAGCTTCACCGCCGAGATATACGGCTAAACCGTCCCGAAGAAGCATAATTATCAGCTCAAGAACGTTAAGTGATTTATTGCGCGAGTCAAGTTTATAGGTCGCTTTTAAAAGCTCCATTTCCGAGCGGGCGGTAATTCCCGTTACAATTTCTTTAGCTAAATCAAGTTCCTCTTCGTCATAGCTTATTTCGCTTTCAAGCGTAAACGAAAAAGCTCTTGAGCGTATAGTTTCAAGCAGGCTTTTCCCGCTTTCGCACGTCATAATAAAAAGCACGTCCAAAGGGGGTTCCTCGAGAGTTTTCAGAAATATATTCTGGGAAATCACGGGGAATTTACGGTCGCATTCGGAAAGTATATATACTTTTTTCTCAGAAATATAGGGCTTAATATAAGCGTCCTTTATAATAAAGCTCATAATATCTTTATTATATATTTCCGTTTTGCCCTCGCCTTTAGCGTAATAAATATCACTGTGGGATTTTGCTTTAGCGAGTTTACAGCCCTTGCAAACTCCGCAGGGCTTTTCTTCGTCAGACTCGCAAACAGCCCACATAGCTAAGTGGTCGGCGAGCGTTTCTCTTAACTGTGCGCTTCCGCCGTCTATAATAATCGCATGCGGCATACGGCTTTGCAGCTTAGCAAGCGATTCTTTTATTTTTTCATTTCCTTTGATTTCAGGAAAAATCATATTTAACAATAACCTCGAATTAAAATATCTAAATAATTATAACACAAAATCGCCAGTTAATCAATTTTTATGTGATTAACAAGCACATTCCCTTTTTCATCAATTTCAACGGTAGCGCAGGAAGGCTCAAATCTTGAGCAGCTTCCGGGATTTATAAACCTTATATTATCAACGGTAATATCAGTCGGATTATGGGTATGGCCGAAAAATACAAGGTCGCAGTTATCTTCAAGAGCTTTCATATAAATTCTTTCGAAGCCGTATTTAACGCTGAACAGGTGTCCGTGGGTAATCATAATTTTTTTACCGCAGACATTAATATATTCAACTTCATTAAAGTCGCTGTTCCAGTCGCAGTTACCGCTTACGCAAACAACATTTTTCCGGGGAAACTCCTTAACGAGCTCTTCGGCTTCTCCGCGCGGAGCATCTCCGCAATGGATAATATAGTCCGCGTTTTCTCCATATTTTTTTACGGCAGAAAACAAAGAACGCGCGTTTCCGTGGGAATCAGACAGTAATAAAATTTTCATATTATCGCCACCTAAAATAATAATTCATAAATTTATATAAAAAGCATATTATATACCGAGGTGATACAATGAATAACGATGAACTTAAAAACCTTATTTCGGGTTTTATAAATAAAAACTATAATAATCCCGCTCAGACATCTGACGCGAAAAATAAACAAAAAGTCGAAAAAATGCTTAACAGCCTTAATGATAAACAAGCTCAGCAGCTTAAAGAAGTATTAAAAAATCCCGAAAAGTCGAAAGAAATCTTAAACTCGGCGGCCGCGCAGGCGCTGTTTAAGAAGCTGTCGGGTAATGGATAATATTCAGGATAAAATCGCTGAAATAATGGCTGATCCACAAGCGATGAACGAAGTTCGGAATTTAGGAAAAATGCTCGGAATTTCAGGAGAAGAAAGCTCCTCTCCCGCTAAAGAGCCCGAGAACCCTGTGCTTTCCGACGAAGCGCTTAACGGAATAGCGAAAATCGCTCCGCTTCTTTCTCAAGCGAACAAGGAAGACGATACAACCAGGCTTTTAGCCGCTTTAAGGCCGTTTTTAAGCGAAGAAAAATGCCGAAAACTTGACTCAGCCAAAAAGATGATAGGCATAATGCGTCTTTTACCCGTTTTAAAAAGCGAGGGGTTATTTAATCTGATATAAAGAGGGAATTGGAATGCCTGATATTGATCCCATAACACGCGAGGCTTTAAGACGAGCGTCCCAAATGCACAGCTACAGAAACAGTCGTACAAAATCCGAAGATACCGTAAAAGCAAAAAAAGAATCCCCGAAAGATAAAACCCCTCCAAAGTCGAAACCGCCTCCCGAAAGCGACCCGATAAAGGCTTTTTTCAAGGATAAAGAAGAAAGTATTATTCTTCTTTTGGTACTGTTACTTATGGACGAAAAAGCGGATCCGACGCTTTTGCTCGCGCTTATGTATTTATTGCTATAGTATATCATAATTAATTCACGTTGTAAATAATTAAGTCGGAAGACTCAGTAAAAATCTGAATCTTCCGACTTTTCTGCTGTTTTATTACTTTACTTTAATCTTAATTCTCTTGTAAACACCGTTCTGAGCGTAAGCGTAGATGTAGCATGTGCCCTTCTTCTTAGCCTTGATCTTGCCCTTGGAGGTAACTGTCGCGATCTTGGTGTTGGAAGATTCAAACTTAATCTTACGGTGGTTC
>CADBCC010000002.1:0-106078 GCA_902793125.1 uncultured Ruminococcus sp.
TTTTCGAGGAGATCGCCGACGTAGAAATAATGATTGAACAACTCAAAATTATGTTTAACTGTGAAAGTGACGTTGAGAGTTGGAAAGAAGAAAAATTACAGCGTCTTTCAAAGAGATTGTGCGAGAAAAGTAATGAACAGCATACTACAGGATCGTAAAGAGTGCTACATAACCCGACAGACAGGTGTTTTACATAAACACCATATATTTTTCGGTACGGGTAAAAGAAAAATATCCGAGGATAACGGCTTTTGGGTGTGGTTACTTCCTCGCCTGCACAATATGAGCGACGAGGGGGTACACTTTAACCCTCAGCTCGACAAACGGCTCAAACGTGAGTGTCAGGCAAAGTATGAGGAAACCCACAGCCGAGCGGAGTTTATGGCTCTTATCGGGCGTAATTATCTTGATGATTAAGGAGAAAAAATGAGCGATAAAACAATACGTATTTGTGACGTTTGCGGCGGTACAGGTAAATTATCTGTACTGTCCGTAAAGAACACAACAGGCAAAACAAAACCCTGTCCCTATTGTAACGGGACGGGATACTACGGGAGGAAACAATGAATATACAAGAATTTGCAAAAATGCTTGACGGCAGACAGTATCATAACGAAATAACTGTCGCCGAGGTCGAAAAAGCAAAAGAATTAGGGTATATAGTCGTCTGTGGGTATAGCGACGACGGTTGCGAAATTTACGGCGCATTTCGTGAAGAATACGACTGTTTTAACGGCGGCGTAATAGAAGATGAACGCTTACCAAAACCGATAACAGCGGTATGGTGAAAGATCGGGGCTGTGCGTGGAGCTACAAAACCGATATGCCTTACGCCGAGTTTAATATTTTCGAGGACGACGAGCTTTATTGCGTCGGTATGGTAATTGAACTTGGAGCAGTTTTGAAGCCTTGCCCGTTTTGCGGCGGTAGAGCTGACATATATTATCGACACTACGAAAGCCCTCGTTCTGAATGTTATGGCTATAATGAAGTTGGGTGCTTAAAATGCGGAATTTTCTTTAGCACAAAGCATTATGAAATGCAACACCCAAACGCTGAATTGAAATTGGAAAAAGATAAGCGAGAGTGCATTAAGGTTTGGAATAGGAGGGTGTAATATGAGAAAAGCAGGTATTATAACTATTCTTTGTATTTTTATCTTTGCGATCGTTTCGGTTATCGGAGTGAGTTGCGGAGCTGACAGGCGCACGGTAGTAAAAAAAGCGCCTTGCGAAAGCAAACATATTAAGGCGTACACGGAAGTTGTAACCGACTATGAGTATAAATATGATTGGTTAAACGGCAAATTTCGTCTTGTCCCGAATACTCACACCGTAAAGCACAAAGACGAATACAAGTTGATGTACAGGACGATTTACGACGATCTCACGGGTAAAACCGAGTGGGTAACTGTTTCAAAGGCTGAGTATGACGCATACAAGGCGCAGGAAAACCGAGGGGGTTAATTATGACAATACAGGAATTTGCAACAATGCTTGACGGTAGACAGTATTTAGAAGAAATTTCTCCTGCTGAGATTGTAAAAGCAAAAGAATTGGGCTATATAGTTGTCTGCGGACAAAGCGACGATCTTTGCGAAATTTACGGCGCATTTCGTGAAGAATACGACTGTTTTAACGGCGGCGTAATAGAAGATGAACGCTTACCAAAACCGATAACAGCGGTATGGTGGGAGCTACAAAACCGATATGCCTTACGCCGAGTTTAATATTTTCGAGGACGACGAGCTTTATTGTGTCGGTATAGTAGTTGACCTCGGAGAAGTATTAAAGCCCTGTCCGTTCTGTGGTGGTGATCCTGTTATTAACGAAATACCGCCGCACACACACGTTATTGCAACATTTATGCCTGATTGTAAGGGTGAGTGTTTTATTGAATGTAAATGCAGTTGCGCTATTACCGCTGAGAATAAAAAGAAAGCAATAGAAAAATGGAACAGGAGGGTAAAAAATGAGTGATCTGTTTAAAACGATAAAAGCGGTAGAAACTGTTGCGAACAACGAAAAAGACCGATTAAAAAAAGCCGCTGTATGTGTCGTAAGACACAAAAAAGAATTAACTCCCCGTGAACACCTAAAAATGAATATAGCAACAATGGACTTTTTAGAGGTATGCGAAAAAATATGCAGAGATCACGGGTGGGACACCGAAACTGACGACGACAACGAAAATCTAAGTTTTAATCGGGAACGCCCGTTTTAAGGAGGCTTTATTATGGCGAATTTAAAACCCTGCCCGTTTTGTGGTTGTGAAGCTGAACTATACATTGTATCAGAAAGACTACAGCCTAACAATAGACCTTATTTCTACGCCCGTGTGGGTTGTATAAAATGCGGTGTGTTTTTTGTTACAAAGTATCACCACCCTAACGACGACAGAGGTTTTGACAAAGAAAAACAAGAGATTATTACCGCTTGGAACAGGAGGGACGAGCAAATGATAAAAAGAGAGGATATACCTAAACTAACACCTGAGCAAGCGCTTGACGAAGAAGTTTTTATGGAATTTGAAAAAGCCTTGAAGTCAGCAAGGCGTAAAGCTGTGGCGGCTCAAAAAGCAGAACGGCTTATTTTTGGCTTGATTGATGATATGTGCATTGACGCTGACGGTACACCGTCCGAAGCTGAAAATGCAAGTAATCTTGCTGACGCAATTGCTTGTTATCTGCAATATGGCGAGTTTTCGATTTCAAAGATTATGCGTGAGGTAAGAGAAGCATACGGAAAGGAGAGTTGACAATGTTTGAAGTAACAGGCTCAACGGGTACGGCAAAGATATTCGCCGATCACGTCGAAGGTAAGGCGCTCGGACAAATACACAACCTTTTAAATCAGCCGTTTATAGCAGGTGAAAAAATACGCTTTATGCCCGACGTACACGCAGGTGCAGGCTGTGTTATTGGTACGACAATGACGATTACCAACAAGGTGTGTCCGAACTTAGTCGGCGTCGATATTGGTTGCGGTATGTTAGTCGCAAAGGTAAAAGACAACGCCGATATTGATTTACAGCGTTTTGACAGCGTAATAAGAGAACATATACCTGCAGGATTTAACAAACGATCAACGCCGCATTTTTATTGTGACCGTGTGAAGTTTGACAAAATAAAAGCTCCTGTAGATGTAGAAAATGCTCGCCTCAGTCTTGGTACACTCGGCGGCGGAAATCACTTTATCGAGATTGACGTTGACAAGGACGGCAATAAATATATTGTGATCCATTCAGGATCACGTCATTTAGGCTTGGAAATTGCTAAATACTATCAGGAACGGGCGTACTCCGAGCTTAAAGAGTTGTATAACGAGCATAGAAAACAGCTTATTGAAATTCTAAAAAATGCAGGTAGGAAGCAGGATATTTCAAAGGTGCTTTCAAAAATACCAAAATCCCCCGATAAAGAACTCGCTTTCTGTTTTGGTGATACCCTAAACGATTACTTAAACGATATGAGGATAGCGCAGAACTTTGCGAGCTGTTCCCGTGTCGCTATGTTAATTGATATTTGCAAATATATGGATATAGGAGCTGAAAATATTTTTGAAACCCGACACAACTATATTGATCTTGAAAAAATGATATTGCGCAAAGGTGCAGTATCAGCCGACAAGGACGAGTTTCTTATAATTCCTATCAATATGAGGGACGGAAGCCTGTTGTGTCGTGGCAAAGGAAATCCTGACTGGAACTACTCAGCACCGCACGGCGCAGGACGTGTAATGTCACGAAGCGAAGCGAAAGAAAATATATCTTTGGAGAAGTACAAGGAAGCTATGGACGGAATTTATACGTCCTGCGTAAACGAAAGCACCCTTGACGAAGCACCATTCGCTTACAAGTCGATTGACAGTATCATAAACAATATCGGTGACACCGTCGAGATCGTAGAGAGGTTAAAGCCGATTTATAACTTTAAGGCGTAAACAGGAGGGCTTTTCTTGTTTGAAATAATCTTAAACGAAATACCCGAAATTCCGAAAAGAGAATATCATTGTTTTTATATAGTTGATGAAGCCTATACCCTGCACGTTGAGGTCGCCAAAAACCTTACAGAAGCCTTAGAGGCTTTTACTCGTAGGAGGTTTAAGAAAAACGACATTTTTTATGAGCTTTCGGGCTGTGATCAAATACAGTATATTAACAGGAAAACTATATTAGAAATAATCTATGTCAGCATTGACGATTTTGATAATATCTTTTATCAAAATAGACATATGGATATATGTTTAAACAGATTAAGTACACACCTTAAAGAAGATCACAAAGAAATACTAAACGAGCTTCAAGCCGTTGTGAATGGCGGTAACGTAGAGGAAATTTTAGAATTTAAGCAGAGGCTTTATAATGCTAATAAAGAAAATTGTAAATTATATTAAGCTCAGGCGAGTACATAAAATAGATGTCTTATTGCCTTACGATCCGATTAATTGTAAGTGCGTATTTGAACCGTTACCTGCCGATAATATAAGGGTTATTGACGGGAACGTACCAAAACACAATCATTCTTTAGACGCTATAGACGCTATGCGTTATTCAATGGAGTATTTTAAGAATAAGGAGGAAAAAACAATGGAAAAAACAATGGAAAAAAGAAAAGAATACTTAGTTACGACAAAAAAGGGAGGTGTTTATTTAGTTTATGCCTATCACGAAAAGCAAGCTGTAAGAAAGGTTGCAGAGCGCATAGCAAAAAACAACTCTATTTATACAGGAATTATAACGAAAACAGAGGAATGTTTAGATTTTGGCGAATACATAAGCCTTGTAAATATGTACACAGGCGACGCTATAGCTTACGTTTCGCAAATGGAGTTTAATTTAGGCTTATACGGCGACTATGAAAACACGTCAATTACTGTAATATCGTAGGAGGTCAGAATGGAAAAGCAATATTTAATTGAAACAAGTTTAAATTCCTCAAAGAAAATATATGTAGTATCGGCTACAAACTCTTATGAAGCAGTAACAAAATACATAAAAAAAGAGTATTCTCAATACAAAATAGGGGAAATACTATGTAAAGCCGATAATTTGACGGTTGACGAGCTTATCGCTTTGCACAATAACGCCCTGCGTCCGAAAATTTGCTTGCTCGCACATTTGGGCGAATTTGGAACTATATATATTCCACAAGATATTCCTGTTAAAAAAATTCGGGAGGAATAAAAAATGAGTTATAGTGTAAATGCAACGTGTGATTATTGCGGCTGTGGTTACAAATGGAAAGACATTACATTAAACAAAACCTCAGCGATAAGAATTGTCAGGGGTTACGGGTGGCAAGTCGGGAAAAAAGGTTGGATTTGTCCCGAATGTAAAAAAGAATTCTTTAGTAAAAGGAAGTCGAAAAAATGATCGGGCTTTTACATATCGACAAAACGGGGTTGAGAACGGACGACGACGGCAATTTATACGTTATCGCCCGTATAAAACCCGAAAGCCGCTACAACGCAAAAGTAATATTGCAGGATATTAAGCAGAGCGACAAAGACGTTACAGTTACTTTTGATTTTAAGAAAAATCACAGGACTTTAGACCAAAACGCTCTTTTGTGGGCTTTGCTTACAATATACGCAAATGCGCTCGGCGGCGATCAGACACCCGAAGAAATCTACTACAAAATGCTCGACCGCTACGGTGTAGCAAAATTCTTTGTTATGGAGGAAGCGGCAGCAAGTGAGCTTAAGGGCTTATTCAAAGATACAAAGATAATCGACGACGCTGTTGTTATGCGTCAGGGCAAGCGGACACCTGCGAAGCTCGTAAAATGTATAGTCGGATCGTCAAACTATGATACGGGCGAAATGACGAAACTTATTGACGGCGTTTTTGATGATTTAGCCGCTTTAGGTGTAGACGCTCACGCAAGCCGTGAAGTGTCCGAGTATTGGCAGGAATGGAGTAAATACAAGGGAGGTTTTTAATAGTTGCACGATTTAGACAGGTTATTAGACATAAACCGTAAAATCGAACGGCTTTGCGAAAAAATCGAAGTTTGCGAAGCAAAAAACACCGCTCCGAAAAATCAGTTGCTTTCTGATATGCCAAAAGGCAAAAGCCGCACGTCAAACGAGGTAGAGGACTTTTTAATACACAAGGAACAGCTTTGCGCCGAGCTTGACGAGCTTATAGAGAGCAGGACAATAAACTGGTATGCTTTCCTCAATCAAGCGGCAGAAGCCCATTTAGACGCAAGAGAACGGGAGCTTTTAAAAGCACGTTTCGTTGACGGGCGGAAATGGAGCGATTGTGCAATACTTATGAACGCAGTACACCCGTTCGAGGGGTGGAACGAAAACAAGGTTTTCCGTACTTACAGGAGCATACTGTACAAAATCAAAGAAAAAAATTGTATATTATGTTGACTTGAAAAAAAGTTAGTAATGATGTATAATTATAGTATGAAATAGTATAGATAAAGCCTTGTCGGTAACAACGACAGGGCTTTTCTTTTTGTATAAAGGATTTTTATAATGGATTATAAAGCTATGGCTGACGAATATTACAAGACCGCCGAGAACCTACAGCGGACGCAGAGAAAATACGAGGATCAGCTAAAGACGTGTAAAGCGTGTAACCGTGAGAAACTTAACGGGACTATCGCCTACTACCGAAGCCTGCACAGAGAAATGATACATACCGCTGTAATCTTATCACGGAGGGCTGACGGCGAATATGCAGAATGAGGCGAGGGCTACACATTTCAATAAGTTTAGCGACAGACAGAACTTCAAGAACGAGCTTATAGCAGGCGCAGTCCTTGTCGGAAAGTACGGGCTTCCTGCGTTAAAGCGTAACAACAGCATACCCCGTGAATTAGTCCCGTTTAATAAGGCAAAGACAGAGCAAGACACGGCGCATAAATGGGTACACTTTTTTATTGACGACTACCAATTTGAGCGGTTATGGAACTTCCCTAAAAGGTATTTAGACCTTTTAAGTCGTTTTGAGGGGGTTATAACTCCTGATTTTAGTATGTTTGCGAGTATGCCGAAAGCACAGCAAATATGGAATTCTTACCGCAACAGAGCTGTAGCGTACTGGCTACAGAATAACGGTGTTTCTATTATTCCTACTGTCGAATGGGCGGAGTACAGCGATCTCGAATGGTGCTTAGAGGGCTTACCGCTTAACAGCTCCTTAGCTTTAGGCACTTACGGTGTACAAAAGCAGGATTTAGACAGATACGGGCTAATAAAAGGAATTGAAAAAATCTGTAAGGAGCTATCCCCTGAGAGCCTTATAATCTACGGAAGCGAAATAACAAGCGTTAATTCTCTGTGTAAAAATGTAGTATGGATTGAAAACTATTGCAAAGGAATGAAAAAGAGGTTATAATATGGGTGGAAGTAAGAAATATAACCCTGACGGCGGTTTTAGCGTACAAGATTATAAAGCTGTAGGACGAACAGCTAACGGAATAAAAATTATTGAGCCGAAAGACAAAAGAAGTAACACGAATACGCCTATGTTTTCTAACACTCCGAATACTATGTACGCAAAGACTAAAAATGGCAAAATAAATCAAGTTGCCGTATATGGTAGAGGCAAAGACCACCGAGGAAAACTAAAAGATATTGATATAGGACACTATCACGAAAACCCTGACGGAAAACTTAAATTTAAAATAACAGATATTCACGTACACGATTATACAGATAATAGCCCACATTCAAAATATGCACGAAAACCGTCAAAAAAAGAACGTAGATTATTGATGATCGCTATGTACGGCAAGAGGAAAAAACAATGAAATACTTTGGCGAAAAAACAAAACAAGATTTTATAGACCTTATTTACGAGGGAGAAGTAACTATATATTATAAAGACGCTATTTATGATATATGGCTTGACGGCAACGGCTATAATATAGGACTAACTGTTCTTAACGGGAAAGAATTAACACAGGAAGAACACTACAACAGTATTGATAATGCCGACACAGTCGAGGAACTTTTAGACAAGTATGTAATGTACGACGGAGTAAAAATGTCCGACGTTTTGGAAATGGACACAGAAGAATATTAGTTGCAACTCTGAATTACTTTTGTTAATTCGGTTTAGAGCTATTCGGGCTTACGCTTGGATAGCTCTTTTTATTTATACCAAAGGAGGGGGCGATAGCTTGATTGACTGGCTAAAGCTGAAAAATGAATACATTAACGGCAATATCAGCTATCGCAAGTTAGCGGAAAAATACGACGTTTCTTTTAACACTTTGCAGGAAAAAGCGAGGAAAGAAAAGTGGTTCGCAAAAAGAAAAGAGCAACACGACAAAATCACGACAAAAACACGACAAAAAACCGCCGAAAAAATCGCTGAGAAAGAAACTAACAGATTATTACGAATATCTAACGCCGCTGACAAATTACTCGACAAAATCGAGGAAGCTACAGAACAGTTAGACCGATTTATTGTTACGAGCAAAAGCAAAACAAAGACTATAACTTATGTTAATAAAAGGGCAGGCTTCGGAAAACCGAAAAAAGAGGTAATAAAAGAGGACGAAAGCAAAGAGGTTGTAGAAGCAGGCTTCATAGACAGAAAAGGTCTTAAGGAATTAGCGAGCGCATTAAAAGACCTGAAAGATATTCAAAGCGCAAATGATGAAACAGACTTCGTCCCACCGAAAATTAGTTTTAATATTATACCTGCAACACCTGAGCTTGTAGAGAAGATGTAACGGCTGAAAAGCCGTTTTTTTATTTAGGGGTGATAATCACTTGAATATTGCGGATTTAAACATAAATATCGTAATGAACCCTGTTTATATTCCGTATATGGATAAACCGCAGTTTTTACAGATATTTTTCGGCGGTTCTTCGTCGGGTAAAAGCTATTGGATATGTCAAAAGATAGTGTTAGACAATTTCAACGGGGCGAATTATCTTGTCTGTCGAAATGTCGCAAAAACTATCCGTAAATCTGTATTCAATGAGATAAAGAAAGCTATATCGGCTATGGGCTTGAATAAATACTATCGTATCAATAGTACCGATATGGAAATAACCTGCAAACTGAATAATAAGCAGATATTATTTGTAGGCTTGGACGATCCCGAAAAAGTAAAGTCTATAACGCCTATTAACGGCGTAATTGAACGTGCTTTTATTGAGGAGGCAACGGAAGTCACGAAAGCCGCCTTATTACAGATAAAAAAGCGACTTCGTGGACGTTCTCAAATTAGTAAGCATATTTACCTTGCTTTTAACCCGATTTTGAAAAGTCATTATATTTATAAAGACTATTTCAAATACTGGCAGGACGACAAAACGAGTTACGAGGATCAGGATATTTGTATTCTCAAAACTACGTATAAAGACAACCTGTTTTTAACCGCTGAGGATAGAAAGTTATTAGAGGACGAAACCGACCAATATTTCTACGAGGTTTACACGCTCGGTAATTGGGGCGTTCTCGGACACGTTATATTCAAGAATTGGCGAGTTACCGATTTATCAGCAGAAAAGCGACATTTCGACCATATATTTAACGGTCTTGACTTTGGTTATTCTTCCGATCCTAACGCATTAATACGCTGTCACCTTGACCGAAAGCGTAAAAAGATATATGTATTCGCCGAGGACGGACAAGCAGGTATGAACGACTTTGAGCTTGCGGCTATGTGTCGTAAGAACTGCGGAGAGCAATATATAGGTTGCGACTGCGCCGAGCCTAAAACGATTGACTTCTTGAAAGAGGAGAATATAAACGCTTACGGCGTACAGAAAGGCGCAGACAGCATAAACAGGGGTATTCGTTGGCTACAGGGTTACGAGATTATAATAGATGTAACCTGTCAGAACTTCAAAAACGAGATAGAGCAGTATCATTGGAGGGAGGACAAAAACGGCGAGCCGACAAGGACACCCGTTGACAAATTCAATCATTGGCTTGACGCCCTGCGCTATGCCTTAGAGGACGAAATAAACGACGTGAGAGCTACGGCAGGCGTAAGGATATAAACGTACTTATAATAATTCACACAAATAATACAAGTATATTTTCATTTAGCACGCTTTAGGCGTGTTTTTTTATTTTAGGAGGTTATATGACGGTAAACATTTTAGGGACTGACTACACCATTGAGGAACGAACACAGGACGAGGACGAAATACTAAACGACAGCACCGACGGCTATTGCGATAAAACCGTCAAGCTGATCGTTGTCGGGAACGATCCTGATAAAAGCGATTTAAAAGACTATGACGAATATAAAAAGCTCGTTTTACGTCACGAAATTATACACGCTTTTCTCTTTGAAAGTGGCTTGCACGAAAGTTTTACACACCCGACGACAGGACACGACGAGCAGTATGTAGACTGGTTCGCTGTTCAATCCCCGAAAATCTTTGAGGCGTTCAAGAAAGCAGGGTGTTTGTAATGTGTTCTCACGAATGGCGTCAAATAAACGACGTGTCTGTGTGTACCCGTTGCGGATTGACACGTACCAAAAGCGGAAAAATCATATTTGACCGCAAATTACCAAATTACAGACATAAAAAGAGAGGTAAAAAGAAGAAATGAACAGAACAAAAAAACAGTTGTACCCTGATTTTTCGGCTGAAATAGAATATATCTTAGAGAACGGCGTAAACGCTGATATTATACAAAAGATTATTCGCAAGCACAAAGCAAACGCTTTATATAATCGCAAATTGTATAAGCGTTATATGGTGCTTTCCGAAAGTGTCCCGATTTTCAAGCGGACGCCTCGGTTTAATGAGCCTGACGCAATTAACAACAAGATTAATAACGACTTTTTCGGCGAGATAGTAGACTTTAAGACAGGCTATTTCGCAGGAAAGCCGATTACATACAGTTACGCAAAGGGCGAAGAAGCACAACAGGACACAGGCGGCGAGGAAGCTGTAAAAACAGCGACACGAACTGTAACCGACTTTACAACACGAAATAATATGTTTGGTTGCGATATGGACGTTACGAAAATTGCGTCTATTTGTGGCTATGCAGGCAGGTTGTTTTATATTGACCTTGACGGTAACGAGCGTTGTATGCCGACAATGGCGCACGAAACTATTATTTTGTCGAGTACAAATATTGCCGAGCCTGAATTTGCGGTTAGATATTTTTATACAAGAGATATAAACAACGTCAAAACGTGGACGGCGGAGTTTTACGACGGAAAGTATATTTATATATTCAAGGGCGGTACATTAAGCTCTTTAGAATTCGTCAAAAAGCAGTTACATTGTTTCGACTATTGCCCGTTACAGGGTATCGCAAACAACAAGGAGCTAATGGGCGACGCTGAAAAGGTCTTAGCCGCTATCGACGACTACGACAAGGTTCTTTCTGACAACTCAAACGAGATTGAAGCCTTTGTACACGCCTATTTAATTTTCGAGGGCTTAAGGATTGACGACAAAGAGATTGAAAAAGGTAAACAGTCGGGAGCTTTCAAAATTCCACATACAGGAACACAACAAGGTAAGGCTTATTTCTTGACTAAGAATATAAACGACAATTTCACCGAACACCACCTAAAACGTATTGAGGATAATATTTACAGATTTTCAAAGACGCCGAACCTGAACGACGACACTTTCGGAAACGCAAGCGGCGTCAGTCTTAAGTTTAAATTACACGGCTTGGAAACTAAGTGTGGAATGTTTCAGGCAAAAATGCAGGACGCCGCACAATATATGTGGAAAGTCCTTGCGTCAGCTTGGAGCAAAAAGCGTATTATTGTTGATCCGCTTCACGTGACAATGGACTTCAAGCGTAATTTCCCGTTAGATATGCAGAACGAAGCGCAGGCGGCGCAGGTTCTTATTGCCGCAGGTATGCCGAAAGAATTTGTTTACAGTCAGCTTTCGTTTGTGGACGACGTCGACGACGTTATGGAGAAAATCGAAGCCGAGCAGGAGGACGTTACAAGCCTATATGAAACTACGCCCGACGACATAGTAAAAAAGGACGTCGAGGGCGACGAGCAGGTACAGGACGAGGAACAGGACACCGACGACGAACCCGACAAGAAGAATAAGAAGAAATAAGGGGGCGTCTTAAATGCCTAAATCTGAACAGTCGCTTAACGATATTTTATATGACGTCAAGCGTATAGAAGAACACCGAGAAACCTTAACGGAAAGCAAAATCCGCAAAATATACAAGCAGTTGATGAAAGAGCTTAACGGCTTTATCGGTGAGGAGTATGTAAAACACGCAAACGATCAGGGTGTTTTAGCGTTCTCCTCATTAAGCGATAGAAGCCGTCAGGCTCGTTTTTTAGAGGAAGTTGTAGCAAGGGTAGACAGTATCACGCCTGAGCTTAAAAGCGAAATAATGGGCTTAGTAGATACTACATATACAAATTGCTATAAGGGTATGGCAAGGGCTGTAACAACGGCGTCAAATACCGAGGAATTAGCGTCAGCTATGAGCGGAAGCCTTGTTAAGCCCGAAGTGCTTAAACAGTCGCTTGATAATAACGTATCAAAGCTGACGCTTCCGAATGTTCTTGAAAAGCACCGTCAAGAAATTGTCTATAACATAAAGCAGGAGCTTACTATAGGCCTTGTTAATGGCGACAGGTACGAGAAAATGGCGAAGCGGCTTACTGATAAGCTCGACATAAGCTACGGTAAGGCTACAAGGATTGTACGTACCGAAAGTCACAGAAACATTGAAAGCGGCTTTTTCGACTGCGCCGAGAGTATAGCGCAGAGCGTGGACGGGAGCGGTCTTGTTTATGTTGCTATATGGCGGACAATGAAAGACGACAGAGTACGACCAAACGTCCGCCGCAAGACAAAAAAAGGGTGGAAAACATACAGGAGCAAAAACGGAGCGGATCACGCTTCTATGGAGGGCGAGAAAATTCGTGTCGGCGACTTCTTCGTTTTCCCCGACGGCGTCAAAACAAAGTGTCCGTCAAAAAGCGGCGAAGCTCGACACGACTGTAATTGCCGTTGCTTCCTCGAATATGATGTAATGACCGAAGAAGAATTCGCAAAGGTAAACGCAAATAAAACAGAAAAAACCGAAGCTGTTACAAATAAGGTCGATAACGTCGAGGCTCAGGACTTAACCGAGCGCAGGCGGCAGAGATTAGCGCAAAGGAATAAAAAGGCTAAAAAACAAACTGAAACAGTTATAACACCCGAATACATACAAGAAAAACACGCTGTTACTGTTGATATATCTGCCGCAGGCAAAAGCGGAGCTGAGGCGCAAAGGAGCTTAGAACATTTAGACAGGCTTTTAACTGATTATGATAGTACAATGGTTAGTTGTAGCATTGTACCGTCTGTTACAGGCTCAGAGGGCGGATCAGCGTATATGTTGAATGGAAAAACAGCGGTACAGGTTCAAAGTAAATCACTTCGTATTGTTAGAGCGACAGACGAATTAGGGCTTGGAAAAAATCAGCCGCTAAAAACTACCTATCACGAATTTGCACATACCTTGTCACAAAGCCGTGAAAAAATGACGCCTGAGTTTTGGAAAGAAATCCGAAAAACACAAAGAGAATACAAAAAGGCAATTTATGATGAGGGGAAAACCGAGTTAAGAATTTCATTATATGCGGACAAAGACGTTGACGAATTTTTCGCAGAAGCGTTTGCACAGGCTAAATTATCGGAGGACGCTTCCCCTTACGCTAAAAAAGTGCTTGAAATAACTGATAAATACTTCAAAAAACCTGTTGCAAAATCTGCTGAAAGTGGTATAATGAACACAGGAGCTATAAGCGGTGCGTTAAATCCATACAGTAAGCAAGCCGAAGAACACGCAATTAGGTATTATGCGTCAGTTAGAAAAATGACGACTGATACAATGAGAATTGCACAAGCTACAGGTATTAATCAAAATAAGATAGACAAAATAAAAAGGTATATATTCGTTGACAAACACGAATTGTCGGAGGGTATAAAACTATTTGATCCGTCTTATGATATGGCTTTATCTTGGCAGAGGTTAATAAGTGGAAAGTTTGAAGAAAAGGACTTAGTTTTATTAAAACACGAATATGCCGAGTTGCGATATATGGAAAAAGGCTTGTCACAAAATGAAGCGCACATAAAGGCTTCAAAAAGATATAATTATTCAAAATACTGTGAGTAAAGGAGCTGTTAAAGTGGTAAAATTATTTGATATTAAAAAAAGTGAAAATAAAATATCTTGCAGTTATACTCCTGAAACAAGCTCTTTGAAAGGCTATGTTGAAGTTGACGCAAAAACACAAGAAGTAACAGACGTCAAGTTTTCCGAATATGAGTACGGGAAAAAGACATACGTTGCACACGTTAGGGCTAAGCTATCGGAACTTCTTACAGCAAAAAAAATACCTAACGAAGTTATCGTAAATTGGTATTGATTTTAAAACTTACCGCTCTGCTTTGGTAGGGCGGTCTTTTTTATGCCTAAAAACAGTTAAGTCAATGTCAGTATGCACAATAAAATAATTTCTTTTTATATAAAATAACGGTTGCAAAAAAAGTTAATAAGTGCTAAAATATATACAATGGGTATAATACTAATTGTAATATATCCATTAAGGAATTTTTCTCCTTATTCTTTATTTTTGTATCGGCAGTAAAAATAGCGGCAGAAATGCCGCTTTTTTTATTGTCAAAAATCGTTAAAAGAGCCTTAACGGGCTTACTATAGGACGTTTCTATATGGAACGTCCTTTTTTTATTGCTTTCTATATGGAAGCGCAACTAAATTCTATACGGATTTTTTATTAAAGGAGGACAAAAAACAATGAAAAATCTCACAAAGAACCTACTGGACGCCCTTATTTTGGGTGACACTCTCGAAGCGACGCAGACACGTTCTCGCCGTTCTTTGCTTCCGCTGAATATTCAGCTTTTCGCAAACGGCGGCGCAGGTGGCGACGGTGGTAACGACGACGGCAACGGAGGGAACGACGACGCAGGCGGTACAGGAGGAACAGGCGGCACAGACGACGCAGGTTCGGGCGGTACAGGCAACGACGGAGCAGACGGCGGCACAGACGATCAGGACGATAACAAAAGGGACGATTTAGACAAAATCGTACAGTCAAGAGTTGACCGCCTTATGGCAGACGAACGCAAAGAAAAGGCAAAGCTCGAAAAAGAGCTTAAAAAGCTCCGTGCCGAAAAGCTGACCGACGACGAGCGCAAACAGCTTGAAATTGACGAAAGAGAAAAGGCAATTAAGGCAAAGGAAAAGGAAGTCGCCGAGAAAGAAAACCGTTTATTCGCTATCAAGGCGATTAAAGACGCAGGCTTAGACGACGGCGGCGACACAACCGCCCTTGTAGACCTTGTTGTAGCAGGCTCGGACGTAACCGAGGACAGCATAACAGACAAGGTCAAGGCTGTTAAGGACTTTATCGACAAGAAAGTTAAGGCAAAGGTCGACAAGACGTTTAAAGACAACGGCAGAAACCCTAACGGCGCAGGTAACGGTTCGGGTGATGATAAAGGAAATGTCAGTATCGCCGAAAAGCTCGGCAAGCAGAAAGCCGAGCAGAGCAAAAAGGCGAATGACGTTTTAAGTATTTATACAGGAGGTAACAAGAAATAATGATGTTCACAGAAAAAGCGGTTACACAGGGTGTAATGGTTCTTGCAAACGATCATTTCGTTTCAATTCCTTATGACTGCTCAGAATTAACCGCAAACGCAAACGGCGTTATTCCTGCAGGCACTATCATTCCTGCGAATGACGCAACAGCAGTCGGCGTCCTGCTTAATGACGTCCACAAAGACGAGAACCCTAACGGTTCACTTATTATTCACGGCTTTATTGATAAGGGCAAGCTCCCTGTTGAGCCTGCGGACGCCGCTATTAAGGCACTTTCGCAGATTACCTTTATCGAGGACGGCGCAGTTGTAACCGTTGACGACGAGGACGAGGAAACCCCCGACAACAACAGCGGTTCAGACAACAACGGCGGTATACCTTCGATTTTGGACGATGAAGGTATTACCCACGAGCCTTAATAAGACAAGGAGGTAACAAAGTATGAAATTATCGGATTTATTCCACGCAAAAGCAATCGCTTCAAACTACACAGAAGCGGCGAGCAACGATATTCCTTACCTCGGTACAGGTCTTTTCCCTGCTAAGAAAAAGGCAGGTCTTGACCTTTCGTGGATTAAGGGACACAAAGGACTTCCCGTAATGCTCGCTCCGTCAAGTTTTGACACAAAGTCCACTTTCAGAGGACGTGAGGGAATTTCTATCAGCAAAACAAAAATGGCGTTCTTCAAAGAGGGAATGTTTGTTACTGAGGAAGATTATCAGGAAATCTTAAGAGTACAGGACAGCGAGGACGAGTACGCACAGGAAGTCCTCGACCGTATTTTCGACGACGCCGCAAACCTTGTAAGAGGCGCAGATGTTATTCCCGAAATTATGAGAATGTCCCTGCTTGCTCCTATCGACGGTAATGTAGGTATTACAATCAAGCACAAGGGCAAGAACTACACCTACAATTACGATCCTAACGGCGAGTGGAAGAACAAGCACTACCTTAAGATCGTTACAGCGGCGGACAAATGGAGTGCGGCGGCAACCTGTAACCCGATCAAGAACCTTGAGGACGCTTTAGACGCTCAGGAAAAGGAAAGCGGCAACCGTCCCGAACTCGCCCTTATGTCTAAGGACACATTTAATCTTATCAAGAATTCACAGGCTGTAAAAGACGGTATTCTTGCGCAGAACACCACACCGCACGTTAATTATACCTCTAAAAAGGTTAAGGCTTATATCGAGGAAGAACTCGACATTACGCTTGTAATCTATAACAAGATGTATAAGGACGAAAACGACACAGCTAAGAAATTCTATCCCGACAATATCGTAATGCTTATTCCTAACGGCGCAATCGGTAACACATATTACGGTACAACTCCGACAGAAGCCCGTGCAAAGCTCAGTAAGGGCGAGGGCGACGACAGTTTCGCTATTGTTAATACAGGCGTTTCAATCAAGACTATTGAGAAGAACGATCCTGAGAACACAGAAACAATCGTGTCCGAGGTTGTTTTACCGTCGTTTGAGCGTCTTGACGAGTGTTACGCTATTGAGGTGGCTTAATATGGCTGAATATCTTAAAAAATATGACTACGCCGTTATTTACAACGGCGTTTTTTATCCTGCAGATACGCCCATTCCCGTAAAGAGCGAGGAAAAGAAAACTGCCGCACCCGTCGAGGACGAAAAGGCGGCGGACGGAAAGGCTGAAACACCCGAAGCGGAAGCCGCACCCGTCGAGGACGAGAAGAAAGCAGAAAAAAAGGCGGTAAAGACAAATGCTAACAAAGGAAAAGGCGCAAAGTCTAAAGCTAACAGCAAGTCTGCCAAATGATGAAACTCTGCTTTTAATTGAAAACGCTTTAGAGTGGATAGGCGCAAACACAACAGTCAAGGTAGATATAACAAGTCATAGCGTACCGTCAAATGTACGCCTTTTTGTTTCAAAATATCTTGAAGTAATGAACCTGCCTATAGGAATTACAAGCGAGAGCGCAGGCGGCTTGTCGCAGTCTTTTGACACGACAGACAGAAACGATCTGCTTATTTCCGTTGCAAATTCGATTTTCGGCGAAGAAAACGTAACGGCAGGAAAAGTTACGTTTGTGTCTGCAAAAAGCCGTTGGAGGTAACAGGAGGGGCGTTTATGGGCGTTAAATTCAGAACGACTAAAAACAAATTTCCTGAAATGGTTAAAACCGCAAATTCGTTGAATGGGCGCAAGGTGCAAGTAGGTTGTATTCAAGGCGATCACGCTTGGCTTGCGTCTATACACGAGTACGGTTGTAATATACCCGTTACCGACAAAATGAGGGCTTTTCTCCACTCAAAGGGTATTCACCTTAAGAAATCGACTACGGTTATTAAAATCCCCGAAAGGTCTTTCTTACGTTCAGGTCACGACGAAAATATAGACGAAGTCTTAAAGAAAGCCGATAAGCTGGTAAGTTTAGTTATCGGCGGACAAATGGACGAACAACAATTATTTGAAGCAGTCGGCGAAATGTTGGCTACAAAAATAAAGACGTTTGCCCGTGATTTATCAAGTCCTCCGAACAGCGACTTTACTATTGAAGAAAAGGGCAGTAGTAATCCGCTTGTTAATACGGGGAATATGATTGAGGGTATTTCTTTTGAGGTGAGTTAATGCAGTATTTTCATTTTGAGCGGCTTATAAAAAAGTATAGCACCGAATTTGAGGTGACTATACCTACTAAGGGCGGCTACGTTGACGGCGAATACGTCAAGGGCGAAGCGGTACAGCGAACCCTAACGGGTGCGATTTTAGATATTGACGAAAAGAAAATAAGAAATTCAAACGGCACGCTGACTACAAAGGACAAGCAGTTGTATATGACGAGTGAGCTTGCGGACGACTTAACGAACGTAAGGGTTGTTTATGACGGCAAGGTTTACAGCGTTGAGGACGAAAAAGAAAACCGTCAATTCACAGGCTTTTGTGCTTACATACTTACTTATGTTTCCGCTTTCGGTAAGGAGGCTGAATAATGGTAAAACTTTCAACAATTCGACACGTAATTACAAGTGCGATTGAGAAGCACACAGGAAAGCCCGTTATTCGCACTAATCAGGACGCAACACCGCCCGAATATCCATTTATATCTTACACAATTACAACGCTTATGAGGGCAAATAACGGCACTTATGGCGAATTCATAGAGGACGACGGAAACGGCGCAAGCAAGAAGTATTACCGCAAAGAATTTCAGCAGGTATGGAGCTTCACAGCTTGCGCCGACAACGATCTAACCTCAAAGGAGTTAGCTTTTGAGTTATACGACTTCTTAGACAAGATCGGAAAAATAGACCTTGCCGAAAACGGCGTTGTAATTCAGCGGATAGAGAACATAACGAACAGGGACAACCTGTTGACAAATGGTTACGAATACCGCAACGGTTTTGACGTGCATTTCGCCTTTATGAATGAAATTGAGGGCGACACGGACGAAATCGACGACATACAGTTTACTTATAATTCTAATTCAGAATAATAAACAGAAATTTTATAAAGGAGGTCATTTTAAAATGGCATTAGATATTGTTGTTAATATCTCACAGGCGGCAATTACAGGGACAGTCGGTTTCGGCAATCCTCTTTTGCTCGTGTCAAAGGCGGCAACAGCAGTTGAGTATACCGAGTGTGACAAACTGAGTAAGGTTGCAACGCTTCTCGGCGAGAATAGCGACGCATACAAAGCGGCAGACCTTTTATGGGCGCAGGATAACCCACCTGAGAAAATCGCTGTTTGCGCTGTAACTTCAAAGGCGGACGCAGGTATTGACGCTTTACTTGACAGAGAATGGCGTCAACTTCTTGTCTTTACTGCGGCTGAGGGCGACAGCACAAAAGCCGAAATCGCCGCAAAGGTCGAGGGCAGAACGGATAAGATGTATTACACTACCGTTTCTTCGACAAGCGAGCTTACAGCTCTTGCAGGAAAGGAAAATACAGTTTGTTTCTATTATCCGACAGAGGGCTTCGCAAATTACGCAGTAGCGGCGGTAGTCGGCGCAAGCGCAGGACTTAAAGCAGGTGGCTTTACATATAAAAACCTTATTATCGCAGGCTTAGAGCCGCTTAATCTCAGCGACGACGATTTAACGGCACTTCACGCTATCACAAGCGGTAATAACAGTAAGGCGAGTGCATTTACTGTCGTTAAAAAGGCAGGCGACATAGTAACGTCCGAGGGCACGACAGCGAGCGGCGAGTACGTCGACGTAGTCGATAGCAAGCATTGGATCATACAGAATATTGAGTATGATACACAGAAGAAACTTAACGTCGAGGCTAAAGTACCTTATACCGACGTTGGTATTTCTTCGCTGTCGACTATTACCGCAAATGTTCTTAAGAGAGCGTTTGACAACGGTATGATCGCAACAGACGAGGACGGTTTAACACCGCTTTATAGCGTTAATTTTAAGAACCGTGCGGCTATGTCAGCCGAGGACAGAAAGAACCGTATTTATACAGGCGGTAATTTCACATTTACCCTTGCAGGCGCAATCCATAACGCCGTAATTAACGGTGAGCTTGTAATTTAAGGAGGTTTTAAGTTATGAACGCAGTTACATCATATAATGCTAATGATTGTGTTATTGATTGGGGTGCTATGTCAATAACAGGACTTGCCGAGGATATGGTAACAGGAGAGAAAGACGAGGAAAACTTTGAAACACAGGTCGGCGCACAGGGCGACGTAGTTGTGAACGAAAAGAACAACAACCTCGGAACAGTAACGGTTACTATTCAGCATACAAGTCCGCAGAGGGATCAGCTTATTAAGGACGCAAAGAACGGTGTTATACAGCCGCTTTGGGTTACAAACAGTAAGCTCGGCGAGAAATTCGGCGGCGATAAAGCCCGAATTAAGAAAACTCCGTCAATGGAGTTAGGCGCAGAAGCAGGCGATCTCGAAATCGAATTTCAGGTTTTTGACTACGACACAACAACAGCGTAGTCATATTCGTAAATAAGCCTACCGTGTTTTTTGCGGTAGGCTTTCTTTTTATATAAAAATTTAGAAAGAGGAAATAAAAAATGTCAACAAAATTCTATACAAGAGAAAAAGAAATCAACGGCACAAAGTATGTCGCACAGTTTAGCGGTCTTTCAACAGCACTTAGAGCGGTTGACGGAAGCTACATAGAGGGAACACAGAACACGTCCACAGAGAAAATGGCTGAATACCTCTTTAAAAACGTAATCGTTGAGCCTGCAGGACTTAAGATTGACGACTTCGAGGATATGGACGAATTCAACGCTGTTATTACTTTCGCAAGAGATGTAATGCAGGGCAAGTTTCGAGAAGAAACTAACGAAAAGACAGCTAAAACAAAGAGCAAAGCGTAATTGGGGAATGTGGCGTTTACTCTTTGCGGATCGTGGTTTCTCATATACGGAAGTATTCTTCCAAATGACACCGCAGGAAATCTTAGAGGCAAACGTCGCCCTTGATTTACAAATAGATAAGGAGAAAAAGGAAATGAAAAAGAAACATTAATATCCCATATTAGGGGGTGAAAACTTTGGCAGATAAGCAGGTCGTGCGTCAGGACGTTGTCGAGATACGTTACGACGTAGACAATGATCCTCTTTTACAACTCGCAAAAGATACAAACGAGTTTAGAGGGACTATGACAAAAGCCTTTGACGACGATCAATTCAAAGACTTTAACGCAGGCACACAAAAAGCGGCGGACGGCTTAGACGAAATAAAAGACATATCAAAGAAAGCGGCAAGCGGTACAGAGAGTGTCGCAGATGTGTCAATGAACCCCGTTGTTTCAGGCTTAAGGAAAGTTAGCGACAAGTTGAGCGACGTTGCAACTAAGGCGACTGGTGCGGCTTTCAAAGGACTGAAAAAACTTTCGGGAATAACATTTAAAGCGGCTACGGCAGGGTTAGGCGTTGCTGTTGCAGGCGTGGGGGCTTTGGTTACGTCTGCGGTTAAAAGTTATGCAGACACAGAGCAGTTACAAGGTGGTGTCGAAACACTATTCGGAGCAGGCGGACAGAGTATTAAGGAATACGCAAAATCCGTCAATAAATCTGTAGGCGACGTTAAAAAAGATTATAAATCTTTAATGTCAGCGCAAAAAATGGTGTTCAAAGACGCTAACAACGCTTATAAAACAGCAGGTCTTTCCGCTAACGAGTATATGGAAACCGTAACAGGTTTTTCGGCGTCGCTTGTTTCGAGCTTAAAGGGCGACACAAAAGCCGCCGCTAAGTTATCCAAAACAGCGGTTGTCGATATGGCGGATAACGCTAATAAAATGGGTACGCCTGTTGAGAACATACAAAACGCTTATCAGGGCTTTGCAAAACAGAATTACACTATGCTTGATAATCTTAAATTAGGTTACGGCGGCACAAAGTCTGAAATGGAGCGTCTTATTAAGGACGCCGCAAAGCTCGATAAAAGCGTTGACGCTAACAGTATGTCTTTTTCAAATATTGTTAAGGCTATACACGCTGTACAGGGCAACTTAGGAATTACTGGAACTACGGCAAAGGAAGCGTCAAAAACAATAAGCGGCTCGCTTGGAGCGTTAAAATCTGCGTGGGGTAACTTACAATCTGCTCTTGTATCAGGCGGCGATAATTTAGATCAATGTGTAGACAACCTCATTGACGCCGCAGTTACATTCTCAAAAAACGCTTTTCCTGCGATAAAAAAAGCGTTGGGTGGCGTTGGGCGATTTGTTAAAGAGGTTGTCCCTGAGATCGTAAAACAAATTCCTCCTTTGGCGGCTGATATTTTACCGTCTTTAGCGTCTACAGGCGCAAGAATTGTTGTCGGTTTCGGGCAGTCACTTATACAAAACGCTCCTGTTTTGGCGTCGGCGGCTCAAAAGCTCATTATTTCTGTTGTAAAAGCCTTTTATAAGGGTTTTACAGGTAAAGAAATGAGCGGAGAACAGCTCAACACGTTAAAGCAGACTATTTCGACTGTGTTTACGTCGATAAAGAATATCGTCGTCGGTACAGTCAATTTTATTAAGCAAGTTTTCACAGCACTTGCACCTATTCTTTTATGGATAGGCGGATTAGCCCTTAATGTGTTCTCGTGGATTGGCGATAATATAAACTGGCTTCTCCCTATCGTTGGCGGTATTATTGCGGCGTTCTTAGCATATAAGGCGGTTATGGTTGCGGTAAACGCAATTTCCGCAGTAGTAACGGCAGGACAGGCAATTATGGCAACTGTTACAGGCACAGCCTCGGCGACAACGGCGGCAGGCACGGCGGCGGTAGGAACTGCGGCAGGTGCGTCCGCTCCTCAAATACTCGCTTTTGCGGCGGCTATTCTTGCTGTAGGCGTTTCAATTCTCGCAATTTGTGTCGGTTTTTATTTGCTTGCTACGGCGGCGATTAACCTTGCAAATGCAGGTTGGGGCGCAATAGCTGTTATGGGTGCTATGATCCTTGTAATTGTCGGTCTTGCGATAGGTTTAGCGGTTCTCGCTCCGATATTAACCGCAGGAGCAGTCGGTTTATTAGCGTTTGGTGCTTGTGTCGCACTTGTCGGCGCAGGCTTTTTCCTTTTAGGAACAGGCGCACTTATGGCGGCTATGGGCTTAAATATCGTTGTAGGGTGTTTGCCTGCTTTAGTACAGAACGGTCTTGCAGGCTCGCTTGTAATAGTCGGACTTGGCGTAGCACTTACCGTATTTGCGGCAGGTGCGCTTTTGGCAGGTGCGGCGGCTCTTGTGCTTGGTACAGGTCTTATGGTAGTTGCGGCGGCGTTGTTAGTTATGGCTGTTTCAATAACCTTGATAACGCTTAACTTTATTTTGCTTTCCGCATTATCAACAGTATTAGCGTTAAGTTTCGCTGTCGTGGCTGTGTGCTTCCTATCAATGATAAGTAGTGCATTGTTACTGTCGGTTGCATTGTTACCGCTTATCGGTACATTTGCGGCTTTGACTATCCCGACATTGTTATTTGTAGCGACTATAACACCGCTTGCGGCTATGTTCGCAGTATTGGCGGCGTCGGCGTTAATATTCCTTGTTTCGCTTGTTAGCGTCTTAGCGATATTTACCGCTTTAGTGGCTATGGCTGTACTGTTTATAGCGGAGTTGTACATCATTAACGCAGGACTTGGAATTATGGGGGCTATGGCTCAGGTAACGTCAACGGCTATTATGCCGCTTATTCCTGCGTTCTTTGCTCTTGTAGCTCCTGCGGCGGCGTTGGTAGCGGCGATTACTCCGCTTGCGGTAATGTTTACCTTGCTTGCGGCGTCGTCGACGGCGTTGTTAGCTGTAATGACAGGTTTACTTGTAGTTATTGCAGGAGTAGGCGCAGGCTTCACGCTTGTAATGGTTATGAGCAGAGTTTTGTTAAGTACATTTAACTCTATCATTCCTGCCGCTGTTCTTATTGTAGCCGTACAACTCGCAAAACTGATAACGATTTTTGCAAAATCAAGCAACAGTATTCAAGGAATAATGAGTAGCTTAAAAGGAAAAATCTTATCGTCATTTTCGGGACTAAGCCTTTACAGTACAGGCGTAAATATTATGCTTGGCTTAAATCAAGGCTTGTTAAGTGTTCAAAGCACGGTGCTTAATACGGCGTCGTCTGTTGCGACAAACATTAAGGACACAATCAACAGTAAACTTAAAATTCACAGTCCGTCACAAGTAACCGAAGAAAGCGGATATTTTACAGGTATGGGTTCTGTTGTTGGTATGCAGAAATCTATTCCGAAAGTACAGGCGGCTTCCGCAGGTATCGGAGAGGCTATGTATGAGGGTATAAGCTATTCGACAGGTGGATATTCACCCGATAATAGTGTTAATACCACAAATACCAATAATACAGAGCAAAAAATCTACAGTCCGCAGTTTACGATACATATTAACGGTTCAACAGACCGAAACACAGAAAGTAAATTCAAGCGTATTGTCAAGGAATGCTTAGACGAAACTTTCGCAGACATAGACGATTACGCATATCAGGAGGTGTAACGTATGGCACGACTAAACGAGTTTTATATCTTCGTAAAAGAAGAAAAGAAATCAAGGGGTGTTGACGTTACATCTCACCCTGTAGAAAAGGGGCTTGACATTACAAGTAATGTTAAGCGTAAGGCGGTTACTTTATCCTTAGAGGGTGTGATAGTTAAATCGACTAAACTTTCTACAAAGAGCGTCAAAAAGACGAAAACTAAGGCGGTTAAGGGCGCAAAACTCAGCCTTAAGAAAGTACCTTTGTATGCAAGCTCTAAGGCTAAGAAAAAGAAAAAGTCCCTTACAGGTACGTTCTACCTGTGGGGGACTGGCAAGAAAAACGGGCGTTATCGAATTGTTAAGAAAAAAAAGAATGTAGGGAAAAAGAAAAAGTACATAGGTTGGATTGACGCAAAACACGTCATTAAAACCAAAAGTAAGACTGTAAAAACCGCCGCTAAGGAAGTTTCAGCTAATACGATTGAAAATGAAATTACTAAACTTCACCAAAGCGGAAAAAAGGTCAAATACAAAGGTCGCTGTGAATTAAAAAATGCAATAATTACGTCTTTTGACACAACGCAAAATTCAGATATAAAAGACGGCTTTTCTTTTACAATGGAGCTTAAGGAAATACGCATAGCAGAAAAGGCGTATAAAGCAAAATCAAAAAAGAAAAAATCACAAAAGACCAACAAGAAAAAGTCAAGTAAAAGGTATCATACCGTCAAAAAGGGTGAAACACTTGCTAAAATTGCAAAAAAATACTATGGCGACGGTTCTAAAATGAAAGCTATTTACAAGGCTAATAAGAAGAAAATCGACAAGAAAAACAAAGGTAAAAAAGTGTCGAAATATACTGTTTACAAAGGTCAGAAACTTTTAATTCCGTAGGTGGTTAATATGCGTGACATTATAGAGATTGAAAAAACGGAACTTCCTTGCAGTTATGATATTGTACTCGGAGCTGAGGAATTCCGCCTTACGTTTAAGTATAACGAGGAGTGCGATCTTTTTACCTGCACCTTATCAAAAGACGGTGCGGTATTAGTTTACGACGAGCCTATTGTTTACGGCGTACCTCTGTTTCAGGACGTTTACGATAGTGATACATTCCCTTGTATTGATATTGTACCTTTTGACGAGAGCGGCGAGGAAAACGAAGTAAACTACGACAATTTCGGAGAAACAGTCTTTTTGACTATTGACGACGAAAGCGACGAGGACGAAGAAGAAACAGACGAGGACGACGCAGAATACTACGAGGACGATTACGATTATGAGTAGTAAAGTAATCTTTACCGAAAAAGATAATAAAAAATCGTCAAGGCTGATTATAGCCGATAATACGACTTACACCTTTAACGAGAAACCTTTTTCGGGACAGTACGGACAAAAGGTTGTAATTAAAACAGGTGAAGTAACTATAAAGAATAGTGAGCTTGACCTTGAATTTTCTATACCGTTTGACGACGACACCGAGGCTAACCTTGCAGAAATCAAGGTGTATAACCTCACGGGAACTACAATTAAAAAAATCAAGCGTGGTAATAAAATTACAATAGAAGCAGGCTACGGAACAGATACAGGAATAATCTTTAGCGGTTATATCACTTCAAGGAAAACAAGGTATAGCGACTGTGACAAGGTAACTACTATCAAAGCTCTTGACAGTATGAAGCTGAAAGAGCGCACGCTACATAGTATTACTTTTGCAAAAAAAACAAAAGCAAGTACAATTTTGAAAAAGTTGTGTAAAATGGTAGATTTACCAATCGCAGACTTTACTATAAAAAGAGATTACACCTACAAAGATAAAGAAACCGTAGACGGTAAGTTAATGGATAATATCGAACGCCTTGCAGGAATTTGCGGCGTTTCCGCTTATATTCTTAAGGGTAAAATTTACGTACGTCCTCTTTCAAAAGGGGACAACACACATTTTACTCTTAGCGACAAAACAGGATTAATCTCAGTCGAAGAATTCGAGGAGAGCGAAACTAACGAGAAATACAAGGATAAAATAAGCGGATACACCGTAAAAATGCTGTTACAACACAAAATGCAGACGGCGTCAATATTAAACATTAAATCGCAGGAAGCAAAAGGCACTTTCAGAGTGCGAGAGGGAACGCACGAATATAACGGCGACGAATTCACAACAACAGTCAAGGTTATTGAGAGCGTCAAAACAACAGTAAAAAAAGAGAAAAAGAAAAAAAGCAAGAAAAAAGGAAGTAAGAAAAAATGAGCGATCCGAAAAAAGTCATAAAAAGACTAATAGATCAGAAACTTCTTGCTTTGCATACCGCCTATTTCGCCGAGGTTTTAAAAGTCGACGGCGACGAGGCAAAGATACAGCCGCTTAATATGATTAAGGAAAAAGGCGAAGAACCGCAAAAGCAAGCTGTATTAACTGTACCTATCTTGCAAAATGTTAAGAAGCTATCCACTCAAAACATTACAATAAATGGCTCGTCCGTAACAGTAGCGAAAGTTACTAATATAAAAAAGGGCGATATAGTTTACTGCTTGTGCGCTGAGAGGGATATAACCGAAACAAAAAACGGTAAATGTGTTGTACCTGTTATCGGACACCATAGAATAAGCGATAGCGTTATTGTGGGGGTGATATAGTGGACGGCTTTTTACTTAACGAAAAAGGCGACGTAGTTATTGAAAGTGACGACGAAACCTTATCAAGCGACATTGTTTTAATAAGCGACAATGACCTGATAGAACAAACCGTAAGACAGGTTCTGCGTACTAATCTTGGTGAATGGTGGTTGAATGAGGACGAGGGAATAGACTTCTATGTTATCCTCACAAAAAACCCGAACTTTGAGGAGATACGCAATACAATTAACCTCGGCTTACAACAGGTCGACGAGAGCTTTACAATTACTGATTTTAACTGCACTACGGGAAAAGATCGTAAACTTACAATTTCATTTACCGCAGAAAATGAAAACGAAGAAGAAATACAAGTAGAATTGTGAGGTGTTTAAAATGGCTCTTTCGGAACTCGGTTTTAATCGTCCGAGCTATGATGAAATACTCGACGAACAGACAGAGAGGGCAAAAGCTTTATTCGGCGAAACAATAGATACGTCCGAGCTTTCGACGCTCGGAAAGTTTATTCGCATTAACGCTAAAGATATTGACACTCTTTATCAACTGTTAGAGGGCGTTTATTATTCACGCTTTCCAAATACCGCAAGCGGCGTGAGCCTTGACCGTCTTTGCGTATTCGCAGGAATAAGCCGAAATCCAGCTATAGCCGCCCGACATAAAGTTACTATAACGGGAACGGCAGGCGCAGAAGTTGAAGCAGGCTTCGAGGTATCGGACGAGGAGCAAAGCGTAGTGTTCTATACCGACGACGATTATGTTATCGGTGAAAACGGAACAGTTACAGCTTATGTCGAGTGCGACGAAACAGGCACAGACGGTAATATTCTTTCCTCGAAAATCAATACCGTTGTAAATCCTGTAGCTGACGTAGAAGATGTAATAGGTGTTGAGCTTGTCACAACAGGCGAGGACGGCGAAAACGACGCTGAATTAAGACAGCGTTTCTTAAAAGCTATTACAGGATCAGGAAGCGGTACGGCAGACGCTATAAAAGGAGCGGTAATGCGTGTAAACGGGGTTGAGGACTGCACTATTATTGAGGACTTAGAAAACAGCCGCTTTAAGTGTATTGTTTCTTATGATGATACCGAAACGACAAAACAGCTTATAGCTCAGGCTATTTTTGAAAAAAAGCCTATAGGAATAAAAACTTACGGCAATATAGCAGTAGACGTTGAAGCTGAGGGCGAGGACGGCGAGCCTCATACAATCTATTTTGACGCTACAACAAAGAAATATCTTACAATCAGCTTTACCATAGCAACAAACAGTTATTTCGAGGAGGACGGCATAGATCAGATTAAGGAAAATATTATTTCCTATCTTTCGCAGTACGCAAATGGCGAAACGCTCTATGTGTCGAAGTTGTACAGCTTAATATATGGTGTTACGGGTGTCGTTTCAGTTAGTGGGTTGTCAGTAACAAAAGATAACGTCGCATATACTGACAGCGTTCAGTTTTCCGACGGCGAGGTTGCGAGAACAAATGAAAGTAGCATTTTAGTTACAACAGCTTAGGGGTGACAATATGTACAACGAAAATATAGAGCTGTTACCCGACGCCTATTACAAAGGCGAAAACGGAAATAACTTTAAGCTGTTAAGGCTTAATGAGTTAGCCGCCGAGGGCTTTGTCGACGACGCAAACGCTGTCGACGATAGTATAGACCTTGAAACTGCTACAGGTAAAACGCTTGATTTATTAGGCAATACCGTCGGACAGCTAAGAGGAAAACTTGATGACGATCAATTTCGAGTGTTAATACAAAACAGGATAGGCCGCAACGTGTGTCAAGGTGATTATAATAGCGTAATAAAGCTGATAACTCAAATGTTAGAATTAAAAGCAGGTGAAGTTGTTTTACGAGATAGTGGCGAGCCTTGCAGGGTAACTATTGATACAATACCACTTGAAAGACTTGCAGAAAAAGGTTTTACAGCGGAGCAGGCTGTAGTAATAATAGAGCAACTATTACCTATCTGTGTTTGTCTAACAGATGTTGAATTCGAGGGAACATTTGAATTTATAGAAGATTACGAAATAACTTACGAAATGTTAGAAAATCAAACATATAGCGATATGGAAGTACTGACATACGAGGAGTTAGAAAACGGAAAAAAAGATATAAACGCAGGTTTTTCCGACGAGGAGCAGACTATAGGCGGTTATTTTGGCTTCATCAATGACACAAGCGACTATGATTTACCATTATAAGGAGGTATAAAGTGGCAACGACAACAGAATATTTAGGCTTGACCTTGCCTGAAAAAACAGAGTATTTCGACCTTGATGTTTTCAATGAAAATTTTCAAGCTATTGACGGTTTTGCGAAAGCCGTCGGTGCTCTTGAAACTATGATAGATACCGAACTTAATCTAAAGGAGGAAATAGAAGAATGAGCTTAGCTACCAAACTTAGAACGGTCGTTAATATTATTAAAGCAACTCGTTTGGCTCTAATTAATAAAGGAGAAACCGTAGAGTATGACGACGACATTCCTCAGATTATTGAGGATATGGATACAGGCGGTGACCTATCTCTTATAAAAACAATTATCGAGCGTCCGAGTGATACAGACTTAGTTATTCCCGAGGGCGTTGCAGTAATATCAGGGTATGCATTTTATAATTCTACAAATTTAAAAAGCGTGGTTATTCCGTCAACTGTACGAAAAATAGATAATAGTAGTTTTTATCAATCTAATGTAGAAACATTTATAATAAGAGACGGCGTCACATCAATTGAAAATTATGTGTTTTTCGGCTGCTCACACTTAACTACAATTACTTTACCTGCCACACTCAAAAAAATAGGCGAAAATGCTTTTACGGACGTGCCTGCAAAAGTAATAAACCTTCCGAGTGGACTTACATCAATTAGTAATCAATGTTTTTATCGCGCAAATGTAGAAACTATTAATCTTCCTGCAAGTTTAACAGATTTAGCCGCGACTTCTTTCCAGTACTGTAGTAAATTAAAAAATGTAACACTCGAAAGTGGATTTAACTGTAATCGTTTAAATTTATCGTATAGCACACTTTATTCCACCGAAACAATTGTATCGTGGCTAAACGCTTTAGCAGATAGAACAGGGCAGACAGCCTACACTTTAACTATCGGCTCTACTAACCTCGCTAAGCTTACCTCAGACCAGATAGCGATCGCAACTAACAAGAATTGGAACTTGGCATAGAAAGGAAAATCAAAATGACAACAGAAACAGTACAGGTAAGACATCTTATCCCCGCCGAGGGGAAAGCAATTAAAAATACAGTAACGGGGGAGTATTTCCACAAGGGGCTTTATCTCGCTAAAGGTGAGCGGGCAAGCAACTACATAGAGGTTGATATATCGGAAATGTCCGTTACCGAAGAAATGCCTACTGTTGAAAATAGCGAGGAGGTTTAATTATGGCTATTTATGATAAAAGTACAAGTTTTTCCGTTGATACTCCGAGTTGGAGTGCAACAGGTAAAGAACCAAAAGCGAGCTTGAAAAGAACGGGCTTTACTGCAGGATTTAAACCGCCTGCGGCTTATTTTAATTGGTTTTGGAATAGGGTATGTAGAAACCTTGCTGAAATCAAAAATAAAATAAGGGATATTTGGAGTTTTGTAAACGCTACAGATTTTCTGATTTACGAAGAAGTCGAGGGCGGCGTGTTTTCTGACGGTATAGGTATTAGAAATTTGTACATAAGTGACGGACATTATGTTAATAAAAAGAATTATATTCTTACGGGCGTTGCAGGCGAGGGGTTAGCAGAGGAAATCGGTGTAAACGTGGGAACTCCTGTTGAAGTAAGCGCACGTTATAGTGGACGTTATGACGTTTATGTACCGTCAAGTGGCAGATTGCACACATATTTTAATATTGTAGCTTCTCAGTACGGTTGGGATCATCACGACGTCTTTAATATTGGCGAGGGTGCAATAACAGTAGATCACCTGTCCGACGAACTCAGGGAACAGCTCGGAATATAGGAGGAAAAAGCAAAATGAAAGAAATTATATGCACAATAACAGGTATTGTCGGCTCGTTCGTTGCAAACCTGTTTGGAGGTTGGACGGCAGGAATGACGGCACTAATAATTTTTATGACTGTAGACTACGTCAGCGGCTTACTTGTCGCTGGCGTTTTTAAAAACTCAAATAAGACCGATACAGGAGCTTTGGAAAGCCGTGCAGGTTGGAAAGGCTTGTGTCGCAAAGGTATGACGCTTGTAATTGTTTTAGTTGCCTATCACTTAGATAAAGTGATAGGCACTAATTATATTCGGGACGCTGTTGTTATAGCATTTTGCGCTAATGAGGCTATTTCTATTGTAGAAAACGCAGGTCTTATGGGTGTACCGCTTCCGAGTGTAATTACTAAAGCTATTGATTTACTTACAAAGAAATCGAAAGGAGAGTAGACACAATGACAGAAAAACAGTTAAGACAGAAAAGCGTTGACTGGCTCGAAAAGCTCAACGGCTCTAAAGACGGTTCGGCAGGACACTTGAAAATCCTTGACGTATTCAATAAGTCAGGGCTTTGTAGTCGTTATAAAATGACAAAAAATGATCCGTGGTGTGCTACAGCGGCGTCGGCGGCTATGATCGCTGTCGGTCAGGCAAGTATTTTCCCTTGCGTTGAATGTTCTTGCTCCGCTATGATCCGTCTTGCAAAGGCGGCAGGAATTTGGGTTGAGAATGACGCTCATATTCCGAAAACAGGCGACAAGGTTCTCTATGATTGGGACGACAGCGGAAAGGGCGATTGTACGGGTGATCCCGAACACGTCGGCACGGTTGTTTCAGTCAAAAACGGCAAAATTGACGTTATCGAGGGCAATATGGGAGAGGGTAAAGTCGGACACCGCAAGCTCGAAGTAAACGGTAGATACATAAGAGGCTATATTTGCCCGAAATTTGCGAGCCTTGCGACAAAATCAGAAACGACTAAAACTACTACCACTACCACAAAAACCGCTACAAGCTCGTCTAAGGTCAAAGCAGGCGCAAAACTGACGCTTAAGAAAACTCCGTTGTATGCAAGCTCAACAACACGCCTTATTGCAAGCAATCTTACAGGCACTTACTACCTGTGGAGCGCAGAAAAGGTCAACGGACGTTACCGTATCACAAACGCAAAAGAAAACGCAGGAAAGGACGGTAAGGTTACGGGTTGGATTGACGCAAAATACGTTACTTCCTCCTCAGCCTCAAAGACAATCAAGGTCGGCGGCAAGGTCAAGGTTAAGAAAGCCGTAACCTACGACGGAAAGCCTTTTACCACTTATCAGGATAAATACGACGTTATCGAGGTAAAGGGCGACAGGGTTGTTATCGGTATCGGAAAGACCGTAACCGCCGCTGTCAAGGCAAGCAACCTTACAGCCGTTTAACCTGTAATTGTGGTATATAAAAAATAGGACACAGAAAGCCCGTAACTTCCTTAATTGGAGGTTACGGGCTTTTTTATATGTTTAAATTAAAGTCGTCAAATCTTACAGCTTCCATTATCTCTGCTAATGGTTTTTCGAGTATGTCTATCAATTCTAAATGACGGTTACAGTTTTCTACCTCGTCAGCTAATTGCCTGAGCGTACTTGCTATTTTTTCGGGTAATATTTCGTCATTTACATAATAATCGTTAATTGTTTCATCTGTCCTGCTAATTACCATATTGTCCTCCTTATTTCATAGCTTGTTTTATTGCTCGGTTTACAAATTCGTTGAGGCTTTCGCCGTTTTCCTGAGCGTATTTCTTTATCAATTCTTTTTCGCCTTTTTTTACTCTTAGCTCTATACGGTCATAAGACTTAGCGTTATATTTCGCTACAGCTCTGCGCTGTGCGTCGGTTATTTTACTCGGCATAATAACACCTCCTGTATAAAAAACATTATATCAAACGTATATACTGCCGTCAATATACAAATTGCACAAATATAAGGGTGTGATCTTTGTTAATTCTGCCTATTGAAATATACTGCCGTCAGTAGTATAATATAGACATCAAATAAAGAAAGGCGGTTAGCAAAATGAAACTTATAGCAGGTCATTGGTACAGGTTTAACGACCGTGGGGAAATCCATACAGGGCAATATATGGGGCGTGAACGTGGGTTTGAGTGTTGCGTTTGCTTCAAAGGTGAAAATTGCCATTGTTTTAATGTTTGGTATTCCTCCGACGGTTGGGAAACTTGGGGTTATGGAAATTCTCATTTACCCGAAATCTTAGAGGATTTAGGGGCGGCAGAAGAAATAATAATTGATAGGGCGGCTTAACCGCCGCCCAAAACGAAAGGAGCAGTAATTATGACAGATCATATGATTGAGGTTGCTAAAAGAAACAAACATAAAAGCGAAAATGAATTAAGAGAATATTTAAAAGGTGCTTTTTGGCAAGACAAAGAAATAGAAAATATTTGTAAATATGTTAATAGACACTTTAGAGAGGAGCAATAACAATGAGTAGTTTTAGAGTTGCTAAAAACACGGAAAGCAAATACAGTACATACATTGACGAATGGGGTAATATACTTGACCTAACAACTGAAACGAAATACCTGTATGCAGTCGGAGGTTCTTGTAAAGAGAAGAAATGGAAAACTAAATCTTTTCCTACATCTGACTTTTTCGGAATAGTACCTAATAAAAACAAGCTACGCTATTACGACGAATTTTTAGTGTATAACAAAAAGCTAAGCTACGAACAGGTTACGAAATACGGGCTTGATTATATAGGCGAAAAGGAATACATAATAAAATAATAACAAGCCCTGTCGATTGACGGGGCTTGTTAGTTATGTGTTAGTTACCTGTTAGTTACGATACCCATTTTATACCTTTTTAGACCGTTGCAAAAAATGAACAATCCCGATAAACATTGTGTTTATCGGGATTGCCCTTTAAAAAAATTACTGGTTGCGGAGGAAGGACTTGAACCAACGACCTTCGGGTTATGAGCCCGACGAGCTACCAACTGCTCCACTCCGCGATATCTGCTTTATTAAGCATATTAATTATAGCGTAGTATCTTTACTTTGTCAAGTGATTTAACTGTAATGTTTTGTCGAATGAAAAAATTAATAATTTTCGCGTTATTTTTTATAATAAAATTGATTTTGATTTTCAGATGTGATATACTTATTTTGTATTTATATTTTTTTATGGAGTGGTAATTATGTGCAAAAATTGTAAAGGAAAGCCCTATTATATTACTACGGCTATTGCTTATACTTCAAGAAAACCCCACATAGGCAACAGCTATGAAATTGTTCTGACCGACGCTATCGCGCGTTACAAGCGTATGCTTGGTTACGATGTTTTCTTCCAGACGGGAACCGACGAACACGGCCAGAAAATTGAGATGTATGCCCAGGCTGAGGGATGTACTCCTAAGGAATACGTAGACAAGGTTGCGGGTGAAATCCGCGATATCTGCGATGTTCTTAACACTTCCTACGATTATTTTATCCGCACAACCGACGAAAAACACGAAAGAATTGTACAGAAGATTTTTAAAAAGCTTTATGACCAGGGCGATATATACAAGGGTAGTTATGAAGGACTGTACTGCACTCCCTGCGAAAGTTTCTGGACCGAAAGCCAGCTTAAAGACGGTAAGTGTCCCGACTGCGGACGTGAGGTAAAGGAAGCTAAGGAAGAAGCCTATTTCCTTAAACTCTCAAAATATCAGAAACAGTTAGAAGAATATATTGAATCGCGTCCCGATTTTATTTATCCCGAAAGCCGTAAAAAAGAAATGCTCAACAACTTTATCAAGCCCGGACTTCAGGATTTATGCGTATCGCGTACAAGCTTTAAGTGGGGTATTCCCGTTGATTTCGACGAGGGACATGTTGTGTATGTCTGGATTGACGCGCTTTCCAACTATATTACCTCAATCGGTTATGATCCCGACGGAAGTTCGGAGATGTACAAAAAATTCTGGCCCGCGGACGCTCACATTATCGGTAAGGATATTGTACGCTTCCACACTATCTACTGGCCGATTATGCTTATGGCGCTCGGCGAGCCTCTGCCCAAGCAGGTTTACGGACATCCCTGGCTTCTTTTCGGCGAGGATAAAATGAGCAAGAGCCGCGGCAACGTAATTTACGCCGACGAGCTTGTAAAGCTTATAGGTGTTGACGCGGTAAGATATTATCTTCTGTCGGAGATGCCTTTTGCGAACGACGGTTCAATAACCTACGAAACAATTATCGAGCGTTTTAATTCCGATCTCGCTAACACTTTGGGCAACCTTGTAAACCGTACAATCGCTATGAATAATAAGTACTTCGGCGGCGTTGTACAGGAGCCTTCGGTTTGTGAACCCGTTGACGAGGAATTAAAGCAGTTCTGCTTTGATACGGTAAAAAAGGTTGACGAGTGTATTAACGCTTTCCATATCAGCGACGCTGTGGAAGCGGTAATTAACCTCGCTAAACGCTGTAATAAATACATTGATGAAACTACACCCTGGGTGCTTGCTAAAGATGAAAGCAAACTTCCGAGACTCGGTACGGTTTTATATAATCTTTTAGAAGCGATCAGGTTTGTCGCTGTATTAATCGAGCCGTTTATGCCCGATACAAGCAAGGCGATTTTTGCCCAGTTGAACTGCGAAGAAAACTCATACGACAGCCTTAATGAATTTGGCGCTGTAAAAGCGGGCGGAAAAGTAGGGGAGGCTACTCCGATTTTCGCGAGAATAGATCCCGATAAGCTCTACGCGGAAATAGAAGAAATGCAGAAAGCAAGCGCCGAAGCCGAGAAAACTATTGAGGAAGTTGCTGCTGAGGAAATAGCTCCCGAAATCTCAATTGACGATTTCGCTAAAGTTGATATAAGAGTCGGCGAGGTAAAAGCCTGCGAAAAAGTTAAGAAAAGTAAAAAGCTTCTTAAATTCGATATTGATGACGGTATGGACGGACGTACAATTGTAAGCGGAATAGCGCAGTATTATAAACCCGAAGAATTAGTCGGCAAGAAGGTTCTCTTTGTCGCTAACTTAAAGCCCGTTAAACTCTGCGGAGTTGAGAGCCAGGGTATGATTCTGTCCGCTGAACACGGCAGCAGCCTCCAGGTTATTACTGTTGATGAAAATAAAATAAACGGAAGCAAACTTTGTTAAAATAAGCGGGGCTATAGCTCCGCTTATTTTTAACCATAATATTTATTACTTTCCGTTTCCTGATAATTTTGCCCAAGCCTCCAAAACTTCATAGGATTTTAAACGTACGGGGGATATAACATTTCAGAAAGGAACGTCAAAGTATGACGAGGACATATAAAAACATTTTTGACGCGCATTGTCACTATGACGATAAATGGTTTGACGAGGACAGGGAAGAGCTTTTAAAAATTCTTCCCGAAAACGGTGTAACCGGAATTATCTGTAACGCGGTTGATTTAATTTCCGCCGAAGTTATTAAGGGTTACGCCGAGGAATATCCGTATATTTATTATACTGCGGGTTTCCATCCCGAAAATTTAGAGGATATACCCGAAGATTACAGGGAAAGTTTGGCGCGTTTTTCGGAACATAAAAAATGTGTCGCTATAGGCGAAATCGGACTTGACTATCACTGGGATATTCCGAAAGATATCCAGCTTAAAATTTTTGAAGAACAGCTTGAGCTTGCAAAGGAACTTGACGTTCCCGTAGTAGTTCATGACCGTGAGGCTCACGGCGATACAATGGAACTTTTAAGAAAATATAAACCGAAAGGTCTTATGCACTGCTTCAGCGGAAGCGTCGAGCTTATGCGCGAGGTTATGAAGTTGGGTATGAGTATCAGCTTAGGCGGTGTAGTTACCTTTAAAAACGCCCGCCATAGCGTTGAATGCGCGCGGGAGGTTCCGATAGACAGGCTTCTTTTGGAAACGGACGCTCCGTATATGAGCCCCGTACCGTTCAGGGGCAAACGCAACGATAGCAGGAATATCGCTTTTGTAGCGGAGAAAATCGCTGAAATCAGGGGTATGGATGCGCAGGAGCTATTGAATATTACTTCGGAAAACACAAAAAGATTATTTAATATAGGAGATTAGCTATGAAAAAACTTCTTGTTATTTTAACCGCCGCGGCTTTAGCCGTAACCGCTTTAGTATCATGTTCGGGAGAAAAGAAAGGCCATAAAATATATATCCGCGACGATTTTGCCGCGGAGAAACTAAAGGTTATTTTCCTGAGCTCCAAAGGTAACGCGAAAGAAACCGTCGATCCCGAAAAGATAGGCGAAAACGATGATTATACTACATATTCGGTTGTTGCCGACGATAAAAAATACGACAGAATTATTATAAAAAGCGATGACGAGGAAAGTATACAGCTCGCTTTCAACAGCTATGTAAGCGGCTGGCATCTTTCGGCTTACGGAGCAATTCCTTTTACTTATGATGAAAAAGAGGAAGACGTAATCGACTACGCCGTAAAATCATTTAAATACGAAAACACCGAAAAGCAGATTTACATCTGGACTCCGAAAGGCTATAAAAAGGGCGGTAAGAAAAAGTATCCCGTAATCTATATGACTGACGGTCAGAATCTTTTTGAAAAAAGCGCAACTTCTCACGGTTGCTGGAATGTTGCCGAAAGTATAAGAAGTATGCAGAAAAACACAGGCAAAAGCGCTATAGTTGTCGGCATAGACGACAGCACCTCGAACCGTGACAGCGAGCTCACTCCTAATATAGGAAAAGTAGTTGATACAAGCTCCGTTGACGGCGGAAACTTTGAAAACGGTACGGGTAAGTATTACAGCGATTTCGTTGTCAATACCGTTATGCCGTATATAGAGAAAAACTATAACGTTTATACCGACGCAAAGCATACAGCAATCGCCGGAAGTTCATCGGGCGGTATTGAGAGCTTTTATATCGGAATGGAACATCCCGATAAGTTCGGTACAATCGGCGCGCTGTCGCCCGCTTTCGGACTCTACGATGACACTACCTGGGTTAAATATCTTAAATCAAAGGATTTAAAGAATAAACCTTTCGTTTATATTTATAACGGCGACGCAGATAAGTTAGAACAATATCTTAAAATCGGCGCAGAGAATATGCCCGCCAACCTTAAAAAGGTCGGATACACCGAAAAGGATTATGTTCTTAAAATCTACGATAAAGGTATGCATAACGAAAAATTCTGGAGAGCGTTATTCCCCGAGTTTTTAAAGGAATTTATGTAATTTAAGATTATAGGTATTTTACTTTATACTTTATATAAAACAAGGTCGGCATCAATCAGATGCCGACCTTAATTTTATTTCTCTTTTAAGAGTTTATTAAGTTCTTCCATAAAGGTTTCAATATCCTTAAACGAACGGTAAACGGAAGCGAATCTTACGTAGCTTACTTCGTCAACTGTTTTAAGCTCGTTCATAGCGAGTTCGCCGATCTGTTCGGTTGTAACCTCGCGGTCAAGGCTCGACTGAACTTTGCTTTCGATATTATTAACCATTTCCTCAATCTTGTTAATGGAAACAGGACGTTTTTCGCAGGCTCTTACAAGTCCGTTGGTAAGCTTATTTCGGTCAAAGCTTTCACGGCTTTTATCTCTTTTAACTACGATAACGGGAACGGTTTCAATAATTTCGTGAGTAGTAAATCTTTTACCGCATTTAAGGCACTCTCTGCGTCGTCTGATTCTTTCACTGTCGTCAGCCGAACGTGAGTCAATTACCTTAGATTCGGTATAAGCGCAAAACGGACATTTCATTTCATACACCTCTGTATTTATATTTCGATATTAGCATTATAACACAAGATGTAGAATAATGCAAGCTATATTTAGTATGAAATGGTAGTTTTTTGTAAAAAACCGAAAAATTAATGTTTGTCGCTGTCTTCGATTTTTCCGACAATCGGTTCAGGGTCAACGCCCTGCTTTTTGTAATAATCCGAAAGTGCGGATTTAATCGCTTCTTCCGCGAGTACTGAGCAGTGAACCTTTACCGGCGGAAGTCCGTCTAACGCTTCCATAACCGCTTTGTTTGTGAGGTTTAACGCGTTGTCGATGCTTTTGCCTTTAATCAGCTCGGTAGCCATTGAGCTTGTAGCTATTGCGGCTCCGCAGCCGAATGTTTTAAACTTTACGTCGGTAATTGTATTGTCGTCGATTTTGAGATATATTTTCATAATATCTCCGCATTTTGAGTTGCCTACTTCGCCGATTCCGTCGGCGTTTTCAATTTCGCCTACATTTCTCGGATTGGCGAAGTGATCCATAACCTTTTCAGAATAAGTAAATCCCATTTTTTCTTTATCACGTCAGACCGTGCATTCCCTATATAAAAGACATATCCCTCTTACCTCGTCAATCCTGTTAAGCTTTGGATAGACAGGATAGGTCCTGCGTTTTGGTTTTAGCGTGAAAGCTCCTTTCTTTTTAAATGTCATTTAAAGTCTGTTTAATTTTTCAATCTTCACTCTTAACTATCTTTTCCCAAAGCGGGGACATATCCCTGAGTGTTTTAACGATTTCGGGAACTACCGAGAGAATATAGTCTATATCTTCCTCGGTTGTGCTTTCGTCAAAAGTCATTCTTGTGCTTCCGTGAGCTATCTCATGGGGGAGTCCTATAGCCAAAAGAACATGGCTCGGGTCGAGGCTTCCGGAAGTGCACGCCGAGCCCGATGAAGCGGAAATACCTTTGAACTCAAGTCTTAAAAGCAGGCTTTCGCCCTCAATTCCCTCGAAGCACATATTCAGGTTGTTCGGAAGGCGTTTTTCCCGATCGCCGTTGAGTCTGCTTTTAGGAATTGTTAAAAGTCCGTCTATAAGTTTATCGCGGAGTTTTTTAAGTTTTTTGTTTCTTTCGTCCATTGTGTCGACGGCAATCTGAAGCGCCGCGTCCAATCCTACGATTCCGGCGATATTTTCGGTTCCGGCTCTTTTGTTTCTTTCCTGAGCGCCGCCCTCTATAAGGTTGTCGATAAGTATTCCTTTTCTGATGTATAGAAGTCCGCAGCCTTTCGGACCGTGGATTTTGTGCGCTGTCATCGAAAGCAGGTCTATATTCTGTTCGGCTACATTAATTTTGCAGTAACCCGCCGCCTGAACCGCGTCTGTGTGGAAAAGCACTTTGTTCTCCTTACAGATTTTTCCGATTTCTTCTATAGGTTGAATTGTACCGATTTCGTTATTAGCGTACATAATCGAAACCATAGCGGTTTCGTCCTTTATTGCGTTTTCAACATCCTCGGGCTTTACAATACCGTTTTCATAAACATCAAGATAAGTTACTTCGAAGCCTTCTTTTTCGAGAGCCTTACAGGTGTGCAGAATAGCGTGGTGTTCGAATTTTGAGGTGATAATATGGTTCTTGCCTTGTTTTTTAAGACGTCTGCAAACTCCTTTTAAAGCCCAGTTGTCGGATTCCGAACCGCCCGAAGTGAAATAAACTTCATTCGGATTTTTTGCTCCGATATTTTTAGCGATATTCGCTCTTGCGTCTTCAACCGCTTTTTTCGCGGTTTGTCCGATTCCGTACAAGCTTGAGGGGTTTCCGAAAACATCGGTTAAATACGGCATCATTTTTTCTAAAACAACGGGTGACAGCTTTGTTGTCGCGGCGTTGTCAGCATATATTTCTCTCATAAAAAACTCCCTTAAATGTATTTTTCGGCAGCCGCGACAGCTAAGCGGTCGCAGCGTTCATTTTCCGGATGGCCGGCGTGGCCTTTTACCCAGTTGATTTCGATTTCGTGAGTATCATAAAGAGTTAAAAGCCTGTCCCAAAGCTCGGGGTTCAGCGCTTTTTCCTTTTTGTTTCTCATCCAGCCGTTAGCTTTCCATTTTTTAGCCCAGCCCTGTATGAGCGCGTTTGCGACATACTGGCTGTCGGTGTAAAGCTCAATTTCGCACGGCTCTTTTAATAGCTCAAGCGCCTTTATAACCGCTGTAAGTTCCATACGGTTATTTGTCGTTTCCGCTTCACCGCCGGAGATTTCTTTTTCAACGCCTTTGTAGCGCAGGATGGCGCCCCAGCCTCCGGGACCGGGATTGCCCTTACAGGCTCCGTCTGTAAATATTTCAACCTTTTTCAAATTAATACCTCATTATGTAAAAATATAACAATACCTATTATAATACTATATTTTATTAATTGCAACAGTTTTTTTATTTTCGCCTGTTATTTTTTGCCTTGTTTTGCGCTTGAAAACGAGAGCGGTATTAAAATAATTATTCTTGTCTATAATATTATCAAAATGTTTATCCAAATTATACCTGTATCACTTGACATAGAGGTATTAAATAAGTTACAATATAGTGAATATTTATGTGCCTGAGAAACATATATTCTAAAATCTTTAAGAGTAACAGGCATATAGCGAAATTAGTCATAACAAGAAACAATTTGTACGGTAAAGAATTGTTTCATACATATAAAAAATCAAGAAAACGGAGGTATATTTGTGGCTGAAAACAAAAGAAAAAAACGTTTTACGGGAAAAAGAGACGTTAACGCCAACACTAAGAAAAAGTTTTACAACAGCAAAAATCTAAAAAAGAACGGAAATAAGAAAACTAAACCCGAAAAAACCAAGCCGTCTGTTAAAATTGCGTTTTTAGGCGGTCTTAATGAAATCGGAAAGAATATTACTCTTTTTGAGTGCGAGGGAGATATTGTACTTCTTGACTGCGGAATGGCGTTTCCCGACGGCGATATGCTCGGCGTAGACCTTGTAATCCCTGACTTTACTTATATTGAACAGAATATCGACAGGGTACGCGGAATGGTTGTAACTCACGGACACGAGGACCATATAGGCGGAATACCTTTCCTGCTCTCAAAAATGAATATCCCGATTTACGGAACTCCTCTTACAATCGGACTTTTAAGCAATAAATTAAAGGAACACAGCCTTTTTAATTCCGCGAAGCTTAATGTTGTGAATGCGGGATCGAAGGTAAGAATCGGTTGTTTTGAGGCAGAGTTTATTCACGTTAACCACTCAATCCCCGATTCCTGCGCGATTGCGCTGCATACTCCCGCGGGTGTAATTGTACATTCGGGAGACTTTAAAATTGACTGTACGCCGTTTGTAGGAAATATGATTGATCTTCATTCGTTCGCGCGTTTGGGCCATAACGGTGTCTTGGCTTTCCTTTGCGAAAGCACCAATGCCGACCGCCCCGGTTATACAGCTACCGAGCAGACTGTAACCTCAAGTCTTGATAGCCTGTTCAGAGACGCTATAAAGAGCAGAATAATTATCGCGACTTTCGCCTCGAATGTTAACCGAGTTCAGCAGATTATCGACTGCGCCGACAAATATAAGCGCAAGGTTGCTTTCTCGGGACGTTCAATGGTTAACTATATGAAAGTTGCCGAGGACCTCGGGTATTTAAAAATCCCCGAAAATATGCTTATTGATATAGATATGCTCTCCCGCTACAATCCTGAGCAGGTTGTGCTTATTACAACAGGCAGCCAGGGCGAGCCTATGTCGGCGCTTTCGAGGATGGCTTATTCCGACCACAGAAAGGTTGTTGTGGGCGAGGGTGACTTTATTATTATTTCAGCGAATCCGATTCCCGGTAACGAGAAAACTGTCGGAAACGTTGTTGACGAACTTCTTAAACGCGGATGTAAGGTTGTTTATGAAGGAATGTATGATGTACACGTTTCGGGACACGCGTGCCAGGAAGAGCTGAAAATTGTACAAAAGTTAGTTAATGCTAAATATTTTATTCCCGTTCACGGCGAGCAGAAGCATTTAAGAAAGAACGCCGAACTTGCGTTATCGCTCGGAGTTAATAAAAAGAATATTTATATCGGCGATATCGGAAGCCGTATTGAAATAAACGAAAATTATATTAAGGAGCTTTCTTCCGTAACCGCGGGAAAAGTTTTTGTTGACGGACTCGGAGTGGGCGATGTAGGCTCAATTGTTCTCCGCGACAGAAAGCATTTAGCCCAGGATGGACTTATTATTATAGTTGCGTCGCTCGATGTTTACGACGGCCACGTAATAAGCGGCCCCGATATAGTATCGCGCGGATTTGTATATGTGCGTGAAAGCGAGGAGCTTCTTGATGAAATCCGCGGTAAATCACTTGCTATTCTTGAAGACTGCGCCGATAACAATATTAAGGAATGGGGCATAATCAAAAACAGAATCAAGGACGATGTCTCCAAAATGATCGGACAGAAAACAGGACGTTACCCGATGATTCTGCCGATATTGCAGGAAGTATAATATCTTAATATTTCGCAAGCCTCAAATTTTAGCATAAAGTAATTTAAATATTTAGAAAGGAACGCCCGCGCCTGACGTGGACAATTATAAAATGAGAAGGAAAGTATGGACCACAAGTCCCTGGTTTATAGTTTTTGCCGTTCTGGTTTTAGGAATGGCGGCTGTAACCTTTCGATACAATTTAATACTGTCCTGCGTTGAATTGGCGGTCGGAGTTTTTTCGATTGTTATTGTAATTATTTCCCGTATAAGGCTTAAAAAGTATATCGAAAAAACTGTTACAAGTACAATTTCAAATATCTCGAGCATAAACCAGACTTATCTCGAGAGATTTAAAATGCCCGTTATTGTGGTAGGAAAATTCGGCGATATTCTTTGGAGCAACCTGCGGTTTAAAAAGCAGCTTTGCCTCGGAAGAGATCCCGTTAACGATAATATTTCCTCATATATCAATATAAAAAACTTTAAGGATTTTGAGAATACCGACGTAATTGAAACCGATTACGACGGACATCACTACTCGGTATATTGTACCTCTGCCGATGAAGGATTCATTTTCTTCTTTATCGATAATACACATTATAATACAATAGCTAAAAAATTCAGGGAAACTAAAAAGTCGGTAGCGCTTATTGTTTTTGATAACAGAGAACAGTTCTCCAACGACAGCGAGGAAGATACCGTAGCTGTTGTTACCGAACTCGAAAACAAGCTTTTGCATTTTGCAATTGACAACAAAGCGCTCTATAAACGTCTGCCCTCGAATACTTATATGATTATTTTCGATAAGCTCCATTTAGATAAGCTTATCGCGGATAAGTTTCCGATTTTAAAGGATATAAGAACAATTAAGTATAATAACCGTGAGGCGACTATTTCTATGGGAATAGGAGCGGATTGCGATTCTATTGTCGACAGCGAACAGAAAGCGAGAAAAGCGCTTGATATGTCGCTCGGACGAGGCGGAGACCAGGTTGCGGTTATGAGGGGCGACGAGTATGAGTTCTTCGGAGGAGTTTCCGCGGGAATTGAAAGAATGAGTAAGGTAAGAACCCGTGTTGTCGCTACTTCAATCTCAAGAATTATTACCGAGTCAGACAGAGTTTTAATTATGGGACACCGCTTTTCCGACCTTGACAGCGTTGGCGCGGCTGTGGGACTCCAGCCTGTAATTGAAAAAGGTTTTAAGAAAAACTGCCGTATCGCTATCGACAAAGATACTTCTATGGCGAAAAGCCTTATTGATCATTTCGAAAAAGAGAATAAGGGTGTATTCTTAACAACTGAGGAAGCGCTCAAGTATATGACGCCTAAAACGCTTCTTATTATCGTAGATACCCATATTCCGAATGTGGTGGAAAGTCCGCAGATTCTTGAAAAGAGTAAGCGTACGGTTGTAATTGACCACCACAGAAAAATGGTAAATTATATAGATGACGCTATTGTATTTTACCATGAGCCGTTTTCATCATCGGCGTGTGAGATGGTAGCGGAACTGATTACATATTTAGGCGAGAATTTCTGCTCAAAAATTCAGGCTGAAGCTTTGCTTGCGGGAATTATGCTCGATACTAAAAACTTTGTAATACGTACAGGTGTACGCACATTCGAAGCCGCGGCTTTTCTTAAAAAGAAAGGTGCCGATACAGTTGAAACAAAGCAGCTGTTCGCAAGTTCTCTCGATGTGCATAAAGAGAAATATAAAATTGTCGACAGCGCTGAAATTCAGAACGGATGCGCTATTGCTATGACAGACAGCAAAGATGATAATATTCGTCTTATATGCGCTTTAGCGGCTGATGAACTTCTCTCGGTTGAGGGAGTTGACGCGGGATTTGTAATTTTTAAGTCGAAAGACGATACAATTAATATTTCGGCAAGAAGTTACGGAAAGCTGAATGTCCAGGTTATTATGGAAGCGCTCGGTGGAGGCGGCCACCAGAATATGGCGGCTACTCAGCTTGGGAAAATAACCTTTAAAGAAGCCAGGGATATTCTTAAAACCGCTATCGGAAATATTGTTAAATAAACTGAAAGGACAGATACATATGAAAGTAATTCTTTTAAAAGACGTAAAACCTCTCGGGAAAAAAGGCGAGCTTGTAAACGCCTCCGACGGATACGCACGTAATTTTCTTTTTCCGAGAAAGTTAGCCCGCGAGGCTAACGCTCAGGCTATGAATGAATATAAAAACGCCGAGGACAGCAAAAACTATAAGATTGCTACCCAGAAAGCTCAGGCGAATCACTATAAAGAGCAGATTGAGGGAAAAACCCTTGAGATGAAAGCGAAAGGCAGCGGCGACAAGCTTTTCGGAAGTGTTACCGCTAAGGATATCGCGGCTCAATTAAAGGATAAATATCAGATTACCGTTGATAAAAGAAAGATTGTACTTCCCCAGGATATTAAATCTTTCGGAAACTATACCGTTGAGATTAAGCTTTATACGGGAATTTCCGCTAAGGTTAAGGTTAAGGTTGTTGAGGAAGAATAAGGAATTAAGAATGAATAGTGAAGAATGAAGAGTGAATGTCGGGAAGACAGCACGGATTTAATTAATACCTCGGTACCCCGATTGTATCAATAATGCTATAGCATTTCATTTACGCAGCGTATTTCATTAACTTTAGTTTATTTCATTCGCCTCGCGAATTTCATTTTTAATAAATGATGAAATTATACTACGTATAATGAAATTACTTCGTAATGAAGTACCGCAAGCGGAATGAAGAAACTATATGGCAGAACCTATCCTCTTTATCCAAAACTTTATAGGATATTAAAGTAAGAGGGATATGATATTTACGATAGGAACGTCCACGATTGACGAGGAGAAATAAAAATTGGCTGATACGAATGTGAAAACCGGATATGACGGACTTAATCTGCCTTACAGCTCTGAGGCTGAGCAGGCGGTTTTGGGCGCTGTTATCCTTAATAACAGCGTGCTTGACGAAGTGGTCGAAATTCTCGGTGACTCAAAGTTTTTCTATGTTGCGACTCACCGTGTAATATATTCCGCTATGCTTGACCTGTTTAATACGGGTAAAAGCGTAGATTTCGTTACGTTGCTCGAAACTTTAAAAAGAGACAGACAATTTGACGACGCTACGGGTAAAACCTACCTTATGGATCTGGCTGAGAATTGTCCGTCTGTTTCCAATGCCGCCGAGTACGCTAAAATCGTGCGTGAAAAATACGATGTACGCCGTCTTATCAATGCTTCAAGAGATATTATCGACGAAGCTTCCGCGGGAGAAAACGAACCCAAGGTGCTTATTGATTCCGCCGAACAGAAAATATTTGATATCAGACGTGATAATACCCAGGGCTTAGAGGCGCTCTCAAAAGTAGTATTAAGAGAGTTTGACCGGCTTGACGCGCTGAATCGAAACGCTGACGACCTTTTAAGACCGATTCCGTCGGGAATAGGAGATCTGGACAGGGTAATAACGGGACTTAACCGTTCCGACCTTATTCTGCTTGCGGCGCGCCCCGGTATGGGTAAAACAAGTTTCGCGCTGAATATAGCGCGTTACGCTTCATTAACAGCAAAAAAGACGGTCGCGTTTTTCTCGCTCGAAATGACGAAGGAACAGCTTGCCTCAAGACTTATCTCGACCGAGGCGCTCGTTCAGGGTACAAAGCTTCGAACAGGTAAGCTCAACGACGAAGAGTGGGTGAGAATTGTACAGGCGGGAGATGTGCTCTCTAAATGTGAATTCTTCCTCGACGATACTCCGGGAATAACCGTCGCGGAGATTAAATCAAAATTAAGAAGATTAAAAAATATAGATTTGGTTGTTATAGATTACCTCCAGCTTATGACAAGCGGACGCCGTATTGATAACCGCGTCCAGGAGGTTTCCGAAATCACAAGAAATTTAAAGATACTCGCTAAGGAAATTAATGTTCCCGTTATCTGTCTTTCCCAGCTGAACCGTGCCGCCGAGTCGCGCCAGGACCACCGTCCGATGCTTTCCGACTTGCGTGAGTCGGGTTCAATTGAGCAGGACGCCGATATTATTCTTTTCCTGTACCGCGAAGGTTATTACGCTAAGTCCGGCGACAGCGCAGAAGAAGCTCCCGCCGGTCCCGCAACTGACGAAAACAGCGGCGAGTGTATTGTAGCTAAAAACCGTCACGGCGAAACTACTACGGTAAAACTCCATTGGCAGGGCGAGTTTATGCGGTTTACTTCCGTGGAGAGAAATTATGAGTAATTTTATCGGAGCGGTTGAAAAAACGCTTTCCGATTATAATATGCTGAGCGCGGGCGATACGGTAATTGTAGCTTTGTCCGGAGGAGCTGATTCGGTTTCGCTCCTGAACGCTCTTAATTCTTTAAAAGAAAAATACTCTCTGACTTTAAAAGCCGCCCACATCAATCATAATCTGCGGGGAGCGGAAGCTGAGCGGGATGAGAATTTTGTAAGAAAAATCTGCGCTGAAAAAGATATTGATCTTTTTGTAAAAAGCGTAGATATAAAAAAAGTTTCCGAAAATAAAAAGATTTCCGAAGAGCTTGCGGGAAGAGAGGAACGTTATAAATTTTTCTCTGAGCTGAGTGAAAAGTATAACGCTAAAATCGCAACCGCCCACACCGCCGACGATAACGCCGAAACCGTTATCTTTAATCTTATAAGAGGCGCGGGGCTTAATGGTGTATGCGGAATTAAACCCGTAAGAGATAATATAATCCGGCCGCTGATTGATCTAAGCAGAGAAGATGTTGAAATTTACTGCCGGGAGAATTCAATTGAATTTGTTACTGACAGTACAAATTTAACCGATGATTATACCCGTAATAAGATCCGCAGGAAAATAATCCCCGTAATGAAGGAGATTAACCCGGGGCTTATAAATACTATTAGTGAAGAAACTAAGACTTTCAGCGATTATAATTCTTATTTAGAATTAAAAATCGGTAAAATAATAGATGACTGTGTTTGTGAAAACGGATACAGCTGCGAAAAGTTAAAAACCATTCCCGAAAAACTGAGAATGAGTGTGATTTACGAACTACTGAAACGCAATTCAATTCAGCCTCAGCGCAAGCATATTGAGCTTATAGTCTCAATTCTTGACTGCGGCGAGGTCGATTTGTGCGGAAACTTCCGTGCTGTTTCAAAACAAGGCGTTTTAAGGTTTTTAAAAACCGATGTTGAGAAAAGTTATTTTTCTCCTATAGAATTAAAAACACCTTTATATTTTGAGTTCAACAAAAAAGAATATTCTGTAAAAGAAATAAAAAATATTCCCGACGAAAATATTTTAAAGCTGTCGGTTATTGAAAGAAAACCTGTTTTCCGAACACGGCAGCCCGGCGATAAATTCACTCTCGCTAAACGCAAAGTTACAAAAAGTCTTAAAAAGCTTTTTAATGAAATGAAAATTCCCGAAGAAAAACGAGATGAAATTCTCGTCCTCGCTGATGAAAACGAGGTTTTGTGGATAGAGGGAATAGGAGCTTCGGAATATGCCCGTTCTTACGATAAAAACGGATTTATTATAGAAATAAAATAAAGGAGTATGGATATGCATAAGGATATTGGTGAAATTTTAGTAAGCGAAGAAGAATTACAGGAAATAGTTAAAAGATTAGCTTCTGAAATCGACAGGGACTATCAGGGCAAAGACTGGCTTATGGTAGGTGTTTTAAAGGGAAGCGTTCTCTTTATGGCGGATCTTATGAAAGCTATGAAAAACGATTTTAAAATTGACTTCGTAGTTGTTTCATCCTACGCCGACGGAACGGAAAGTACAGGCCGTGTTAATGTTATTAAGGATATTTCCCAGTCAATCACAGGCAAGGATTTGCTTATTGTCGAGGATATTATCGACTCGGGAAATACTTTAAGTTTCCTTGAAAAATACTTTATGGCTAAAGGCGCTAATTCAGTTAAGATGGTTACTCTTTTCGATAAACCCGACCGCCGTGAAAAAGACGTTCCCGTAGAATATGTCGGAAAGGTTATTCCCGACGCGTTTATCGTGGGTTACGGACTTGACTACGCGGAAAAATACCGCACTCTGCCTTATGTCGGAATACTAAAACCCGAGGTTTATTCATAATATTTTTGTGTTAAAATAAAATACTATAATAAGGAGTGATAAGTATTGGATAATAAAAACAAAACAAGAAATCTGCTTTTGTATATAGGAATACCGATTGTTGTAATACTTATGGTAACTCTGCTTTTTAACTCACAGCAGAAAACTGAAAGTGTTAAAACTTCTCAGATGGTAGGTTACTTTGAAAAAGGCAAGGTTAAGGATTATCAGCTCAACTACGGTACGGGCGCGATAAAAATTACATTAAACGATAAAAAGAAAACCGTTGTAAACGGAACTATTGCCGACCCCGAGGAGTTCAGAGCGGACATTAAGCCGTATGTAAGCAAGAATAAGGATATGACTTACGACCTGGTTCGTAAGACAGATAATTCTTTCCTTATGAATATACTGCCGACGATTATTCTATTTGTGCTTATAATTGTGTTCTGGTTCTTTATAATGCGCCGTATGGGTTCAGCCGGACTCGGCGGAAAGGAAATGAGCTTCGGTAAAGCTAAAATCAAAAATACCAACGATGAAAAGCGTAAAACTACGTTTGACGACGTTGCGGGAGCCGATGAGGAAAAAGAGGAATTGGAAGAAATCGTTGAATTCCTTAAATCTCCCGAAAAATATAATACCTTGGGCGCCCGAATTCCGAAAGGTGTTTTGCTTGTCGGACCTCCGGGAACAGGTAAAACTTTGCTCGCGAGAGCTGTTGCGGGTGAAGCGGGAGTTCCTTTCTTTTCAATTTCAGGTTCCGATTTTGTAGAGATGTTTGTCGGCGTAGGCGCGTCGCGTGTGCGTGACTTATTTGACCAGGCTAAGAAAAACTCTCCCTGTATTGTATTTATAGATGAAATCGACGCTGTCGGACGCCAGAGAGGCGCGGGACTCGGCGGCGGACACGATGAGCGTGAACAGACTTTGAACCAGCTGCTTGTTGAGATGGACGGTTTCGGAGCCAACGAGGGTGTTATTATGATAGCTGCTACAAACCGCCCCGATATTTTGGATCCCGCTCTTATGCGTCCCGGACGTTTTGACCGCCAGGTTATCGTAAGTTATCCCGATATTAACGGACGCGAGGCAATCTTAAAGGTACATGCCCGAAAGAAACCTCTCGCTCCCGATGTTAAACTCAGAACTATCGCAAAAACAACCGCCGGCTTTACGGGAGCCGACCTCGAAAACCTCTTGAACGAAGCCGCGCTTTTAGCCGCGAGAGCGGATAAAAAAGCGATAACGATGAAAGAAATCGAAGAAGCTACAATTAAGGTAGTAGCGGGAGCTGAGAAAAAGAGCAAGGTTATGTCCGATAAGGAAAAGAAGCTTACTGCTTACCACGAGGCAGGCCACGCCATACTTTTCCACGTCTGCGAATCTCAGGATCCCGTTCATGAAATTTCAATTATTCCTCGAGGAATGGCGGGCGGATATACAATGCCGCTTCCGACCGAGGATAAGTCCTATATGTCGCGTAACGAGATGTTTGAGGATATCGTTGTGGCGCTCGGCGGACGTGCGGCAGAGGCGATTATCCTTGACGATATTTCCACAGGCGCTTCCAACGATATTGAAAAAGCGACCAAGACCGCGCGCAATATGGTTACAAAATACGGTATGACCGATGAACTCGGACCTATCGCTTACGGTCAGCAGAGCGGAGAAGTTTTCCTCGGAAAAGATATGGGACACGTTAAAGACTATTCCGACGAAACCGCCGCTAAGATTGACGAACTCGTACTGCAAATAGTTAAAAAAGCTTACGGTGAGGCTGAAAGCCAGCTTAAAGCGAATATTGATAAGCTCCACGAAATCGCTAAGTACCTTATCAAGAACGAAAAAATGCACAGCGAAGATTTTGAAAAAGTTATGAATGGTACTTTTGAGTGGAATGAAGAAGAAAGCGAAGACGAAGAAGAAACAGCAAATAATGAATAACTTAATTAACAATTAATTATTTACAATTAACAGTTTCGGTCGTGTAGATAGAATTGAATTATCGTTAAAGTTTATTTCCCGACCGAATTACTATGCTTCGCAAGCGAAGCTTGCATACAGATTATGTCGGGCAAATGAGGGTGTTTCAAAACCCATTCTATCTGCCCGACATTAATTGTTAATCATTAATTGATAATTGTTGATTATATTTCCGGAGTTAATTATGAAACAAATAATCGTAAAAGGCGCCCGCCAGCACAATTTAAAAAATATAAATGTCGGAATTCCGAGAGACAGACTCGTTGTTATAACGGGCCTTTCCGGTTCGGGAAAGAGTTCGCTTGCTTTCGATACTATTTACGCTGAAGGTCAGCGCAGATATGTCGAGAGTTTAAGTTCCTATGCCCGTATGTTCCTCGGCCAGAGTAATAAACCCGATGTTGACGATATACAAGGCCTTTCTCCCGCGATTTCAATCGACCAGAAAACCACATCTCATAATCCCCGCTCAACCGTCGGAACGGTGACGGAGATATACGATTATCTGCGTCTTCTGTACGCGAGAATAGGTATACCGCATTGTCCTGTCTGCGGCCGCGAGATTTCCCAGCAAACTATCGACCAGATTGTTGACAGCGTACTTGAACTTAGCGAGGGTACAAAAATCCAGATTATGGCTCCGATTGTAAAGGGAAGAAAAGGCACCCAGCAAAAGGAGTTTGAAAAGGCGAGAAAAGCGGGATTTGTAAGGGTAAGAGCTGACGGCGAGGTTTACGACCTTTCCGAAAAAATTGATCTTGAAAAAAATAAAAAACATAATATAGATATAATTGTTGACCGCCTTGTTGTAAAGGACGGTATCCGCTCGCGTTTAGCCGACTCGCTCGAAACGGCGTCGAAGCTTACAAACGGGCTTATTACCGTAAATGTTATCGACGGAGAGGATCTTAATTTTTCCCAGAATTACGCCTGCCCAGAACACGGTGTCAGTGTGGACGAGCTTACGCCGAGAATGTTCTCGTTTAATAATCCTTTCGGCGCCTGTCCTAAATGTACGGGACTGGGTGTGTTTCTGAAAGTTGATCCTCAGCTTGTGATTCCCGATCCCGAACTCAGTATAGCTCAGGGAGGCTTAAAAGGAAGCGGCTGGGCTATGGAGGGTAATTCCATCGCTGAGATGTACTTTAACGCCCTTGCCGAGAAGTACAAATTCAGCGTAAATACTCCTATTAAAGATTTGCCCGAAAAAATAATAAACATCCTGCTCTACGGTACAAACGGCGAAGAAGTCCGCTTGCACAGGCGTATGCCGTTCGGCGACGAACGAATTATGAAACGGCCGTTCGAGGGGATAATAAACAACCTTGAAAGACGTTTTAAAGAGACGACAAGCGCGTGGATAAAAGACGAAATCCAGGGCTATATGGCGGAAATTTCGTGTGACGAATGCGGAGGACAAAGACTTTCCAAGGAAAGTTTAGGCGTTACCGTCGGCGGCCTTAATATCGCCGAGTTCTGTGATATGCAGGTTGTTGAAGCGCTCGACTTTATAAATAACGCCGAACTTTCCGAGCGTGAGCGTTTTATCGGAAAAGCCGTAATAAAAGAAGCGCGCGAAAGAATCAACTTTTTAAACAGCGTCGGACTCGGCTATCTTACATTATCGCGCTCAAGCGGTACTCTCTCGGGAGGTGAAAGCCAGCGTATCCGCCTTGCAACTCAGATAGGCTCATCTCTTATGGGTGTAATGTATGTGCTTGACGAGCCGAGTATCGGACTTCATCAGCGGGATAACGAGAAGCTCTTGGATACTTTAAAACACCTTCGCGACGTCGGTAACACCGTAATTGTTGTTGAGCATGACGAAGAAACAATGTACGCTGCCGACCATATTATTGATATCGGCCCCGGAGCGGGAATCCACGGCGGAGAAATTGTCGCCGAGGGAACTGTTGACGAAATAAAAGCCTGCGAAAAATCAATAACCGGGCAGTACCTCAGCGGTAAACGATTTATTCCCGTACCTGAAAGCCGACGTAAAGGCAACGGAAAATACCTTGAAATAAAAGGCGCCGCTCAGAACAATCTAAAAAATATAAATATAAAATTTCCGCTCGGAAAGTTTATATGTGTAACGGGAGTTTCAGGCTCGGGAAAAAGCTCGCTTGTTAACGAAATTGTTTATAAAAAATTAGCGTCCGAACTTAACCGCGCAAAAATCCGCGCGGGCAAGCATAAAAGTATAAAAGGACTTGAAAATCTTGATAAGGTAATTAATATTAACCAAAGTCCAATAGGACGCACGCCCCGAAGCAACCCCGCGACATATACGGGCGTGTTTACCGATATACGCGCGTTGTTCGCGACAACTTCCGAAGCTAAAATGAGAGGTTATACCCAAAGCCGTTTTTCGTTCAACGTAAAAGGCGGACGATGTGAAGCCTGTCAGGGCGACGGAATTATAAAAATCGAGATGCACTTTTTGCCCGATGTTTATGTTCCGTGCGATGTCTGTAAGGGAAGAAGATATAACCACGAAACTCTGGAAGTTAAGTACAAGGGGAAAAGTATTCACGATGTGCTTGAGATGACGGTTGAGGAAGGACTTGAGTTCTTTAAATCTATTCCGAAAATCAACCGTAAACTGCAAACCCTGTACGACGTTGGTCTCGGATATATAAAAATCGGACAGCCCGCTACAACTCTTTCGGGTGGCGAGGCGCAGCGTGTAAAGCTTGCTACAGAGCTTGCAAAGCGCAGCACGGGCAGGACGGTTTATATTCTTGACGAGCCGACTACGGGGCTCCATATCGCCGACGTCCATAAACTGAGTGAAGTTCTTGATAAACTCGTCGAAAGCGGAAATACTGTTATCGTAATTGAGCACAACCTCGATTTAATTAAAATTGCCGACCATATTATCGACCTCGGCCCCGAGGGCGGAAATAACGGCGGTGAAATTGTAGCTCAGGGTACTCCTGAAGAAGTCGCCGAAGTTGAAGGCTCTTTTACGGGACAGTATCTCAGGAAAGTTTTGATTAAATAGAATTAATAAATGACAACGGTCGGAAAGCGCTCTGATTAATTGACGTTTTCCGGCCGTTTTATTAAATAAAAAAATAGGGTATACACCTGTTGACTACAGTACTAAAAATGTGGTATAATTTCTTTTGATAATGCGAAAATAGGGGCATTTTTTGTTTAATGCCGTGAAAGGACTAAAATATATGATTATGGAGAACATTTACCGCACGGTAAACTGCGGTCAGTTAAGAGAAGAAAATATCGGTCAGGAAGTAAGAGTCGCCGGTTGGGTTGAGAATATCCGCGACCACGGCGGAGTTATGTTTCTTGATATCCGTGACGAGTACGGCGTGCTTCAGGTTGTAGTTCATAACGACGACCTTTTAAAGGATATTAACCGCGAGTGTACGGTTACTTTAAGCGGAAAGGTTGTAAAGCGTGACGACGATACAATAAACCCGAAAATCGCTACAGGTTATGTTGAAGTTCATACCGAGGATATTAAGGTGCTCGGAAAATGTAAAAACGAGCTTCCCTTTGAGGTTGCTACTTCCAAAAATACAAACGAGGAAGTAAGACTTAAATATCGTTTTCTCGATTTAAGAAACCCGAAAGTTCATAATAATATGCTTCTCCGTTCAAATGTAATAAGCTTTATGCGAGAGAAAATGAACTCAATGGGATTCACAGAGATAAATACTCCGATTCTTTCGGCGTCATCTCCCGAAGGAGCGAGAGATTACCTTATCCCCAGCCGTAAGCATAAGGGTAAGTTCTACGCGCTTCCGCAGGCTCCCCAGATTTTTAAACAGCTTTTAATGGTTTCGGGGTTTGATAAATACTTCCAGCTGGCTCCCTGTTTCCGTGATGAGGACGCAAGAGCCGACAGAAGTCCCGGCGAGTTCTATCAGCTCGACTTCGAAATGGCTTTCGCAACCCAGGAAGATGTTTTCAAAGTTGCGGAGGAAGTGCTTTACGATACATTCTCGAAATTTACCGATAAAAAGGTAAGTCCCGCTCCCTTTAAGCGTATTCCTTTCGAGGAGGCTATGCTTAAATACGGTACTGATAAGCCCGATTTAAGAAACCCGCTCGAGATTAAAGAGATAAGCGATATGTTTGTTGAAACCGATTTCGCTCCGTTTAAGAAGAAATGCGTTCGTTCAATCAATGTTCCCGGCGCTGCCGCGCAAAGCAAAAAGTGGTTTAAGCGTATGGAGGAATTCGCGCTCTCTATCGGAATGAAAGGTTTGGGATATGTTAAGGTAAGAGATGACCTCACCTTTGACGGTCCTATTGATAAGTTTTTAAAACCCGGCGACAGGGAAGAGCTTATAAAGCGCAACGGCTCCAAAGCCGGAGATGTAATTTACTTTATCGCCGACAGCAACGCCCAGGCGCCTCTTTTAGCCGGACAAATCAGAAGTGAAGTCGCAAATCGTCTCGACCTTATCGACAAGAGCCGTTTCGAGCTTTGCTTTATCGTAGATTTCCCGATGTTCGAAATCGACGAGGACGGCAAGACTATATTTACACATAATCCGTTCTCGATGCCTCAGGGCGGTATGGACGCTCTTCTTAATAAAGCTCCTACCGAGATACTTGCTTACCAGTACGATATAGTTTGCAACGGCGTTGAGCTTTCCTCCGGAGCTGTCCGTAACCACGATTTGGATATTATGGTTAAAGCTTTTGAAATCGCGGGTTACAGCGAGGATGAGCTTAAAGAGAAATTCAAGGCGCTTTATACGGCGTTTAAGTACGGCGCTCCGCCTCACGCGGGTATGGCTCCGGGAGTTGACCGCCTTATAATGCTTCTTACAGACGAAGAGAATATCAGAGAAGTAATTCCGTTCCCGATGAACTCAAACGCCCAGGATGTGCTTATGGGCGCCCCGAACGAAGTAAGCGAAATGCAGCTTCGTGAGGTTCATGTAAAATTAAGATAGTTTGCGATACGCAGCTAATTTCTTCGAGAAAGAAGGATATATATGGTAACAAGAGAAGACGTAGAAAACATAGCTATACTTTCAAAGCTTTTTGTGGCTGAGGAGGAGCTGGACGATTTAACTAAGCAGATGCAGGAAATCGTTGAGTTTGCTGACGCTATAAATAACGCTCCCGACTCAGGCGAGGAATTCGATAATATAAATAATCTTTCAAATGTTTTCCGTGAGGACGTTGTAGTAGAGTCGCTTCCGAGCGAGGAGATTCTTAAAAACGCTCCCGAACAGGCGGAGGATCATTTCCTTGTGCGAAATCATAATTAGGAGGTAAGTATGTCTGAAATCAAAAAGATACACGACCTGCTTACTCAGAAGCAGATTTCGTGTAAGGAACTGACTGAAAAATATTTAAGCGCAATTGAAAGCGATAACAAAGAGCTTAACGCTTATGTTAACGTTACGGCCGACGAGGCGCTCGCTCAGGCAGAAAAGGTTGACGCTAAACTTAATAAAGGCGAAGAAATCGGACTTTTAGAGGGCGTTCCGATGACTTTAAAGGATAACCTTTCCACAAAGGGAATCGAAACCACCTGCTGTTCAAAAATTTTAACAGGGTATAAGCCGATTTATAACGCCACAGTATGGGATAAACTCGAAAAAGACGGAGCTGTAATGCTCGGCAAAACCAATATGGACGAGTTCGCTATGGGTTCATCCTGCGAAACCTCGTACTTCGGCGGAGCGACAAATCCGTTTAATACAAAGCATTGTTCAGGCGGTTCGTCGGGCGGAGTAGCAAGCGCTGTAGGCGCTAATATCGCTCCGTACGGTTTAGGTTCTGATACGGGCGGTTCAATCCGCCAGCCCGCTTCATTCTGCGGAATTGTAGGTCTTAAACCGACTTACGGCGCTGTATCAAGATACGGTCTTATCGCTTACGCTTCAAGTCTTGACCAGATCGGTCCTATTACAAAAACAGTTGAAGACGCGTCAATTGTATTCGACGCGATTTCCGATTATGATCCCAAAGACAGCACATGTCAGGGACGAAAGGGAAATAAAACTTTTGATACCGTTAATAACGATATTAAGGGTATGAAAGTCGGAATTGCCCGCGAATATTTAGAGGGCATAAGAGACGACGTTAAGGAGTCTGTATTAAACGCTGTTAAGGTTTATGAGAGTTTAGGCGCCGAGGTTGTTTATTTTGATATGCCCGCGCTTAAATTCGCGCTTCCCGTATATTATATTATCGCCTGCGCCGAGGCTTCTTCGAACCTCGGACGTTACGACGGTATCCGCTACGGCTTTAAAGCCGAGCACTATAACGGAACCCACGATATGATGTGCCGTACCCGAAGCGAGGGTTTCGGTGCCGAGGTTAAAAGAAGAATCTTACTTGGTACTTACGTGCTTTCGGCGGGATACTACGACGCTTATTACAAGAAAGCTCAGAACCTAAGAGGCACAATTGTAAAGGCGTTTGACGAAGCGTTTAAAAAATGCGACTTTATTTTAGCGCCGACTGTTCCGATGACGGCGTTTGAAATGGGACACGCTGTTTCCGATCCGATAGAAACTTATCTTACCGATATTTGCACCGTTCCCGTAAATATCGCGGGGCTTCCCGCGGTATCCGTACCCTGCGGATTTAACGATAAGGGTATGCCGATAGGAATGCAGCTTATCGGAAATAAATTCAGCGAAGCGACTATTCTTAACGCCGCGAACGCGTTTGAAAAAGCCGCTCCCGAAAACTTTAAAGAAACAAAGTGGGGTGTAAAACTGTGAAATACGAATTAGTCGGCGGTTTTGAAACCCACGTTGAATTATCTACTAATACAAAAATCTTCTGTTCCTGTACAACCGAGTTCGGCGGCGAGCCGAATACCCACTGCTGTCCTGTTTGTATCGGACTTCCGGGTACTCTGCCTAAGCTTAACCGCCAGGTTGTAAAATACGCGATTATGGCGGGACTCGCTACTAACTGCGAAATTGCCGAAGTCGCTAAAATGGACAGAAAAAATTACTGCTATCCTGATTTGCCGAAAGCTTACCAGATTTCCGAGTACGATAAGCCTCTGTGCGAACACGGTTATATCGAGCTTTCGAACGGCCGTAAAATCCGTATTCTCCGTATTCATATCGAAGAGGACGCGGGTAAGCTTGTACATGCTCACGGCGACACGTACGTTGACTATAACCGAGGCGGAGTTCCGCTTATTGAGATTGTTACGGAGCCTGATTTCCGAAGTGTTGACGAGGCGAGAGAGTATGTAGAAAAGCTCCAGCTTATTATGCGTTCAATCGGAGTTTCCGACTGCCGTATGCAGGAGGGCTCAATGCGCTGCGACGTAAATATTTCGGTTCGTCCCGAGGGAAGTGATAAACTCGGCACCCGTACCGAAATCAAAAATATGAATTCGATTAACAATATAGCTAAAGCTATGGAGTACGAGTTTGAGCGCCAGGTTGACGTAATCGAAAACGGCGGAAAAGTAATTCAGGAAACCCTGCGTTATGACGACGCCACAAATACAACTTCCTCAATGCGTGGAAAAGAGGATGCTAACGACTACCGCTATTTCCGCGACCCCGACCTTGTAACAATTCTTACAAGCAGAGAAGAGGTTGAGGAAATAAGAAAAACGCTTCCCGAGCTTCCCGAAGCTAAAAAGAAACGTTATGTTGAAGATTATGAGATTCCCGAAAAAGACGCCGCTCTTCTTACAAAATACAGAAAAGTAAGCGAGTATTTTGACGAGGCGATTGAAGGTCTTAAAAATCCGAAAACCGTTTCGAACTTTATTATTGGCTCAATCTTCAGACGAGTTGAAACCGAAAAAGATAAGGAAAGCTTCGACGTAGCGGTATCGCCCAAGCAGTTAAATGAGCTTGTAAAGCTTATTGAGGATAAAAAGATTCAGAACAACTTAGCTAAGAAAACTCTTGAGAAAATGCTCGACACAGGTAAGTCCTGCACCGAGTTTATCGATGAAAGCGATCTCGGCGGGGTTGACGATTCCGCGCTTGAGCAGATGTGTAAAAACGCTATTGACGGTAATCCGAACGCTGTTGCGGATTATAAAGGCGGTAAGGAAAAAGCGCTTATGTCGCTGCTCGGAAATGTTATGAAACAGAGCCGCGGTAAAGCAGACGCTCAGGCGGTAAGAGCGAAGCTTATCGAGTTAATCAGCGATTAGTCAGATAAAAAATTAATAAAAATACGGCCGGGAAGACAGCTTGGTAAATTATCAACGTTGTTTTCCGGCCATAATTATTTGTTTTTTATTCTTTGATATTTCTGTTCCAGTATCTTCTGTCAAGGCTTCTGTATTGTACCGCTTCGGCGACGTGCGCGATTTCAATTTTCTCGCTCGAGTCCAAATCGGCGATAGTACGCGCGACTTTTAAAATTCTGTTGTAGGCTCTTGCGGAAAGTCCCATTGTCTCAAATGCCGATTTTAAAAGTTCGGCAGTTTTATCTGTTATTACGCAGTATTGTTGGAACTCGGCGTCTGTGAGGCGCGCGTTGCAGTTTGTTTTTGAGTTTTTGTATCGTTCGGTTTGAATTTTTCTCGCTTTATCCACGCGTTCTTTAATTTTTGCCGAGCTTTCCTCCTCAACTTTTCCCGTAAGTTCCTCATAATCCACGGGCGGAACCTCAATATGTATATCAAACCTATCAATCAGCGGTCCAGAAACACGGTTTAAATATCTTTGTATTTTTTGCGGAGAACACGAGCAGTTTCTTTTCGGATGGTTAAAATATCCGCAGGGGCAGGGGTTCATCGCTGCTATAAGCATAATGTTACACGGATAGGTGTATTTTCCGCTTGCTCTCGATACAGTTACAACCCCGTCCTCAATCGGCTGGCGCAAAACTTCCATAGTCTGGCGGTTAAATTCAGGTAATTCATCAAGAAAAAGTACGCCGTTATTAGCGAGAGAAATCTCGCCGGGTTTAACAATTACACCGCCTCCGCTTAAAGCTACGGGCGACACGGTGTGGTGCGGTGAACGGAACGGACGAGTTCTTATAAGCGAAGCGCCTTTCGGTAAAGTTCCCGCGATTGAATGTACCTTTGTTGTTTCAATTGTTTCTTCGAACGTCATATCGGGAAGTATTCCCGGCATACGTTTAGCGAGCATACTTTTACCCGAGCCCGGAGGACCGATTAGTAGTACGTTGTGGCCGCCCGCTGCGGCAATTTCAAGCGCGCGCTTAACTTCGTACTGACCTTTAACCTGCGAAAAATCGGGAACTTCCGCTTCTTCGTAAGCAGATTCCGGCAGAGGCAGAGCGGGATAAATTTCTTTTATTCCCCTGAAATATTGTATTACATCGTAAACGTTGTCAACAGGATAAACGTCAATCCCTTCAACCACAGCGCCTTCCGCTGCGTTGTCGGCGGGTACGAATATCTTTTTTAATCCGCATTCTTTCGCTTTAATCGTCATCGGAAGAACGCCGTTTATGCTTCTGAGTTCGCCCGAAAGGCTTAATTCTCCCAAAAACGCGCATTCGGAAAAGTCGACTGAAAGATTTCCTGTGGCTTTTAAAAGCGCCATATAAATCGGAAAATCGTAAATAGGGCCTTCTTTTTTATAATCCGCGGGCGCTAAATTAACTGTAATTCTTGTAACAGGGAACTGAAATCCTGTGTTTTTAAAGGCGTTTCTTACCCTGTCTTTACTTTCTTTAACGGCGGTATCGGGAAGTCCGACCATATCGAAAACAGACTTTCCGTTTGAAATAGAAGCTTCAACCTCAACCTTGTAGCTGTCCATTCCGAATAATCCGAAGCTGTTGCATTTTACTACCATAATCTCACCCGCTTTTTTTGATGTGAAAATATTATATCATATGAACGAATGTTTTATCAAGAGTTTTTTAAAATTTGACATAAAAATTTTTTTGCGGTATGATAATTATTAACCTGAATAAAGGTGGTGCTCATTCTGTCTAAAACCAACTACGGCGCGCTCAACGACAATACCCTTGCCGCGCTGTCAAAAAAAGGCGATGAAAAAGCTTTTGAGGAAATTACAATCCGCTATATTAAACTACTATACTCTATCGCGGATAAATATAATATTGACGGTTACGAAACTCAGGATATTGTCCAGGAAGGGCTCCTTGCATTTTTAATAGCGACTAAAACTTTTGATGAAAACTCGGGAGCGTCTTTTAAAAACTACGCTTCAAAATGCGCGAAAAACCGTTTTGTTGACCTCGCGAAGAGCGACGCTAAAAAAAGCACCGTCCCTAAATCCCGTATTGTACCTATTGATACGGTAGAGGATAGAAAAGACGACGCTCAGAATATTGAGGATTATGTGCTCGAGAGGGAGTATCTTAAAACATTAATTCAGCATATGGATTCAATGCTGAGTTCTGATGAAAAGAAAGTTTTTAATATGTACGCCCAGGGCTATTCTTATAAAGAAATAGGGGATGAGATAAAAACCTCGCCCAAAAAGGTTGATAATATTCTGCAAAAAATAAAAAGAAAATTCAGAAATAAATAACTGCCGAAAAGCTTCGGCAGTTATTCTTTATTCCCCGTTAAAACGGGTTTATATATATAATAAACCTCCCGCGCGGTTTGTTTTTAAATGAAGGAAAGTGTGTAAGGAAAAGTTGAAAAAGTTATGTGTTGAAAAAGTTATGTGTATAAAAGTGTATTAAATTATGTGTTTAAAGAATTTCACCCGTCGGGAGGTGTATTAATTTTTCTTTCTGTTATGGTGTAATAGTAATAATATATTCTGAAAATAAAAGATAAAGCAGCTGAAGTTTGTGTGAAGTGTTTTTGAAATAATATGAAATTAAATTGAATGATTATGAAGTTTTTATTCTTATTTAGAAAAAAGAGCCGTCTTCCGACGACTCATAGGTAAGTATATTAGTATTCATCCATAAAGTTGTGTGATTCTCCGTCTTTTTTATAGGCGATAACCGCGTCTATGCAGACGTTCTTCATACTGTTAAAAATATTCGCTTCAATATTAGGGTTGGACTTTTTAAGCTCCTTAATAATTTTTTTGGTTTCAAGGCGTTTTGATTCCGAGCTTTCGCTGTTTTCGGATTCGGTTTTTTCCGTAAAACGGCAGGCGCATTGTAAAAAAGTAAGATTGTTATAATCTCTCCACGCCTTAATATCATCCTCGCGTACATAATAAAGCGGGCGGATAAGCTCCATACCTTCGTAGTTTTTGCTTTTTAATTTCGGCATCATCGTCTGAACCTGACCGCCCCAGAGCATACTCATAAGTGTGGTTTCGATAACATCGTCAAAATGATGTCCCAAAGCGATTTTATTACATCCGAGCTCCTTTGCCTTTTTGTAGAGATAACCTCTCCTCATACGGGCGCAGAGATAGCATGGGTTCTTTTCAACATTGTAAACCGAGTTGAATATTTCGGTGTTGAAAACTGTAATTGGAACTCCCGTAGTTTCAGCGTTTTCCTCAATTTTTTTTCGGTTGGCTTCGTTGTAGCCCGGGTCCATTACAAGAAAAACAAGCTCAAAAGGGAATTTATCGTGGCGTTTAAGTTCCTGGAAAAGTTTCGCCATTAGCATACTGTCTTTACCGCCCGAAATGCAAACCGCGATTTTATCGTTCGGTTTAATCATTTCAAATTCGACAATAGCTTTTGTAAAACGGCTGAATATCTTTTCTTTGAACCTGCGTTTTTTGGTGATTGAAATTTCTATATCACGTATTCTGTTTTCTTTAAAATATTTATTTTTGTTCATACAGCTGTCACCTTTATGTATTATAACATATACAAAGCTGATTTTACAATTTTATTAAAATATTTATAGAATAAATTTATAAAATGTATTATAATAGAAATACCAAGACCAAGGAGTTTAATTATGAGTAAAAATCAGAACGAGATTTTAAATCCTAAAGCAACATCAAATGAAGAAATTTATACTAACGCAACCGCGCTTTCAAAGGATTTGGGCTCAATTTCGGAAGAAATGGCAACTGCTATGTTTAATCAGACTAAAGAGCTTATGGGAACGGTTGTAGGATATAAAGAACTTATGATGATGTATACCTGCGCGATAAAAGAAGTCCGTACAAAATTCGATGTGCTTAATACCGAGTTTAACGTGCGTTACCAGCGCAACCCTATAAGTTATATGACAACCCGCTTAAAACGTACTTCGAGTATTGTTGAAAAGCTTGCCAAAAAAGATAAAAGCTTTACGATAGAAAACATCGAGGAGAATCTTAATGACGTTGCGGGAATCAGGGTAGTGTGTACATATATTGACGATATATATACAATTGCCGACGCTCTCACAAAGCAGGACGATATCACCTTGGTTAAAAGCAAGGATTATATCGCGAATCCGAAACCTAACGGATACCGAAGTCTGCACCTTATTGTAGAGGTTCCCGTATTCTTCGCCGAGATGACCAAGCCGATGAGAGTAGAGGTTCAGATCAGAACTATGGCTATGGACTTCTGGGCAAGCCTTGAGCACCAGCTTAAATACAAGCATGAAATACCCGAACAGGAATTTATAGTAAGCGAGCTGTCCGAATGCGCTGAGGCAATTTCGGCTACCGACTCTAAAATGCTTGCTATTAGACGTCGTATTGAAAATATGAGCGATGCTCCGACAGAAGACGATATATTGATTGAAAAAATAAGCAGGCTTGATTTTAATATTGATTAATATAGAATTAACACAGCCTATTGTCAACTTTTGATTTGATATAAGTTGACAATAGGCTCTTTTTATATTATAATGGTGCATTGGGAGGAGTGCAGTTATGAACTTAAAAAACAGCAGATTATTAAATTTAATATATATAGCTATGTTTTCGGCGATAATTACAATCTGCGCGCAGATTCAGATTCCCGCTACTGTACCGTTTACTCTGCAAACCTTCGGTGTTTTTGTTGCGGCGGGACTTTTGGGCTTTAAGCGCGGAACTTTAAGCGTAATCATCTACTTGCTTTTAGGGCTTATCGGCGTACCTGTATTCTCAGGATTTAAAGGGGGAGCGGGTGTGCTTTTCGGAACAACGGGCGGATATATTATCGGGTTTGTTCTTATAGCCGTTATAGTTGGTTTATTTAAAGATAAATTCGGTGTAAATTTATGGGCGCTTACTATTTCAATGACGCTCGGGCTTTTGGTTTGTTATATTTTCGGTACAGTCTGGTTTTATATAATTAGTAACAGCAATATGCAAATGAGCTTATTTACAATTTTAAGCCTGTGTGTATTTCCTTTTATTCCGTTTGATGTGCTTAAAATAATTGCAGCGGTTGTTTTTGTGAATCGGATTGAGAAAATAGCTAAATTATAACCTGATTATAAAAAATAAATATTTATAACATTGTTAATATTAAAAAAATTTAGTTTTTTTACTCCTTTGTAACAATGAATAAAATGTGTAGTGGTTTCATATTACTTTATATGTAAAACCACTACTTTATTATTTTTTAAGAAAAAACAGTTGCAATTTGTAACAATATTTGCTATAATTATTACAGTTTTGTTACAAAAGGTAATTTCAAGCCCGTCTTGAGGGCATGGAGGTATATCAGAAGTTATGTATTTTTTAAAGAGGCACACAAAAAAGATAATTCCTGTTTTTATGGCGCTTGTTCTTATTTGCTCAATTTGTGTTGTGGGTACCTTAAGTCCCAGCGCTACAGGTACAGGCTCCGGACTTGCCGAGTGGGCGCTTAACGCCTATAAAAGTCATTGGAAATATGTTTACGGAGGAGCTGCTCCGGGAGCGGTTGACTGCTCCGGTCTTATCTATTCGTATTGCGGAGGAGCAAGATCCGGTTCCGAACAGTTAAGTTCCGCTAAATCAAGCGGAAGCGTCAGCTCGGGTATTCCGAGAGTACACGGACTCGGTTTATATCAGCCCGGACATGTCGGTGTATATGTAGGCAACGGTATGGCTGTTGACGCGCGCGACGAAGAAAGCGGAATCTGTTACCAGTCTGTCGCTACAAAATCATGGACAAAGTGGTTTAAAATCGCGGCTGTAACTTACCCTGAAACAGGCTGGATAAAATATAATGATAAATATTACTACTACGAAAACGGACAGTATATTGTAAATACAAACCGTACAATCGACGGAAAAACTTTTAAATTCTCTGCTTCGGGCGAGTCCGATAAAACTCCCGATAATATAGAAGCAAAAGCCGAAGATACAGTTCTTTCACTCGGCTCTAAAGGCGATGAAGTTGAAAAATTACAGAAAAGACTTACCGATCTCGGATATTATAAGGAAGATATAACAGGCTATTTCGGTGAAGCTACCGAAACCGCCTATAAGGCTTTCCAGAAAAACGCGGGATTAAAAGTTAACGGAACAGCGGATGAGGATGGACTCGGAGTATTATATTCCGATGAAGCGCCTAAAGCAGGTTCAAAAAAGTCAGGAGAATATTCAGCGAAAATCGGAGACGAAAGTGATAAAGTAACCGAAATTCAGGAACAGCTGACTAAGCTTAAATACTTTGATGATGACTGCACAGGCTACTACGGCGAGCGAACAGCTGCGGCAGTTAAAAAATTTCAGAAAGAAAACGAGCTTAGAGCGACGGGTAAAGTTGACGAAGCTACCGACGAAAAGCTGTTTAACGAAGATGCTTCCCAAAATTCTACTTATAAATCCAAGGGAGCCGTAGAGGTTAAACCCGTAGTCAAAAAGTCTGAAAAAGCAAAGCCTAAAACCTTAACAACCGTTTCGGGCACTCTTACAAAAAGCGCGAAATCAAATGCCGAAACAGCCCAGAAAGTTGTAAGTATAACCAATAAGGTTTCAAGAAAAGCGCTTTCGGGCGAAAGCTCAAATAAAAAGGTTACCGCGATTTCCGTTACGGAAGAAAAGAACACAAACTTTGTTTATATAATGCTTTTAGTGTTCGGTATTATAGTTTTCGTAAGCCTTTTGATGTTTGTTGTAAATACACGCAGAAAAGCGCTCTACAGCGGAGCTCATACTAAATCCCGTAAAAAAGAAAATATGACAGTAAGATACTGGTAAATTTAAAAGACCGCTTCGGCGGTCTTTTTTATACCCCTTATCGGTGTATTTTACATTTTCCAAATAAGTAAATATATTACACGGGCTATATGCACAATTTCAGGGATTGAAATTTGTGCATAATTTTTTTAAATTATTACTGACAAAGCCCTACAATTGTGCTATAATCTACCTAATGAAGGGGGGATTTTTATGAAAATTGCTAAAATCTTTAAACAAGCACATATTAAAAAATGTATCTCGGTTCTTTGCATTATGCTGACGCTGGTTACGCTGTTTACTTTTATGGCTCCTGATGCCGCTGTTATAAAAGCTGACGCGGCGTCCAAGAGCAGATATGTTTTTGACGGGGAGTACGGTTCGCTTTACAACGGTGAATATAAAGGATATAATTTCACATTGTCCGCGCGTTCTTATGTCAACCTTTGGTTTACTTCTTATACCGACGGAGATTATTTGGTTGAAATTTATAAAAACGGAAAGTGCGTAAAATCTTACAGTGATTATTATTCAAGTGACAATTATTTCTATCTTGACGCTGGTTCTTATCAGTTGTATATTACCGAGAATAGCAGCTATTCCGAGGAATACTTATACTATTGTTTCTATATGACAGCTGAATGGAATGAGTTTATAAAAACTAAAAGTGTAAGCATAAGCCCGAAAAAGCTTAATATGATTAGATATTTGTATTATTCTGTTAAGGGCAGCTACAGTCCATGGAACTCTGACCAGAGTTGCAGTTGGTCTTCTTCCAACAAAAAGGTTGCTACTGTAAGCGGCGGTACGGTTTATGCGCGCAACTTCGGTAAAACGACAATAACCTATAAACACGGAAGCAAAAAAGCTAAGTGCAAAGCAACCGTTAATGAAGAATGGTTGGAAATGGGTAAAGGCAAGAGCAAGTCCGTTAGAAAATGGATGAAATACGTTAAGGGTTATAAGAAAGCTAAATGGTCATCAAATAAAAAGAGCAAAGTTACCGTAAGTAAAAAGGGAAAAATTAAGGCTAAAAAGGGCGGAAATGCCACGGTAACAGCCAAGATTAAAGGAACTAAATATAAGATTAAAGTATTTTCCTATGATAAAAATACTTTGAAAAAGAAAACAAAGGCTGCTTTAAAAGAATGTTTATATGTTCCGAGTTCCCTTAAAATCCAGACTGTAAAATATCCTGATTTCAAGCATTGTAAGATTTACTATTCCGCAAAAACAAGATTAGGAAATCGTGTTTACGGCGCGTGGATGGGATATTACAGCTACGGAAACTTCTACGATTATAAAGTATTCTAAATAATTAAACTCCGAGGCTGCCGCTTTGCGGCAGTCTTTTTTTGATTTTAAAAAAATATTGTACCTTTTTGTGTTTTGTGTTATAATGAAAAACATACTAAATACGGAGGAATTGAAATGAATAATTTTAAAGAAGGAACAAAGTGTGTACAGGGAGGATATACTCCGAAAACCGGCGAGCCGAGGGTTCTGCCGATAATCCAGAGTACAACTTTTAAATATGATACAAGCGAAGCTATGGGTAAGCTTTTCGATTTACAGGAGAGCGGTTACTTTTATACCCGTCTTGCTAATCCGACCTGCGACTGCGTAGCTAAAAAGCTTTGCGATCTTGAGGGAGGTTCAGCGGGTATGCTGCTTTCTTCGGGACAGGCGGCTAACTTTTTTTCGGTATTCAATATAGCGTCCGCGGGCGACCATATTGTTTCAAGCGCCGCGATTTACGGCGGTACATTTAATCTTTTTTCCGTTACAATGAAAAGAATGGGCATTGATTTTACTTTTGTTGAGCCCGACTGTACCGAGGATGAACTCAGAGCCGCTTTTAAACCGAATACAAAGGCACTTTTCGGTGAAACAATCGCTAATCCCGCGCTTTGCGTACTTGATATTGAAATGTACGCGAAAGTAGCTCACGAAAACGGAGTTCCGCTTATTATAGATAATACTTTCGCGACTCCCGTAAACTGCCGTCCGATTGAGTGGGGAGCCGATATTGTAACTCATTCAACTACAAAATACCTCGACGGCCACGCTACTTCCGTGGGCGGAGCAATAGTTGACAGCGGTAAATTCAACTGGATGGATTATGCCGATAAATTCCCTGGACTTACAACTCCCGACGACAGCTACCACGGAATTGTTTATTGCAAGCAGTTCGGACTTGAGGGCGCGTATATTACAAAATGCGTTGCTCAGCTTATGAGAGATTTCGGAAGTGCTCCTTCAGCGTTTAACGCATTTTTGCTTAACCTCGGAATTGAAACTCTGCACGTTCGTATGCCTAAACATTGCGCTAACGCGCAGAAAGTCGCCGAGTTCTTAAATGACCACGAAAAAGTAGCCTGGGTTCAGTACTGTGGACTTAAAGGCGATAAATACTATGAACTCGGTAAAAAGTATCTGCCCAACGGCTCCTGCGGAGTCCTTTCGTTCGGAGTGAAGGGCGGCAGAAAAGCTGCCGAGGAGTTTATGAAAAACCTTAAACTCTGCGCTATCGTAACTCACGTTGCCGATGCCCGTACAAGTATCCTGCATCCCGCAAGCTCAACCCACCGCCAGATGACCGACGATGAACTCAGAGCGGGCGGAGTAGCGCCTGATATGATGCGATTAAGCGTAGGTATTGAGGACGTTGAAGATATTATTAATGACCTTGAAAACGCTTTAAAATCAATCTAATATATTGGAGAAAAGAAAAATACGGGAGTGCCTGTAAAAAGGCGCTCTCGTCTTTTTTAAGTTTTTATTGTTTTATCTTGATGTGTTGGTAGGGCGGAGGACAAGAAACTTCATCAATGCGAGAATATTTATCTCGAACCTTACGTCCACGTTTTTTGGAAAGGTTTCATCAACGCACCTCGGTAAAAATGCTCCCCCGGAGCATTTTCTTAACCCTCGGCTTCGAATCTCTTGTCCTATTTTCCGCAAAGCAAAAAGGCAACTCATATGAGTTGCCTTTTGCTTGGCGGAGGACAAGAGATTCGAACTCTCGCGCCGGTCACCCGACCTACTCCCTTAGCAGGGGAGCCTCTTCACCACTTGAGTAATCCTCCGTATAGTGAACTTATTGGCGGAGAGGAAGGGATTCGAACCCTTGGTCCCTTGCGGGATCACTAGTTTTCAAGACTAGCTCCTTAAACCACTCGGACACCTCTCCGTGCTTATTTCAGCATTTGTTATGATACCATATATGGCTGATTTTGTCAATACGAGAGTAATGATTTCTTGACAAATTATATATCATATTATAAAATAAATAAGGTAATATTTGCGCCAGTAGCTCAGTTGGATAGAGCGTTCGCCTCCTAAGCGAAAGGCCGGGGATTCGAATTCCTTCTGGCGCGCCAAAATATAAAGGAGCCGTTATGGCTCCTTTATATTTTACCAAAAGGGATACGAAACCTATGGATAAAAACCGTAAGGTTTACGGCGCCTCCATAACATTGACAGCCGTCCATTCGTCGCCGTATTTCACAAGGGTAATGCGTGATTGTATATCAGCGCTCCCAAATGATAAGTCGCCGTTTTTTTCATAACCATATTGGCTGTATTTTATCCAGAGATATCCTGTATCGTGATATAGTTTCGCTGTTAAAAAACTTAATTCTGTTTCTACTACTTCAACTTCATCCATTTCTGAATGAATAGCGGGTGTATAACAAGCTAATTCCCCAAATTTCTTTTCTGCGCTTTTTTCATTTCCTGTGAAATTTAGAGCTTCTTTAATTTTTTTTATCAATGGTTGGAGCTCCTGTTTATCTTTGTTTGAATAGCCTTCTTTTAATTCGGAAAAGATCTCTTTTCCGTAGTATTCTTCAAGATAGTCAGGAAGAGGGTTGGAGAAAGCTATATTACACGCAAATCCGAAAACGAATGTAAAAATAATTAGCAAAGATATTATTGTTGTACGTTTTATAATTTTATGTTTTCTTTGTCTGTTAAGGCTTTCGGTTATTCTTTTTGCGGTTTCTTCATTTTGCAAATTTGTTTTTATTTCTTTTTTCGCCGAGTTAAGATAGTTTTGACACTCGGAACATTCCAGGCAGTGTTTTTCAATTAATTCAGAGCTTTCTTCACTTGAAAGATTGTCTAAGTAAAGAGGGATTAAGTCGCGTACTATTTTACATTTTTCATTTGTCATACTCGTTCATCCTTTCTTTCAATTTTATTTTGGCGCGGTAATAGGTGACTCGTGCCCATGTTTCATTTTTTTCAAAAATCTGTGCAATTTCTTTAAACGACAATTCTGCAAATGTTTTTAAAACAAATACTTCTTTATATGGCTCATTTAGCGAATGCAAATGTTTATGTATTTGTATGGCGAGATCTTTGTCAACAATTATTTCCTCAATATCTGCGCTGTTATATATATTTTCAAGCTTTGTTTCACTTTCGATTCGCTTGTGCTTATTACAAAATTTATAGTATTCGTTCCGAGCGATTCTGCATAGCCAAGCGGACGGTTTATCTTCGTCTTTATATAATTTGTAATTTTCAAGCGCGTTTAAAAACGTTTGCGCTGTTAGTTCCTCTGCAATACTTACGTTTTTGCTTAGATTGATAAGATATCCGTAAACAATTCTGTAGTTTGTTTTATACATTTCCTCGAAGGACACATAATCACCTCCTCATATAAATAATCATAAAAATGCTTTTTTGTTACAAACTATTTTATCACTTATAAATTTTTATTTCAATATAAGGCGGATAAAAGAAAAGTCAAATATATTTATATGTGCTATTGACACACATACTTTTTTAATGATAAAATTATTATATAAAATTTATACTCAGGAGGGAATAATTATGAGTATTTCAAAAAGATTTGTATCAGTATTTTTAAGCATCCTTATGCTTCTCAGCGCCGCGGTTGTTTTCTCAGCGCCGAAAGCTGACGCAGCAAGCAAGAAGGCAAAAGCTATTGCCGCTTATAAAAGTCTTTTAGCGTCAAACTCGCTGCTTAAAAAATTCAGAACCGATTCATTAAGCGAATTAAAATTCGCGACTTTTTATCTTGATAATAATAAAGTTCCCGAGCTTGTTGTATGGCAGGGTTCCGACGCTTATCTTTATACCTATAAAAGTAAGGTAAAGAAAGTTGCTTATCTTAAATTCGGTTCGCTCAGCGAAAAATTTCAGTATTATAAAAAGACAGGTATGTTTATCGACTGCGGACTCCACTCAGGCGTAATCCACGAGGGATATAATAAATTCAAAGGAACTAAAGCGACTTTGAAACTGTTCCGTACAAGCAGGTTGTCTATGACTGCTACCTCTTACACAAATTTTAAAGTTAAGAAAAGTAAAAATGTAAAAATTTCCGCTAAAAAGTTTAAGAAGGAACTTAAAAAGCTCACTAAGAAAAAGAAGAAAAAGAGCGCGAAATTCTACTTTAATACAGAAGACAATGTTAAAAAGTATTTAAAATAATAATGTAAAAAACGGCTGATTATTCAGCCGTTTTTTTGAACTCTATAATTTCATTAAGTTGTTTCAGCGCGGTTTTTCTTCCGATTTCGTAAGTCTTTCTTAACACATCCGCGTTGTGTTCAATTCTTCCTACAGGCAGTTTTTTATCGGGACATATTATAAAAGCGTTTCCTTTCTTTTCCTGCTCAAAAACAAAATCCCTCTGTTTATTATACATTATGTGACGTTAGGAAATGCATTTTATCATATTGGGGTATTTCCTAAGAGATATTTTCATCAATATTTTTATTATTTGCTTACTTTATCTTACAAAGATTATAGACATTTTATTGAATGTTTGATATTATTATATGTGTCTGTAAAATGGAGATGTGATAATGAATAAATTACAAGCTAACCTTTGTCTTATATGTGTTACGTTGTGCTGGTCAACTGAGGTAATTATTTTTGCCTGCATTCCTGACGATGTTTTGTCGTTTGCGACAACTGCCATTACCAATGCTATTGCCGCAGTTATTCTTGCGGGATGTTTTATAAAACGAATAAAATCCGAATTGAAACGCTCGTCAAAAAAGCTGTTGCTGCGTTGTATATTGCTCGGTATACTTAACTGTGCCTACAACGTTCTGTATTTACAGGGGCTTAACCAACTTGACGTTTCTACAGGTGCTTTTACGTTTTCAATGACAATAGTTGTTTTGCCTGTTGTCCTTCTTACAATGAGAAAATCTGTGGATAAAAAAACGTGGGTTTCGGTTGTACTTGCTTTAAGCGGAATTATTGTCGCCTTGGGCTCGGATTTAACCGGGATGAAGATGTCAGGCGTTCTGATTATGTTTTTAGGCTGTATTATCCGCGCTGTATTTATTGTTAAGCTTAACGATTACGCAAAGGAGCACGACGCGGTTACGCTTTCGGTATTTATCTCTGCTTTTGTATCGGTTATAAGCTTTGCTATTTGGTTATTTCTGCAACCCGAGACTTTCGCCGCGATACCGTGGTCGGGAACAATTATCGCAAGCCTGTTTATTTACGCTTACTTTATTCTCGCCTTTGCGCAGACGCTTAATATCTTCGCGCAAAAGCGTGCGACGGCAGCGGGCTCGACTATAATCTATTCGCTCGAAATTGCGTTTTCGCTTATATGGGGCGTAGTATTGCCGGAAAATATAGTTGACCGTGTTATACCGTCTCCGTTACAGATTTTAGGAGCGCTTTTAATAGTTGCCGGAAGTCTTATCGAAATCATTGATTTTAACGGCAAAAGGAGGAAGAATTTAAATGTTTCGCAATAGTTCTCTTCATCCTGCTGTAAAAAACATTTTATTAATTTTGATTTTGCTCATTGTATTTATGGTTGTCGCGATTCCTTTTAAGGTGATGAGTATTATTCCGGGCTTTACCGATATAAGACCTGTTATGTTGTTTCAGCCTGTTTACGGAATTTTCTTTGGTATTCCGGGATGTATCGCTTTCGCAATCGGCAATCTGATAGGAGATATTATCAGCGATAGTTTAAGATGGTCGTCAATCGCGGGATTCGCCGCAAATTTTGCGGGACCGTTTTTGTTTTATATATTCTGGAGCAAAATATCAAAAACTCCGTTTTTACTGCGTACGGGCAAAAGCTTTTTAAAGCAGACTGCGGTAACCGTTATTTCGGCTGTAACTCAGGCGGTGCTTATTACTCCTGCTGTAGTGCTTATTTATCCCGATGTTTCAGGACAGGTGTTTGCTGTTACCGTGCTTCTCAACTGTTCGGTGTTTCCGATTATGTTAGGAATACCTCTTATGATTCTTATGCACGAGGAGTTAGGATTTAAGCCTTCGAAACGCCTGAAAAAATCGGATAAATTACGCTGAATAAATAGTAACTTAAAGTGATTTATAAATTTAAAACGGCTGATTAAGATTCAGCCGTTTTTTTGAACTCTATAATTTCATTAAGTTGTTTCAGCGCGGTTTTTCTTCCGATTTCGTAAGTCTTTCTTAACACATCCGCGTCGTGTTCGATTCTTTTTATCGGAAGTTTTTCGTCGGGGCATATTACAAAAGCGCTGCCGTTCTTTTCCTGCTCAAAAACAAAATCCCTCTGTTTATTATACATTATGTGGCGGTCGGAAATGCATTTTATCATATTGGGGTATTTCCTAAGAGATATTTTCATAATTCCCATCGACGCTTTTTCTTTTACATAATCTCTCGGCTGAGTCAGTATAACCAGGTTTTTATCGTAGCCTTTGTTCATCATAAATTCCAAAGGAATTGAATCAGCCATTCCGCCGTCGAGCATCGTCCTGCCTCCGGCTTTTACGGGCTTTGATACAAGCGGCATCGAAGCCGACGCTCTGAACCATTCGTAAATTTTATCGTCGCGTTTATCGCAAAGATGGTATACTGGTTTTCCTGTATATACGTCTGTGCATACAGCGTAAAATTCCATATCAGAATTATAAAATGCTTCTATATCAAATTTATCAAGCTTTTCCGGAATAGTATGATAACAAAATTCCGCACCGAATAAATCACCTGTTTTAATCAGCGAACGCATACTGCAATATCTCCAATCGTTACAAAAACGGGTGTTATACCTTATAGCTCTGCCGATTTGATGAGATTTGTAGTTACAGCCGAACGCGGCTCCTGCCGATACGCCGACGCATCCGTCAAATTCAATATTGTTTTCCATAAGAACGTCGCAAACGCCGGCGGAAAATAATCCGCGCATAGCTCCGCCTTCTAATACCAATCCAGTTTTCATATATTACCTCTTAATTTAGTATAGTATATTATATTGTATCATATATTATAAAAAATTAAAAGGAAAAATCATTAAGATAGTTTTCGAGAATATCGGGGAAGATATCTAAATCAACATCACATCTGTTACAGGTATCTACAAGGTTTTTGACCGCGTTATAGTTCTTGGAAATATCCTTAATTATTTTGGTCGCTTTTACTCCGTAACCTTCGGTTTTATGCTTAGGTATAATCATTTCATAATGAGTCATAAGTCAACGCATCCTTTCCGCCCGCAAACAATATGAATTTCATAAAACCTTACCGCGGGCGTATAAGTAGAAATTCAATCTTTACTCTTTATCCCGAGGGAATAAACTCAGAGATAATTATTTTATAATTGATTAATTATATTATAGTCAATAATATTCACATATCAAGCGTTTTAACATAGTTGTAAATTTGAATTAACCAATTGTTTATATAAAGGCGAAAATGTGACAAATATTTACAAAAATTGAATTATTTAATAACCAAATGTAATACTCCCCGCGTTTAAGAATTCAAAACGCGGGGAGCATACTTTTATAAATATTAAATTTCAATAATACAATAATTAAATGCGTTAATAACAGTTGTACTTCCGAACTGAGTTTTCTGCGGGATAAAAGCGCCGTAGTTTCTGTGGATATGACCGTGCAGAAAGTATTTTGGACGATAACGTTTTATAAGGCGGTTAAAGCATTCAAATCCTCGGTGTGAAAGCGTATCGTTGTCGTTAACGTGCCGGGCGGGAGCATGGGTAACAAGAATATCGAACCCTTTGTGTTTTATTATTTTCGGAAATATTCTCATTATCTTACGTCTCATCTGTTTTTCGGTGTACATATATTTTCCTTTTTTATAGCGATGAGAACCCGAAAACCCGATAATTCTTATACCGTTATATTCAAAATATGATTCGTCTATACAAATGCATCCTTCGGGGGCTCTTTTAAATTTATCGTCGTGATTTCCGTGGACATACAAAAGCGGACACCCTGCCATAGTTACCAAAAACTCAAGGTAACTTACACTTAAATCACCGCAGGCAATAATAAGATCGAACCCGTCAAGCTTCCCCGGCGAGTAGAAATCGTAAAAATACTCGGATTCCACGTCCGAAACCGCTAAAATCCTCATACGCTTTCACCTCCCTCGGAATCGGAGGCTGTTGAAGTTTTCTGGAACTTTTCAATCCCCGCCATATCAACCGTAGTTTTTCCTATTTCGCTGAGTTCCTCGTAGCGGGGGATAGAGCCTACAACATTTTCAACAAGGTAATCCATATTAATAATCTGGTCAAGGCTCAGCGACTTCTGAGTTTCTCCGATTTCTTTACCGCTCTGCGTAATAAGCGGAGTTAAAAACGGAATACAAACGTCATTCTTAATGCTTTCTTTAAGCAGGTCGCAAAGTCTTTTTGACGCCATCGCAAGAGACTGTGAGTACACAACGTCAACAACGCCCGCGGACAATCCCAAAAAGTAGTTAAGCGCTTTATTGCTGCTTTCGTATTCGGATTTAAGAGTTTTACTGAAAACGCGCTTGAGAATTTCCTCGTAATATACGCCCCATCTCCAGACGGGATAGGCGATAGACTCTGTCTTTCCGCCGCTTATATGAGAAAGCCCGTAGCTGTTTCTGTCGTCATTCAAAAATCGCGCCGTATCCTGGGAAGATATATACTTAGCGCCTAATTCTCTAAGTGCCAAATCTGCTTCCTTAGCGCCTTTAACCGAAGACCATTCAAGGTAAACCTTTGAGCGCGGATTAGTCATCTGCGCGCCGAGAGCGAAAGCGTTGATTTGTGCAATCTGACCGTAAATAGGGTAGTCGCATACATATCCTAATTTTCCGCTTTCGGTGAGCGAACCCGCAAGCGCGCCTAATATAAACTTCGCTTCATACATTCTTGTGTAGTAGGTTCTGATGTAGCGGTGGGATTTGTTAAGCGAGCAGTTCATAATTATTTTATCGGGATGCTCAACAGCGGCTCTTAAACTTTCGGGCAATAGCCTCGGAGTGGTCGTAAAGATAATATCGCTTTTATCTTTAACAGCGTCCTCAATAGCCTGCATACGGTCGCCGTCTTTAGCTATAATATACGCTTTGGTTTTAATTTTATCCTCAAAAACCTGCTGTACGTATTTACGGCCTTTTTCGTGTTCGTGAATCCATCCCGAGCTTTCGGGCGTGCCGTCGTATACAAACGCGACTTTAAGTACGGGAGAGCTTATTACAGGCATTACGGGAAGCACCTTTGAAAGCACGCTCTGCTTTTTTTCTTCGGTAGGGTCAAGCTTAATTTCAATCGGTTCCTCGTCCTGCTGCAAAGCGACATCCTCCCACATTTTAGCGAGATTCTTTTTAATTTCCGAGTCGTCTTCTTTTTTCAGCTTATCGTAGCCGTAAACTTTAATATATCTTAGTAAAGCGTCGCCGATTGTCGAATTCAGCTTATCTCCGCCTTTGGATTTATACGCCTTTCTGAAGTGATAATAAACGGAAGAAAATTCTTTCTGTTCATCCTCACTCCAGCTTTCGTCGGCGTCTTTACCGAGAGCTTTTTGCAGTTCGGCGTAGCTTTTCTTTTCGCTGAACTCGAGGAAATTAATCTTGCTGAGTTTATTAAAATTCAGATATTCGTAGTAAATCTCAACTTCTTCTTCGCCTGTTCTTTCAGGCAAAATCCTCGTAACATTTGCTGTAATACTATCCGCTTTAAAGAACTTCAGCACGCTTACGCGTTTATTGCCTTCCTCGACATAAAAGCGGTTCATATATTCGTAAACCTTAATCGGGTCGTGGATTCCCTCGTTTAAATGAGCGTCGCAAAGGCGCGACCATTTTACGGCGAATTCTGTGTCTTCCTCAAGAATCGGCATAAAGTTTGCCGCGAAAGCGTTTGACCTGCCTTTGGTTTTTGTGCCCACAATATGGTCGAGCGGAATCTGAACCAAACCGAGTTCAATACCCGTGGACGTGGTTTTCTTCGAAAGGAACTCGTCCAAAACCGGCAAAAACGGCGATTCGCCTTTAGCGATACACGAGCGGTATTCTTTCTGAGCTGCTTTTAACGCCTCTTTGTAATATGATTCCGGCATAATCGTCCCTCCTTAAATCACTATATAAACAGTATAATACAAAAGCGTTTTAATGTCTATATTTTGTAGGAAATTCTAAAGTATGTTTATTGACTTTAAAAAAATAATATATTATAATGTTATGGCTAAAAAGGAATGAGGTAATTTAATGAAAAAATTCAGGAAATCATTATGTGTAATTCTAACGTGTCTTATGCTTTTGAGCGTTGCGGCGGTTGCACCCGCAAGCGTGTCCGCGGCAAAAACCAAGACGGCAAAAAAGACTTCTTCCGCCCAGAAAAAGTCCAAAAAGTCTAAAAAGGTAAAATATAAGCTCAATAAGAAAAAGATTTCAATTGTAAGAGGAAATACCTATAAGCTTAAGCTGAAGAAAGCCAAGGCTAAAAAGGTTAAATGGAAAACTTCCAAAAAGTCCGTAGCTACGGTAAAAAACGGTAAAGTTACCGCGTTAAAGGCGGGGAAGACGACCGTTACCGCTAAATACAAGGGTAAGAAATATAAATGCAAAGTAACCGTTAACCCCAAAGTCACTTCGTTAAATAAATCTTTTAACTGTTATGTTAAAGATACAAAACGGCTTGTTTTAAAAAGCAAAGGAGTAGCGTCCAACGCTAAGTCCTGGGCGTCCTCAAATTCAAAAGTCGCATCAATCAGCGCAAAAGGTGTTATAACCGGAAAAACTCCCGGAAGCGCTACAATTACAGCTACGAAGAACAACGGCGATAAGTTGAGAGTAAAGGTTATTGTTCTTAATCCGTATTCTGCTCTTAAGAATTATATAAACACCAAGGGCAAAACCGGCGCCGACGGAAACCGCTTTATATCCTATACTTTGGCAACTTCGACATTCACAATTATCCACAACAAAGGCAAAAATACTTTCGAGTTTATTTCCGAGAATAAGAGCGCTTCCGAAACCGAAAGAATAACTATGACTTTTAACGCCGATAATACGGGCACGCCCTCTGTAACGTCAAAATGCACAAGCAACGCTTATGAAACAACAATCTTCAGCGCTCGGGCGAGCATAGCTCCCGCGGTGTATTCAGCAAGCTCAAATTTAAGCTTTAATGTTGAAACGGGAAACGCCGATAACGTAATAAAACACAGCAACTCAATGCTTCATAAAGCGTTTGAAAACTGGAGCAAAATGCTGAATGATGATCTCGATATGAATATGTGCGCTCTCGGATTCGCGAATTATAAATAAAAGCAGTAGAAACCGCCGTTAAGGCGGTTTTTTTACTTAAATCTAAACTATATTATACATATTAATACTATATTCAATTGTGCAAATCGCACAATATGATAGTGTTTACTTTGTTCACCATGCTGAATTTTTAAAATATATTCCAAAATTCTTTAAACGACTTGAAAAAAAACGGTACTTTGTGTTATTATATTACAGTAAATAATTATGGGTAAAAGTATAGTTATATTCTTTTATAGATTACCCGAAAGAAGATTTTTAAACATTATGAAAAGAATAATTACAGTAACGGTTTTAGTATTATTTATTATCTCGCTTTTAGCGGGGTGCTCCTGCGCGTCAGGCGACAGCGCCTCCAAAAAGCAAAAAGCGGCGTCCTCGTCCAAAGCCGAAGAAACCCTCGAACTTATCGAAACCACCCCCGAAGGCGGTACGGTTGAAAAAGACTCCGAAGGCAATACGGTAACTAAGGATAAGGACGGAAATATTAAATCCGTAAAAGATAAAAACGGCAGAGCCTTAAACGTAGGGGAGTATATTAAATCCCATCCTTCCGTAAAAAGCGGAAACTCAAAATCTTCTCCCAAAAAGTCATCCGAAAGCAAATCGAATAATAAAAGCAAAAAAACTTCTTCAAAAACCAAATCAGGTAAAACCACAAGCTCAAAAAAGGGCAAAAAAAGCGATGAGGTAGAAGAAGAAAAAATCCCTCAGGTCACCTTAGCCGGTCCCGAAGACCACTACGACGAGGAAGTGGATTTTTAAATCAGGAAATTATGTAAGTAAATTTTTGCCGAGGTGAAAACCAATCTCCGCAGACGAAGCGGAAAAGCTGCTTCGTGCGTAAATGCGCTGTATCGGTTTTATCACGTAGGTCAGACGCGAAAGCTGAAGCGAAAACCCTTACTTGCAACTTCAATATAATTAACAATTAACGATGAAAAATTAACAGTTTAGGTCGTGAAGAAAATTCTTCTAAAAAAAGGCGATTATCGCCCGACCGGAAACTTATTATGTCGGGATACCGCGAAAAATAATAATCCGCGCTGTCTTCCCGTCATTAACTGTTAATCGCTAATTGCTAATCGTTAATTGAATGCGGGCAAAGCCCGCGGAATGGAGGTTATAATTTATGAAAACGAAACTAAAACGATTTTCTAAGCGTTCATTAGCTATGCTTTTATCATTATTAATGATGTTATCGGTACTTAGCGTTGGTTCGATTATTACTACAGCTGCCGCCGATACAATCACACTGTATTATCAAAAAGATATGCCTAGTGGTAACTACAGTGCATCAAGTTCAATAGCAATGACTCAGTCAGCAAAGAATACATCTAAGTATTATGCATCTGTTTCCCTTCAGAATGGATCCTATGGTTTTTATGTTAAATGGGGCAATAATTACTATAAAGTTAATGCTACTGCGACAACTGATCAAGACGTTCTTTTATATAATTACGGCTCAACTAATTATGGTAACTCAAATCATCGTGTGACTTACTCTACAGGAGCGGCAACAAATTTTACTTTTACGTTTGATACGAGCAATAATAAAATTGCTGTGCGTCCTAGGGATACAACTACGGTCAAGATGGCTTGGAGTACAGCGAGCGGTCATGATGGTGACTGGAATTTAGGTACATACGATACAATGACACACACCAGTAATGGCTTATATACTAAAGACCTTTCTTTGACTGCCGTTAAGCATTATATGTTTATCCAGACTAATAACACGAATTACTATAAGTCTTCTAATACTTTAACTCAAAATAGTACTGATTCTGGTAAAGTAGCAAAAATGTATTATTATGGTACTAATAATTATGGTGGTTCGGGGGATAAAGTTAATTTTACTCCGAATCCTGCTGGTAAGTATCGTTTTACATATGATATTAAAGACCAAACCGTTACAATGTATAGGTTATATGATGTAACGTATAACAAAGGTACTGCACCTTCGGGTGGCGGTACTATCAGCGGAACTGTGCCGTCAGCACAGTTAAAAGTACACGGTACAAATTTAACACTGCAGACTAACGCCTTTACATCTTCAGGATACACACAGAGTGGTTGGGCGACTTCTGACGGTGGTTCACGGGCATATACTTCTGGTGCGACTTATTCAACAAACAGCGGTTTAACTCTTTATCCTTACTGGTCTGAAAACACTTATTCTGTTACCTTTACTAAAAAGTTAGGTTCGGCTGCGGCGACAAATATTACAACTAAGAGCGCCGGTGTAACTACAAAAGCAAGTTATACAGCTCCCGCAGAAACCGGTTATAACTTTACGGGTTGGACAATTACATCCGGCTCAGCTAACGCTTCTAACGTAACAGGTACAGAGTCCGCTTCGGATACTACGGTTTCGTTAAACGCGAGCGGCGCGGTTACAGTACAGGCTAACTACGAAGAAGCCGGTACCTGTGCAATTACAGCAAAGAAAACTAATTCTTCGGGCGCGGTATTAAGCGGCAACACAGAGTCTATGACTATCGGCTCCAACATGACAGTTTATGCCGAGGGTAACTCTTATCATTCCAGCGGCAATTTTAGTGTTTCGAGTAGCAATTCGTCAGTTGCTTCCGTAAGCTCTGCTACAGTAGCTAAAAACGGTACATTTACTGTAAGTGCTAAAAGCGCTGGATCGGCTACAATTACAATTTCCTGTCCCGCTGACAGCAAGAGTACTACATTTGATGTAACTGTAAGCAAATCTGACCTCGCCGCTACATTCTCATCGGCTGACCATGTGTATGTCCTTAAAGGTGATAACACACAGTCTATGGGTTATACAGCAACACCTTCGGTTTCCAGCGTATCGTATTCGTCGGGCAACACAAGCATAGCTACGGTTAATTCGACTACAGGCGCGGTTACACCCGTTGCGGCAGGTACCGTGACTATGACTGTTACCGCCACATTCACTAACGGTGGTACAGATACGGCGACAAAGGATATAAAGGTTCAGGCTCCGACTCTTACGGTTAGTTCGAATACTCTCGCGCTTGATTATACTTCTAATTCAACAAACGCGGGAAGTGATTATAAAGGTACAAATACATTTACGGTTACAACGAACGGTAATAACCCGGCGTATAATCCTGTTACCAGTATTACTGTTGTATCAAATGACACAAATATCGTTACCGTCAATAAAGCAACTATTACATCCACAAGCGCGGAAACCGTAACAGCAACAGCTAAGGCTGTCGGTTCAACTAATATCGTTGTTAAGTATTTTATTAACGGTACAGAAGTAACTTCATTAAGAAAAACAATTGCGGTTACCGTATCTGCTTACGACGTAAATATGACTATTTACGCAAGTCCGCAAACTAATATTGGTACAGGTTCAGGTCAATGGAACGGAGTATATTTCATACCTACAGGCGGCAGCGGCGGAACCGCTATGACTAAGATTGGTACAGATAACAGCGGTAGCAAACCTGTTTACGCATTAAATATTACAAAGAAACAGTTTACTGACGGTTTCTATTTTGGTCAGGCAGCTGCTATAAATACAGATAGTAAGCGTAATACACCTAAACAGACAGGTTCGGATACTACTAAAAACTATTATAAAATAACAGATGCCGGTAGTGGCGGCGCATGGCACGCCGGCGGTTCGGTAGCTAAATCAGCTATTACAATTACAAAGCCTTCAATTTCTGCTAAATCAAATGAAACACTGAACGCGGGCGCGACTAAAACAGCTACAGCTCCTACAGTTTCAGGAAGCGTATCAAGCTATCTTTGGACTTCGGGTACTGCATCTGTTGCGACAATTTCAGGAACAGGCGCGACACCTACAATTACAGGTGTATCAAACGGTTCCTCGGCGTCAACAGTACGCGCGTTCATCCCGCTTGCAAATACAGGTATTACATTCAGCTCGCTTGAAACATCCAGCTCAGCTGCTTATGATTATATCGCGTCTAACGCCCAGAGCTTTAATATCACGGTTCAGGATGTAAAACATACTGTTACAGTTGTAGCTGTTTCGAGAGATACCTCAAACGGTACATACACTACAGACGCTTCGGCTATGGCGAGTTCAACAGTAACCCCTTCAGGCGGCGTTTCTCATAATGCTACAGCTACAGTAAGCGCTACAGCGGCAAGCGGATATCAACTTATTGGTTACTATTCTGCTGCAACCGGCGGCACACAGTATACCAACGGCAATTTAGGCGCTGTAACAAGCGATATGACTGTATATGCTCGTTTTGAGAAAAAATATACTTTAACAATAAACAAAGGCTCCAATAACGGAACTGTAAGTCCGGCGTCTATGGTAGTTTACGCTGCAGTTAAACCCGGAAATATTTCCGTTACTGTAAATAGCGGTTATCGCATTGACTGGGCTAATTCAACTAATCTTTCAAAATATTACAATCAGCCTGCTTCTTTAGTAGGTAATGTAACATTAACAGCAAAAGAAGTTGCTAATATCAACTCAGCTGATATGGTCAATAAGACTATAACTATTGCATTTGAGGAAGTTACACCTGTTGTAAACTTTACCTCTTATAAGACTGACGACAACTCAACCTATGTTGCCGGCGGCGGAGAGCTTACAGCTACATATTCTACCGGAAGCGGCGGCGGAGTATCGCCGACTCCCGATCCCCAGGCTCCCGCAAGATATCTCTGGCGAAACACTACAAACAGTGAAAACCCCACAAATTTCGGAAACTGTATTACAATGTCAGCAGATACAAGCGGAAACTATTACGCAAGCTTTAATCCCGGCAGCAGCAATTTCTATTTCAATATCAACGACAGCTCCTCAAGCGCTACAAGCGGTTCACAGAAGCTTAACAGCTCAACTTCCTGTGATAAAGGTTCCGGTATTGCTGACTGGTCGACTGTTGGTAACTATTATGCCGACGGTACAACATACTATATCGGTAAAGGTTACTTAGACAGCGGCTCAACTTTATATGTGAAGTTTGATCCTTCAGCAAATAAAATTACTTTACAGAACTCGGCGTTCTCATATACAGCATCAGGAAGCGGCTCAAGCCAGAGTTCGGGTTCAGGTACATCCGGCGCGGTTGTTTCCGGCGGAACAGTACCTTACGGTGCTGACGTAACCTTTACTGCTGAAAAGGTTGCTGTAATAAGCGGAAATACTTACGAATTCATTGGCTGGTATTCTACAGCTCAGCCTGCCGCAAATGAAACAGCGCTTTCTACAAGTCTTACTTATACAAAATCAAGCGTAAATGATGACGTAACTGTTTACGCTCGTTATAAAAAATCACTTTACCTTACTTTCTATAACTCTTATGTTCAGGAAGCTAACGGTAAATTCACATTCGTAGCGGCTCCTCCGAGAACAGTTACCGTAGGTTCCGGAAGCTCTGTAAGAGCTACTTATTCCTACAAGGCAGGTAACGCGGAGCAGCGCGGCGAGGACCATACAAAGAACTCAACATCCGATTACTATGAAGGTAACCGACTCCTCGTACTCGTGGGTGAAACAGTTACTTTGAAATTCTCAACCCTCGCTTCTTCCGATGCGATTACAGGTATCTTCTTTAACAACGGTATCAGATATACCACCGAAACCGAACCCGATAACCTCTATATGAACAGAGTTAATCAGGGTATCGCGGCTCACGGCGGTAACGGTACAGGTACTCTGAAAGATCCGAGCCATCCTGATCAGGGTTATACCAATGGTGACGATGAGTGGGATTACACCTACTTGCCCGATACCACAATCTATGCCGACGAAGATTATTACGAAGGCGCTACTAAGACAACTATCCAAAACAATGCATCAAGTTATATCGGACAATCCGGTATGGACCAGGCTGCTCACACAGTTTCATGGGTAGCAACTCAAAGCTATATGAACATTGATATTGAGCTCGGAAGAAAATACCAGCTCCATATCAACGACGATAAGCCCGACGGTATCAGTATTGCTAATATGAACGATGAGGGATACTACTATGGCGGCGAGATTATTGAGTCTACAACTCCCAACCATACAAACGGACTTAAGATTACATTAGATAATACTACAGATACTACAGGTACATACAGCTTCACAAGCGCAACTCCTGTATGGAAAGATAAGGACGGAAATACAGTATCCGCTCCCTCGGGAGTTTACGCTAAAGCCTATACTTCCGGTAACGCCGAGACTAACACCCCCTCAAGTATCCACCACTGGTTAATCTACGGCACAATGCCTCATTCGGATTTATATCTTACTATCCCTGTTGCGAAGAAGTATAATATGAAGCTTTCGAATATCGTAGTTTCAGATAACGGCTCAAGCAAGAGAACAATGATTACCGAATGCAGCACTAACAGTACTTCGGCTACAGACTGTATCGGTACTATCTCAGGTAAGGTTGACGGTACAACTCAGGCTTCACTTACCGATGATGGAACGTACTACACATATCCTAATAATAATTACGCCGGTCACGTAGAGGCTTATACAAGCAATACTAACAATAAGTACCTCAACGGCGGTGTTAACAGAAACGGATATAATGTTACAGCAGGTCAGACAGTAACCTATACGTTTAGTTTCAGCAGCGGTAAAGACGCTGAGTATACGTTCGTAGGTTGGTTTGAGGGTACTTACAATAATGTTTCCAACACTGATTTCTCTTATGACGTAAATTATAATAAGAAGCTTTCCGGTAAGGAATCCTTCACATTTACTCCTTCTAAGAATACGGTAGTTATCGCTGTTGCTACACGCGATATGTATATCGGCGGTAACTTTACTAAGGACGGCGCTTATACATCCACAGCTTCCTCGCAGACCTGGTCTAAAAACCGTCCGTTAATGGATTTCGACCCGACTTATGTTAACCCCGAAGATCCTTCTAAGAAGGGTAGATATACATACACATTTGATACCGTAACAGCTAATACAGAGTATAAGTTCAGATGCTACGATACAGTTGGTACAGGAGCATCGGGACAAGATACAACAAATCTTAGCGTTTGGAGCCAGTGGAGCGGTTCCGATTACGCTAATGACCCTGATGATATTTTCTACGGTCGTCATAAATATGACGCTGAGTATGGATATTCCCACGGTCAGTTTGTTTATAAAACCAATACCAACAACTGGTCATTAGTTGATAATACAGCGTCAGACCATGATTCCAATAAGAACCACCAGGCTAACGGCTATGCCGCTCCCGTAACGGTTTACTTCTACGCTTATGACGGCGGTATGAGCGTAAGCTCAACCTACCAGTGGTCAAGAGCTTACGTATCCGAAGGACGTGGTATTGACGTTAAGTCAGTAACTACCTCCGGTAATACTACAACAACTACCTACAACTCTCCCACAGCTTCCGTCGCGAATAAGACAGTTAATAATAAGGATGTAACTGTTACTACAAATACAACTTCTTACGGTCACGACGGTATGACCGAAAAGATTTACGAATGTATCGTAAAGGAAAAAGACGGTCAGATTGTTGTAACAGCTTCCCCGAAGGACCAAAACTTAGAGCTTCAGGCTTTCCTTGTCTATAATATAGAGACTAAGGCGAGTGAAGCGGTTAAGGGACCGTTTACAACATCAGGTTCAGGTGACGCGAAGACTTATACAGGTAATATCAAAATTCCGAACAACAGTAAGATTTATGTATGTCCGATTTATAAATTTACCGACGCGTATATCAGCGCTCAGAACCTTGAATCCCATAACGTATTCGTTCGTGCCGATGATATCGATAAGGACGACTGGGGCGGACTCGTTTCTATGTACTCATGGGGTACTACCTCTGGTTACGACAGCGGCGGATGGCCCGGACAGCTTATGGTTCCTTCCGACGACGGTACTTCGTTCTACGCTCCCTTAGTATTCCAGAAGGGCGGACTCGCGGGTGTAACCTTCAACAACTATACTTCAGTTTACGGCGGCGATTTTATCAACTTCCTCGGTAAATATCAGGATGCGGGCGTAAGCGATGTAGCTTATTCCAACTATACAAAGCCGACCGCGGATAATAACTATATTTATCAGGTATTTGACTATCGTGAGCCTATCTCGATTATAGAGAATATTAACGAAGGCGATATTTACGACAGCGAGGATATGACTCTTACCTTCGCGCTTAAGCCGGGTAATAAAACATCAGGAACAGTCGGTAACGGCGCTTATAACGATTCGTTTAATTACGAATACCTGACCGACAGTTCGGGTAAGTACAGAGTTGACCTTAACGGAAATAAACTTTCAACATATCCGACAGCTTCCTACTACGTAGTTTGTAACTATACCGAGGCATACGCGCCCGGCGGTGCTAAGACCTATGACTTTGCTCCTACAACACATAACAGATATTCAATAGATTGGAACGTTTACGATCAGAACCACGTACTTGTTGCTAACGGTACACAGCTCTCAGCTGCATTTACAGATGTTGAAAAGAGTGAGATGCTTACCTATATTGCTAAACAGCTTATCGATGACGGCCAGCCTGTTTCAGGTAAAGCTGTTAAGATTGCTTACGAAAACCCGAAGGTAAGTTCATCCGATAACACTGAGGCGGTTCGTTACTCAGGTCAGTGGTACGCGGACGGACTTAATACAATCATTAAAGGTAATGTAAGAGTTGGTATCTATTCCGACGGCGTTTATACACCTTCTGATTCAAACAGCGCGGGTTACGGTACTGCTACAGTTGGATTTACACCCGATACAACTATCGGCGAAGGTTACGAAACCGAGACAGGATGTTCAGGTCATTCTCTCGCTAATGTAACTAAGACTCATGCTTCAAACGGCGATGTTCAATACAGAGTAAGCACTACCGATAACTTCCTCGGATGGTATCGTAAGACTAAAGACGGTGATTTTGAGCCCGTTGGTACTAACTATAAGAGCGTAGCAATTAATCCTTCGTTCAACGAAGATATTACACTCTACGCGTTCTACTCGGCTTCGGCTTCCTATCGTTTCGCTTATACAAGCCGTACGGGATCTACGAAGTATTATACAGCTAAGGGTACTGACTTGACTGATGCCGAGCTTGCGAACAGCGGTACATTGAATCCTACAACAAGATCCGCTGATATTACCGCAAAACTTGCAGGTGTTACCGATATTAAAGTATTTAACCATGATTTAACTTATGCTTTGACTTCACCTGATACAAGCAGCCCGTATACTATTACCTATACCGCGGGTGATTCACCGTCCACTTACACTCTGACGGTTTATGCGTATAATTCATCCGGTACGCTTGCGCAAGTTGGTTCAAAAACAGGAACATGGAATACTTCACTTGATGTTAATAATGACCTGACTACTTACGCTTCAGGCTTTACAAAAGGAAGTAAGCTTGTTAATAATAAACCTTCTGACCATGGTAATTATATCTTCCTCGGCTGGAGAAAGTATAACGGTTCAGCATTTGAAGGACCTATAATTTCCACTAAGGAGAACTTCGGTTACAGTATTACAAGCGATACTACAATTGCTCCGTACTTTGTTGACCCAACCGATAATACAACAATAAATAATTACATCAGCGAAGCTTGGAAACCCGGAGTAGATAACTCGGTTGTAACCCAGGAACTCACAAAAGAGGGCGAAGGTGTAATCTTTAACGATAACCTTATCAGCTTCCGCTACGGTTCGGATACAAATAAGCGTATAGACGGCTCGTCTATTTACAGCGGCGATCCCAATACCGTTCCTGAGGGTAAACAGTGCGGCGTAGTAGTTCTTGCTCAGGCTAATGACGCGGCTGCCGATAAGAAGACAGCTTTCAATACTCATTACAATACCGACACTAATATACAGTCGTATGTTAACTACTTCGTAACAGGAGCCGAAAGTGAAAAATCAAGCGTTAAGATGTCCTCAAGCAAGTATGGCGATGCTTATGCGTTCCACGTTAAGGCGCCGACTCTGTCAAACCTTAACCGCGCGAATATTGTTCAGGCGCTTGATTACGCTAAGTTCAGCGGCGGAAACTACAAGGTAATGTCTTACTACTATGACGGTTCGTCTTACGTTTACAGTGATGTTACCTCCGGCACGTTAACTTGTTCGTAATAATAAGGAGGGTATGAATATGAAAAAATTATATATTGCTCCTGAATTTGATGTATACAAAGTTACACTTCAGGATGTTCTGCTCGCAAGCCCTACCGAGGGAACTATTCCCCAGGGCGGAGATTTAGATCCTACGCTTCCTGATGAAGAAGGTCCTGATTTCTAATCAAAGATTTATATCTTAGTAAAACGCCGCGGTTATTCCGCCGCGGCGTTTTAAAATAAACTTTGATTTGAGGATGTGTTATTATGAAACGGTTTATTATATTTTGTATATCCGTTTTGCTCTTAATATCTTTTATTACGAGCGTGTACGCCGCCGATACCGGTGCTATAAAATCCGGTGACAAGGTGGTTATCAAAGATGAAAACTGGGCATATGAAAAAATAAATAATACATACGGTTATGAGATTGACGAGTATATCGGAAGCGGTGTAGATGTAAGCTTACCTTACTCGTTCGCTAAACAATATGTAACGTCAATCGGAAGCTATGCTTTTAACCGGAAAAATGTAAAAACTGTAGAAACAACCTATAAGATTGAACGCATAGGCGAATATGCTTTTAACGGCTGTGTTGAGCTTGAGAGCGTAAATCTTTATGATTCAATTACATCATTAGGCGTCGGATGTTTTTACGGAGATACCGCTTTAAAGAATGTGAATTTACAAGCGACTTCCGTAAATTTTGTACCCGCATACTGTTTCGCTGATTGCGGAATTGAAAAAATCAGATTACCGAAAACTTGTACGTCGATTAAAAATTACGCGTTTTATAATTGCGGAAGTCTTAAGTATGTTACAATTCCCGAAAGCGTAACGGAAATTGCCGATAACGCGTTTTACGGTTGCGGTAATAATCTTGTTATTGTTTGCAATAAAGATTCATACGCTGTTCAATATGCGCAGAGTAAAGGTATTAATTATATTTTGCTCGGTGACTCGAACGATGACGGAAAGTTTAATATCCGCGACGCTACGGCTATTCAGTATTACAAAATCGGTCAGATGGAATTAACTGACTACGGTAAGATATGCGCCGATGTTGACCATAACGGAAAAATTAATGTAAGGGACGTAACATATATCCAGATGAAAATCGCTAAAATGGAACTTCCCGAGGATTGTTTCTAAAATTGAATTCTACTTAATTTGTTTTCATAAATTTCTCAACAAGAGAGACTGCGAGCGCAGTCTCTTTTGTTTTTATAAAAAGCTTGACTAATTTTTTTATAAAATATATAATGTAATTAATCTTAAAATTAGAAGTGATATTATGAAAACAAATAAACGAATTTTATCGGTTTTTCTTTCGATTATTATGGCTTTCGGTCTTCTACCGTTTTCTGTAGTAAGCGGCTTTGCGATAACTAAAATCAAGAACGGAGATTTTTATTTTGTTAAAAATTCCGACGGAACTTATTCTGTGTATGAATATATCGGCGAGAATTCCGACGTAGCTTTACCCGATACCGTGTTTGAAAAAAGTGTAACAGCTGTTTACAGCCACGCGTTTGAGGATTCGAATATTACTTCCGTTTCTATTCCCGAAGGTTATACTACTATCGGTTCATCCGCTTTTTACGGCTGTTCTAATCTTTCGGAAATAACTTTACCGTCTACTATAACCGATGTTGAGTCTATGGCTTTTAACAGCTGTACTTCTCTTGAGACAATCGACCTTTCCGCGGCAACTTCGCTTAAAACTGTTTCTTACGCTGCCTTCCAGGGAGACGAGGCTCTTACGTCTGTGGTTATTCCCGAAAGTGTTGAGACGCTGGGCTCAAGCGTTTTTAACGGCTGTACTTCTTTACGCGAGACGGTTTTGCCCGATGGTATTACTTCGTTGGGGGATAACCTTTTTAATGGCTGTTCTTCTCTTGAAACGGTAAATATTCCTTCCGCTGTTACAAAAATCGGTGATAATACGTTTAACGGATGCGCTGTTTTGGAAGATATTTATTTACCGGAAAATCTTTCGTTAATCGGCGAAAATGCGTTTAAGGGTTGTACTTCAATTTCAGGTTTTGAAATACCGAATAAGCTTACCTCAATTGGCGCGAGCGCGTTTGAGGATTGCTCCTCTTTGAGCGAATTATTTATTCCCGATACAGTTGTATCAATCGGCGCCAACGCTTTCTTCCCGATGTCTGTTCAAAATAAAATAAATATTACCTGTTACGAAAATTCTGAGGTTGAGACCTATTGTGACGAAAACTTCGTACAGTGTACAGCTGTTGAAAAGTTGATGGGTGACGTAAATCTTGATAATAGCGTCAATATAAAGGATGTTACCGCAATTCAGTATTATCGTATCGGTATGGATACAATTACTTCATACAGGCAAATGGCTCTTGCCGAAGTCAGCCATGACGGAACGGTCACTATCCGTGACGCTACACTTATTCAAATGAAGATAGCAAAAATAGAAGTTGATTTTTAGTTTAAAAATTTAACGCGCGCTTATAATTTAGCGCGCGTTATTTATTTATTATCGTCGGGAAAAAGTTTGTCGTGTGTAATACAGTAAAGTTCATTAAGCTCATTAAGCCATTTTGTAGCAAGCGACATATAATTAACCGTATCTTCGTCGGGAAGTATTGAAAAAAGCATTGTTGAAATAAGCGCGAGGGTATTAGCGCTTTGAATTGCCGGCGCTGCTATTCCGTAGGTGCTTCGCTGAGAAGTTGAGCTTTCGCCGTCGGGTGTACCGAGCCGTCCGAATGTGCCCTGTGGTGAAGCGTGAACCGTTTGGTTTGCGGCGGTATAGTCATCTTTCCACGCCTCGAAATCAATATCACAAAGCTTTAGAATATCTCCGAATGTAACGTGCCTTTTGTTTTCGGGGAAAGCGTTGCTTGCCATAGCCCAGTCGTAACGATCCTGGGAAACCGAAGCCTCAATAAATTGTTCGGCGACATCCTCTCCGTATTTCATTATAAAAGAACCTATTACGGAAAGCTCGTACATAGAGCGCCACCTTGCGAAAGCGCCGTCGGGGAATCCGTTTTTAATAAGAGTAAGTATCTCGAGATATTGCTGTGCCGCTCTGTTTTGAATCTGGCTAAGCGCAGTCAACGTATTTGCTTTTTCTTTTTTTGTGTTTTCCGAAACTGAATCCGCGTATTTTAAAAACGTAGATGTTATTCTGAATATGATTACGTAAAAACATTCTGACGCTAAAAATGCCGAACCCCAGTTTTTTTCAAAATAATTATTATATTTGTTTTCTTCGGCTCTTGATTTAGCGATTTCCGCGAAAACAGAGTTTATTTTAGAATCTGAAAACCCGCATTTATAAAAGATTTCGGAAATGTTTTTGTTTGTGTCCATAATCTGCTCCTTATTTTTCGTTTTTCCATCTTCTGTAAATTCCAGCTAAAATCGCGCCGGAAATATTGTGCCATACCGAAAACAGCGCGCCGGGTACCGTAGCCATAGCAAGCTGCGGAAAAGCTGTTCCCGCAAGGCTTGTAGCGAGCCCTGAATTCTGCATACCTATTTCTATAGAGAGAGCTTTAACTTTCGGTGGATTGAGTCTGAGGGCTTTTCCGAGTCCGAATCCGCATAGGTATCCGAGTAGGTTGTGAAGAATAATAACCGCAAGAATCAAAGCTCCGCAGGTAACTATTTTTTTCGCGTTGTGAGATACAACTGTAGCGACTATAAGACAAATCGCGATTGTTGAAATGATGGGTAAAATCGCAACAAGTTTCTCGGTGATTTTTTCGAAGAAATGATTAATAACAAATCCAAGCGCGATGGGTAGTAGAATTACCTGGATAATACTGAAAAACATAGAAACGACGTCAACCCTAACTGTGGTTTGTAAAAGAAGATATGTTATAGCAGGAGTAAGAATAGGAGCAAGAAGTGTATTAACGCTTGTCATTCCGACGGACAAAGCAACATCGCCTTTTGAGAAATAGGTGATTACATTGCTTGATGTGCCTCCCGGACATGTTCCAACCAATATAACTCCCGCGGTTAAAGCAGTGTCGAGATTAAAAAGCCGGCTTAAGCCTAAAGCCAACAGCGGCATAATAATAAACTGAGCCGCGCATCCTAAAATAATATCTTTAGGTCTTTTAAAAATTAACGCAAAATCTTTCGGTTTCATAGTAAGCCCCATTCCGAACATTACCACCATCAAAAGATAATTAACCCATGAGGTATCAATCCAAAGCGAGGATTTAGGCGCAAACAGCGCGATCGCCGCGACAGCGAGTACAATTAAAGCCATATACTTCCCGAAACCTTCGCTTATTTTTGATAAAATTTTCATTGTTTTCACCTCTGTATAATGATAACAGATTAATAAAAAAATGTCTATATAATTACTCGAAATCCTGATTCTGTATGGTTATTGTTTATTTGTACAATTACAGCTTAATTATTCTTATATTTTTTTGATATAAGAGAGATTTTATTGTTTAGAGTAATTTTTTCGTGCTTTTATCGAATGTTTGTGATATAATTAATTTTGAAATTAATATACGGGATTTAAAGTAATATCTATTTTCCGTAAGTTAGTTTAATAAAATTGAAATGAGGTAATGAAATGAAAAAAACAGGAACAAGAATTTTAGCTTTACTTTTTGCGGGTATTATGATGTTCTCGGCCGCCGGATGTTCTCAGGATAACTCCGCTGATAAAGCCAATACTTCATCAGCTGTATCTGAACAGAAAAAAGAAGCCGACGCTCTTTCTTTATGGAAAAAGGACGCTCCGCTTAAGAAAAAACTTACAAAGTATATTAAAACAGTAACAGATAAAAACAGCAAGGATTTTATCCCTGTAGCTGACAGAATCGCCGTATTTGATATGGACGGTACACTCTGCTGCGAGACAGACCCCGGTTACTTTGACCACAAGATTCTTTATTACAGAGTAATGGAAGATCCCAACTATAAGGATAAAGCGAGTGACGAGGAGAAGGCAGTCGCGAAAGAAATAAAGAAATACTTTGAAACAGGCGAGTATCCCGAAGACCTCAGCGTTAAGCACGGCAAGGCTGTTGCTTCCGCTTTTAAAGGTATGACCCTGGATGAATTTGACGCATATGTTAAAAAGTTCGGAAAAACACCGATGGAAAGCTACACAAATCTTACTAATGGTAAGGCGTTTTATAAACCTATGGTTCAGGTTGTCGATTACTTAAATGAAAAAGATTTTACAGTATATGTTGTAAGCGGAACAGATCGATTTATTACACGCGCGCTTTGCGACGGCAATATAGATATTCCTTATTCTCAGATGATCGGCTCCGACGAAAACCTCGTAGCGAGTAATCAGGGCAGTGAAGACGGTTTAGATTATACATTTGATAAAAAGGATAAGCTTATTACAGGCGGAAAATTTATAATTAAGAACCTTAAGATGAATAAGGTAAGCGTTATCGCTAAGGAAATCGGTAAGCAGCCTGTACTTTCTTTCGGCAACAGCTCGGGCGATTTTGCTATGGATAACTATACAATCAACAACAATAAGTATAAAGCAGGCGCGTATATGCTTTGTTGTGACGATACAACGCGTGAGAACGGTAATAAGGAAAAAGCCGATAAAATGTATGACAGCTGTAAGGAAAACGGTTATACAGCCGTTTCAATGAAAAACGACTGGACAACAATCTACGGTAAAGACGTTAAAAAGAAGTAAGATATAATTAATTAAAAACATTTTCCCGAAGACGATTTAAGTTAAACGTCTTCGGGAGTTTTTATGTTGAATTTAAGTTGAATTTATGATAAAATTTTATCGATGATTAATTCTTTTTAAAGATGGAGAATGAAAATGATTTTATTCATTAACGCTTGTGTCCGCAAAGATTCAAGAACTAAAAAGTTAGCTGATTATTTGCTGTCGAAAACAGAAGAAAAAATCGAGGAAGTAAAACTTTGGAAGATTGATTTTCCTGTTGTTGACGAAAGTTTTATTTCACATCGCGACAGTCTTATTTTAAATAAACAGTTTAATGATCCTATGTTCAGTTTTGCCCGTCAGTTTTCGAAAGCTGATAAAATTGTAATAGCCGCTCCTTTTTGGGATTTATCGTTTCCCGCAATATTAAAGCAGTATTTTGAGCAAATAAATGTTTTGGGAATAACTTTTACTTACTCGGAAAAAGGAATTCCCATAGGTATGTGTAAGGCGTCCAAGCTTTATTATGTTACTACGGCAGGGGGATTTTATTTCCCCGAAGAATACGGGTTTGGATATGTAAATGATTTGGCAAAAAGTTTTTACGGGATTTTCGATACAGAGTTAATAAAAGCTGTAGGACTTGATGTTGAGACAGCTGACGAAGAAAAAATTATGAGTGATTGTATGAAAGGGATAAAATGTCTGTAAAAGTTGAAAAAGTAATAACTGATAAATTTGAAATGAATTATTTTAAATTTGGCGAGGGAGAGAAAAAAGCAGTTATATTATCAGGATTAAGCGTAAAGAGTATTATGGGTTCTGCTGAAAGAGTTGCCTCCGCTTACAAAGGTTTGAAGAATGATTATACTGTATATGTTTTTGACAGGCGCCGTAACTGTCCCGATAACTATACTATATATGATATGGCGGATGATACTGCCGAGGCGTTTGAAAATCTCGGAATTAAAAACGCTTACATTTTTGGAGTTTCGCAGGGCGGAATGATAGCTCAAAGTATCGCTTTAAAACGTCCGGAGCTTGTTTGCAAGTTGGCTCTGTGTTCGACGGTTTCCAAAATTACGGAAGAAAACTCAAGAGTAATTAATAACTGGATAGAGATTGCCGGGAGAAGAGATGAAACCGAGTTAAATAAGAGTATTTGCGAGTCGATTTTTTCCGAAAGATTCTATTTAAAATACGAAGAGTTTTTACTGAATATGATGAGCGGCGTAACCGAATATGATTATAACAGGTTTATTATTCTCGCTAAAGGCTGTGCAGGATTTGATGTTTATAATGAATTAGAAAACATAAAGTGTCCTGTTTATGTTTTCGGTTCTAAAGCCGATAAAGTGTTTGATGCAAATGAAAATGTTCTTATTGCAGAAAAAACGAAAGCTCAGTTATATATTTATGACGATTACGGTCACGCTGTATATGACGAAGCGCCTGATTTTTTGGAAAGGTTAACGGTATTTTTTGAGACATAAATTAAATAGATAAAACAAAGCGAAGGCGTTCACACCATTTACGGTGCGGACGCCTTCTATAAAGAATGGATGAAAAAGATAAATTATATTTACCGAGCTTTTACGCTTCTTGTAAAAGTTAGTTATCGTAGTTTTCCATTGCTTCTAATCCTGTTTGTCCTGTTCTTACTTTTACTACTTCCTCAACGTCATATACGAAGATTTTACCGTCGCCGATATGACCTGTGTAAAGTGTTTTCTTAGCGGCTTCAATTACCTTGCCGACAGGAACGGTGCATACAACGATATCCATCTGAACTTTCGGCAGAAGATTGGTTTCAACCTGTACTCCGCGGTAATATTCGGGTTTGCCTTTCTGAACTCCGCATCCTAAAACGTGAGTTACCGTCATACCCGTGATGCCGATTTTCATCAACGCTTTCTTCAGAGGTTCAAGCTTTGATTCACGGCAGATAATCTGAATCTTGCTGATTTTAGGTGTTCCGTCATCAAATACAGGCATCTTCTTAACAGGAATTGCTTCCGCAACAGGAGTTTCTCCGCTGACAACCAAAGGAGGCGCAGAGCCTTCTTCAAGATATTCGGGAACCATACTGAATCCCGCGTAAGCCGAAGGCATATTGTGCTCTGTTTCGTCGAGTCCTGTAATTTCTTCTTCTCTTGATACTCTGAGTCCGAGAACCTTTTTGATTACAAGGAACGCTATTGTGATTGTAACTACTGTCCACGCGGCTACCGATACAAAGCCTAAAAGCTGTAAACCTAAAAGTTCAAATCCACCGCCGTAGAACAGTCCGATTAGCTTTTTGCCCGAAGCGTTTGCGATTGAGTAGCCGGGAGCTGAATCGGTGGCGAAAAGTCCTACCGCGAGCGTACCCCAGATACCGTTAATCATATGTACAGCTACCGCTCCGACAGGGTCGTCGATATGGAGCTTGTAGTCGAGAAGCCATACTCCGAATACAACCAATAATCCCGCTACGATACCGATAACTACAGCGCCGAGCGCGTCTGTTACATCACACGGAGCTGTAATCGCTACCAGTCCCGCAAGTGAAGCGTTTAGACACATACTTACGTCGGGGTGACCGTACTTTATCCATGTGAAAATCATACAGGTTACCGTAGCTAAAGCGGGCGCGATTGTTGTAGTTAAGAAGATTGAGCCGAGCTGTTCGACAGATGTAGCCGCAGCGCCGTTAAAGCCGTACCAGCCGAGCCACAGGATGAATACACCCAGCGCTCCGAGCGCGATATTGTGTCCGGGGAAAGCGCCGACCTTTACGTTTCCGTCCTCGTCTTTTTTGAACTTACCGATACGAGCGCCTAAAATTTTAGCGCCGATTAAAGCGGAAATACCGCCTACCATATGGATTGCGCAGGAACCCGCGAAATCGTGGAATCCAATCTGACTGAGCCAGCCGCCACCCCAGATCCAGTGCGCTTCAATAGGATAGATAACCGCTGAAATTACTCCCGAGTAAACGCAGTAGGAAAGGAATTTAGTTCTCTCAGCCATAGCGCCCGATACAATTGTCGCGGTAGTTGCGCAGAATACGAGGTTAAATACAAAGTTTGAAAAGTCGAAATTCTTGTACGCGGTAAAAATATCAAACCCCGGCTGTCCGATCAATCCGAATAAATCTTCACCCATAAGAAGTCCGAAACCGATAAGGATAAATGTAACCGTACCGATACAGAAATCCATAAGGTTTTTCATTATAATATTACCTGTGTTTTTAGCTCTGGTGAAGCCTGCTTCTACCATAGCGAAGCCTGCCTGCATCCAAAATACCAGCGCGGCTCCGATTAAAAACCAAACCGCGAAAAGCTGTTCGGAGGTTGCCTGCTGGACAAGTTCTTTTACTGCTTCATTCATTTTTAATCACTCCATAAAACTTTTGAAAATCAAATTTATTTATACTCCGAAGAGAATCTTACCGTATGAGGGATAAGGCCAGTATTCGGAAGAAGTTTCTTTTTCCATACTGTCGCCGATTTCTCTGAGTTCGCCCATAATCGAGAAAACCGTGTTGCGGTAGTATTTCGCGAGCGAAAGGTTATCGGTGTATTTATCCGTTTCGGCAAGCGCTTCTTCGAGTTCGTTTGTTTTCTTCGAGAAGTTTTCAAGCTTTTTGCTGAGGCTTTCCAATGTTTTTTCTTCAGCGTAAGTCGAAAGCTTGTAAGAAATCTTCTTCTTAACTGCAACTCCCTCCGAAAGCTCTTTTACAAATGAGATTACCGCGGGCGCGATATCCTTCTTAGCCATATCGAGCATTGAAAGGGCCTCGATATTAAGAAGCTTTGAATACTGTTCGAGTTCGATTTCGTAACGAGCGTGCATTTCCTCTTCTGTTACGATGCCGTTTGACGCGAATAAATCAACATTCTTCTTATCAATATAATGTTCCATAGCGTCGGGAAGGCTCTTGTAATTGCAAAGGCCGCGTTTTTCAGCTTCCTGAACCCATTCTTCAGAATAGTTATCGCCGTTGAATATGATTCTGTTGTGCTCTGTAAGAGCTTTTTTAATAAGTCCCTTAACAGCGCTTTCAACGTCGCTTGCGTCCTTAAGTTCATCGTAAAACTGTTTGAGCTGTTCTGCTACCATTGTGTTGAGCATATAGTTCGGACAAGCGATATTTAAAGATGAACCCAAAGCTCTGAATTCGAACTTGTTGCCTGTAAACGCAAAAGGCGAGGTTCTGTTTCTGTCTGAGTTATCCTTCTTGAAATCAGGTAAAGCTTCAACGCCTGTTTCCATACGGGCCGCTTTATGGCTCTTGTAATCCTTGCCTTCGATAATGCTTTCAACCAATGCTCCGAGGTCGTCGCCTAAATACATTGAGATTATAGCGGGGGGAGCTTCGTTGGCGCCTAATCTATGGTCGTTGCCGGCTGAAGCGACTGTAATTCTCAGCAAGTCCTGATATTCGTCAACCGCTTTAACAACAGCTGAGAGGAAAAGCTGGAATTGTAAGTTATCCTCGGGATGTTTTGTAGGATTGAGAAGGTTCTCGCCTGTGTCGGTTGAAATCGACCAGTTGTTGTGTTTACCCGAACCGTTAACACCCGCGAAAGGTTTTTCGTGAAGGAGACATACGAGTCCGTGTTTTTCGGCTGTCTTTTTCATAACCTCCATACAAAGTTCGTTATGGTCTGTCGCGATATTTGAAGTGGTAAATACAGGCGCTAACTCGTGCTGTGAAGGAGCAACCTCGTTATGTTTTGTTTTTGCGAAAACGCCTAATTTCCAAAGTTCTTCATCAAGGTCGTGCATATATGCCGATACTCTTGATTTAATTGAACCGAAGTAATGGTCATCCAGTTCCTGACCTTTGGGAGCCATAGCTCCGAATAATGTTCTGCCCGTATAAATCAAGTCGGGGCGTTTGTCGTACATTTCCTTATCAATAAGGAAGTATTCCTGCTCGGGGCCGACTGTAGTTGTAACACGTTTAACATCTGTTTTACCTAAAAGATGTAAAACTTTTACCGCTTCGGTGCTGAGTCTTTCCATCGAACGCAGCAGCGGAGTTTTCTTGTCGAGCACTTCGCCTGTATATGAACAGAATGCTGTCGGAATATACAAAGTTTTATCTCTGACAAATGCGGGAGAAGTAGGATCCCAGGTTGTATAACCGCGAGCCTCAAATGTCGCTCTGATTCCGCCGGAAGGGAAGGATGAAGCGTCGGGTTCGCCTTTAATCAGTTCTTTGCCTGAAAATTCCATAATGACTTTGTCGCCCTTGGGAGAAATAAAACTGTCGTGTTTTTCGGCGGTAACGCCTGTCATCGGCTGGAACCAATGAGTATAATGCGTACAACCCATCTCGATAGCCCAATCTTTCATAGCGTGTGCTACAACATTCGCAATTGTAATATCAAGCGCGTCGCCGTTTTCGATAGTCTTTCTTAATGCTTTGTAGATGGGCTTAGGAAGCCTTTCCTGCATTTTCGCGTCGTTAAACACGTTCATTCCAAAGTAGTCTGTTACGTTTTTCATGATTTTCATCTCCATACTTTATTCTGGCAAGACAAAGGAAAGGTTTTTAATTTATTCCTTTGCCGCCGATGTTGTAAGTATAGACTAACTTGTTGCGTTTGTCAAGTGGTTTTTGCAATATTTTTTTATTTTCTTGCAAAATTATAAAAATTTCCACATTAAATTATTCAAAATAAGCAAAAAATGAAAGTTTTGTAATAAATTAATGCAATAATTAAAAATTACGGTTGCATTTTTATATACAAAAAGCCGCCTCGTTATGAGACGGCTCTTTGTAAATTATGAGAGTTGTTAAAGGTGAAATAATATTATTCCACCGTAACCGATTTAGCAAGGTTACGCGGTTTATCCACGTCGTTACCTTTGTTTACCGATGTGTAGTATGCGAGTAACTGCATCGGAACAGTCGCAACCATAGGCATAAGAGTTTCGTTTATCTTGGGAATCCGGATTATGTAATCCGCGGCTTCTTTATCTATATCAGCCTGAATGTCACAGATTACAATTGTCATAGCGCCTCTGGCTTTTACTTCTTTAATATTTGAAATTGTTTTTTCTAAAATAGAATTTTGAGTGGCTACGGCAATAACAGGCATTCCATCTGTGATAAGTGAAATTGTACCGTGTTTTAATTCACCCGCTGCGTAGCTTTCGGAGTGAATATAAGAGATTTCCTTGAGTTTAAGCGAACCCTCCATCGAAAGGGCATAGTCGAGTCCGCGTCCTATATACAGCAGACTGTCGGCTGTAATCAGCTTTGTGGAAACATAACGGCATACATTTTCAATTCTGTTGATTGTTTGCTCGATAACTTCGGGAGTACGCACAAGCTCCAATGTAAGTCTCTGACATTCTTCCTCGTCTATTCTGCCTTTAGCGAACGCCATCTGGAACGCAAGAAGGTACATAACAGATAACTGTACCATATACGCCTTAGTCGAAGCTACGGCAATTTCGGGGCCTGCGTGGGTGTAAATTACCATATCCGCTTCACGCGCAATAGAGCTTCCCTTGACGTTAACTATAGCGAGAGTTTTTGCGCCTGTGCCTTTAACGAGATTTAAAACAGCCTTTGAGTCAGCGGTTTCGCCCGACTGGCTGATTATAATTACAAGGTCGTTTTCTCCGATAAGCGGGTCGCGGTAGCGGAATTCGGACGCGATATCAACCGTAACGGAAACGCGCGCTAATTTTTCTATAACATATTTACCGACCATTCCCGCGTGCATAGCTGTTCCGCAGGCGACGATGAATATGTTGTTGAATTTTTTAAGTTCTTCGGGAGTTATTCCGCATTCGCTTAAATTAGGCATTCCGCATTCAATACGGGGAGTTATAGTGGTTTTAACAGCGGTCGGCTGCTCGTGGATTTCCTTTATCATAAAGTGGGGATAGCCGCCCTTTTCGGCGCTGTCCTCGTCAAAGTCCGCGGTCTTGAGTTCTTTTTCAATCATTCTTCCGTGAAGGTCGCAGAAGCTCGCGAGACCGTTTTTAAGCACGGCAATCTCGCCGTACTCTAAAAGGAAATAATCCTTTGTATATTTAATGATAGCGGGAACATCGGAAGCTATAAAAGCTTCACCCTTGCCCTGACCGACAATAAGCGGACTTTCGCATCTTACGGCGTAAACTGTTTCGGGACGGTCTGCGAATAGTATTCCGAGCGCGAAAGAGCCTCTTATTTCGTGAAGCACTTTTCTTATACATTTAATAGGATTTCCGTCGTAGTAATAGTCAAGAAGATGAGCTACAACCTCTGTATCTGTATCGCTTAGGAATTCGCCGTGTTCATTTTCAATTAAAAACTTTTTAATATCTTTATAGTTTTCGATAATTCCGTTGTGTACGATGGAAACTCGTCTGCCCGAAGAGTGAGGATGGGAATTTATATCGGACGGCTCGCCGTGAGTAGCCCAGCGTGTATGGCCGATTCCGGCATGACCCTGAGGTTTGCCCTGGGTTTCCATTTTATTAACCAGATCTGTCAGTCTGCCTTTGGATTTAGCGACTTCAATTTTTCCATTCTCAAAAACAGCGATTCCCGCTGAGTCGTATCCTCTGTACTCTAACTTTGTTAGAGCCGATACGAGTACATCCGAACAGTCGCGCGGACCAACATATCCTACTATTCCACACATATTTTTCCCTCCAAAAAAATTTATATATAAAGTATAATAAAATGATGTGTTTTTGTCAATACTAAAATGAAATATTTTAGAAAACTTCTTGCAAAAACATCCTTTGCGACATCAAATATATCAATATTGTAACACATTATTGAAATACCTTAATATCAAAATTGCAATATTCTGTTGACAATCTTTCATCTCGGTTGTATAATAACGACATTGAAAACTATACAAAGTACGAGAGGAAGTTTGTTATGAAAAGTAAAAATCTTTACTCGCCTCGCTTTGAGCATGACAACTGCGGAATCGGAGCGGTTGTAAATATAAAAGGCGTAAAATCGCACGCGACAGTCGAAAACGCTCTTACTATAGTTGAGACTCTCGAGCACCGCGCGGGAAAAGACGCTGAAGGCAAAACCGGCGATGGTGTAGGAATACTTCTGCAAATCTCGCATAAGTTCTTCAAAAAAGCCGCGTCTGAGATTAATATATCCCTTAACTGTGAGAGGGATTATGCTGTCGGAATGTTCTTCTTCCCGCAGTTTGAGCTGTTCAGAAACCAGGCTAAAAAAATGTTTGAAATAATTGCCGAAAAAGAAGGACTGCGTGTTCTCGGATGGAGACAGGTTCCGTATAATGAGGACGCGATAGGCAGCCGTGCGCTTGAGTGTATGCCGAATATCCAGCAGTGCTTTATCGAGCGTCCCGACGGAGTAAAGCGCGGACTTGAATTTGACCGAAGACTTTATGTTGCCCGAAAAATATTTGAACAGAGTAACGAGGATACTTACGTTGTTTCCTTATCCTCAAGAACTATAGTTTATAAGGGTATGTTCTTAGTCGGCGATTTACGCAATTTCTTTACCGATTTACAGGATGAAGATTTTGAGAGCGCTATTGCTCTTGTACATTCCCGTTTTTCCACTAATACAAATCCGAGCTGGGAACGCGCTCATCCGAACAGGATGATTGTTCACAACGGTGAGATTAATACAATAAGAGGCAACGCCGATAAGATGTTGGCGCGCGAGGAGAATATGCGCTCGGAGCATCTTAAAGGTGATTTAGATAAGGTTATCCCCGTAGTAAACGCTGAGGGATCCGATTCTTCCATGCTTGATAACACGCTTGAGTTTCTCGTTATGAGCGGTATGGATTTACCCTTGGCGGTTATGATAACCATCCCCGAACCATGGGATAGAAACGAAACAATGAGCCTGAATAAAAAGGATTTTTACCAGTATTACGCTACTATGATGGAACCCTGGGACGGTCCTGCTTCCATACTTTTCTCCGACGGCGATATTATGGGCGCAGTGCTTGACCGAAACGGACTCAGACCTTCAAGATATTATATTACAGACGACGGCAGTTTAATTCTTTCCTCAGAAGTCGGCGCGTTGCCTGTCGCGCCTGAAAAGGTTGTTAAAAAAGACAGGCTTCGTCCCGGCAAAATGCTTTTAGTTGATACGGTTAAAGGAGAGCTTGTAGATGATGACGAGCTTAAAACCCGCTACGCTTCAAGACAGCCTTACGGAGAGTGGCTTGACTCTAATCTTGTTAAGCTTAAAGACTTAAAAATCCCCAACGCGAAGGTTGAGGAACACCACAGAGCCGAGCGCAGAAAGCTCCAGAAAGCTTTCGGTTATACATATGAGGATGTTATGACCTCAATTCTTCCGATGGCTAAGAACGGCTCAGAGAAGATTGCCTCAATGGGTACGGACAGCCCGATTCCTCCGCTTTCAAGCGAGGTTCAGCCGCTGTTTAATTACTTTAAGCAGCTGTTTGCTCAGGTAACAAATCCGCCTATTGACGCTATCCGTGAGGAAATAGTAACTTCAACAACAGTTTATCTCGGTGAGTCGGGCAATATTTTAGAGGAAAAGCCCGAGAACTGTAAGGTTGTAAAAATTCATAATCCTATTTTATCTTCAACGGATATTTTAAAACTGAAAAATATGAGGGAAAACGGCTTTAAAGTAGCTACAATCCCAATGCTTTATTATAAGAATACCTCGCTTAAAAAGGCTATTCACCGCCTTTATATCGAGGCTGACAAGGCGTATAAGGACGGAGCTAATATACTGATTCTCTCGGACAGAGGAGTAGATGAAAACCATATCGCTATTCCGTCGCTTCTTGCTGTTTCCGCGCTTCATCAGCATCTTGTTTTATCAAAGTGCAGAACTTCTCTTTCCATTGTATTGGAAAGCGCCGAGCCCCGTGAGGTTCACCATTTCGCGACGCTCTTAGGTTACGGCGCTACGGCTGTTAACCCCTATCTTGTACAGGAAACCATCCACGAGCTCATTCACGATGACCTGCTTGATAAGGATTATTACGCAGCGGTAAGCGACTATAACGACGCTGTGCTTCACGGCATTGTAAAAATAGCGTCAAAAATGGGTATTTCCACAATTCAGTCCTACCTCGGCTCGCAGATTTTCGAGGCTATCGGAATAAGCGACGAGGTAATTAACGAATACTTTACAGATACAGTAAGCCGTGTCGGCGGTATCACATTAAAGGATATAGAGAAAAACGTTGACAAGCTCCATACAGAGGCGTTTGATCCTCTCGGACTTGAAACCGGCGATGAGCTTATCTCCCGCGGAAGTCATAAGTTCAGAAGCGGCAGGGAGGAACACCTCTATAATCCGCAGACGATACATACTTTACAGACAGCAACGCGTACAGCCGACTACAGCTTATTTAAAAAGTATACAAATATGATTACCGAGGAAATGAGCCCTGTAAGTCTGCGCGGACTTTTAGATTTTAACTACGCGGAGACTCCTGTTCCGATCGACGAAGTTGAAAGCGTTGAAGAGATTGTAAAGCGTTTTAAGACAGGCGCTATGTCCTACGGTTCAATTTCGCAGGAAGCCCACGAAGCATTGGCTTTAGCTATGAATATGCTCCACGGTAAATCCAACTCGGGCGAGGGCGGAGAAAGCCCCGAACGACTTGCGACCAAAGGAACTAAAAATAACCGCTGTTCGGCAATTAAGCAGGTAGCCTCGGGACGTTTCGGCGTTACAAGCGAGTATCTCAATTCTGCCGATGAAATCCAGATAAAGATGGCTCAGGGAGCTAAGCCCGGCGAGGGCGGACATCTTCCCGGTAATAAAGTTTATCCGTGGATTGCGAAAACACGCCACTCAACCCCGGGTGTTTCGCTGATTTCACCGCCGCCTCATCACGATATTTATTCAATTGAGGATTTGGCGCAGTTAATATACGATTTAAAGAACGCCAACAAAAAAGCGCGTATATCTGTAAAACTCGTATCCGAGTGTGGAGTCGGCACAGTTGCCGCGGGCGTAGCGAAAGCCGGAGCGGGAGTAATCCTTATCTCAGGTCACGACGGCGGAACAGGAGCGGCTCCGAGAAGTTCAATTTATAACGCGGGACTTCCGTGGGAACTCGGACTTGCCGAAGCACACCAAACTCTGATAATGAACAACCTGAGAAATAAGGTTATAATCGAAACCGACGGTAAGCTTATGACAGGCCGTGACGTCGCGATTGCCGCAATACTCGGCGCGGAGGAATTCGGCTTCGCAACAGCGCCGCTTGTAACTTTAGGCTGCGCTATGATGCGTGTATGCAACCTCGATACATGTCCTTTCGGTGTAGCTACCCAGAACCCCGAGCTTAGAAAACGGTTTATGGGTAAACCTGAATATGTTGCGAACTTTATGCGCTTTATCGCTCAGGAACTCAGGGAGTATATGGCAAAATTAGGCGTGCGTACTCTCGATGAGCTTGTTGGAAGAACCGACCTGCTTAAAACAAAAGAAAATCTCAGCGAAAACCATAAAAAAATTGATTTATCTTC
>CADBCC010000002.1:106092-119555 GCA_902793125.1 uncultured Ruminococcus sp.
ACGCTGATTTTAAGGACGATAGAGAAGAGTATAATAATAAAAATCTGTACGACTTTAAGCTTTCGGAAACTCTTGACGAGCGTGTCCTCGAAAAGGAATTTAAGTTAAGTAAAAAAGCTAAACAAACAGTAAAAGTTGACGTAAAAAATACTGACCGTTCGCTCGGTACAGCCTTCGGCTCGGAGATTACCAAAAAATTCGGAAGCTCTCTTAACGAAGACAGCTACAAAGTTGTATGTAACGGCGCGGGAGGCCAGAGCTTCGGAGCATTTATTCCCAATGGCCTGACGCTGGAGCTTGAGGGCGACAGCAACGATTACTTCGGAAAAGGTCTTTCCGGCGGTAAGCTTGTGCTTTATCCTCCGAAAAAATCCGAATTTAAAGCTGAAGAAAATATTATTGTCGGCAACGTAGCTCTCTATGGAGCGACAAGCGGAAAAGCATTCATAAACGGCGTCGCGGGCGAACGTTTCTGTGTTCGTAACTCGGGAGCGACCGCTGTTGTTGAAGGTGTCGGAGATCACGGCTGCGAGTATATGACAGGCGGATGCGCCTTGGTTTTAGGACGTACGGGAAAGAATTTCGCCGCGGGAATGTCGGGCGGTATCGCTTATGTTTTCGACGAACACCACCACCTTTACCGCAGACTCAACAAAGAGCTTGTTGAATGTACACAGTTAAGTGAAAAGGTCGATATTGAAAGAGTAAAATCCTTGATTGAGGAACACGTCAAAGCTACAGGTTCTGAAAAAGGAAAACGGATTTTAGCTGATTTTGAAGGCTGTTTACCGTTGTTTAAGAAGATTATCCCTCACGATTATAAGCGGATTGTTGAAGAAATCGCGGCAAACGAGGCTAAAGGAATCGACGAGGAACAGGCTAAAATAGAAGCGTTTTATACACTTGTAAAGGAGGAGAAGTAATGGGAAAGCCCACAGGATTTTTAGATTATGAGCGTGAGGAAACCCACGCTTACTCCGTACAGGAACGTATTAAAAACTATAATGAATTTCACGATAGTTTATCTCCCGAAGAACGCAGAGCCCAGGCGGCACGCTGTATGGAATGCGGAGTGCCTTTCTGCCAGTCGGGTATGAATATCGGCGGAATGATAAGCGGATGTCCTCTTAATAACCTGATTCCCGAGTGGAACGACCTAATTTACAGAGGTAATATGGAGCAGGCTTATAAAAGGCTGAGAATTACAAACAATTTTCCCGAGTTTACCTCAAGAGTGTGTCCCGCTTTATGTGAAAAAGCATGTACCTGCGGAGCTAACGGCGACGCGGTAACTGTAAGAAATAACGAGTATTCTGTTGTAGAGACAGCCTATAAAAACGGCTGGGCAAAAGCCGAAGCGCCGAAAGTAAGAACAAAAAAGAAAGTCGCGGTAATCGGTTCCGGCCCGTCAGGGCTTGCCGCGGCTGATCAGCTCAACCGTAGAGGCCACAGAGTAACCGTATTTGAGCGTTCCGACAGAGTCGGCGGACTTATGATGTACGGAATTCCGAATATGAAACTCGAAAAAAATATTATTGACCGCAGAATTGATATAATGAAAGCGGAGGGAATTGAGTTTAAAACAGGTGTGAATGTCGGAAAAGATATTTCTTATAAAGAATTAAAAGAAAATTTTGACCGAATTGTTCTCGCTTGCGGAGCTTCAAATCCCCGTGATATAAAAGTTGACGGCAGAGAAGCCGAGGGAATATATTTCGCTGTAGATTTTCTTAAATCCACTACAAAATCCCTGCTCGATAACGACCTTAAAGAGGGGATGTATATCTCCGCTAAAGGTAAAAACGTAATAGTAATCGGCGGCGGCGATACAGGCAACGACTGTGTGGGAACCTGTGTGCGCCACGGCGCTAAAAGTATTTTACAGATTGAAATGATGCCTAAACTTCCCGATGAAAGAGCGGAAAATAATCCGTGGCCGCAGTGGCCGAGAGTTTGCAAAACCGACTACGGCCAGGAGGAAGCGGCGGCTGTTTACGGTACCGACCCTCGTATTTATCAAACAACCGTTAAGAGATTTCTGAAGGATGAAAACGGTAATCTTAAAGGCGCGCAGCTTGTCGGCCTGAAATTTGAAAAAGACGAAAAAACAGGCCGTATGAATATGAAACAGGTCGAGGGCAGCGAGTACGAAGTTGAAGCCGAGCTTGTTTTAATCGCGGCAGGTTTTTTGGGAAGCGAAAACTACGTAACCGAAGCATTTGGTGTTGAAGTTGACGGACGTACAAATGTAATCGGTCAGAACAACACCCATAAAACGAATGTTGAAAATGTATTTACCGCAGGCGATATGCACAGCGGTCAATCGCTTGTAGTAAGAGCAATCCGCGACGGACGCGACTGCGCCCGCGAGGTTGACGAAAGTCTTATGGGATACAGTAATTTGTAGTTTAAAGCGAAGAGTGAAGAATGGAGGATTATTATGGCTAAGTATATTTTTGTGACAGGCGGAGTTGTTTCGGGCCTCGGTAAGGGAATTACCGCCGCCTCGCTCGGACGTCTTTTAAAAGCGAGAGGTCTGCGTGTTGCTGCTCAGAAACTTGACCCGTATATTAATGTTGATCCCGGTACAATGAGTCCTTATCAGCACGGCGAGGTATATGTCACAGATGACGGCGCTGAAACAGACCTTGACCTCGGCCACTACGAGCGTTTTATTGACGAGGACTTAAACAAATACTCTAATCTGACTACAGGTAAGGTTTATTCCAATGTGCTCGCGAAAGAGCGCAGGGGAGAGTATCTCGGAAAAACAGTCCAGGTTATTCCGCATATTACGGATGAGATTAAACGCTTTATTTACTCTGTCGGCAAAAAAACCGACGCCGATGTGGTTATTACGGAAATCGGCGGCACTATCGGAGATATTGAAAGCCAGCCGTTTATCGAGGCTATCCGCCAGGTCGGCCACGAGGTGGGCGAGGATAACCGCCTTTATATTCACGTTACTCTTGTTCCTTATCTTAAAGCTTCCGGAGAGCATAAGAGTAAGCCAACCCAGCACAGCGTTAAAGAACTGCAGGGTTTGGGAGTTTCACCCGACATAATAATTCTTCGTACCGATGAACCGATAACAGACAAAACGATTTTTGATAAAATCGCAGGATTTTGCAATGTATGGCCCGATTGCGTTATCGAAAACTTAACTCTTCCCGTATTGTATGAGGCTCCGCTTATGCTCGAGAAAGCGCACCTAAGCGATATAGTATGCCGTGAGTTGAATTTAAAAACCCATAAGCCTGATTTATCAGACTGGGAGCATATGATAGAACGCATAAAAATGCGTGAGAAGTCGGTGGATATTGGATTGGTAGGCAAGTATGTCGAGCTGCACGACGCTTATCTCAGCGTAGCGGAAGCGCTTCGCCACGCCGGATATTATCTTAATTCAAAAGTTAATATAAAATGGATTGACTCGGAAGATATTACCGAAGAAAATGCCGATGAAATACTTTCGGAATTGGACGGAATTATTGTGCCGGGCGGTTTCGGACACCGCGGTATTGACGGAATGATTACCGCCTGCAAATATGCCCGCGAGAACAATATAGCGTATTTCGGAATCTGTCTCGGAATGCAGGTTGCTGTTATCGAGTACGCAAGAAATGTCGCGAAAATAGAAAAGGCAAACTCGGGCGAGTTTGCGCGTAATGTTCCGAAAGTTATTGACTATCTGCCCGACCAGAGCGACGAAACCGATAAGGGCGGTACTTTGAGACTCGGCGCTTATCCGTGTGTAATTAAGGACAATACCACAATGTTTAAAGCATACGGCAAAAACGAGATAAGCGAGCGCCACCGCCATCGTTATGAGTTTAATAACGAATATCGTGAAACGCTCGAAAAAGCGGGACTGACGCTTTCTGGAATGTCGCCTGACGGTTCTCTTGTTGAAACCGTTGAACTTTCCGACAGACCTTTTTATGTAGGCGTTCAGTATCACCCCGAATTTAAGAGCCGCCCCAATAAACCCCATCCTCTGTTTTCGGCGTTTATCAAAGCGGCAATTACATTTTAAAAATAAAAGAATAATCACGGTCAGCTTTTTGCCGGCCGTGATTTTTATGTTTTATATATTTGCTTTTTAGTAAGCTTTTCCCGCGTTGCCCGAACCATCCAGCATAGCGACGTATTTCTGTATACATGTTGCGTCTTTGACTTCAACGCTTTTGTTTCCGTTAACGTCAGCTAAAAGCTTAGCGTTTCCCGAAAGGGTTTCGATACCCGCGATTGATTTCTGGATGAGTGTCGCGTCCTTTATTGTTACGTTCTTGTCGCCGTTTGCGTCGCCTATAATACCAATGCTTTCGGTAGGAGCCTGTGTGGGAGCTTCTGTCGGAGGCGCGGTAGTGGGAGCGGCTGTTGTAGGAGGCGCTTCAGTCGGACGCACATAAGGCTCGGTGCTGTAAAATACAGCTATACCTGTGTTGCCGAGCGTTCCCGTCATTGTTGTTTCCGTAACAGTCCATTTATTTCCTGTAATCTCATCGGTATAAGTTCCGGGTAAAACGAGGCTGTCTGAATTAGTAACGGTTACTTTGCCGCTTGAGCCTTTTGCGGACGCAACTACCGCTCCGCCTTCACGGCATACAACGTCGCAGCCGTCGCCGTAGGTGTAGCTTTCGCCTCTGCCGACCAATGCGTTTTTAAAGTGGTTTACGGCGGCTACTTCTTTTGACTTATAGTGAGTGCTTCCCTTGCTGCCTATGTAAATGTTCTCTCTGTCGTTTGAATTAGGTCTTGAAAGATAGAGCGCCTGGGCGTCGGCTCTCGAGCCGAGTATAGCGTACGAACGGTCGATAGTTTTCTGTTCGATATTCTTTGTCCAGCCTTCGTTGCCGTTATTAGAGTAGGTATCATGGCTTTCGGGCCAGTAAACAATTTTAGTACCGTCAACTCCGACCTTTTTCCATCGGCTTGTATTAGTTACAACCTCTTTGTCTCGCATATGACCTGTAACTTCTCCGCTGTAATATGTGTCGCTGATACCAATGTATTTTGTATATTCTTTAAGCACGTTTGCTTCATTTCCGCCGGGACTGTCGAGGATTTCTCCGTAAGCGTATAGTCCTACGTTTTTAACCATACTGAAGAAGTTGTCTCCCTCGGCGGGGGTAGCGATATGTTTAGCCGCGTCAAAACGGAATCCGGAAACGCCGATTTTTTTAAGGTCGTTTAAGTAATTTTTTACAACATTTTGTACATAGCTGTCCTCGGTTTTAAGGTCAGCGTAATCGCCTATATTGTACTGCGTGAGCTGGGTGCGGTCTTTCCAATTTGTACATTTGCCTTTGTTGTGCCAGTATCTGCCGTCTTTAAGGTCGTTCTGGATTTTACCGTGGTCGCCTGTAAGGTGGTTTGCTACGATATCAACAATTATTTTAATGCCGTATTTTTTAGCTTCTGTACATAAATTCTGCAAATCCGTCTTGCTTCCGAGGTTGCTTGACGAAATGTAGAATCCGCACGGCTGATACAGCCAGTACCATTTATCCCCGGTATCGGGCGGCTGAGCGGGGGAGGTCTGTACTGTGGTGAATCCCGCCTCGGCAATACCTTTCAGTTCGTTTTTAATGTCGTTATACTTCCAGTTAAAGCATTGAAGAATATTTCCGTCTTCAATTTTTTTCGGGAGTCCGTAGTCATCGGAAGTTGTTTTTGCCGATGTGTTCGCGGCGGCGGTATGAATTACGCCGAACGCAAAGCAGGAGATTATGATGCATACGCAAATCAATAATCCCGTAATTCTTTTTGTCATTTTTTCTCAACTCCTAAATCAAATAAAGAAAAGCAATTTTTCCCTATATTATTATTGTAACAAAACGCGGAGCTAAATTCAATCAGCGTATTACACAATACAATAAACAATATTTTTATTGTTCTGTGGAAAACGCTTACGAAAATGTTTTTTTAAAAAGATTTTTATAAAACTAAAGCTTATAGTAAAGAAATTGTAAAGTTTTAATAAAATCATTTGTTTTCAATACATTTTCAATAAATCTGTGCTATAATAAATTTAATAAACTGTAGAGGTGATTTTATGCGCTTGCTTTTGGTAGAAGATGAAAAGCGGATGGCTGACGCTCTTGCCGCTATTTTGAGAAAAGAAAACTATGAAGTTGACATTATGAATGAGGGCGACGAGGGGCTTTACGCCGCTAAAAGCGACGCTTATGATATTATTATTTTAGATGTTATGCTTCCGGGAATTTCAGGCTTCGAAATCGCAAAGCAGGTGAGAAGCGAAGGTATAAAAACGCCTATCCTTATGCTGACAGCTAAGGGAGAGTTGGATGATAAAGTCGAAGGCCTCGACAGCGGCGCTGACGATTATCTGACAAAACCTTTTATGACAAAAGAACTGTTAGCGAGACTTCGCGCGCTTGATCGCAGGTATTCGGGTGTGAATAAAGACAACAAGCTTGAATTTGGCGATATTGAGCTTAATACAGAAAGCTGTATGCTGATTTGTAAAACAAACGGCCAGTCGGTCCGTCTTAAAGAAAAAGAATTTAATATTATGCGCCTTATGCTTATTAACAAAAACAAAGTTATGGAGCGCGAGAGCCTCGCGATGAAAATCTGGAATTACGACAGCGAAGCTGAATACAACAATGTCGAGGTATATATTTCCTTTACCCGTAAAAAACTGAAGTTTATCGGCGCGAAAACGCAGATAAAATCGGTAAGAGGAATCGGTTACGAGCTCAGAGAGGGTGACTGATATGTTTAAAAAATCAAAAATAAAAATTGTCGCTTCAATTATGGCGATTATGACTCTGATTATAGCGGGCACTTTCGGAGTTATCTATTTTTCAAGCTACCGCGAGATGTCCGATAAAGACGAGCATATGCTTGAACGCTATACTCAGATTTACGCTCAGGAAGGTACCCCGTCGAAGCCCGATGAAAGAGATGAACTTAAACACATCCCTCCGCGCAGGCCAGAAGACGAGAGGGCTTTTGACGTTGCTGCTATTTACTCTGTGGCGTTTGACAGCGATAACAAAGTTAAAGAAATTGATAACAGCAGCGACGCGATAACTAACGATGAATTAACAGCTCTGGCAAAGTCTGCTCTTGATTCCGGCAGCAGCAAAGGCAAGCTTGACGGTTATAATTATCTTATTGAAAAAACTGATGACTGCAAACTTGTTGTGTTTATGGACCGCTCCGAGTTTGATAAAAACGTAAATACTCTATTAAAATACACTCTTATATTCGGAGTTATTTCTTTAGCGATTGTATTAGCGCTTTCAATTGTTCTTGCTAATCTGATTATTCGCCCGCTTGAGAAAAACCACAACGCGCAAAAGAGATTTATCTCCGACGCGGGACATGAACTTAAAACTCCCGTAACCGTAATTTCCACAAACGCCGAAGTGCTCGAAGGTGAAATAGGAGAAAACCGCTGGCTGAAAAATATAGTTTACGAAAACGAGAGAATGTCAATTTTAATAAAACAGCTTATGGCACTCGCAAAGACAGAAAAAAACGAGATTAAGCTTGAAAAAGTTGATTTCAGTCATATTGTTATCGGCGAGATTTTACCTTTCGAAAGTATAGCTTTTGATAAAGGAATCAATATTGATTTCGATAATATTGAAGATGAAATATACGTAAACGGAAATTCTTCTCAGCTCAGCCAGCTTGTCTCAATTCTGATTGATAACGCAATTGAACATTCTTCGGGCGGTAATATAGAAATGAGTCTGATTAAAAATCATAATAAAGCTGTACTTACGGTAATCAACAACGGAGAGCCTATTCCCGAGGATAAAAAAGAACTGCTTTTTGATCGTTTTTACCGCCTTAACGAGGCGAGAAACGATGAGGGCGGTAATCATTACGGCTTAGGGCTTTCAATCGCGAAGTCAATTGTCGGCGCGCATAAAGGCGAGATAAGTGTAAACTGTAAGGACGGTAAGGTTATATTTGAAGTAAGCTTAAAAACCGTTTAAGCAAAAAGCTAAAAAAATTATTGAGAAATATTAAAAACCTTCAATAAAATTTCAATAAATCTCCTGTATTATATGATTACGATACAGGAGATTTTCTTATTAACAAAAATGATTGGAGGTCTGTTAAATGAAAACAAAAAAGTATTTAAGTGTATTATTAGCGGCGTTAATGCTTTTATCTTTATTTCCGCTAAGCGCGGGAGCTTACTCAAAGGAGCAGGCGACGCTCACATTCACAAACGACGGTATTACCGAGACTGTAAGCAGCTCGGGTTATACTATTGACGGAAAATCGCTTACAGTTACTTCGGACGGAACGTACAGAATAAACGGAACCTGCTCGGAAGGAAAGGTTGAAGTCAGCAAAAGTCTGTCAAATGTTACTCTTATTCTTGACGGTCTTACTCTTTCTAATTCTGATACCGCTCCCATAATTGTAAAGAAAGGCTCCTCGGTTTTATTAAAACTTTCCGGAACAAATACTATTACAAACAACGAGGAATCTTCAAAAGAAACTACCGATCCCGATAATTTCGAGGGAGCGGCAATTAAAGTTAAATCAGGCTCATCTCTTTCAATCTTCGGCGATGGAGTTTTGAACGCTGTCGGCAACGCCAAGAACGCGATAAAAGGCGGAGCGGAAAGCTCTCTTCAGGTTGACGGCGGAACAATTAAGGCAGAAGCCGTAAATAACGGAATAGCTTTTGACGGAAGCATTGTTATAAACGCGGGTGCTTTTAACGTTACCTCCGGAAATGACGCTATAAAATCCGAACCTGATGAAGGCGATACAGCTTCAGCGGGAACCGTTACAATAAATGGTGGTGCTTTTACAATAAACGCACAGAGCGACGGTATCCAGGCTGCCGAAAAACTCACAATCAACAACGGCACATTCAACATAAAAACGCTTGACGGTTATAAAAGCTCGTCGTTTAATAAAGATACAATGAGCTGTAAAGGACTTAAAGCGTCGGGCAATAACGACAGCGAGACCGAGCCCGTAAACGAGCTGAATATAAACGGCGGTACCTTTAATCTTAATACAGCCGATGACGCTGTTCATTCCGACGGATATTGCGATATAACAGGCGGTACATTTTATATTTACACAGGCGACGACGGCGTACACGCCGATTCTACTCTCACATTAGGCACCGAAAACGGTTACGAACGCGATCCCGAAATATACATATATTCATCTTACGAAGGACTGGAGGGCTCAATTGTAAACGCCTATTCGGGAAAATTTTATGTAAAAGCATCCGATGACGGTATAAATGCCGCGGGCGGAAGCTCAAACGGAACTCAGGGACAGCAGAGTCAGGATCCCTTCAGACCGGGCGGAAACCGTCCCGGACAGGGAGGCGGTCAGGGCGGTTCAACTCCCGGAGGCCAGAGCTCGTCATCTAATTATTCTCTCAACATTTACGGCGGAAGCTTTTATATTGACTGCGAGGGTGATGGACTTGACTCTAACGGCGCGCTGAATATCCTTGGCGGAAATGTTACGGTTCTTTCAATGAGAAGCGGCGGCGACAATTCACCTCTTGACTGTGACGGAACTATAACAATAAACAACGCGACTGTTTTTGCCGCAGGATCACGCGGAATGGGTGTAAATCTTTCCGGCTCAAGCCAGAAAACCTTTACTTCAACAAATTCTTATAACGCTGACACAGTTATAAAAATAACGAGTTCGGGTTCTACTCTCCGCAGTGAAAAATTAGTAAGAAACATAAACTACCTGCTCTATTCTGCTCCAAACCTCGGTAACTGTTCCGTTACAACGGCTTCAAGTGTAGACAGTTGTAAATCTAACGCTTTTGCTCATAACTGGGATTACGGAACGGTTGTAAAAGAGGCGACAGCAAGCGAAGAGGGATTGATTAAATATACTTGTTCGGACTGCAGCGCGGTTGAATATAAAACTTCCGCAAAGCTCTCTTCGGCTTCAGAGTACACCGAAGAAAACGAAACAGCGTCTGTTACGGAAAACACTACAATTTACACAGCGACATTCAACACAGACGAGCATTGTTCAATTGAAGTTTACTATAAGCAGGATTATTCACAGCCGAGTGAAACAAACGCGAGTACCGCAATTGCACGCAACAGCGATACGGGTGAATCAGACGGTACAGGCGACGGACAGATTAACTTTAAAATTGTTACAGACGAAGGTTATAAGGTTGAAAGCGTTACAGTTGACGGTACATATAAAAACCTGAAGGACCTTTCGCTTACTGAATTGATTGATAACCTCTACCGTATTACAAAGGTCGGAAGCGACCTTACTGTAACAGTTACAACTTCTGTCGTTACCGGTGAAGAGGAAGAAGATAAAGGATATAACGTTTCTTTTGTAACGGATGAAAATTCAAGTATAGATATTTATTATACTAAGGATTATACTACAGCAAGCGAAACCGGCGTTTCTACAGCAGTTTCAAGAAATTCAACCTCGGGCGTACCCGACAGCACGGGAGAAGGACAGGTTAATTTTGCCGTAACAGTCAGCGACGGATATGAAGTTGATTCTGTAACGGTTGAAGGCGATTATAATAACCTAAAAACTCCGTCGGAACTCGGGACGGAAAATATCTACAAAGTTACAAAGGTTGCGGGCGATTTAACTATAACAGTAAAAACTAAGAAAAAATCTTACGAAGAAACTACATCCGAACCCGCGACGAGTGCTTCCGAAGATGTAACGCAGGAACCTACAGAAACTCCGACGTCTGATACAACAGCTGTACCTGCTTCCGAAATCGTAACTACCGAACCTGTTACTGCCGAAACAACAGGCACCCCTGTACAGGAAACAACAGCCGTTCCCGTGCAGGAAACAACTGCCGTTCCGGTAACGGAGTCCACGGAAGGAGCGTCAGCCTCTACTGAAAAATCAACATCCTCGCAATCATCTAAAAAAGATTTTAAAACGGTTGACTCTTTAATTAAGAAGAGTAAAAACGAAGAAATTTCGGGTTCAGCTTTCGGCATATTGAAAGCGAGAACTTCAAGCGTAAAGAAAAAGTCTCTTACTCTTAAATGGAACAAGGTAAGCGGAGCGGTTAAATACGTAGTATACGGCAATAAATGCGGTAAATCCAATAAGTATAAAAAACTTACAACTCTTTCCTCGTCCAAAACCTCATACAAGGTTACAAAAGCCGCGGACCAAAAGCTTAAAAAGGGTACGTATTATAAATTTGTAATTGTAGCTGTCGGTAAAAACGGAAAGGTAATTTCTACGTCGAAGACTATTCATATTGCCACAAAAGGCGGTAAAGTCGGCAACTACAAAAAAGTTACCACAGCGGCAAAGAAAAATAAGGTAACTCTGAAAGCCGGAAAAACATTTAAGCTTAAAGCAAAAGCAGTTGCCCAAAGTAAAAAACTGAAGGTTAAAAAACACCGCGCGATAAAGTACGAATCATCATACAAGAGTATCGCGGCGGTAAACTCAAAAGGTAAGATTACAGCTAAGAAAAAGGGAAGTTGTTATATCTATGTTTACGCTCAAAGCGGAGCGTATAAAAAAATAAAAGTAACAGTTAAGTAATTGAAAATTTTGATTTACTCCTTCTGAATGCATCGGCACCCGCGGGACGGGTGCCGATACAATTTGTAAAGTTTACATATGAAAATTAAGTGAAAAAACGAAAAATAAAAAGTATTATAGTTTTTTCAATAAAAATTCAATAAAATATGTGTAAGATAAACGCAGTATAAAACAAGGAGATATTTGAAATGTATATACTAAAAAATGCACTAAAAAGTATTACACGCAACAAACTCAGAAATATATTAATAGGAATTATTGTTTTGATTATTTCTGTTTCAGCCTGTGTGGCGCTGTCTATACAGCAGGCTGCCGAAGTTGCGAAGCAGGATACTATGAGCGGACTTAAAGTTACCGCGCAGATTTCTTTTGACAGAAAAAAAGCAATGGAGGAGATGTCGAGTTCAAGTAAATCCGAAAGTACTGACCGTAATAAATTTGACTTCGATGTGCTCCAGGGTTCGTCCCTTACTCTTGACGATTATATGAAATACACAAAGGCACTTAAAAAGGGCGACGGATATTACTATTCGGGCGCAATTTCCTTAAACGCGACAGGCGATTTGCTTCCGTACGGAACAAGCGAGGATAACGACAGTAATTCGTCGAACAGCAAGAATACCGACAGCAGCTCGGACGGAAATATGCTCGGGCAGGCGCCGCAGAGTGATTCCGGCGACAATAAGGCCAGCGGTATGCCGTTTCAGGTGAATCAAGGCGATTTTTCAATCACAGGTTATTCGTCAAGCGACGCAATGCTCTCAATGTTCGGGGAGGACGGAAGCTGCAAAATAACAGGCGGAAGTATGTTTGATTTCTCATCTTCCGATTATGAGTGTGTTATATCAAATGAACTCGCAACCTATAACAACCTTAAAGTCGGCGACACAATTAAACTTTCTAATCCCAAATACGAGAAAGAAACCTACAAGCTTAAAATTGTGGGAATATATACTAATTCAGACTCGTCATCCGAAGAGGATAACCGTTTTAAAATGAACGATCCCGCTAATAATATTTATATGAATTACACCGCTTTTTCAAAACTCATCAGCGCTTCCGAAAAGGCTGGTAACAAAACCACCGACAGCGACGGAAACGAAACATCCGCGGCTCTTAAAGAAAATTTAGCGTTTACTTATACCTTCGCCGATGTGGATAACTATGAGTCTTTCTCGAAAAAGGTATATAAACTCGGACTCAGTGATGATTACAAGGTAAGTTCAAGCGACCTTCAGGCTTACGAAAACAGTCTTACACCGCTGAATACTCTCAGCAGTACGGCTATGTGGTTCTTTTTGGTTGTGCTGTGTGTAGGCGGAATTATATTAATAACGCTTAATATATTTAATCTCAGGGAACGTAAATATGAGGTCGGTGTACTTACGGCTATCGGAATGAAAAAAGCAAAAGTAGCGATTCAGTTCATTACCGAGATTTTAATTGTAACTTTTATAGCGTTGATTATCGGAACAAGCATCGGATCGGCCGCTTCCGTTCCCGTAACAAATACACTTCTCGCAAATCAGATAAGCAGCAGTAAGTCAAGCGACAGCAAGATAAAAGAAAACTTCGGATTAGATAGAGATGAAAGCGGCCCTCCGAGCGATTTTGGCGGCGCTTTGTTCAACAAAAATACAACTGCCGCGAAATATGTTGACAGCGTATCAAGCGCTACAAACTTGTATGTAATTCTTGAACTCGCTCTTGTCGGACTTTTCCTGACGCTGATTTCCGGTCTCGCGGCTTTAATAAGTATAATGAAATATGAACCGTTGAAAATTCTTTCAAACAGATCGTAAAGGAGGTTTTGTTGTGAGTAAATTAAGTTTAAAAAACGTTTCTTACAGATACGAAAAAAGTTCAACCGACGTTCTTGAAAATATATGTATGGATTTTGACGCCGGAAAAATATACAC
>CADBCC010000003.1:0-76227 GCA_902793125.1 uncultured Ruminococcus sp.
GCCGACTTCTCCCAAATCGCCCGTGAGTATCAGGTCGTAGTCCTCGGGCGATGTTTTTGTATCTTCAAAAAATTTCAATATGGTATCCGCCGCGGCAGGCGCCATAGCCGCGCCCATATTGTTTAAATCGGAAACATCATAATCGACAATTCTTCCGATAAGCGCGCGTGAGATTTTCAATCCTTTAACCGCTTTTTCAATCACACAGCTTCCGCTTCCCGTAACTGTCCATTGGGAAGTCGGCGTACGCTGACCGCCGTAATCAAGCGGAAAGCGGTACTGCCTTTCGGCCGTGCAAAAATGCGAGGATGTAACGCAGGCACAGGCTCGGCTCGCGCCCGAACTCAGAGAAATGCCTGACAAAATCAGCCCCTCCGCCATTGTTGAGCAGGCGCCGTACAGCCCGCAATAAGGAATATTAAAATCTTTCAGCCCGTAGCTTGAGCTTATGCATTGGTTCAAAAGATCTCCCGCGAAAATCATATCAATATCTTCCGCTTTTTTATCGGCGCGGTTTAAGGCAAATAAAAAAGCTTCCTGCTGTAGTACGCTTTCCGCCTGCTCGTAGGTTTTCCTGCCCGCGTAGGAATCGAAGATTATTTTATCGAAATTTTTCGAAAGCGGGCCTTCGCTTTCCTTTTTACCCGCGACGCTCCCGAAGCCGGTTATGCCGATGTCGTTAAATTCAAGCGTATACTTTCCTATACGATGTATCATAATATCACCCTTTCGAGTATATTTTGCTCAACTTAAAAGGATTTTATTACAACAAAAACCGGTATCAAGGACTAACCTCAATACCGGCATTAATTATATTATTTATTCGCTGCTTTCTTCGCTGTCGTTATTCTCTTCGGAATCCTGTGAGCTGTCGTCGTTATTATTTTCGCCGCTGTTTTCGCTGTCTTCTTCGTCATTCTCGGTTTCTTTTTCGCTTTTCTTTTCCCTTGTGTCGACAACTTCCATAGTTTCGTACTCGGCGTCTTCGCTTTGGTTATAGCCGTTTACGGTTGTTCTATAGGTTTCGGCGTCGGGAGTTTTTACCGAGTGCTTTATATTGTAGTAGGAGTCGCAAATTGTTTCGGTTTTAATTATCTCTCCGTTTTTGAACAGCTCGCGGAATGTACGGGTGTGGAAATCGTTTTTCGAAATTCTGTAGTTTTCGGAATGGAGCCGTATATTATCGTAATCGGGGTCCTGATATCCCCAGATATTAACTCTCAGGCGGTTTCCGTCCTCAAGACGGCACTCGATAAACATCTGGTAATCTGTTTTATTGCGCATACGAAGGTCAAGGTCGGGATAGTCAATTGTCGCGTCCTCGCCCGCGTAAGCGTACGTGGAAGCCCAGTAGTGGTTATGGCGTTCGACGATTTCCATATTGGAGAACAATCCCGCCTCGAAAATAATTGTGCTTGCCTGGCAGATTCCTCCGCCGACGCCCTGCTTAACCTTTTTCTCGGAAATTACAGCCGCCTTTTTATAGCCGTTGGACTCGAGGTTGGAGTCGCCCGTGCACTTATTGAACGACCAGGTTGCCCCGGGTTCAATTACGGAGCCGTTGCAGGCCTTAAGCGCGACTTTCATATTATTTGTGCCTTCGGGGGTGTTTGTGGAAACGGATGAGGCTGTGGCGAGTCCTACTATTTCTCTTTTTAAATCCTTAACCGTAATCTTAGGTTTTATTTTATCGACTTTAGCGTTTACGTTGAGTTCGGATTTTCCCGAGTTGAAGAACTTAGCGAACTTTTTATTCAGAGCTTTCCGGTCGAGTTTTACTCCGCTTGAACCTTCTTTATATTCAAAACGGTTATCCGCGAACGGATGGAACTTTACCACTCTTGCGTTCTTTGAAGCTATGTCGATTTTTTCAGCTAATTTTTTAATCTGTTTTTTTACCGAAGATTTTAAAAGCTTATAATTCAGGGTGAACTTCGGAGAATCTGTACTTTCATCCGTTTCGGCGGCGGTTTCACCGCTTTTGGTTTCATATACGCCCTGGTCTTTCTGGCTGTAAATCTTCGCTTCTTTAAGCGGAGTTTCAAAATCGAATTCATATTTAAAACTTTCTTTTGTATAAGTTTTTTCTATGTCTTTCGCTTTAACGTTTATTGTAATATCTTTTACAACGCTCATCGCGTTTTCTTTCAGCTTAGCTCTCGCTTCCTTAACGGAAAGCTGGCCGATATCAATTCCCGAAACATTAACTCCGTCGGAATAAGTAAACGGAAGCCCTTTTCTGTATTCACGATACATATTAAATCCGACTACTCCGGCAGTAATAAGCAGCCCCGAAACAAAAAAGATAACAAGGAACACAAACGCGGGTTTATGTCTTTTAGGGCTGCGTACGGGAGAAGTGTTTCTCTGCGAGGAATAAGAGCGTCTTTTTGGTGCGTGTTTCACAGGCGCGGCGTGACGAGGTTTAGCGCGTCTGCGGTCAGCGCGCGGTTTTGAGGTTGAAAAATTATCATAGTTGTATCCCGGGTTTCTTCTTGCCGCCAAATTGAACACTCCTTTCCTTCTTTTTATTCACTACTAATAATATACCTTTTTGGTAGAAAAATAAAGAAAAAAATCGAAAAAAATAAGAAAAAATCAAAATTTGTTAATCTTGTACTTATTAGCGGATTTTTTAAGAAAAATACTCAGTATTTTAACTAATATATTCAATGATATTGAATTTTTCAAAAAAATTGTATATAATGATTATATATGTGTATTTTTATAATTTAAGCCAGTAAATAATTCAAATCGAAACAGGAGTCGCGAATGAGGATATTAATTTTTTCAGCTTCAACGGGCGGCGGCCACAAACGCGCCGCGAACGCGCTTAAAGAGCATATTGAAACTGCATCCCCTGATAATATCGTAAAAATAATCGACGGCATTGAAACTACGGGAAGACTTTATAACAATTTCATATGCGGTGGCTATACGGTTTTAGCTAAAAAAATGCCGAAATTCTACGGTCAGATGTATCGTAATTCCGATCGTGAGTCAGCGCTTAACAACCTTTGCAATTCGGTTAACAAGTTTAAAGGCAGACACCTTACCGGCGCGATAGAAATGTTTAAGCCCGATGTTATTATTTCCTGCCACGCTTTTATAACGACGATGCTCGGAGATTTAAAGATTAAAAACAAAATCAAAGCTCCCGTTATAGCTTTAATCACCGACTTCGACGCGCATTATACATACATCGCCGACGGTATCGACCACTATATTGTCAGCAGTCAGAAAATGGTCGATGACTTCCAGACCAAATATAAAATCAGCCCGCGCAGGGTTCACGCTTACGGTATTCCCGTATTCAGGAAATTTACCTTAAAAACAGATAAAACAGAACTGAGAAAAAAACTCAGGCTTAAACCTGACGTTAAAACCGTCCTGTTTATGGCGGGAAGTTTCGGAGTCAGCGAAGTTCTTTCGGTTTATAAAGATATAGCGAACACCGCCAAGAACTGCCAGTTTATCGTAATTACGGGTAATAACCATAATCTTTACAACAAATTCCGCACCCGAATCAACAAAAACACAAGGCTTCTTATGTATGTGGATAATGTAGAAGATTATATGCACTGCTCCGACCTTATTATTACAAAGCCGGGCGGACTTACCGTAAGCGAAAGTCTTACGTGCTCTCTTCCGATGGCGATTTACAGCGCCTACCCCGGACAGGAAGCTTGCAACGCGCGGTTCCTTAAAAGTATCGGAGTTGCGGTTATGCTGGATAAAAATCCGGGCGAAAAGGTTGACGTCCTTTTAAAAGACGACCGTAAACTTAAGATTATGAGCGAAAACTGTAAAAAACATTACAACGGGAATGCAGCTGAGCAGATTTATAATTTAGCTGTCAGCATTGCGGGAGAAAAGAAATGAGAAAAGTTATTTCTATAATTTTATCTGTTTTTATTTTTTCGGCGGTTTTATGCGCCTGCAACTCTGCTCCCGGAGAAGATTTGGCTTCCCAGGTCAAGGCCGACGAAAACAAAACCTATTCGTTTAAAAACAACGAATCAACCCCTCCCAACTCTTACTCAAACTATCAGAGCGCCGCGATTTCTTTTTCTTCAAAAATGCTTTCAAGCCTGCTTGAAAGCAGCGACAGCGCGGCTTTTTCTCCCTCGGCTTTATACTATCAGCTGACGCTTTTACAGAACGCCGCGTCGGGAGGAACCCTCGAAAAACTTAAATCACTTACGGGCGAGAACATTTCGATAAGCGAGATTAACGAGTGCAACGGATACTTTTTCAGCAGGCTGAAAGCGCTCAGCAAATACAAAAAAGGCTATTATATCGATATAAACGGAGATATGTTTTTTAACAAAAATATTCCCGTGGGCCAGAACTTCCTGCTTCAGAACGCCAACTTTTTTAAGCAGGGAATTTTCAGACTTGACTTTTCGGATAAAAATACAGAGAAAACGATTAACTCATATATAAAAGAAAAAACCGATAATAAAGCCGGATACAAAAAAACTCCCGAAAAGGATTCGGGAATTGTGCTTACCGACAGCGCTTTTATGAGCGACTGCTGGCTTGACGGCTATACGCAAAAAGATACTTCAAAATCCGTATTCAACGGAAAAGGCGGCAGCAAAACCGCAACTTATCTAAAAAGCACGGAATACTATCTTGACGGAGAATTCTGCGAAGGGTTTGTAAAAGATTTAAAAAATACTCCCTCGAAGTTTGTCGCGCTTCTTCCGAAAAATCTCAGCGTAAAAAAACTCGCCGAAAAGCTTAACGGCCCGAACTTTTTAAAGTTTATGGACTCGATGAGCGTATTTAAAACCTGCGGCGCTTACCTTCCGGTTTTCTCAGATAAAGCGGAAATTGATTTCGCCGAAAATAATGAGCTTAAATTTTTAAAAGAAAACGGAAATTATTCTTCGCTTTCCTACGGAGCGAAAGCCAAAGTTTCGGATATTTCGCAAAGTTTTGAATTCAGCGTATCAAAGGGCGGAATCGGAAACGAAAAAATCGTTTCATCTTCTTCGACAAAAAAGAGCCCCGATAAAACGGTAAAATTAAACCGTCCGTTCATCTTCGCGGTAATTGATAACGAAAGTAATATTCCTGTATTTATGGGAGCTGTTTCTGATATTTAAAGAGGTAATATGAAAAATTCTTTCTTAAAACCTAAGTACATTTTCAACGCGCTCGTTATCGGTCTTTGCGTAGGAATTATACTCTACTTCTTCTTCAGCAAAGACGGGCTTAACGACCTTATTCACTCCGATACCCCTGTTATATGGTATTGGATTGTCTGCGCTGTTGCCTCACAGCTTATGTATATGTTTTTGGAGTCGGTTGTAATTTACCTTTTCATCAAAGACGGGTTTAAAAAGTTCCGCTTCAGAGACGCGGTCCGAGTCGCGTTTATGGGATTGTTCTGGAGCGCTATTACGCCTTCGTCAACAGGCGGCCAGCCGATGCAGGTTTATCTTATGTTTTCTAAAATGCATATCGAAATCGGCTACTCAACCTCGCGCCTTATGCAGAAATTTATGGTGTATCAGGTTGTGCTCACGCTTATAAGTTTAATTGCGGTACTTACAAACATTCCGTTTATTCTTTCCAATAAAAACATATCGTACATCCTTATTCTTTTAGCGTTCGGATTTATTTCTCAGTTTGCGGTTACGGGAATGGTTTTACTCTTCAGCTTCTCGCCGAATCTTTCGAGAAAGATAATTATGTTCTTCGCGAAATTACTCAACAAAATAAAAATTATTAAAAACGTTGATGAGAAAGTCGAAGGAATTGACAAGCAGTTAAACAATTTCCACACCAGCAACAAAGATATTTACAAAAAACCTAAGCTTTTAATAAGCTCGTTTATACTTACGTTTTTACAGTTTATAGCTATGTTTTTGGTTCCGTACTTTATTTTCCGTTCATTCGGATTTAACCACGCGACGCCCGCACAGCTGATTTCTTCGCAGGCGTTCGTGAACCTTATGAGCGGTATGATTCCGATTCCCGGAGCGTCGGGAGCCGCGGAGCTCGGATTCACGGCGTTCTTCTCAACGTTCTTTATCAACGGAACATTAAAAAGCGCGGCGCTTATATGGAGAGTTATCAACTACTACGGTGTAATCGCGCTTACGGGCCCGTTCTCGTATATGACTAAAGATAAAGCCGAGGAAGCTAAAAAATTAGAAGAGGAGCAAAAAAACAAATCTTAATAAAATATTTACGGCGGTACGTTTAAACGTACCGCCGTTTTTGCGTTAGGAACGGAGCATTGCCCAAACCAAGGTCCGGATTATGCTTTAAGCCTAATTTTCAATTACTTTTACCGCAACGGCGGATATATCGTCATCGTGGCCGTCGCTTCGTCTTTTTATAGCTTCGTCTACTACCTCTTTCGCAAGGTCAAAACAGCTTTCGTCTTCCTTAAAATTACGGATAATTTCCTCGAGCCATTTTTCGTCTTTCAGCGCGGCTCCGTCAGATATCATAACTATTACATCTCCTCCCGAAAGTTTTACGCTGTCTTTAGCAAACTTTATATCTCCCAAAATTCCGACAGGCAAAGATTTCGCCGTTTTTTTAAGCAGCCTTCCGTTCTTTTTAATATAGCTGAACGGCGCTCCCGCTTTATTTAAATAAGCTTTTCCGCTGAACAAATCCAACTTAACAAGGTCAACAGTCGAAATACTCTCGTCCTCGCTTTTTATCATCAGCGCGGAATTCACAACCTGAAGCGCGCTGTTTTCGCTCAGCCCGGCTTTAAGCAGTTTTGTAAGAATCGATACGGTCATATTGCTGTCAACAGCGGCTCTGCCTCCTGTTCCCATTCCGTCGCTTATCAGCGCCACAAACTCTCCGAAGCCGTTAGAGAAACAGTTAACGCAGTCTCCGCAAAGTTTCCCGCCGCCGAAAACGTGCTGGTAAACTCCGACCTCGACATCGAAAACAGGTATCTCGTTTAAAACGACTCTGCAACGGTCTCCGACTTCGCTTATCAGAGGAGTATCGAAACATCTTTTGCAAACAGAAGAAATCTCGCGGGCAAAGCTGTCTCTTTTTATCTTTACTTTCCTGACGGCGAGTTCAATTTCGACCGACATTCTTCCGCCCGAATCAATCATACATCCGCATTCCATTACGATGTACCCTCTGCCTCTGAGATGTTCCGTTATTCTTGCGGCACAATCGGAATCGAAAGTTTTATAGCCTTCAACCTCCTGCGCCATATCTCCCAATATTTCCGAAAGTCCCGAAAACTGCCCCGCGACTATTGAGCGAATCTGAGTAACCCTCGACGACGCTTCTATCCCTGCCAAATAATCACGGTAGCCCCTGTTTACCGCGTCGGCGACTTCGATTTTCCGGCAGCATTTTTTCGAGAACAGATTTTCGACATCGTTCTCGGTAACGAAACCCTGAGTTTTAAGCGGAGAAGAAAGTCTTTTAAAATCTTCGGCAGTAGAGTTTTTATGGCGTTCCCAGCAAAAACTCATCATTCCGCAGTTTTCGCAAACTTCCCCGCAGGCGTTTTTATAGACATACTCCACGTCGGGCGCGTAGAGCTTTTTAAGCTGACGGCTGACGTCGTTTACACATCCGTTCACATTTTTCAAAGCTTCGCAGGCGAAATCAAGACGCATTACAATCGAATTTCTGAGAGATTTTTCACCCCTGCTGTTTTCACGCGGTAAGAAAACGGGCGTAATATATCTTTCGATATCTTTAGGCAGAATCATAAATACCGCGAAAGCTATTATTGTTTCAACAAAAATCGGAACTATTACCGAATCATCAACCGACGAGAGTAGCATTATCGAGTTACAGATTATAAATCCGAGCGCTACTCCTATCTTTGAAAAAGGCGAAAATAAACCGCCGATAAGTCCGCCGAAACTGTATCCTGCGCAGACAAAGGCAAAATTCGCCGTGCTCATACCAAAGACCGCTCCGGTAGAAGCGCCCGCAATCGCTCCGCCCGTTACCGAACCGTATCTTGCGCAGAGTAAAACTATAAGCACCGCTATTATTCTTCCTACCGATACTTTTTCAAACTCTATACTGCTCAGCGAAAGCAAAAACACACAGGCGCTCAGAACAATGCTTGAAAGCTCGCTTTGGGAAAATGAAGCGAACCGCCTGCCCGACATTATAAGGTACGAGGCTTTCGCGAAGAAATATGCTATAGCGCCCGCCGAAACCGCTTCTATGCTCACCCTCGAAATATCGGTCAGGGTACTTGAGTTTACGAACATCAAAACCGCTCCCGAAGCGAACACAGGCAAAAACGCGATCATAGGACGATACAGAGCAGTTTTTGAAATAAGCTTATAATCCTCAATCAGCCATCTCAGCAGCGCGGCGCTCACCGTTACCGCGACATAGCGGAAACAGCTTTCGGGCATCAGTATTACGTATCCGAGCGATGTTCCGAACGCGGAGAAGAAAAGCTTTTCTCTCGGCACCGCGGATATGTAACTCGCTCCGAACGGGGCAAGCGTTCCGAAAATCCTGCCTCGGCAAACTACAATTCCGAGCAAAAAATACACCGCGTTTTCAATCAGAATCCAGACCGCTTTTTCATCGGCGCTTCTCTTTTTTACAATGGTTCTTGGCAGTTCCATCTCTTTTAACTTCCTTTTTTATTTATTGAGTAAGCTTATTATAATTAACCTGTCTGAAAACTTTTGTCACAATATGGAACGAGGAAAAATTTCATAAAAACGACCGGGCGCCTTAGGGCATCCGGTCGTTTTTTATAATAGAATTCAAAATTTATTTCTTTAATACCGCAGTTGAATACGGCGGAAGGATAAGAGCTTTTTCGCTTACAGCGGGGTGCTTATCGATTTCCTTGGTGTTCGAAGCGACTAAATCTCCGCGAAGTCTGAGTTTTTCGGGAAGCCTTACGTTTTTTTCTTCGCTGTCGTTTAAATTATGAATAACGTAAATTTTCGAGCCTTTATATTCGGTATAGTATTCGACAATTTCGTTATCGCCTGTTTTTATCTCGAAAATCTCGCCGCGCGCGATTTCGGGGTTTTGGTTCTTAATTTTTATAATACGTTTATAAAAGCTAAGCAGGGATTTTTCATTTTTTTCCTGCTGTTTAACTCCGCCGAAAGGCGCCTGGCTTTCCTCAGCCGAGGTCTTCCCGTTTACGATTATATCGGGGAGATTGTTTTTGTCCCATATCATCGGCTCGCGTTTATACTCGTCGTCGTCCGCCGAAGCGTTCTGGCTCAGTCCGATTTCTTCCCCGTAATAAATATACGGATTTCCCGGCATTAGCATATAAAGCGCCGCCGCCATTTTTGTGCCTTTTATTCCGACTGTTTTTAAATAGTTTGCGCTTCGTTTCTGGTCGTGGTTAGAAAGGAAGTAGCAGTTTATTCTGTTTTCGTTTTCTCTCTTTGAATTCTTTTCGAACTTAGCTACCGACGAAATCAGTCCTACTCCGTTGTGATTTCTTACGGCATTTACGAATCCGCCCGTTGAATCGGCAAATCCGAAAGCGAAAAAGCTGTCGGTGCCTGAGCTGTACATTTCGCAGATTTCGGAATTTCCCGTCCAGTTTTCGCCGACAACATAGACATCCGGTTTAAGCTTTTTACATTCTCCGTAGTACCATTTAAGAAATTCTTTTCCGTCGCCGTGGTGGCAGTTATAGTATTTTGTCGCGTCAAGTCGGAACCCGTCTACGCTGTGGCCGTTAAGCCAGAAATCCGCGATTTTCGCAAAATATTTTCTCGTGCGTCTTTCGAAGATATTCCACTCGGGCATATGAGGCGAGAAATTGGATTCGTAGTAATATCCGTTTCCGATTGCGGTATACGCGTCGCCCGGATCAGTATCATAGCGGGCGATTTCGTAGTATTTCGCGTCATGGTCAAGGTCGCCTTTAAGCGCCTGCTCGCACGCGCTCTCAAAAAGCGGGTGGGTGTTTGAACTATGGTTAAGCACCATATCAATAATTAGTTTTATTCCGCGTTCGTGGCACTGCTTAACGAGATTGTCGAAATCTTTCATCGTGCCGAACTGTTCGTCTATTGCGAAATAATTCCTGACGTCGTACTTATGGTATGAATCAGACGGCATAATCGGAGTAAGCCATATTCCGTCGATTCCGAGGTCGTTATCGGTTTTCGGATTTCCGTCGTTAAGATAATCGAGTTTTTCAATAATACCGTTAATATCCCCCACGCCGTCGTTGTTGCTGTCGTTGAATGAGCCGACAAAAATTTCGTAGAAGTTGCGGTATTTGTCGTCCGATTTTAATGTTTTTATTTTCGCGGTCGGGTCGCTGTACTGCTGAGCGCATGAACAAAACGCCGAAATTAATAATACAATAATAAGCAGAAGTGAAATAAGTTTTTTCATAGTTATACCTAAAACAAGAAAGCGCGATAATCGCGTCCGCCTTTCGCTTGGCTGCCGCACGCGCGCAAGGGCGCATTAAGCGGGCTATACAAATTATTTTTATAGAAAGCGCGGATATAATTTTATGGTTTTCAAACTTTATTAACAACAGGCAACTTTTTCAAAAAAGAAGTTTCCTATTATAATTATGAGTTTTAAAAGAAAAGGGCGACATAAAGCCGCCCTTAATTTTGAATAGAAAGGGATTAACCCTTAACGCCGCCGGCGGTAACGCCTTCAACGTAGTAATTCTGCATCTTGAGGAACAGGAGTGTTACAGGTACCGCAACTAAAACCGAACCGGATAAGAAGCGTTTAAACCACTTATCGAGATGGTCGTTGTCGAGCATTTTCTGGAGTCCGATAGCAACCGTATAGTTATCTACCTTATCACCCATGATAATCTTCGCAAGGATAAAGTCTGTCCAAGGTCCGATAAACGCTGTGAGTACAGTATAAACAACGATAGGTTTAGACATCGGAAGAATAATTTTCCAGAACACCTGATTTTTTGTAGCGCCGTCAATCGTCGCCGCTTCGTCGAGTGCTCTCGGAATAGTATCAAAGAATCCCTTTGAAATCTGGAATCCGAGTCCCGCTCCCGCGGAGTAGCAGATAACGAGAGCTACGAGTGTCTGTGTAAGTCCCATTGCTTTTAAGAGATAGTAAATAGCTATCATTGTCATAAAGCCGGGGAACATACCTAAGATCATACCGATGTTGATAAACTTTTTACGGCTCTTGAATCTGAGTCTCGAGAAAGCGTACGCAACCATGAGCACGCTGATTGTAGAGATAACGCAGCTGAAGCATGCTACTACGAATGTGTTAATATACCATCTCGGGAAGTTAAGACTTTCTGTTTCCGTAAAAAGTCTTACATAGTTATTGAAACCAAAAGTTTCGGGAATAAGAGTCTGGGGAACCGCGCCGGGGTCCGCGCTGAACGACTGCATTACAAGGTAAGCAAGCGGAGCTACCCAGATAATACCTAATACCGCAAGGATAATATAGATAACTGCATTTGCGAGAGAACGTCGTAATTTATAACTTTTAATCATGAGAACGCCTCCTCGTCTTTTGCGGACTTAGTCAGGTTGAACGTAATCAGCGACAAGGTCGCGCAAACAATAAATACAAGAATACCTATCGCGGCGGCAAGGTTATAGTCATGCGTCTGTCCCATAGTCAGCTTAAACAGCCATGTTACAAGGATATCGGTATGGCCCGCGTTATAATATTCCTCGGTCGACGGTCCGCCGTTCGTAAGAAGATATATAACGTTAAAGTTGTTGATATTACCGATAAAGCTTGTGATAAGATACGGGGTTGTAACGAAGAGCATATACGGAAGAGTAATCTTCATAAAGCTCTTTACAGGACCCGCGCCGTCGATAGTAGCCGATTCATAAAGGTCAGCGGGAATATTCATAAGAATACCCGATGTAATAAGGATGGTATACGGAATACCTATCCAGATGTTAACAACAATTACTGTAACTCTCGCCACAAGTGCGGACGAGTTAAGGAATTTAATCGCCACATTTTGTCCGGTAATTACAGACAGGAACTGGTTAACAGCACCGTTCTCCTGGAGCATCTGGCTCATAAGGAGCAGGGATACGAACTGAGGTACAGCGATTACAACAACGAAAAGAGTTCTCCATAAAGCTTTAAGCTTGATACCCTTTTTGTTAATCATAAGAGCAACGATCATACCCGCGATATAGTTGGAGAATGTCGCGAAAATAGCCCAGACAACTGTCCATTCAGCGAGGTTCACAAATGTTTTTGCTTTTGTAGCGCCGTTTGTAACCGATACAAGGTCGGCGAAGTTTTTAAGGCCTACCCATGTAAACAGGTTTCCCGGCGGCTGGTGAGCGTTATCATAATTCGTAAACGCTATAAGTATCATAAATATCAGCGGCAAAATAGTAAAGCAGCCGATTAAAGTACAGGGGACAGACATAAGGGTAATGTGGAATCTCTCGTCGAAGAACTGTTTAATTTCCTCGCGGAAGGAGAGAATCTTTTTACCATCGCGCTTATCTTCATAAACCTTAAACGCGCTCTTTGTATTTGCGAGATAAATCGCGAAAACCAAAATCGTTACAACGATTACAAGAACGCCGTAAAGGAGGATAAGCATTGAGTTATCTCCGTATACTGTTTCGTAAGTAAATCCGTCGGCGGAAAGCTTCTCGGTTGTTTCTACAGTACCGAGTGTCGGGAATTTGGAAATATAGTTGATACCGAAGAACAACATAAAGCATATGTACGCCGCTTCTGTAACAAGGAACAAAAGTCCCTTAATAATCTGGCCTCTAACCATATTAGAGACACCGAAGATGAGATAGGACAACTTAACAAAAACGTCGCCCTTAACAAATCTTTTTCCGTAGTTAGCGAAACCTTTACCGATTCCTACGAAAAAGCCTACTATTAACTTGCCCAATGCCTTAAAGAATCGGGCAATATTTGAGGGTAGTTTCTTAAAGAAATTGGAAAGGTTATAACCAATCTTCTGGAAAGGATTCAGCTGCATATAATCAATATATCTCATCAAATCACTCTCCCTTTTTCTATTATTTTATTTTTAATATTTAAAAATATTAAGCTTACATAATAATTCTTGCGTTATCCTGTTCCCCTTTATTTCAAAAATCATTATCTAAACCAAATAATTTTCAAAATTACACGATAACGTTTTCACCGTTTCTGCGGATACGGGCAGTCCGCAAAGCGGACCGCCCTATATTAAATTCTAAATCTTTTGTCTTTTAAAAATTACTGATCGAGTACGTTGTCGATAGTCTTCTTTAAGAGAGCCTTGAAGTCGTAAGAATCGGGTTTGGTTGTATCAGCAACGAGCTGGTTACCGAGGTTTCCGAACGGATCCCAGATTTTACCGATGTTAACCTGTGCTACGGAATACTTACTCTGCTCGATTAACGCTGAAATAGCAACGTCTTTCTTAGCAGCGTCTTTTTCTACAGAATTCTTGTTTGTCGGGCTCCAGCCTAACTCTGAGCATCTCTGATCCTGGCATTCCTCGGAAGCGAGGTAATAAGCGAGAACCTGAGAAGTACGCGGGAACTTGGAAGCGCCGTTAACAGCGATTGACTTATAACCGTACATAGAGTAGATCTGCTTGTCTTTTCCGCCGATGTTGATTGTAGGAAGCTTGGCAGCGCCGAAGTTTTTGCCTAAAGCAGCCTTGATAGCAGCTGTATCCCAGTTACCGTCGATACCTGCGCCGCAAGTTGACTTTCTTGTCTTTGTTGAAGTAAATCCGGAAGGAATGTTACTAACAGCTAAGCTCTTGAAAGTGCCTGTGTACTTATGCATAAGAGTTGAGAAAGCTTTCATTGAAGCAACAACTTCTGCTTCGTCGTACTTATTGAACTTCTGAGTAACCTGGTCTTCCTCTAAGCCTTCGAGTCTGAGTCCGCCTGTGAAGAGGAACATACAAGCATAATATCCGTTACCTGCGTCCATGATGAAAGTCTTGCCGGCTTTCTTACAGGATTCGAGGATTCCCTCAAATGTAGCCGCGTCCTTATCGGAAACTACTGACTTATCGTAAACGAGGAAATAGCCGTTTCCTGTTTCGGGCATAGCGTAGAGAGTATCTTTCTTAGTCTTGGGATTCTGCATTGTGCAAGCGCCTACAGCGTCTTCAAGGTTAGTAGCCTTGATGTCTGCAGCGTACTTGGGAGCGATCTGAGCGATAACGCCCGCGTTAACGAGGTTGTTGAGCTGGTCGTTAGCGAAGCCGAATACGTCAGCGCCTGCCTCAGCGTCGGAAAGCATCTGTGTGCCTGCTTCAGCTTCAGTCTGTACAACTACTTCAATCTTGCTTACCTGTTTGGGGAATTTTTTCTTAAACGCGTCGCACTGCTTCTGGAGAAGTTTTGTGTAGTTATCAGGGCCCCATACTTTTAACTTAGCGTTTTTCTCGGAACCGAAGTCAGCTTCGGAAGCAACGTTGTCAAAACCTGTTTTTGACGAATCAGTGCTTACAGATGAACCGTTGTCACCTGAACTACCGGAAGATGTGTTTTCGGAACCGCCGCAGCTTGCGAAAGCTGCAACCATCATCATTGCCGCTAAACAAAGCGCAATAATTTTTTTCATTTTGAATTCCTTCTTTCATAATAATAGTATTTTTAACACTAAAAAGTGCCAAGTGTGATTGCGCACAATTGGGGACTACGCAATCTTTCCACTACATAAATAATACCACAAATTGCACTAAAAATACAACTCCCTTTGTACTTTTTGTCTAAATAATCAAATGGCGACTCTATTTTTGTGCAATATAACAACAAAAAAAGCAAAAATCAGCGATATGCACAAATTCGCCTCAGTTAATTTATGCATATTGACTGTAACCTTCTTGTGCAAAATCACCATTACTTTTTTCAATTTATAGACTTTTCCAACAAAAGACAATTTTTGCCGGGAACGTTCAGCGTTCATTTTTCGTAAAATCATATTATCTTTGTGTATTTTTGTGCATTTTTTTACTATAAAACATTTTTTGCTTTTACTGTTGTAATTCACCCGCTTAATTGCTATAATTAATAGTGTATATGAAAGGAGCGTGATAATTATGAAACTTAATAATTTACTTAAAAACACAGATTATAAAATTATTCAGGGCAGCGCCGATGTTGAAATCTCCGACATCGTTTATGACTCAAGAAAAATTGTGCCCGGCTCGATGTTTGTATGCCTTAAAGGATACAACTCGGACGGCCATTCCTACGCCTCTCAGGCGGTGGAAAAAGACGCTTCGGCGATCCTTGTTTGCGATGATATTGAAATTAACGACAACAAAATCACCGTAATTAAGGTAAAAGACACAAGAGAGTCGCTCGCTTACATAAGCGCCGAGTTTTTTAATAATCCTGCAAAGGAGCTTACAACTATCGCGATTACGGGCACCAAGGGCAAAACAACAACCGTCGCGATGATAAAGACGATTTTGGAATGCGCGGGTATTAAAAGCGGAACAATCGGAACGCTCGGAATAATTATCGGCGATAAAACCATTCCCACAAATAACACTACCCCCGAAAGTTACGAAATCCAGAAAGCTATGCGCCGGATGGCCGACGAGGGCTGTAAGGCGATGATTATAGAAGCGTCGTCAATCGGGCTTAAGTGGCACAGGGTTGACGCGATAGATTTCGACTACGGTGTTTTTACAAACTTCTCGCACGACCATATAGGCGGAGCCGAGCACAAGGATATGGACGAATACCTTGAGTGCAAGGCTATGCTTTTCAAAAAGTGCAAACTCGGACTTATTAACCGCGACGACGAAAAATGGCAGGACATCTTAAAAGGAGCGACCTGCGATTACAAGACCTACGGATTTTCAAAGGAAGCGGATTATATCGCCTCAAACGACAGTCTGCTTTCCACTCCCGGATTCCTGGGCGCGAGGTTTGAGCTTTCGGGCGCAAGAGAAATGCAGGTTGACGTTGCTATTCCGGGACATTTCAGCGTATACAACGCGCTTTCCGCAATCAGCGTTTGCGCCGAGATGGGAATCAGTAACGAAAATATACTTGAAGGATTAAAGAAAGTCGCGGTTAAAGGCAGGGTTGAAATCGTTCCCGTGCCCGGAAACTACACGCTTTTAATTGACTACGCTCACAACGCGCTTTCTATGGAAAACGTTTTAACCACTTTACGCCAGTATAATCCCCACAGACTTATCACTATGTTCGGAGCGGGCGGCAACCGTCCGAAGGTGCGCCGTTACGAGATGGGCGAAACAAGCGGACGGCTCTCGGATTTAAGCGTAATAACCGAGGACAACAGCCGTTTCGAGGATGTTATGGATATAATCGAGGATATTAAAGTCGGAATAGCTAAAACCGACGGAAAATATGTTGTTGTTCCCAACCGTAAGGACGCGATAAAATACTGTATCGAAAACGCCGAGGACGGAGATATTATCGTTCTCGCGGGAAAAGGCCACGAGGATTATCAGGAAATCAAGGGCGTTAAGTACCATATGGACGAGCGCGAGCTAATCGCGGAGAGCTTAGAGGAACTCGGGCTTAAATAAAGCGAAACAAAATGGCAGAGAGGTTTTAAAACTTCTCTGCCTTTTATTTTTTCTTATCGTTCTTGCTTTTCTTCAGGATAATTATTATTCCCGCGGCGGTCATTACCGCGCAGACCGCAATAAGAATTATAATCCTCAGGTCATTATTTTCTCCGTTAGCGGTTGCGTCAAGCACATTTATAAGCCCATCTTCTTCGGGGCTGAGTCCGTCGGCGGCATCGCCGTCCCCTTCGGGAACATCGGCGTCATCATCTGAATTATTACCGTTTTTCCGCGCTGACGCGGTTTTTCCCGCGCGGCGGGTTCTGTTTTTTATCGGGGCGGTTTTCCCGTCGGTAATTACCTTGCACTTTGCGGAAGCGGGAACTTTAAAATTTTTCGCGTTAACGTCGACGAAATCGGACGGATTAATATTTATAACCGAGCTTCCCGCCCGAAGCGCTTTAAACCGAACGCTCAGCAGGGCTGACTTTTTATTAACTTTAACTCCATTCGGAATCAGAATTATAACCTTGACTTTTCCGTTATTGTCCGCGCTTTTAACTTCGGAGCCCTGAATATTTGAAGACGCGTTTCTGAAAGCGACGGCGGAAGGATTGTAACTAAGGGTAAAAGTTGAGGCGCTTATTATTTTCGGAGATTTCACATCGATATAGACGTCGAAAAGCCTGTTGCTTTTAGCGGAAACATTCTTGGTGTACAAAACTGTATCCAATGCGCTTACGGCTATCGGTAACTGAAGCAAAAACAAAACAACGGCAAATACCGAAATAAGCTTTTTCAACCTTTACACCTTCTTTCGAATTCTATGCAACTATTTTACCACATTACGTAAAAATAGTTTGCACAAAATTTCACCTTGCTTTTTGTTGGAAATAACTAAATCACGGCAGGAAATTCCGTGCCGTGATTTTTTCTTTTATTTTACTTTAACTTTCAGTTTTAGTTTTAAACCGTTTACGGTAATTTTTAAGGTAGTTTTTCCTTTTTTCAATCCTTTGATTTTTATTTTTTCAGCGGATTTCCTGGAAACTATTTTCGCGAACTTTGAGTTCTTGTACTTATTGTTTACAGCTTTAGCCTTGCCGATAATCTTAATTGTTTTTGTTTTTCCTTTTTTAACGGAAATTGACGTTTTATTAAGCTTCGGCGAGGAAGTTACCTTAACCTTATATATAAACGTCAGTCTGCCAAAGGTTTCTTTTATTTCAGCCGTTCCTTTTTTAAGCGCGGTAATCGTACCGTTCTTTACGCTCGCGACTTTTGAATTTGAGCTTTTAAAGCTTGAAATTATCGAGGCGGGAAGCGTCTTTGTCTCGCCCGCTTTAAGAGCGATGTCTGTGTTTAAAACAATAGGTTTATTCTCAATCGGTTTTTCGGGCTCGGTCGCTTCTGTCGCGGGAGTTGTGGGATTATCGGTCGGAAGTTCGTATGATGAAGTTGTAGATTCCGTGCTTTCGGTGTTGGGGACTGTTTCGTCATACTCAGAATCAACGTATGTTATTTTAAAGCTATAGAGTAAATCCTTTGAATTAATCAGTTCAACCAAGTCGTTTGCGAAAACGCTTTCGGGGATTCTGTTTAACGCTTCCTCAATATTCAGGATTTTCCCGTCATTAAGCACATAAAGACCTAAATCCTCGGGCTCGACATTTCCCGTATGTCCTGCGTACTCAAGAAAATGATATTTTCCGAAATTAAATTCCTGTTCCCATTCACACAGAGCGCGTCCTCCCTTATTCTCGGGCTTCATAGGATTATCATAGAACAGGTAATATCCCGCGGATATTATCCCGATATAGTCAAGATAAACCTCCCGATTGTAGCGCTCTTTTACGAGCTTTTCGGCGACATCGGTATTAAAGATCCTGTTTTTTAGATATGTTGAATCGCTTTTGTAAATAAGGGATACAACCTCGTCAATATCTGTTATACCTTTTTTGAACGCTTCGGACAGCATAAGCTTCTCGTAGCCTTTACGAACATAAACGCCGTGACCTTCTTCGTCCGAGCTGTTAAAGCTTGTAAATATATACTTGCCGTACTGATAACCAAACTCATTCATCCAAGGAGGCGGAGGAAGATTATTATAGTATAGACTGTAGCCGTCATTTAATTCACCGAGAAAAATATCAGGCTCGGGATCGGTCGGGTACGGGTCAGTTGTTGGCGCGGGTTCGGTAACAGCAGGTTCAGAAGTATTTTCCGTAGGCTCTTGTGTTGTTGTCGGCTGTTCAGTAGCAGGCGCTTGTGTCGCAAGAGTTTCTGTTGTTGACGCTTGTGTTGTAAAAGCTTCCGTTGTAGGCTCTTCGGTGGGAGCTTCCGTTGTAGGCTCTTCGGTATAATCATCAGGGTTAATTTCAAAGTAATCCGTAAGAAAACTTACTCGTTCATTACACCAGTTTACATAGTAATCGTAGTTTTCTTCGTAGGTGCTCAGCGGTTTCTTTTGAACATTAACATAATATCTTGAAACAGGCCATACTCCCGCCGCGTAGTTCCTTGTGATTGCGGGTTCGTAAGTCTCATAGAAACTGTCGATTAAACCGCCGTCTGCGCCTATGTTTTTAAAATACAAATATTTTTCCGCGTAAAGCTGCTTAACTTTTTCATTAAACCAATCTTTTGTACAGAGGAACTTGCATAAGTTTTTGTTGGCGAAAATTCCGTCGGTAGCGATTGCCGCGGCGGAATTGGAAGAAAAGTCTATGTTTTCGTTACCCATAGAAAGGTCATAATCCCACGGAGGGCCGGCGTAAAGTTTTCCGTCTTTGTAATAAAAGAAAACCGAGCTGAAATCGAAATCGACAGGCTTTAAAAATTCATTAAGAAGATAAAACTTCACAAACGAATCCACATCAACCTTTTCTTCAATTTCTTCGGCGGTGCCGTTTTTTAATGTTGAAATTATATCATCCAATACACCCTGAATATAAGTTACCTGTTCATCTTCGGGTTCATCGGGCTCGGTCAGGGCGAATCTTATTCCGTTGGAAGTTATATAAGTTTTATCGGCTTCATCACGGCTCTTTTCAAGTTCAACTAAAAAGTCTTTCTTTCCGCCGTTGCTTTCAATATCGATATTAACCCTGTCTTTTCCTTCCGAAACAGGCTCCATAAGCAAGTAACATCCTCTAAACGAATCATCAAGCCAAAGCTCGACAACCTTAAAATTGGAAGTATAGTTTATTCCGAGTTCCTGCGCGAGAGAAAAGGCGGTATAGTTTCGGGCTAATGTCGGGTCAAGGATATTTGAGATAAGCACCCATTTTTTACCGCTTCCCATAGCGAAAAGGTCTTTTTTCTTAGCAAATTTAAAGGTATATGACTTTTTACCTATTGAATCAAAAGCGGTACTGTTTCCTCTTACTTTCATAACTATACTGTCGCTGAGCGAAAATCCGCTGTTGTCGGATATATCCGCCTGCGCGTCAATATAGCCGTCGGATTTTTTCAGATCTACTCCGTTTCCGCCGGCAGTAGTTATCTTAATCTTGGGAATATCCGTTTGTGAATCTTGCGCCGATACCGCGGGATTGAACGGTACTGCAAAACCTGCAATTACCGCAAACACGAGCAAGAGCGAGATTATTCCTTTTATAGATTTTTTCGTTTTCATCAACTTCAAAGTATTCCACCTCTTATTTTACTTATAGCGCGATTATTCATTTAAATTCAAAATAATTATACATTAATCTTTAAGAAGATACAATTGACATAGTGAATAGAATATACCCTCGCGTTTTAGCTAAATCAAACAAAACACGCCTTACTTACGTAAGGCGCATAATAAATTTTTTAAGATTAGTCGAACCAACTGTCCGGACTCAAAACGAAGCTTAAAAAGTCACCGTAAGCGTTTTCAAGTTCAAACTTTTTAGTTGATTCCTCCGGAGTTTCGGCGGAAGAAGTTAAAACATCGCACTTCTCTAAGACTTCAATATTCAATTTTGGTGGTTCATATTTTAAATTCAATTTGAAGTCCCTCCTTTTGCCGAGATTTCCACATAATATACTTATAATTAGAATAATTATAACATATTATTACAATTTGTCAACATTTTTGTACATGTTTTTACGAATTTTAAAAAACTAAATTTAAACTCGGTTGCACCTTACCGTAACCCGCGCAGTACCTGTCCATGTGCAGGTAAAGAGAGACAGATCGTACTCGCCGGAAGTCATTTTGCTGATTTCTACGGGGTTGAGGGTATCGGTCAGGACAACCTCATATATATATATGTGTTGCCGGATAGATCGGTGTATTTTACCTCGTCGCCTTTTTTCAGACGATATACCTATCAGGGTATCTTTTTTCGATTTTATTCTCGTCAAAGCTGAGTTTTCCGTTCTCGCTTATTATATTATCCGAAAGACTCGAAACCTGCCGCGAAAGACTGCTTCTGAAACGCTCAGTAAACATATGGAGGTTATTATGAAGTATATATCAAAAATCATCGCTGTCGCTATTTCGACATTGACATTGGTTTCAGGCACAATTTCTGTAGCGGGAGCCGCGGAAGTAAAAAAATGCGCTCAAGCCAAAGTTATTTGCTGCAGCGGCACAAGCTGTGAACGCGTTGATAAGCTTTTGAGCAAAATCTGCAAAGGCAACAACTGTAAAATATCGACTAAAAATCAGAAAAAATGCTGCTCCTGCGGAAATTGCCGTACAAAAAACGTAAAACATTTCTCTAAAAAATGCGGAAATAAATGCGGTAACGCAAAAGCGACACGCTGAAATTACCGCTTAGAGAAAAAGCTGTCAGCTAAACACCCCGTTACATAGCGGGGTGTTTGTTTTTGTCACTTCTAAAATATTGACAAAACAACTCTTTTATTATATAATTAACCTACTATATAGATAGGTTTAATATATTTTAGATTTGAGGCAGCTTATTATGAAGATGTTTTCCTGTAAATGTATGATGCGAGGCGATATGTTTATGTCGTCTTGCTTTTTGTGTCTAAATACTGCCTCTATCAATTGACAACAACAGGTATTGTTATTATCGGGACGGTTTTATTCCCATTCCTCAGAACATCCGAATGGCTGGGGGCTGGCGATCTTTAATAAATACAACACTGAAATTATAAAAGAGGAATATCGGGCGGATAAAAGCGAGCTGTTGGCTGAAAGACTCAAAAGACCTATAAAGGCAAAAACAGCTCTTGCTCATATTCGTCTCGCGACAATCGGTCACGAGGAATACGACAACTGCCACCCTTTTACGTCGGTTGACAACAGCGGCAGAACTTGGACGCTGATTCACAACGGGACGATTTTTGAAAGCGATAATATCGGCAAATATGTTTTTCTGCAAAAGGGAGAAACTGACAGCGAGAGAATTCTGCTCTACATTGTTGACAGTATAAACAAAAAGAGCGCTGAGCTTAGACGTGATTTAACGGCTGAAGAACGTTTCGGGATTCTCGACGAAATCATAATAAACAGCTCGCCTAAAAACAAGCTTAATCTGCTTATCTATGACGGAGAAGTTATGTACGCGCACTCAAACTTCCGCGATTCGCTCTATTATCGTAATGAGAAAGAGGGCATTACTTTTTCAACTCAGCCGTTATCGCAAAGCGGTTGGGAAAATGTTGAGTTTATGACTCTGCTCGGCTACCGCGAGGGTGAGCATATTTTTACAGGCACAAAGCACAACCACGAGTATTTCTTTGACCCTGCCGCGTACAATCCGCTGTATATGGCTTATTCAGGACTGTAAGGAGAATGAAGATGAATCCACAAGAAATCATTTATGAACATTTTATCACCCCGCTTCAGAAGCCCCGCGCAAGCTATATCGGAATTGAAATCGAAATGCCGATAGTAAATCTGAGCGGAGAAAAAACCGAGAAATACGTCTGTATAGACGCTGTCGAAAAAGCAATCAGACATTTCGGATTCACTCCGCAAAAGTTTGACGACAACGGAGTTTGTCACGAAGCTGTCTGCGAGGATACGAGCGATGTTTTTTCCTTTGACTGTTCCTACAACAACTTTGAAATCTCACTCGGACGGGTGCGGACCCTTCACGAGGCTCAGGCGCGTTTCAGAGATTATGTAAGCTATATCAACACCGAATTAAGCCAAAACAATCATACACTGACAGGTATTGGAATCAATCCGAATTATAAAATCAACGACTCTAATTTTGTTCAGTCACCGCGCTACAGTATGCTTGAAGGGTATCTGAAAAAGGGCAAAGTGTGGAACGGAGAGTTTCATCCGTATTACGACTTCGGGACATTTTCAAGCGCGTCTCAGGTGCAGCTTGATGTAAGCGAGGAAAACCTCCTCGATACAATTGAAGCGTTTTCGCTTGTTGAGCCGCTGAAAGCCGTGTTATTCGCAAACTCTTTCCTTCCCGATAAACCCGAGCTTTTTTGCGCGAGGGATTATTTGTGGGAGAACAGCCCTCACGGTATCAATCCCCGAAACGTCGGATTCTTTGAGCCGATTCCGAAATCTACAGACGAATTAGTCTCTTATCTTTCAAAGGCAGGCATTTTCTGCGCCGAGCGTGATGAAAAGTATCTTTTCTTTTATCCGATTCCTTTTGACGAATATCTCGACCACGATACAGTTGAAGCCGAGTATTATGACGGAGAATACCATAAGTATTCTTTTACGCCGAGCGCTGATGACATCATACTTTTACGCACATATAAACAGATTGACCTGACCTCACGCGGTACGCTTGAATTCCGTTCCGCCTGTACACAGCCTCTTTCGGAGGCTATGACTGCAGCGGCGTTCCACCTCGGACTTATCAACAAAACGGAAGAACTGACAGAATTACTTAAAACCTCCTTTATTTACGGCAACGGAGATTCTCCCGCCGAACTTCGTAAAAAAATGAACCGTGCTGATTTTCTTTCGAGCGTTAAAGCAGATGAATTGAAATCGTTGCTAAACGACGTTTTAGCGCTCTGCTCGGACGGCTTAAAAGAACGCGGTTATGCCGAGGGGATTTACCTCAGACCTCTGTATCACAGAGCGGAATCACTTATATCCCCGGCAAAATATCTCGTTGAACATCAAAATCAAATCAACACCGTTATTAAGAAATACGCCGAGCTTGAGGAGACGTTATGATAAAACTTTTCGATACAAAAAACATATACGGTACATTCGGTCTGGAGCGTGAGACCCTGCGTGTCACATCTGACGGATATATGGCGCAAACGCCGCACCCCTTTCCTGATGACGAGCATATCGTAAAGGACTTTTGCGAGAATCAGGCGGAGATCAACACAGGCGTACATAATACGGCGCAAGGCGCGATAAATGAGCTTAAAAAGCACTCTGAACGCCTGAAAGAAAAAATTAAAAAGCGCGGCGAGTTACTATGGATGTACTCAAACCCTCCTCATATCAAAAACGAGAACGACATTCCCGTAGCAGTATACGAGGGCGATCAAAAAAGCAAGCACAGCTACCGTAAATACCTCGCTGAAAAATACGGTAAGTATAAGATGACCTTATCGGGTATTCACGTTAATTATTCGCTGTCGGAAGAGCTTTTGAAAGATGCGTTTTCCAAGTCTGATTACAGCGATTATACCGAGTTCAAAAACTCCGCCTATCTGCGTCTTGCTCAGGGGCTTACAGAATACGGTTGGATAATCAATCTTCTGCTCTCTGCTTCGCCTGTATGTGACGGTTCGTATCTGAATCCAAAACAAATCCGAGAAACCGTTATTACCGAATACGCTTCTGTCCGCTGCGGAAAGGAAGGCTACTGGAACGACTTTACTCCTGTGCTTTCTTATGACAGCATCTTATCCTACGCTGACAGCATTCAAAAATATATCGACAACGGCTCTCTTGCGGGAGTCGGCGAGCTGTATTATCCTATCCGTTTAAAACCGAAGGGAGTAAACCGCCTCAACAATCTTGTGCAGAACGGCGTCAATCATATCGAGCTGCGCAATATCGACATCAACCCTTTTGCTGAGGAAGGCATAGACGTTCGGGATCTGGAGTTTTTGGAGCTTCTTATGCTGTGGATTTTCTGCACGTACGAAAAAAATCTTTCGGAAACTGACCAAATCCGCGCGGTTGAGAATTTTAAAAACTCCGCTTTGTATGATATTGACAACACAACGATACCCGCGGATAATAATAAAAAAGAATCACTGAGAACAGCAGGCTTGCGAATTCTCAGTGAAATGAGAGAGTTTTTCGTAGACAGCTCCACGCTTCAATATCAATTCCAAAAGCTTACCAAACAGGACGCAAGATACGCGGACAAAGTGAGGGCGAATTTAAAAGATAATTACATTAACAAGGTTATTTATCGGAGGATGAAATGAAATCGATACTGATTAAGGATACTACCAGAAAGGAACGCGAGGAAATCATTCGCAAATCGTTGTACGGCTCCTGCGGAGCGGAATGTGAGTTCTGTTCCGGCTGCGACAATCGCGGAGGCGGCAGGATTGATAGCATCTATCAGCCTTATATCGACGGAGAAAAAGAGATAAGCGAAATTAACGCAGAGTACAAAGCGCCGTTTGTAAAGTAAGATTAATTGTTTTTGTATATCAAATCTTAATAAAACCGCATAAATTATTACACCTCCCACGAGCTTAATTAGCTCCGCGGGAGGTGCTTTGTTTTGTGCTATTACAATTCAAATCCATCGGTCAAGCCCATTAGTCTGCTAATTAACCGCACTAATTTCGAAAAAATCTTGACTTTTGGTGTATGTTTATGGTATGATACATTTCGTTGGTGAGGAAAAGAGCCTCGCAGCAATAAAATCAAATAAACATTTAGGGGTATAGCTCAGTTGGTAGAGCAGCGGTCTCCAAAACCGCGTGCCGAGGGTTCAAGTCCTTCTGCCCCTGCCAAGCCGAAAACCCGCATAAACACTGCGTTTATGCGGGTTTTCTTGCTTTTTTATGCTCGGCGCGTGGTCTAAAAATTGCGGTTCGAGGCTCATTTTATGCTTATTTGGTGTTCAAATCGTCAGGTTTCGCGGCATATTTTCCATATTTTCCATCTCGAACATCATCAAAAGAGCATCATTTTTAATGTGGTACAGCGTATCATATTCTTAATAAACTGCACGGATTATAATATCAATCCTTTCGATTATGAAACAGAGGATAAGTACTTAGAGGCTTTAGCTAAAGCGAAGTTATCATTTTTACCGCCTTCTCTCTGAAGGCGGTGTATTTCTTTTCGGGTATCGGAAGTTCTGTTCCGTCCGAGAGTCTTACCTTAAATCGTGAGATGTTTTCAATATACTCGGGATTCACCAGAAAGCTCTGGTGACAGCGCAGGAAAAGGTGACCATACTGCTTCTCAAGTTTTGAAATCGTTGCGATAACCTCGGCGGTAATTCCGTCCTCAGTGTGCAGTATGCTGTGTCTGCCGCCGTGAGCCGCTTCAATTCGGATAATGGTATCCGCCAGGAAGAAGTAATCCGAGCGGTCGATTCCGTGAAAGTGTATGCGCTTTCCGCTCAGATGATGAAGCTTACCTCCGTGGTAGATTTCGTGGAAGTTTTTCGGATAAATAGTATCGTCGTCATGCTTAGTATGAGGGTTCGAGATATGACAGAGCAAAATACTGTGAACCTTCTCTTTACTTCCGTCCTCGTGTTCAACCGTACGCTCGCACCACGTCATTTGTAATCTCTGCAAAAGAGTTATATCGTGATGGTCGGGGTAGTGCGTTGTCACAAGGAAACTGAGCATAACATCGCAGAATGACGGGTGGGCAGAGATGTGCATGACCTCCATATTTCCAAGCGTAAATCTGAGATTGTGCTCATCCGAGTTCCACGCTTCTATCATATTCTCTCTGCCATGGATAAACTGACCTTCGGCAGGACCGTACCACAAGGCGTCGTCGTCCATAGCTTCCAGAAAAGGCATATAATCGTTATCATAATACTTTATAATCAGCTCGGCTGATAAGTCCGCAATTTGCTGTTGGTTCATAGTGCTCTCCTTTTCCTTAATTACCCTTATTATACTTGTGTCAAGCGCTAAAATCAAGTTGTTTTTACCAAAATACAAGTCATATTTGTAAAACTGTTGACTTGAACTACGCGCGTATTGTACAATAATGTTGTAAGAAAACAACGTGAAAATTTGAACAAGAAAGGATGGACACCATGATAAGAATGATAAAGAAATTGACCTCGACTGTTTTGGCGATAATGCTGATCGTTGGATCGAACTCCTTTGGCGCATTTGCAGAACAAACCGGTTTTGATAACGAACATATTCTTTCAAATCTTTATCAGCTGACTGTCAGCCCGAGTGTATCGGAATATGACGGCACCAACAAGATAATTCTGACCGAGGTAACCCGTAAGAATGGAGAGGGCGACCCTCTTGTTCTCAACGAGGACTATGAGATTGTTGACAACAGCAACCGTGCCTATCAGTCCGGAAACCATACGGTTACCGTAAAAGGCATCGGCGCCTACACAGGAACTCTCTCTGCTGATTTCACAATTACTCCCAAGGATACAACAGGGAACGCGGAAATCACTCTCAATGAGTCCAGCTTTTATTACAACGGTAGCGCAGTTGAGCCTGAGATAGAATCTGTTATCTTTGACCATCGTGTTCTTTATAAAGACAGGGACTACACCTTATCCTACGAGGGCAACAACAAAATCGGTACGGCAAAGGTTGTTGTTACCGGTATCGGCAATTACTCCGGAAGAACAGAAAAAGAATTTGCAATCCTCGGCGGCAATCAGTACACAATCACCTTCAAGGACGGAGACGGCAAGGTTCTGCAGAAGGAAAAGTTCTACGAGGGAATTCGTCCCGTATACACAGGCGACACTCCCACCAAGTCGCAGACAAACACCGATCAGTGGTATTACAATAATTGGTGGACTGACCAAAACGGCGGTTCCTACGAAAAAGACAGCCTGCCTGTAGTAACCGGCGACGCTGTTTATAGCGCTAATTTTATGCACACAACAAGATATTATAACGTAAAGTTTGTCAACTATGATGGTACCAAGCTTTATATGTTCGGAAGGACTTACAATCAGCTCGTTTATTCCTCGGATTATGTCGGCGACTATCCCGAACGTCCTAACAGCGGCGACACCTACTACGAATTCATAGGCTGGGACAAGAGCTCAGACCGCACAACAAGCGACGTAATCTTTACAGCTAAGTATAGAGCTACTACCGATTACTGCCTCATCAAATTTGTCGATCAGAACGGCGCTGTGCTTCAGGAGAGCCGTCTGTCCAAAACTCAGAAAATCCACTTTGACGGTGAAAATCCGACGCAGGAGAGTACCCCCTATTACTCCTACGCTTTTAACAGATGGAAGAGCGACCTCGGCAATGTTTTCAACAACGGCAATGTTTTGTATCCGACAGGCAACGAGACCTTCTCTCCTTACTTCTTAGCCATCGCGAATTATTATAATATCAAATTCCTCCTGGATGACGGAACAGTAATAAGCGAAGGCATGTTCAACGCAAATATGAACCCTACTCAGCTTGCTCAGTACACACCTAAAAATCCCGAAAAAAAAGCTCCCGACGCTTTCCATTACTATGAGTTCACAGGCTGGTCCCCGGAATTGCGGACAGTCGGTGAGGCTGGCGACACAAGCTACACCGCGACCTTTGAACTTAAAGAAAAAGTTCTGACATACATTATTTTTGTACGCTCACCCGACGGCATAAATCATACCATGGAGGTTACTTCAACCGACACCATCCGCGCGGTAAAAAACGCTATTCGCAGCAAATTCGATTATCCCGCGACAACACCTTTGTACTTATCATACAAAGACACGATTTTGTCGGATGAATATTCTCTCGCAAATTATTTGATTTCAGAGGATGACACAATCTACCTTACATTCAGAGAGCCCGAACCCACAGAACCTCCGACTTCAACCGAGAGCACTCCCACCGATCCGACTTCAACCGAAAGCGCTCCTACCGACCCGACTTCAACCGAGAGCGCTCCTACCGACCCGACTTCAACCGAAAGCGCTCCCACCGATCCGACTTCAACCGAGAGCGCTCCTACCGACCCGACTTCAACCGAGAGCGCTCCTACTGAACCAAGCTCAAGCGAGAGCACTCCTACCGAGCCAACTTCAAGCGAAAGCACTCCTACTGAACCAAGCTCAAGCGAGAGCACTCCTACTGAGCCGACTTCGACTGAAAACAAGCCCACCGAACCGACTTCGATTGAAACACAGCCAACAGAACCTATCACAAGCGAAACTAATCCCACAGTTACTGTTAAAGACATAAGCAAGTGCGGTGTAACAGGCATTAAGCCTAAGACTTATAACGGTAAAACACATACTCAGAGTATAACCGTTAAGGATGCTTCTAAAACCTTGAAGAACGGGACTGATTATACGGTTTCCTATAAGAATAACAAAAACGCTGGTACAGCTACAATTGTTATTACGGGTAAAGACAGCTATAAAGGAACCATCACCAAGACCTTTAAGATCAACAAAGCTAAAAACCCGATTACCGTTAAGACAGCGGCAAAAACAGTTAAGCGGAGCAAGCTCAAAAAAGCAAAGCAGACTGTCAAGTCGATTACGATAAGCAAAGCGCAAGGAAAGGTAACTTACAAGCTGACGAGCGTTTCCAAGGTTCTCGGTAAGCTTGTAAAGATAAACACCAAGGGTAAAATTACCATAAGCAAATGGACAAAAGCAAAAAGAGGCACGTACATGATTAAAGTTAAAGTATCTGCCAAAGGTAATAAGAATTACAAATCAAAGTCCACTACCAAGAAACTTAAGATCAAAGTAAAATAAGGATTTCATAATCATAACCACCCGTCAAACGGGTGGTTGTTTTTACCGCTCTAATGAGCGGCACTGTCTAAAGACATTAAAACAACGGCTGACCCACAAGTCAGCCGTTTTGATTAACTTTTAACTGCATAACAAAAAGCGTAGCAGCTAAACTACTACGCTTTTTTACTAAGTCCAACTTTCGGGGGTCACATCATAGTGCGACAGCCCCCATTTTTATTTTGCGGTTTGTTTTTTCTTGTTTCTAACGCGGAATACCAGCGCGATAACAACAGGGATATATGTTGCCAAAGGAAGCAGGAAACCGAAGTTTTTCAGATTCTCGGACTGAACGAACATATTGAAGATACCGTGGTAAGTAACCGCGAGCATAAGCAGCGAGATCGTTCCGCAGTAGAAAAGCTTTTTCTTTTTCTTTACAAAGCTCATACCGTAGCCTACAGCCGCTGTACAGATACCGTGCATTAACGCTGTCGAGAAGCCTCTTACTATCGCCCAGCCGACAGTCACATTATCTATACTTGTTACGAGAATATAGGTATTTTCAAACAGCGCGAAACCAATACCCAGCGCGAAAGAAGCCGTTAGAAGCTTGTCGCGGTTATCCGTTATAATAAACGCGTAAATTAAAATCGGAATAGCTTTTATAATCTCCTCTGTCGCTGGAGTGATGGTGGTCGTAACATACAGCGAGTTATAACCTAAAAGCCTCAGCATAATTCCGTTAACCTCGGAAATAAACAGCGCGGAGCTTATACCGATAAGAATAAAAATCATAATTGAGCGCGAAGCCTTCTGAATCAGCGGAAGGCTGAGCAGTAAGGGAACGAACATACAAATATAGAGAATATAAATCATGCCTTCCATTTTTCAAACCCCCTTACAATCAACGGAATCATCGCTATAGTGATAAGACCGATTACACAGCAGCAAACAATAGTTACAAGCTCATTGTTACGGCTCATAGCGAAGCACTCCGCAAAAATCGCAACCTCGTAAATCAAAGCGAGGAGGTTATACGGTCTAAGGCATTTTACCACACCGAAATCTACATCGGGGAAAATAAGATGCTTTAGATTAAAGTAGGAAGTCGGAATTATAAACAGGGTCATAACTGCTCCGAGTATCTTCCATAAAAGCGTAACGTTGCTAAGCAGGAACAAAGAGATATACAAAACAATCGCTGCGCAGGGAGCGGCGAACGAAATTAATCTGTACTTTTTAAACTCCTTTGATCGATCGTCAAGGAGCGAATCGACGGTTCCGAAGTTGGACGAGAAGAAGAACATCAAGCTTCCTATAATACCCAAAAAGCCGAGCTGGAAGTTTTCCAAAAGGTTACCGCCTGTCATAAGACGGACGATGTAAAAAAGTCTTCCGAAGGTTATACAACCGAGGGAAAGCGTAATCATCTGCGCGTAAAGCGGCTTTCTGGGACGGAAGAATTTAATTCCGCCGTAGATAAACCCCGCGAGAGCGCACGCGCAAACAATTATATTTGCAGTCAAATACATACTCAAATATACCTCCTTATATTATACGGACAAAATTATTACAAGAAAGCGCGCGCATCCAGCGCGTTCGCTTTCGTATAGTCATTGCTCGTGCGCGTGAAGCGTGCAACTGAGCAGACAATACTATTTTTCTCTATAGGAGTTAGGTAAGATGTTCTTTTCCTTAACACAGTTATGCTTGAATATTTATTCAATTTTTGAGTAATTCCCTATAGAGTAAAAAGCACTTTACAGGGCTGTCGAAACAGCCCTGTTTTTCTGCTTAACCGCAAGGTATGCGGTTTAAAGTTTAATTAGGAGTAATGTAAAGTTTGTTTTCGGTTATTAAAGCGGTATTGTATCCGCCTGTAATTTCCGCGGATTTCTTAACGCTGTAATCATCACGCTGAGCAAACATCGTAATACGGTTATCGGTAGTCATATGCTTGCTGTCAAACGCTACAGCGCCTTCGTTTAAGTCGATATGAGTTTTGCTGTCGCTGCTTAAAACATATTCCCACGGTTTATTAGCCTTACTGCCCGAAGTTGTCGCTTCTAAATCCTTAGAATAAGGAACGTAATCGTTAAGAGCGAATCCGATTTTTGTCAAAGGTGACTTCAAATAGTCCTTCGGCGTTGTAGAAAGCATTTTATCAGGATCTTTTTTCGCTTTTGCGTTATAGTTATTTACTGCGTACATAGTGGTATAGTACATATAAATCTTGGGGCCTGTAGTACCTTCGTTAAGGTTTGTGCCCACGAGATTTCCGTTTCCATCCTGTTTAGCCACAGGCGAGTAGTATATCTGATAACGGTCCGTCATTATGCCTTCGGGATGGTAATCCTCGCCGACGGTACAGACTATGTCGTAAATCGCTTCCTGAAGCTGAGCATCTTTTTCCGCCTCTTTCGCATCGGCAGTTTTCGCCATATCAATCTTATCTTCGTTAAGCGTAAAGCCTCGATAACCTAAATAGATGTACTTTCCGCCCGCGTCCTTGTTAAGATTGATATTGCAGAATTCCGTACAACCCTGCTCGAGTAATTTTAACTGAGCTTCTTTAGCGGTATCTCCCGAAGCGGTAAATATCTTGTTGTAATAAACCGTCTGCGCCTCGTATTTTCCGTGGATAAAGCTTTCGACACTCGTATCGCCGTAAGGCTTGGAAGTCTTTTTGGTTACAACCTCGCCGTCCTGAAGTTCGGTAACATCGGCGCTGTCAACCACGAGAGCCGTAGCTCTTCCCGAAATAAATACATCCTCACTGATGTCAACCTCGGTAAACGGCTTACCTGGAGCTGTACCCTGGTTATGCGAGTAGTAAAGGAAGTATTTTTTGCCGTTAGACATCGTAAATGATTTTTTGTTGGAAGCGCAGTAATATACCGCGCCGTCAATCTTTATCTGATTAGCGGCAGTCTTATCGTCAGACTTATACAGCACAAGACTTTTTATCGCCTTATCAGGATCGTCTGTTCTGGCTACGCTGATATAGGCTGCCGGATCGCCTTTCTTAGGGGGTTTAATCTTTTCTCCGGCCTCAATGGTCTTATACCACGACTTCGACTGATCGCCCGCTATATCGTAATGAATCATCTCGTCGGAGCCTGATTCCAGCGCTGATTGCATAGCTATCAAATCAACCTGTGTGTCGTAAGCTTCCAGCTCGTCGTCGTCATCAGATTTAGAATCTTCTCTCGAGGACGCGCCGACGAATATTCTCGAAATGTATCTTTGTTTTACGTTCTCGCGTCTGATGTACATATAGACAGGCTTGCCTGCTTTATGGAAATGGCTGCCGTTTTCTTCGTCGGTCTTGCTCACGCTTCCTTCGTCATCAGTCCACGACGGATAGGAGATATTAAACGCGGTCAGGCAGTGGGGATCTTTTAAGTCCTGAATCGAGGAGAAGCCTCCGCTCGCCTCAACTCCGTCGAGGGTTTTTTCGCCTGAAATATCACAGGTGATTTTTCCGTTTTCGTTCTTACCGTCATGCTTAGTGTTGCTGATAACTACATCGTGAAGCGTAAGTCGCGGACGATCCTTTACGTGACCCGTAACATAGAGGTTAGTCGGAAGCCACGGCAACTTGCTGTCAGAGAAATTAAACTTACCCTGCGGCTCTCTTGTAAAGCCTTCGTATACACAGTCCGTTCCGTCCGAGCTCAAAAGTCCGTTAGTAGTCATATAGGCGTTTTCTGGAGCGACAGCTCTAATAACATATTTTTCTACATCTATGGTACGCTGAACCGCTACAGACGCCGCAGCGTAGCTCGCGCTTACATTTGGGCCGTCCGAGACTTTATCGGGATAACTAACCGCTTTACTGATTGTGTAGGGTAAGTTCGGAAGATACGGCGCTCCCCTAAACATCTGAACATCCGTAAGCGCGCGGTAGGGATTATAGGTCCAGGTATAATACATACGCATATATTTTTGGTTACTGTCTGCGATATAACCCTTGTAGAAGAAGGATTCGGCAATGTTTACGCCCTTTGTGGCGCTTGCTTCCTCGACATTAGGCATAGCCGACAGATTGTCGAACATCTCGGTAGCAAGTGCCTCGGTGGCATCATGGTAACCGGCTCCCGTCTCCGAATCCATAGCGAACGCGAAGAATACGCCCGAGAGGTATTTTGTGCCCTCGGTATAGGTTTCTTCAGGCTCGTAATACAAATAGCTTCTCACGCTTTCCCATTTATTATCCTCTTTGGTAAGGTAGCCTGTATAACTGTAGGTGCGAATTTGATGTCTTCCAAGTCCCCCGTGTCCCGTGATGGTGTAACGACTGGTAGCGAAGTTATAGGGCAGTCCGCTAAAGGTGGTAACCGGTTCCCAGCCCGCCTTAGCTTTATCCTGGCTCGATACTATATGCAGGGATCCGACCTCGATAGGCGTTCCCGCGTTTTCGTACTTAGTATAGAATAATCCGTCCAGATCGCCGGGGTAATCCTTGTTATCCGACTTTGAGTCCGCGGGGAAGCCGAGACTTCCCGCGAAGGAGTAGCTCAAATCTCCGAAAAGGATACTTCCGCCCGAGCTGTATGTCGCTACTCTTATATCTCGAATCGCGTTTTTGGGATTAGAAGTTACCTTGTATCCGATATAGGTGTACTGTTCTTCTTTGAGCTTTATCTTTCTGGCTTCGGGACAAAGATTCTGGTCTAATATTTGATAACCATCGCCCTTATCGATAATCTTACTCTTAGCGATTTCGGGGCTTTTACCCGATCTGACAATTAAATCTCCGTAATAGAGCTTTTCGTCGTCATCTTCGTCATCAGTCGTTTTATCGCTCGACTCGGAAGCCGGAGTAGTTCCGCCGTCGGCGGTGGTTACGGGACGGTTTTTGATTGATTTTTCGGTATAATAATGAACATAAATACCGTGTACATCGTCGCTCTTTGCGCCGTTGTTACAGTTACCCGGGTTTACATGACCGAAGTAACTTACGCAATCATAGCCCTTAACCTTAGCGCTGTCGCCGTAGACAATATTAAAAATATTACCGTCCTCGTCCGCGCGAATGGCGCTTCCCGATTTAGGATCATCGGAAACATACATACATACCCAGCCGTGCTGAGCCTCATAGGCGTTAAGGTCGGCAATACGCCCTTTGTTATCCTTGACCGCCTCGTAGGTAATGTTTGTGTTGTTTCCCTTTACTTCTCTTGTATCGACCACAAAATCGGGCATATCGGTATATTTCTCAGCCTTATGCTTCTTAATATATTCGACAATCAATGTTACGATATAGAAAATAATAGTTACCGCTAAAATCCACAGCGAGAATATACCTGCCCATTCGCTGATTATTGATGAAATCGCAATCACCTTGGTAGCGACCGATGACGCCGTGGCAGATACAATCGCGGTCGCGGATTTAAGAGCCACTATCGCTCCCGCGATACCATATTTTCCCCCGAGGAATGTAAGTACCGTAATTGCGGAGCTTCCTATACCAATCCATTTAAATACATCGTTTACGGTTTTCTTAGCTTCCTCCCAATTATCCGTCGCGTTCTCGTCGAGCAAATCGCCCGCGGATTGCAGTCGGATAGCGTCTGATGTAAACGCGACTTTTTTATCAGCCATCTCGGGATTAGCGTTCATCCAGATTGAGACCGTTTCAGATCCCACCAGCTCTTTCATTTTGTTTCTGACTTTATCGATTACATTCTCCGCTTCCTCGGCCTTTGTGTTTTCGCCGAGATTAGATATAACCGACATAATGCCCGCCATACCTACCATTTCACGCTGAGCGTAAGTCATTGAGTCCAAAATAGGATAGAGCTTTCTGAGATCTACTTCTCCGCTTGTTTGTTTACCGATTTTAACGAGATATTCGCCGAGCGGCATATCCTCATAGGCTTCGTACTCATCGAGGAAGTTATACGCGTTAACATACGCCATCGCGTTATCCGCGTCGCTCACCTTATCGGCGTTCTCCACTACTTCATCCATGTCGGCGTTCTTAACCTTATCGACGTATTTGTTTTCATTAAAACCAGCTTTACCGTTTTCGAAATGAGTAGTGAACTGCTGTAGCTGTTTGAAAAACGCTTCCGCTAAATCGTGGTAATCCTTGTCGTAATCGTTGAGCTCGTCTTCGGAGCTGTTCTCGTCTTCGAGGATATCCCAAAGCTTGCTTTCTTTAACCTTGGAAGCCCAGGTAACGTCTACTCTCTCGCCTGTTTCCTCGTCGGTCTCCTTTTTCATCGGTGTAAGACCTGTGGAAAGGAAGCTTGTTATAGCGTTTATAGTGCCTGTACTCGCGCGTGAGATTATCTTCGCGAAGAAAGCTGCGTCCGCTTTTTTGCTTATGATATATTCTCCCAGCTTAGCGTTATTCGCTTCGGGAATATTGAAAAGGTTAAGTCCCTCGTAGGCTTCAATCGCCTTGGGGCTTTTTTTCTTGTAGTTAAACGCAAATTCAGTAGCCGACGCGTACATTGTTTCAGCCGCGCCCGAATTTGACTTTTCAAGCTGTTCGTTAGCCTCTTTGTAGTCTTTGATTTGATAGCCGTCGTTCATTTGCAGAAGCTTTATATCGTACAGAGCCTTGTTCTTGTCTTCGGTGAGCTTATATCCCATATAGACAACATCCTTGCCCGTGCCTTCGTTGAGGTTTTTCTGAGCGCAGATATAACCCTCGCCTTCGCAGAGCTTTTTAGCTTCTTCTTCCGAATCAGCCTGGAACGTCTTTATCTTTGAGATATAATACACCTTTGAGGCGTCGGCAGCTTTTCCGACCATCTGCGCGGGGTATTCTACAAAGAAACATACAACCAGCATAATAGCTATCATTTTAATAGCAAAGAAAATGGCTTTTCTTAAATTATGTTCTTTTGTACTAATCATTTTCTTCACCGCCTTCCGCAGCTTTTTTCTTTCTCTTTTTATATACAATAAGAATTATCGTACCGATAATTCCGGCGCATCCGACAATAAGTATCGCGTAGAAACCGCCCTCGCTGAATATAGATGAGGTTATCATTGTAGATTCAACCTGTCTTTCATCCGCAAAGGAAGTATAAGCATCGTCCGCTGTAAAATACTCCGTCTGATAACGGCTCATCCATTCGGACATCACCACTCGGCCGCTTGCGTTTGTGCCGACATGAACATCCGAACCTCTGTACAGTCCGCCGTTTATGATACGGGCTGTTCCCAAATTGCCGTTCTCAAGCAAGAGATTGGAAGCGCCTTTTCCCTTTTTACTTTCGTTATCTTTAATAATCATCTTACCCTTTAGGGTTATGTTGTAACGGCCGTCGACATATACTCCGCCGCCGTAGCCCTCGGAGCTGTTGCCTGTTATCTCACAGCTCGAAAGAGCGACGTTGTCGTCGTTTATATATATCGCTCCGCCGTTCTTTTTTGCGGAGTTGTTACGGAACTTGCACTCGTGGAACACTACAGCCTCGTTATGCTCGGGGTTATCGTTGATGAAAACCGCTCCGCCTTCCTCGGTAGCTTTGTTTCCCGCGAAAGTACATTTGTAAGCGGTTATCTTAGTACCGACGTATTTGGATATATCGTGAGCACTTCGAATTGCTCCGCCCTGTTCACGACTTTTATTTCCCGAGAATACTACATTATTCAAATTAATAGTACCGCGTTCCGAGAAGATAGCTCCGCCGTCGTCCTCGCTGTAGCAGTCGTCTATCTTCGCGTTGGAGATATTTATTACACCGTTGCGCATATATATCGCTCCGCCGTAACATTCATCCGCGCTGTCGATAGTTTTACAACCGTAAATTCTTCCGCCTGTCATAGTGAATTTAGTATTAGAGGTAGAGCCCGCGAGATAAATCGCTCCGCCGTCCTCATCGGTCATACAGTCGTAAATAGTTCCGCCTTTCAGACGGAATTCGCCGCCCTCGTCAATCTGAACCGCGCCGCCAGTGTTACTGCTCGCGCCGCCTGTAATAACGCCGCCTTTAATGCCGTCGTAGCCCTCGGATTTCGGGTTGCTGTCACGAATCGTAAATACTGTTTCACCGTTCACACGGAAAACTTCGCCTTCAGACTGCATTTTGTGGTCTCTGTTACGTTTAACGTAATGACCGTTGAGGTCAAGCGTGAGGTGCTGCCCTGTATAAGCCGTAAGGAGTTCATCCTCAACCCAGTCGGTTCCCAGAGTTATGACAGTTTCTGTTCTACCTGTATAATCCGTAGAGGATACCGCATGTTCCCAAGCTTCTTTGGGCGAGTTGTATCTTGATATTGAAAGCTGTTTATTGCCTTCCATAAGCTCTACGGTAGCGCCCGAGGTAACGGTTTTGGCGTCAACCGCGCCTACAGCCGTCGCGGAGAATGCCGTAAGGAGCAGGCACACCGCGGGAACCGCGGCTAAAAATTTCTTAATTTTCATAATCAGTCTACTCCTTTCTATTATGATTTTCCGTTTTGTTCTTTTTGTTTTTTCTTTCTTACCGAGTATATAACAGCCGCAGCGATAGAAATCAGTAGTACGGCTATACCGATATAGATTATAATCGTGCCTTCTGAGAAGATAGAGGCTGTCGTAGAACCTTCAATCTCTTTCCAGATAGCGTACAGCTTAACCTTTTCGCCTTTTTTAGCGGTAAGATTAAGTACTTCCTCTTGGTCTTGGAACATTTTGCCTGTACCGTCCGCGCTGGTGTTCCAGCCTACGAACTCGTAGCCGTCACGCTCCAAGGCGTTCTCGGGGAGAGATTCTTTTTTGTCGTAATAGAGCGTCAAATTGCTCATATAACCTGTAACACCTCTACCGTTCTTATCAAAAGAAACTTTATAGTTATTGGGGTTAATCTGTGCCGTTAGGGTAACGGATTCATTTACAAAGGTAAAATCGATACTTCCGTCAGAGTTTTTCTTGTGTATTCCGACGCCCTTATTAGTGTACTTTAAGATATAGTGACCTAAAGGAGCCTCTACGGGCGGAACGTGAACATCATCCTTTTCGTAGCCTTCCTTATAAAATATCTCCTTACCGTCAACTACAACGGAAAGATGTAACGGGAATACGAATCTAACATTAACTACCTTAGTGATTTTCGGGTAGACATTACTTCCCGATTTAAAGGTGATATAGTAGGTGCTCATATGATTGGTTTTATGGGTACTGGTGAGCTTCCACTTAGAACCTGTTTTATCGACCGCCTTAAAGGTATCTTCGTCGGGATAAGAAATGTTTTCCATAGAGGTCTTATCGCCGTCAAACTTCCATTTAAGACCGTATTGATCGACTGCCGCCACGGTAATTATACCCGACTGGTCTATCTCGATAGTACCTGAGTTTGCGCTCTTATTAGGACCGTCAATATCAAATCCGTCGGGGTCGGGACAAGGATACTTATCGCCGCCGATATTAATCTTTGTATTCTTTTCCTCGGTACTCCAAACCTTATGGTCTACGTGATGGTTACAAACGTTAATTCCGTTGATGTAAATCTTAACGTCACCCTGGAATCTACGCGAAGTCCACAAGGAACCGAATTTTGTTTTAAAGTTTACTGCAGAGGGGAAACAGTCGGAACCGCAGTCGTACTCATAGGAGTAGCCTTCACCATCGTCGTCAATGGATTCATGGAAATCGCCCGAGGTATTGAGATGGCGTTCGCCGCCTGTTCCTCTGTTGTCTTTTCCGTAAATCTCAAAATACGCCCAATCCCACCAGTCAACGTCGTCGGTGACCTTAATATCCACCTTAATTTTATAACTGCTGTGGGTTGACTTTAAGCCCGCGAGCAAGCGTGCTTCCTTGCAATTCTTATCGCGGCTGATCTTACATTCGTTATTATCGCAGTTAAAAACATTTGCGGGAAGGTTGTCGTTATGTTCGCCGAAGCCCGTTGTAATATCGCTGTTAACTCGGTTTGTCGGAGGTACGATACCGATTTCCGAACCACTCGATAATCTTCCTGTAATCTTAATGTTTCGGTAATCTCTTTGTTTTATATTGTTGGAATTACCGCCCGCCGTATTGTCTGTAATTCTTGTTATTCCGCCCGCGAGGATAATGGAACCGTCATGGACATAAACTCCGCCGCCGTCGCGCGCGGTACAGTTAACGATTTCGCTTTTTTCAATCGTAAGCGAATTGGATGAATCCATATATACTCCGCCGCCGCAATTACCCGCCATACAGGCTTTAATATTACAACTATTTAACTCGACAGTACCGTGCGAATTTATACCGCCGCCGTTTGTATTACAGGAATTCTCGTTCATATCAACGTTCTTAAACTCAAGGTTTGTACCTGAGTTGGCCCATACGCCGCCGCCTGCCGAAGAAGCAATATTTTTATCTATTACTGTATTCGAGACAGTGAGCTTACCATTACGGATATTAATTCCCGCGCCTGTAGCTGCTGTATTGTTGCTTATCTCGCAGTCATTTTCCAATACGGTTTTACCGTTCGTATCAATAAATAAACCGCCGCCCCATTGGGTTACGCCGTTGCCTGTAATAGTACATTTTGAGAGCGTCATATCCTTATGGTTAGTAATTCCGCCGCCGTTAACCGCGTTAGTATTCTGCGTTACCGACGTCTTGTTGAGCGAGGCGTCTCCTTTTGACCAGATACCTGCGCCGCCGCCCTTTACAGAGTTACACGTCAGTTCACAATTGTTAAGATCAACTGTTCCTAAGTTATAGATACCGCCGCCGTCATTCGCGGAATTGACCGCAAATTTACATTTATTCATCGTAGCGGACGCGCCCGAATCAACATACAGACCGCCGCCGTTTCCGCTTGCTGAATTGTTCTCAAACTGACAATCTTTAAACTCTGCGGTTCCGCCTTTGAGGAATACTCCGCCGCCTTGCTTTGCCTTGTTTCCGACAATACTCATTTTCTGCATAACAAGCTTGCTGTTGTCGCTGACAAAAACAGCGCCGCCGGAAGCAAAGCCGTCGTTAGCTCCCGTAATCATTGAAGCGTTTTCGCCGCCTTTTCCTTTAATAATCAGCGTACTTCCCGAACCAACAGAAATTATACCTTCGCCTGAACTTTTTGCGGCGTATATTGTATGACCGTTTGTATTGATTATGTGGGTTTTACCATCGAGAACATAAATTGTATTTTTAAGCTCGATATCGCCCGAAAGATTAACAACCCTATCGTTACCGAGAACCGCCTTGAGGGTTTCCTCGGAATCGGCGTTACCCTCGGTGTACATATCCTCAAAATACATAATCAGTTTTTTAGAGTTTTTAGAATCGGCTTTTGCGTCGATAAGCATAGCTCTACGATCGAAAGTCATTTCCGTTTCGGCTTTGACTTCTAATTTATTATTGAAGTAAGCGTCAAAGGTTTTATATCCGCCATCCTCGTCATCAGCGTAAATCACCGCTCCGTCCGCTATAATATCACCTGCTTCAATCTCTCCTACATACACGCTCGAGTTTTCATCGTATTCTTCAGCGAAAGCGGATGTTATACCGATATTCGCTATCATTCCCGAGCATAAAAGGAGAGAAAGTATCGCAGACAAAACCCGTGTGGATAATGATACTTCTTTTTTCAAATGGCTCACTTCCTTTTTTAATATGTGAAATTAAATTATACAGGTTTTGTTTCTCTTCTTTTTCGTATAGAGAAGCTTAAAAGTAATGTGAACGCGCTTCCCACGAGTAATCCCGCAACCACGCCGATGGCGAGCGATCCGCCCGAAAAGAGCGAGCCGGCGGCTGTCTGTTCCTTAACGGAAACCGTATCGGTCTTAAAGTAGACGTATGTACCGTCGTAGGGGTCGTTATAGCAGTAAGGCTTATGTGTAAGATTAAATGCCGAGCCGCTACCGAACATATGGATACCTTTCTCGTAGCCCTCGGGAGCGTCGCCCTTACCCATTTTAAGCTTTAATGAATCAGCTAAAATCGGCGTGCCGTTCTCGTATTTTACGCTGTAGAGAGCGAGCCATTCCTGACCTACGTCGCCGTTTAAATCGTTTCTGTCCTCAAGAATCTTATAATTTTCTTTCTCAACGTCGCTCTTACCCTCGGTTCTGTTACAGGGCACTACCTTATAGTAAGCGCTCTGGTTTTTAATCATAGTCTCTTTGCCCTTACTGTTTTTAGCTGTGATATCGGTTTTTTCAACGATATACTTCGGAACAGGGGCAAATTTCACCTTGTAGTAATCTATCAGTTCTTTAATTGTGGTGTAGATTGAATATCCCGCTAAAATCGCCGTAATTACCGTAAGACCCGCGGTGAGATACTTACAGATAGTCGACTTGAGGGAAGCGCTCTTTGCCGCGCTCTCAAATTCAGCGTGAGTTTTTTCATAATTCTTAAAAGCTTTCCTTGCAATATCGCTTTCATCACCAAGTTGTGCATATTTATTCACATAGCGATGTGTTTCACCAGTGACAGGGTCTATTTCCCCTTTTATACCATACGTAGCCCATTTTTTATCTGCCGTCATCCATGCGCTCTTCAGCTCATTAAGATGTTTAAGTGATTGTTGATAAACAGCGTTCGCATTACCGGCATTTATCAGCGCCTTATTGAGCGCAATCGCCGAACCTATCGCCGCAATTCCCGAAGCCGCCGTACAGCCCCAGAGCGCGATACCTAATTTACTTAACTCAAAGGTAGGCTCCGCCTCCTGAGCGCTCGCCTGAGCGCGTAAAGCGTCGGACGTAAGGGCTACGCCGCCTCTGTCGTAGATTTCACGGTTAACACCCTGATAAATTGAAGCGGCGGAAACACCCTCCATTTTCGCTTCTTTAAAGCCGTTCTCGTCGGTAATCGCCATAAGGAACATATCCTTAACGGAGAGGAAGTCGAGACCCGCTATCTGTCCCGCTGTAAGAGCTTTTACAATCGGATAGAGCTCGCGGATACTGTCTTTATCGTCGAACTCGGACTTATCTCTCTCGAAGAAATCAAGCAGAGTTCCGTCGCCGTATTCGGTAGCGTCAAGATAATCGTGTACTACGATATCCTCAGCCGCAATACTGCCCTTAACCATATTCGCCTCGGCTTCGTACGCGTTGGACGCGGCGTCTATTACTTCTTCATCGGTTGAGTTTTTGGATATTTCAGTGTCTCCGATATCTTCTACATCTTCTACGACTTCGTCCGCTTTATCAAGCGCTTCGTCATAGTTAGCGAGAACGTCGGTAAAGGCGTTCCATTTATCGAGAATTCTCTTAGCGTCGTCGTTGTACTTCTTATCGAGCGCCGAGTTGATTTCGGAGGGAGTGAAGCTCGGGTTATCTTCTTCAAGCTTTTCTTTCATAGCGTCGAGGTCGGTTTTAACGAATCTGTCGAGCCATGTATTATTCTTAGAGTCGGAAGCCTTGGTGAGCAGTGTTTCGAGTAACTGCACCGCCTCGCCGTTACCCTGCATTAAAAGGGTAAGGATATCGCAGTGGTTGTTCTTCTCCGAATCGGAGAGAGCGTTGTAAGCGGCATCGCCCATCTCAAACTTAGTCTTATTAACAAGAAGGTCGCCTAACGGCTTGCCTTTTGTATCGTCGTCGGTGAGCTTATTGAGTAAGGTTCTGTAGTAATCGGCTCTCTTATAGTTAATAGAGTCCTTGGGTTTGTTAAGATTTTCGCGGTACTCGGTAAGAGTGGCGATAAATCTTTTTACGAAAGGCTTAATCTCGGTGTTCATATGGTCGTCCATAAGCTTTTCGTATTCCTGGTAGCTGTAACCGCCGTTCATATTCATTACGGCTAAGTCTGTTACAGCGTCGTTTACGTCATTGGTGGTCTTGTAACCGAGGTAAACTATCTTCTGATTCGGGCCCTTTTTCATAGCGCTGGAGGTTCCCGCGTCTTTGTTAAGGTCGGCGTAATTTCCTTTATCGTCGGTAAGGATTGTATATCCGCCTGACTTTAACTCTTTCGAAGCTTCGTCGGAGGTCTCGCCCATTCCGACCTTTACCTCGCTTATGTACTTTTTACCGCCGTCAGCCGCCGAAGCAACTAACTGAGCGGGAGCGCCTATCAGCATCGTCATACAAAGTATTGCCGATGTAATTGCCATAAGTATTTTTTTCATAATATGGATTCCCCCTATATAATTTTTGTCATTATAGCTGACTTCGGGAACATTATAACACACTTTGGGGGACAAAAGGGGGACAAATCGAAGTTTTTTTCGAAAAATTATATAAAATTTTATTGTTTTGTTGATTTTTTTATTGTATAATAAGTCGTATCGTAATAAAATAAAGAAAGGTAAGCAATATGGAAAACACAAGTAATAAGAAAAGTCTTGCTTTCAAAACAATGCTACGGCTGTTTATTATCGTTATCGTTGTATCGCTTATCGCCTCCGCTGCCATAGGAGTATTCATCTATTCCGAAATGTCGGAAACGTTGCGTGACTATACATATGAAGCGTCGCTTACGGGTTCGAAAGTCGCGTCGTCAAGGATTATTACAGACAACAGAGGAAGCGTTGTAAAATATCTTAAAACAAAAAAAACGGATCTCGACTACGAAAACCTGTTAGATAACCTTAAAATGATTACCGAAAACTACGACTTGCAGTGTTGCGATATTTTCGTTCCGCACGAGGATCATATTACCTATATTATGTCTACCGACGATAAAAAACCGGGACAGTCCCTGGGCAAGGAAGCTTCATATTACGGAAGCGAAAAGAAATATATAATGAAAGCGCTTAACGTATCTCTAAAAAGCGAGTTAGACTACGAAAAATCGCCGAGAAAAAATCTCTACACCGACGACGTAAAAAAAGGTGTGGATATTATGACGTATTATATGCCTGTGCTCGATAAGGACGGAAAACCTGCGGCTATCTTTTCGGCAAGCTATTCTGTCGATTTTTTTGTCAAAACGAATTGGGAATATATTTTAGAATTGATGGGAATATCGCTCGCCGTTATGCTCGTTTCGGTAATTATCTTCTATTTCTCTATCCGAAAGCACGTCATAAAACCTGTTACCAAGCTGACTAAATCCGTACGTTTGATAAAAGAGAGCGTTAAAAACGGACAGACTGTGGCAACGAATATCCATACCGATGACGAATTTGAGGAACTCGCGACGGCGTTCGAGGATATGAACAAGGATTTAATCGGCTACATTGACGAAAACACGAAAATCACCGCCGAAAAAGAGCGTATCGACACTGAGCTGAACCTCGCGACTAACATTCAATCGGGTATGCTGCCCGACAAATTCCCGGCATTCCCCGACAGGAACGACTTCGATATTTACGCCTCGATGACTCCCGCTAAGGAAGTCGGCGGAGACTTCTACGACTTCTTTATGATTGACGAAAACAGGCTGGGAGTCGTTATGGCTGACGTTTCCGGCAAGGGTGTGCCCGCGGCACTGTTTATGATGTATTCTAAAATACTGCTGAAAAGCTACACCCTGATGAAGCAGAGCCCCAAGGCGGCGCTTGAAGAAGTTAACCGTCAAATTTGTGAAAGCAACCCTGAGGAAATGTTTGTGACTGTATGGCTGGGCGTGCTGGATTTAAAAACAGGCGTATTTACCGCAGCCAACGCGGGACACGAAAAGCCTGCTGTGAAGCAGGCTGACGGAAGGTTTGAGCTTTATAAGGACATACACGGTATGATGGTCGGTTATATGGACGGAATCCCTTTCAGAGAATACGAGCTAAAGCTCACCAAGGGCGCAAAGCTGTTCCTTTATACCGACGGCGTTGCCGAAGCAACTAACGCAAACGATGAGCTCTTTGGCACGGACCGTATGATTGAAGCGTTGCGCACTGCCGAAGATAAGACACCAAAGGATGTACTCGAGGCAGTTAACACTGCGGTCGATGAATTTGTCGGCAATGCTCCGCAGTTTGATGATTTAACAATGCTGTGCATTGAGTATAAAGGTAAAAAAGAGGATTAACCACTCTTTATGCAAATAAATAATAATACAAGGAGAGTACAAAATGGAAATAATAGTAAACAAAAACGGAACCGAACTTACAGTATGTCCCGTCGGAAAACTTGATACCGCAACATCCCCGCAGCTTCAGGCAGCTATTGATGAAAATATCAGCGGAGTTACTGATTTGACCTTTGATCTTAAAAAGCTGGCATACCTCTCGTCTGCTGGGTTGAGAGTGCTGATGAGCTCCCAAAAAACCATGAACAAGCAGGGAAATATGAGGCTTAGCAACGTCAACGAAGATATCATGGATATTCTGGATATGACAGGTCTTACAGACGTGTTTACAATCGTATAATTTCAAGTTTTAAATAATAAAACTGCCGTAGGTCAAACGACTTACGGCAGTTTTTGTATGTAGTTTTCAAGATGATATATATAGGTTTCAGCCCAACTGTACTGGTTGAGGAATTCGCCTCGGTACAGGTTTTGAGCTTCGGGCTTGCGCTCGAGATAATCATAGTAATCGCATTTAATCAGATTTGTGTCTACCGAATAGGCGTTTCGGCGGTGGTGCAAGACTTCTTCTAACCCATATTTAGAAAGGTCTTTTTTTAGCGACTGGACTGCTTTTTTTAAGTGCTCAAGGTTTTTCTTATCGTCGCTGCCTTCAAAAAGATTGGTGCAAATCTCTCCCCTTGTGGCAGAAGTTCCCCTCAAGCATACAAGATACGCGAACAGCTCCTTACCCTTTTGGCGTGTGAACCTAACCGCTTTTTCATCGGTAAACACCTCAAAATTCCCGAAGCATTTTACATCAAGCTTTTTTGAATCGGTTTGAGTATGGTCGACAGGTGTTCTCAGGTTAGATAGGGCTTCCCTAAGCTCATTGTCGTCAACAGGCTTTAGCAGATACGCGCTGACATAGAGCCTTAAAGCGTCCAGCGCGTATTCCCTATGCGCCGTAACCATAATGATGTTAATATTGGAATCGAAGCTTTTGATTGTACGCGCAAGCTCAAGCCCTGTTTTTCCGGGCATATTAATATCTAAAAACGCTACGTTTATCTTATTGCTTTTAATCTGCTCGACAGCAGTGTCGTAATCCTGTGCAAAAAAGAATACGTTGTCGTCCGAGGGAGCCGCTCTTTCAACGGCAAATTTCAAATCGTAACGCATACCCATTTCGTCGTCCGCTATAAGTATATTCATATTCATCAACTCCGTTTACTCGGGAATTACAATAACAGCGCGCGTACCTTTTCCCTGCTCGCTTTCAATTTTAAGCTCGCCTTTACACATAATTTCTACTCTGTGTCTTGTATTCGTGATACCGACCGAGCTTTTTCCTGTGTTATTTAACTCGCTTGTGTCGAAGCCTTTACCGTTATCCTCGACGGTAACAATATAATTCCTGCCGTGCTTTTTCGTAGAAATTCTGACAAGGCCTTTATCCTTTTTACCGCTATTGAGTCCGTGGTGTATGGAATTTTCCACTAAGGTCTGTATAGAAAACGGTGGTACGTCAAAATCTGTTTCTTCGATATCGTATTCTAATTTTATTCCGTCGCCGAAGCGTTTCGACTGTATCTGCAAATAATTTTTTACAATATCGAGCTCCGCTTCAACCGAAATGCAATCCTCTTCCGTCATGTAATCGGTGATATCTCTGAGGTAATTTGAAAACTCGGTAACGGTTTGTGCCGCTTCATTCGGAGCTGTTTTGCACTGAAATCTTATGAGCGTCAGTGTATTGAATATAAAATGCGGCTTCATCTGCTGATTGACAAGCTTCAGTTTTTCTTCGCTTAATATTTTTTCCTTTTCAACAAGGAACTGAACATAGCTTGTTTCATACGAAACAAACAGAATTATAACCGAAATCACGATGGCAATCGTAACAAACGGGGTTTCAGGATTAAAAAGCTTGATTATAATACCTGCTAAAGGTAAGGTCAGAAAGGAAACAACCGCCGCTCTTTCGATTTTCATCATATACTTACTATATACCAGCGCTACCGCCATCGTAGTTAAAATACCTATAAATCCGATTAGGCTCGGCAACCAGAAGAAAAACGGCATTCGTATGAATCTGCTCGCGTCGTCTATATAGAAAATGAACGGATAAATCTCATTTGCAATCAAAAGCAGTGCTCCGAAAATAAAAATACCCCACTCAATAAATTCCCAATAAAGCTTAAAACCGCCCGAGCGCTTGTATATAATCTGTGAAACATACTGCGCTGAAAGCGGAATAATCAGAAAGCTGAAAAAATACACGGCAAACGTCGCCCAACGTTCAATTATATGTGAATTTTCGGAGATATTTCCGCGGAACCAAATAGACATACAGTCACATATCATCAGAGCAGCCGAACAGAGCATAGCAAGCATCAGCTTACGCGCGCCCGACTTATCAAAATGTCTGGTAAGAAGAATTGTAAGCGCGGCAATAAGGCTGAAGAAAGCGCCCCACATTTCTATAGAAAAATATACAGTTTGGCGTATATCCATAAATTAGCTCCCTTCTGCCGTTTGTGCTATATAATTTTTATAGCGGGATATTATTTTAAAAACTTTATATAAAAAATTGGCTATAATTATTTACACACAATACTATAGCAAAGATATTTGTGTAATGCAAGTATGAAAACTGGATTATCGATTTGCTCAATGCCTGCTTTTGGATTCAAATGCTCTTACAGAACAACAGATGATGGATATCTTTTGTCTTGATAAAAACCGCTACTCAAAGATAATTATGAAATAAGAATGGATTCAGATTACAATAATACAGATGAGATTATAAATAAGGCATATGAAAAACTTGGTATAAAACCATAAAAGAGCAGGAGCAATAAGTATGAAAAAGCATAGATTAAAAGCTCCATAAAAAAGAACGTAATGAAACAAGCTATAGATTCAGAAAGGAGAAAGAACTATGGACAACAACGAAAGAGTATCATACGGTATTGAGAGTGAGTACATTGTAGGGGTACCGTCAATATTTTTTCTATTAATGCCGTTTCAAAAATTGAGTCGCTAAAAAAAGATAACGGCTTATAAAAACAACCTCTCACGGTTTATGTCGTGAGAGGTTGAATTATTTTATAACGCGCTGTGGGAAAACAGCTTAATCCGTTTGTTTTGAGGCTTTTGAATTCTTATCGTAAATGATTTCAAATCGTTATAAGTAAATGCTCGTTGCTTATGTCGTGGTAGAGAGTGCAGTTCTTTGCTTTGAACACGCGGACAATTCCTTTGAGCTTTTCGCCGCCGTCGAATTCGTCGGCCGCGTCCTCAAATTTTTCGAGCTTTTCGGGGTGGAAGGCCAGTGTTTTGCTGTTGTTGAATACAGCTGTATAAAGTATCTCCGCCTCTACCAGATCCTGAAAGATATGACTGCCGTAGGAGAGCTCGGGATTGTAGCCCGCTTTAGCTTCTTCCATTTCACAAACTACGTCAAAGCCGCTGATATCCGAGAACGACGTCGGTACTCCCAGCTCGTGGGATGATGTTCCAATCCGCCCCGGCGTCATAAGCATCATATGCTTGTCGTTATTGCGGAAATGCCAGTTGATCTCGCCAATTAATTTCGCGACGTTTATCTTATCTTTGTAAGGCATATTGTAGTAGCCTACGGGGTCAACATAAACGACATAATCGAGTTTTTCTATCCTTGAAAGTCCCATGGACGCGCCCTTGCATTCAAGGAGAATATTGTCATCGGGAATGTTGTCCGGGATTTCAACGGACGCTTTGCCCGTGACAATTTGAAGAGGTCTGCACTGCAAAAGGTCGATTGAGTATTCGCCGCTGTCTGAAATGTTAATTGTAAATTCCGTGTCAACGGGATAGTCATATTCCTTGTGAATACACTCAAGCATTCTTTTCATACAGTCCATAAGAACTTTGTTGGTTACAAGACCTTTGCATGAGATAAATTTTACTTCCTGATGCCTGCCCATTTCCCTTAGCCGTGATTCGGCGTCAAAATCGTGTTCGAGCAGGATGTTGTCGAGATATCGGGGGAGTACAGGCTCAAGCTGATTAAGCTCCACAATTTCAAGCTCGCGCTTTACTGTGTTTATTACTTCGGCTTTTCGCTGAGAATATTTATGCCTGTCGGAAGCGCTTGAATAAGCTGTTTTCTGAGGCATATCAAGACTGACAAGTCTGGGATACGAGCCCTCTGTTCTGTCGACAGCTGTTGTGCCGAGCCCCATAACCAGTCTGAGCATACCTGCCTTCGGATCAGCTGTCTGTATAAATCTGTACGGGCTGTATGAATATCCGACGCCCGCGGCGCAGGGCGTATAATAAGAACCGTAGTACGAGCCCGAAACCCTCTGAACCAAAAGCGCCATCTGTTCATCGCGCTTGTCGAGTCCTCTTCGTTTTCTGTAATCGAGTGCGGAAAGGCTCATAGTGCTGGCATAGACGGTTTTTATAGCGTTTTCAAATTCCTTTAAACGTTCCTCGAAGCTTCCTCGATTAGAACAGAATACGGAATCATATTTGCCCGCGAACGCGTTGCCGAAGCCGTCCTCAAGAATGGAGCTTGAACGTACAATGTACGGATCCTGGCCGTAATACTCAATAATATGGGCAAATTGCTCTTTCATTTCCTGTGAAAAGCTTCCGTCAAGGAGAAGCTTTCTGAACTCGTCGGCGAGCTCGAAAAAGCCCTCGTCGGTTCTTTGTTTTATACGGATATCCCAGAAGCCGTTGTCCACAATGTAGGTGTAGTATAAATCCGAGCCGATGTAGAACGAGTCATGAGGCTCAAGAATCTCGTCAATATCCGGGTGAACATTGCGCACAATCGCCCTCGCAAGCAGCATTCCGCAGGCTTTTCCGCCTATCATACCCGTGCCTATCATATGGTCCCTGACCTCAAAATAATCCTCGGGTTCAAAGTGCTTCTTTACCATCTCACGCATTTTTTTGTCGCGCGTCATCATAATTTTGCACATCGTCGTGCACTCGTCGGACATATCCGCTCCTGATGAACGCTTGAGCTTCGCAAGGTTGAAAAAGCGATCCCACGAGTCGATATATTGATCCTCCGCGGCGCGCTGGAGCTTGCCGAGAGTGTGGTAAAAACGGCTCGACTTTACTCCGTCGGTTATCGGGCGAAATTCGCCTGTTTCGGGGTTATACGTATGAGGAAAAAACATAGTGTCCGAATCGCGGTTCCATACCTTTTCGGGACGGACATATACGCTGTTTCCTCCGGTGTAAACATCTAAAAAGAGCTGGGTTGTGTTTATAATCTTGTTTACAGAGTTCACGGAATGCTTACCTCTTATCAGCGGAAAAAACGCTACCGTGTCGAGAATAAACAGGAAAGGACAGGTAACTCTGAAAAAGTTGCCCATCATAAGGTCGGTCGCCCACGCGGTTTGGAGCTCCGAAAGGCAATCAAAAACATAGAAAGCGTCAAAACCCTCGCGTTCAATTACGTTGTGAATCTCGACCGTAAAGTTTTCGAAGCGGTGGGAAAGAGGAATCTCAACTGTTTTTACACCGGGCTTGTCGGTAAAAAACGGCTCATGGCTTGCGAATCTGAAATAAATAATATTGCGGTTGTCACGAATCGCCTGCTCAACATAAGGCTCCATAAACAGCCTGAATTCGTTAAGATCGGAAACCCTCCACACAACGTTGTCGCCAAGTCGGATATTGTCGAGCGCCTTGTCCATTTCGGGAATACCCGAAAGCACTCTGTCAAATGCCGCCATAAAAACACCTCCGTATAATAAACACTTTTACGATATGTATTTATTCTATCATTTGTGTTTAAGGTTGTCAATGCGATTACGCAAGTTAATTGCACGGCTATTGCAATTTTTAAAATATTTTCTGCGAAATAACGCCAATTACTTATAATTTATGAATTACAAATTATAAAATCTTTCATTTTAGACGTTTGCTGTTATTTTTTGATTTGCCGTATAGGTATGAATAATACAAAGGGAAAATGCCCCTTTGTCCCTGCGCTAACAGAATGATGAAAGGCAAAGAGGAATATATGAGCGTAATATATAAGGAATTTAGGGAACACAACCTCCGTTTGGAGCAAATCGAAGCATATCGGGAACTTTGGAACCAATGGTCTGCGGCAGCGTGCCTTGCCAGAGTTAATGGCATGCTTATGCTTAAGTACTATGAGCGAGGGCAGAATTTCTCCTTCGAATGAAGAGAATATTATTGATGCAGACCGTTCATACAAATACTATGGTCTTTTTGTTTTGTCAGTTCATTTACGCAGAAGGACTTGAACAGGGCGTTAAGAAAACAGTCCGGCGGACTGTTTTTAGCCCGCCGCGTTTATGATACTTTTAACTATGATACACGCCGCAACAAACGGGGTGTAAGTTTTCACAAGACGATGATATTCTGCCCCTGCCAAATAAAGACTACGGTATTGATACAATATCGCAGTCTTGTTTTTTCGCATTAGAAAGCCGTTTTTTGAGATTTGTCAAAATCACTACTTATTTTATCTGAAATGAAATTATTATAAATACAATACTGTTTTACTTTTCTATTGAATTATCAATTAAAACAATATATAATCATATTATAAGTTAATTTAAAAAGAGGAGAAGAATATGCTTTGTACAGATACAATAAATCAACTTATCGAAATATATAAAGACGACGTGAAGTTTCTAAACATTATTGAAAGATGCATTTCAACTTTTGAAGAGTATCATGATACAATTTTCAAAATGGAATTGTGGATGAAAGTTTATTCAAATTCAATTACGGGACAGGAATATCAAGATAATGTCTCAAAGCTTGATAAAATGCGTACGGCTAATCACAATTCAGTAATTGCAAATGTAAATCTTTTAAATCGTCTGGCAGAAAAGAATAGTTTACCACCTGTATATGACGGAATAGTTTCAGAAGAAAGACCGTATAGAAGAGAAATCGCAAATGCAGTATTGGAGTATGTTGAACAGACAATAAAAAATCGTAGATAATAAATCTATTGATTATTAGATTCTTATATATAAACGAGGGATAATAATGAGTAATAAAACATATAAAAATTTTTTTGATGATGGATACACAACCCATCACGAAAACGGAAGCAAATCTAAAACGTATAAAAATTATCTTGATGACGGATACACAACCTATCACGAAAACGGAAGCAAATCTAAGACGTATAAAAATTATCTTGATGACGGATATACTACCTATCATGAAAACGGAAGCAAATCTAAGACGTATAAAAATTATCTTGATGACGGATATACTACCTATCATGAAAACGGAGACGTTTCAAAAACCTATAAGAATGTTTTAAATGATGGGTATACAACTTATCATCAAAACGCAAATGATGCTGGCGCGGGCGGAACTGTTTTCGCAGTAATCTATTCAATATTAGCTATAGCACTTGTGTCTGTTATATATTTTGGAATAGCAATACAATCTAGAAACACTAAAATAGGTGTCTGCCTTTTGGTAATTGTTCTTACAATAATTGTTTGGAAAATAATAGTTACAGAAAAGAACAAACCAATAGTTGATGATTTGTTAATGTTGATACGAGATTTATCATTTGGTGCTGCATGCCATTTTGCTCTGCCTGACTATAGTCCGGAAAATATTATTTTATGGTTTTGCGGAGCTTTTATTGGTTTAGGTCTAATGCTTTTGATCCCTGGAAACAAAAAATGCGAGGAACGAGGCATGTACCGACTTGAAGGTATGACATATTTTCTTAATTTTTTTAGACCGATTGTTGCGTGGGCATCTCCGTTTATTGTAGTAATTCTAAATCCATCCATGCTATCTTCATATAAGAGTATTTATACTGTTTTGTTTCTAATTATTCTAATTCCTTCAATTATTTCTATTATTATAAGTTTCTATAAAACCATTAAAAACTATAATCATTCTAAAAAGTAGCGTACTGCAAAAAATGAAGAAGTATAGTATATAAGTTTAAGCTCTATTCAAACAACTCAAATTTTGTCATATAATTGTAGAAACAGAAGTGAAAATGGGTACTACCTTTTGTATCAAATAAGGAGTTATTCTCCAAAAGAAGACTATAGTATTGATACAAATACTATGGTCTTTTTGTTTTGTCAGTTCATTTACGCAGAAGGACTTGAACAGGGCGTTAAGAAAACGGTCCGGCGGACTGTTTTTAGCCCGCCGCGTTTATGATACTTTTAACTATGATACACGCCGCAACAAACGGGGTGTAAGTTTTTACAAGATGATGATATTCTGCCCCTGCCACCTAAAGACTCAGGAATTGATACAATTCTTGAGTCTTTTGCTTTGTAAAATAAACTATCGCAGAAGGACTTGAAAGCCCGTTAAGAAAACAGTCCGGTGGACTGTTTTTAGGGCGTCGCGTTGATGAAGTTTTAGCTGTGATACAATAGCATCAAGCGAGGTGGAAGTTCTCCGATTGCACATAAATATTCTGCCCCTGCCAGTATGGGTGTTCATAACGGTCTCACGTTATGAACACTTTTTTTCTAAGTGCGGTCTCTCAAATGACTACAATTGAAACTGATAAACGACGCCGGGCTGTCAAAATCGCCAACGCTGTCAACAGTATTGAAGGCGTTCTGATTCCCGATAAAACTAATGAATTCTTCCTCCAATGGATTAATGGTAAAATATCTGATGAAAAACTAACAGAATTAATAATTTCTCTTTGCAAAATGGTTTAATATGAGTATAATAAAACCATGGGGTTAAACGTAATTCTCTATATAGTGATACAACTATAAAACGATTGTGAGGTTAACGATATGAGCAGCGAGAATAATCACGGAGCTATTTTGCGCCGGCTATTGGAAGAGCATCAAAAGCAGTTGATCAATAAAAACGCAACATCTTGTCGGAATGAACAGTCCGACAGCATCCCGATATCGGCTGCAGACGAAAAACAGCAAATGACAGAAACCAGAATATATATCGGACTGAATGATGCTCAAACCAAAGAACAGATACACGAAACCGAAAGATATATGAGCGTATTGAAATATGTGTGCCGTAATTATCACGTAGCTTTCTCTGTCGATATCGAACACGGCGGTTACTTTCACGATGACGGCGAATACACAGAGGAGACCTCGTTTGTTTTGATGTTGATAAACGCGGATCAGAAGGTCGTAAGAGAAATCGCGAAAGATCTGTGTTTCTTCTTTCGTCAGGAATCTGTTCTTGTGACAGAGAATCATATTGACGGCTACTTCATAAGCGTAAATTAGTTAGGTTATAAGTACGACGTTATGACAGATGATATGGGTGGATTTGTGTAAAATTTGATAGGCAGCAACGATTAAACAGAGCGGCACGCGCTGCTCTGTTTCTTTATGTCCCATCATAGTCGCATAATCAGCGGCTTTCTTCTATGCAACGGTCTCGGTGTATCAAAACTCATAGCGTATCCGATAGTGCGTTGCTCATCAAACTGCTTAAAAATTGCTTCTTTAGTGTAATTCCTTCCGGGGCTGCTTAACCTAACAGGCTTCTGCCAATCGGGAGCGATAGCAGACGGATGCTCGTAGCGAAAGTTCCGAACAAATTTGTAGCCCAGCGATTGCAGATATTGTAGATTGGTTGCGTTTAACACGCCAACAGTCTTTTATCAAAAGCAATCTTGAAATCTTTGACTTCACACTCACTGAGGATGAGATGAGCATTATCCGCGCTTTGGATACAAATAAGCCTTCGCGCGATCCCGACGCTCCTGCGCGCTGCCATGTTTCATTTGCTCTAATGTCTTTGTGTTTTTTCTTATTTTCTACCTTTATTTGTTTTCGGCATAAAACGGACAACGTTGTTTTATACACTGCGCGTTCATTCCCGAAAACTCGCATTTCTGTTCTTCATATTCAAGCTGTGTATTATAGTGTTTGTTAACGTATTCTACTGCATTCCTAAAGGCGAGCATGGCATCCCTTGTGCAACAGCGTGGTCCGTTAATGTTCCCTATTGCTTCTGTAGCTCCTGCAGTAAAGGACATATGATCACCCCAACTACCGTCAGTTGATAATGGACCTGTATCGTCTATAATTGCGAGAGCAGCACCAATAGATGTGACCGCGCCACACACTCCCCATAAGCCACACATTGCACCGGGCATTTTCAGCGCTTCATTCAACAAATTATTAAGACATTCATCTATATCAATTACATTTCCTGCGTTTTTATATGCTACAAGCAAGCTTGCGCCGTCAAGCACATGATGCTCCGGACCGTGCACACTGATATAATCCTTATGCGCTATGTTTTTGAATATTTTGACGGGATTTATTCCGATTTCTTGTTTGATATCTCGAATTATCAGTTTTCCTTTTTCTTCCAATGTCATTCCATTCACCTCCGAAAGCGATGGACAAAAAAGCTCATTTATTATCCTCCGCAAGTTAAGATTTATCTTATTAAATAACACACCAAATACAAGGCTTTGTAAACCGCAAAGAATCGCCCGTGTTGTTTGAATTTCAATTGTCCGAATCCTCTCCTTAATTCAAAACAAATTGATTAAAGGCGAATCAGTTTACTTTTCATTGTTAACTCTATATCGATTTTAGATAGGCTGTTTTTGCGGTTGTATTTTGTTCAGATATAGTTATAATAAAGCCTTTTTTCTCTTAACTACTTTTGTGGACGGATTCAAAAGATTCCTATCAAGCCGGCTATTACTCCGATAACGGCTGAAAGCATAATTATAAGAATCGGATGGAATTTTTTGAACGCCAGTACAATTGCCGCAACGAAAATACCAAGCGTGACATAAAACTGCGCTGTGCCAAAAACTACCGTGTTCAATCCTGCCGGGACGAACACAGTTTGTGCAAGCGATAGCAACGCCGCCGCGATCAAGCCGACTACAGCCGGTTTTAAACCGTTCATCGCGCCATTAACCAGCTTATTGCTTTTGAATTTTTGATAACTCCGCGCAACAATCAAAATGATTACAAACGACGGAAGTATCACGCCGAGTGTCGCGCACAAGCCACCGAATATGCCGCCGGTTCGCATACCTACAAAGGTAGCGATATTTACTGCGAACGGCCCAGGCGTACTCTCGCTTACGGCAATAAAATCTATCAGCTCTCTCTTATTCAACCAGCCGTGTGCCGCTACTTCCTCCTGAATCATAGGCAGCATGGCATAGCCGCCGCCAAACGTGAACAATCCGATTTTCAGAAAGGTGAGGAACAAATCAAAGTAAATCATCATTTGCCCCTCCTGCCGATAATCAACGTCCGCAAGATCCCCGCCGCCGCGCAGAACAGTATCACGAAGACGACATTGACAGGCAAAAACGCGGTCACCGCAAATGCGCCGAACATAATCAGGTAAGAAAAAATTCCTTTCGGACTCTGCTTATACATCGACCACAATGCTTTGACGATCAATGCCAAAACACCTGCTCGTATACCCTTAAATGCGTATTGAATCCAGACGACATTTCGGAAAGCCGCAAGGACATAGGAAATCGACGCTATGATAGTAATTGACGGCAACATCACGCCGACAGTCGCCGCCAATGCTCCTAAAAATCCACCGACGCGATATCCGATAAAAGTAGCCGCATTAATAGCGATAGGTCCCGGCGTCGATTCCGCTATTGCGACAATCTCAAGGATATCCTTGTCACTTATCCACTTTTTATTATCGACGGTTTCACGCTGAATCAGCGGAATCATCGCGTAACCGCCGCCAAAGGTAAACAGCCCGATCTTCATAAATGTAAGAAAGAGGCTGATAATACTCTGTATTTGTTTCATTACTGTTCACTTCGTTTACTGCTTTGTTTTTGAGCTGATACTGTTTTTAGCGCCGCCAAGAGCAACAAATAAAAAATTCATTCATATTCCGATTAATCTTACTCAATAATACACCATAAACAAGGCTTTGTAAACCGCAAAGAACCGCCCGTGTCGCTTTTGTTTTCCTTATTCGAGTACGTTTACTACTCTTTTGGAAAATCGCGACACGAGCGAATTTTGTTTGATATAAAGAGTTTAGCCGTTTTTGAGGAATAGCGCAACAGGAAAGCCCTGTCAGAAAGGTTGAAAATGACCTTACGACAGGGCTTATTTCTGTTTTTATAATGCTATCGTTTGTTCTTTAGGGGATAATCGTTTGTGCTGTCAATTAGAACAAAACTGAAAACTGCTTGTCAGAGTCGAAGTCCTCTACAGTATGGCATAGATATACAAAGCGAGCATAGACCTCAATATCTAGAAGTCTATGCCCATTTTTCTGATAAATAATCATTATCAGGAATTAATTAAAGTAGGTAGTAACTATACAATAAACAAATGTCAGTCAACCCCTAATTAATAAATTGAATTGGCTGTTCTTGGTACGAAGTCAATTCCAAATTTTTCCTTCAAATAATATTTTAATACAAACACTTCAATTTTTTTAGCTGCGCGTAAAGAATCCAAATAATATCTTGTGTAATCACCCTCATGCTCAGGAGGGATAATTTGAAGTCTCCTTGGTTGATTATCTATATCCTTAACCTCTTCATTATGCTTTAATACATTCGAATTAATATCCCAACAAATTATGCTATGTAAATTTACAAAAGTATGGTTAAACCGTTTTTCTAAATAGTTTTTAAATTCAACATAATATAACTTTGATGATTTTATTGGCATTGTATCATCGGCTTTAACAATTACATCTATTCCTTCATGCGTATCATAATCAACGACCGTAAACGGAAATATGGTTGGATCTATACTACACAATTGCATATAAAGAGAAAATACTCCGCTTTCGCTTTTGGGCTCAATGAGGTTAACCCCTTGATATTGTGCTATTTTCCCTTTATTGATTTTGTCAAGACGACGCTCAAATGATTTTCTCTCTTTCTCAACGGTATTATAAGCCTCAACTTCACTCTCAAGCCATTCCATATCCTCCCAATCACTGCTCTCTGTGATCTCGCGATATAAATCTCTAACAGCTTCTTCTAAATCAAGTAACACTTCCGAAGGTGTGTTTTCAATCGATCCTCTGTTGGCAGTTAGTCTTAACTCTTGACAATTTATAAATGCATGAAATTTTAGAAACTCATTACCTTTTGAAGTTATCCATTCATTTTTCTTTTGAATAGGCATATAATCTTTACACAACCATAGACCATATCTATCACGAATAGGATACGCCCCTTCCGGCGCCGAATATCCTGAACGCGTAATCATATTATTATAATTATATTTTACTTTTGCACCTTCAATATAAAAAACAGCTTTAAATTCTGTTTCCGGTTGAGATTTTAAATAACCTTCCCTAACATATTTTTTACAGTACCACTTTGGAGCATCAACAAGATGCTCATCAAACAAGTCCGATACTTTTTTACTCTCGTGAGGGAAAACATGACCGAAGTGTAAAATCTCGGGTTCTCTTTTATTTATACCCTTTAACGATAAAACAACATCACTGTTATAATTAATTCCAAATTCCTTTTCAACTGAACCAAACTTTGTGAACCATATTATGTAATCTTTTAATTGTTCGTGTGTAAATCTATTACGTCTGTTATTATTATAACCCCATATAGTAATTTTAGTTCCCTTGGTATTTGAAAAATCATCCAAAACACTCACAGTAACCGAAGGGATTTTTCTATCATGAAGATTCTTATTCGGTTCTAACATTGTTGCTATATATTTTTTATTATTTTTAAAAGTTTGAACTTCAATTTTTGAACTGTTAAAATATACTTTGGTGCCGTGACCTTTTTCACCAATGGTACTTTCATCCTCTCGTCTAAGAGAATTTCCTAAATCAAAAAACGATTTGATTCCGTCTTCATCCATACCAGTACCATCATCAATTATTGTTATTTTTAATATTTTTTCACCATACTCAGTAATTACAGAAAAATCCAAACCTATGTTTTTCGCTTTTGCATCAAAAGCATTGCTTATCGCTTCGCGAACCAAATCTAAAGGATTAGAAAAATCAAAAGCAATCTCCATAAACTCTTGCACGCTATCAACTTCCGGAATGATTGTAAATGCATTTTCCATATAATCATCTTCTTTCTGTATTATTATGTATATTATAATACAGATATATCAATCTTTCAACAAAAAGATATAATATTCGACTTTTTTCTTAAAAAGGGTACTACCTTTTGTATCAAATAAGGAGTGATTCTTCAAGTCGAAAACCCGCATAAACACTGCGTTTATGCGGGTTTTTCTTGCTTTTTTACGCTCGGCGCGTGGCCTAAAAAATGCGGTTCGAGGCTCAATTGATGCTTATTTGGTGTTCAAATCGTCAGGTTTTGCGGCATATTTTCCATCTCGACCATCATCAAAAGAGCATCATTTTTGATCCGGTACAGCGTATCAATTTTTTAATAAAATTCAAGTCCATAGGTTTTATTCCGAGAATAATTCCAAGGGGCTTTTTATTAAATCAAATTTTTAATTCCTTATTCTTTCGTTTAACTATAATCAAAAAAACGGTTCCTATTATAACGGACAATATTGCCCAGTAATGTGATAAGTGAAGCGGTCCGAGCTGAAAATACGATTCTCTCCAAAACTGCGTAATAAAACGAAAAATTCCGTAGCTTATCATATAAATCGGATAGACCTCGCCGTATGTCAGTCCTTTACGGATTCTTACGGCAAAAATCACAATCAGTACAGCGTAGAAAACAATCTCCGATTCGCGTACAGCCAGTGCGAACACAGCTATTCCGTTTTATCCCCTCCGTTATAAGGTTTTAATTCAAGTTTTTCTTTATGGTTAGAATATTCTTTCCGTCCTTGTATTCATAGCTGACATTATCCATAGTATTCTTCACCATAAATATACCGAGCCCGCCTTTTTTGCGCTCCTTGGCTGAAAGCGTTGTATCGGGATCAGCCTTTGCCAAAGGATCGTACTGCACTCCGTTGTCGATAAAGGTAATCTCTACAGAAAGAGGCTCTTCAAATACAGTTACCTGAACTACAGCCTTTCCGTTCCCGTCACCGTAAGCATAGCTTGCTATATTAACGAACAGTTCCTCAACAGCTATGTCTATCGTTGTCTGCGTAAGCATCGGACATCCCGCTTCTTCGAGCTGTTCGTCTATAAAGGTCTGTACCTCGGGGAGGTTCATCCTGTCAGCTTCAACTATAAGTTCTTTCATTATTGTTCCTCCGCCGCGGTATTATCCTGAGGACCGTAGTATTTCAATCCAACCATCGTCAGATCGTCAAACTGAGGCGCTTCTTTTACAAAAGCGTCAACAGCGGCGCGTACACCCGCTAACACCTCTTTCTGAGAAGCGCTTTTCGGAACAGCGTTGAGCGCTTCAAGAGCGCGGTCGGTACCGAAAAGTTCATTATTGGCGTCTGTAGCCTCAGCAACGCCGTCGGTATAGACAAATATACTGTCGCCTTTTTTTAGCTGTATTTCAGTATTCACATACTTGGACATTCCTATTGCGCCGACCGCCAGCCCATGCTTGTCTTTAAGAATCTCGTATTTGCCGTTTTGGTTTACCATCGGATACTCATGGCCCGCGCTTGAACTGATGAGCTTACCTGTGCTGATTTCAAGTATACCCAGCCACACAGTCACAAACATATGAGCATCGTTATTAGCGTAAACAAGCTTGTTAACTCTTTCGAGTATCTCCGCGGGAGAACCTCCCATATTGGCGTGGTCGCTGATGTAAATCTTTGACGACATCATAAACAGCGCCGCGGGAACACCCTTTCCGGACACATCCGCTATAACTATCGCAAGGTGGTCATCGTCAATCATAAAAAAGTCGTAAAAATCTCCGCCGACTTCCTTCGCGGGATCCATCGAAGCATAAATATCAAACTCCGCGCGCTCGGGAAAAGCGGGGAAATCCGACGGTAGCATACTCGTCTGGATCTCTGTAGCCATATTGAGCTCGGTCTCCGTCGCCGCAAGCTTTCTGCTCTTAACATTGGAGATGACGCAGTACATAATGATAAGCGACATAAGAATGATACCGTACTGGGCAGCTTCGCCGAAACTGCCGCCGATAATTGCGTATTCGATAAGCGGTAAGAAGATGAATGTCAGAGCAGCCGCTTTCTGACTGAAAGGGTTGCGAGACATAAATATCAATACGGTCGTAAGAAGGGATGTCACGGCGAGGAAAATTTCCTCGATTATATAAATATAGGTTTCATGATACATACCTTTGGCGTCAACGGTGAAGGTAACAGGTGTTATTATATTACTCAGCAAAATGATTGTTTGAACGACCAATAGTATGGGGATAAGTTTTTCCACAACATTTGCAAGTTTACCCTCAAAACCGAGCGTTTCTCTTACGTAGAGATAGAATAGATAGATCATCGCAAGATCGATAAGTTTGCTCAATAAGCAGAAAACGAAACAAACCATACGATAATCAGGCACAAGCACGGTATAACCGATTACTTCGTTGACTACAAAGCTGGCGCATACCGAAATAATAAGGAGCCTGAAGAACTTTATTCCGCTTTCTCCCTGCCTCATACATCCGTAAAACAGCGCCGCGCAGATAATCGCGCCCATTGAATCTATACCTATATTGTAAAGATACTGCTGCAGTCTTGCTTCGATAAAAAAGGAAGTGCCGGACAACATAACAAAAAGGGTTGACAATATGGTAAAAATTAATCCGTATATTTTAATATCTTTAAGTTTCTTAATCATAAGTTCTCTCCGTCAGGGTAACAGGAGCAATCCGAACCATGGCTTTTATCGTACAGATTTCTGCCTACCCTATATATCTTACTCAATGGTGAACAGACGGTTGAAGCCCGTAAGCTCAAAAACTTCCTTAACAGGCTCAGTGAGGTTACAGACAACCATCTCTCCCTTATCTTCCATAGCCTGTGTCGCTCCGAGAAGAACACGGAGTCCCGCACTGGAGATGTAATCCAGGTTAGTAAGATCAAAAATCAGCTTTTCAGCGTCAGGGGTCGCTTCGTTGATTTTAGCGTCGAGGTTTGGAGAAGTTATTGTGTCAAGTCTGCCGTTGAGCAGAAAAGTGTATTCTGCTCCGTCTTTTTTTACCTCGATATCCAAATTGCTTTTACTGCTCATATTTGATGCAGCGTTCTTTTCTTTTTTTCCAAATAATCCCATAATTATTTCTCCTGTAACATATTATTTCAAGCGCCTGCAAAACAGGCGCGTGATTCCCGTTTATTTTACGTTTATATAGTATCTTCTTTTCTCTTTCTAAGCTTGGGAAGCATAATGAGCGTGGTGATGAGAATTCCCGGCGCTAATCCGCCGATACCAGCGAGAGCGAGGAAGCCCGCGTTAAAGGTAGACGCTGTAGCCGTAAGAGCGTTCGCGTCATCCTTCCGGTAGAGATACATCCCTTTATTTCTATCGTCGAAGCAATAGGCACCATCGTCAAGCTGTACGGCGTTTTTATTGTTAAATAATATTATAACCTAAAGCTAAACAATAATCAACGCCATATCTACATTTTAATTGTGCAATTCTTTTCTTCTTTTAAATACACAAAAAAGAATAATTGGGTACTACCTTTTGTATCAAATAAGGAGTTATTCGCAAATTAAGACTACGGTATTGATACAATATAGTAGTTTTTTGTATTTATACGTTGTTTTGTTAGATTTTGGCGCAAAAACTCCCTGCCGGAGAGGTGAAATTCAGCCTTCCGACAGGGATTTTTTCTGTTTTTATAATGCTATCGTTTGTACTGTCAAATCATACAAAAACAAGAAACAGCTGAATATTATGTTATACAGCTAACCACGCTGTAACACAATTTTGTATTCTTTCACTCCAGTCGTTTTCATCTACCGCAACGTCTTCTTGATGCATAACATCATCAAGAAATTGTCTGATATTATGCGGAGTTGGTTGTGTATGGTAATTATATGAGTTTTCCACAAGTCGCATAAACTGATCTAATTCAAGCGGAATTATTTTTGTTTTTCCCCCATAATATGAAATACCTATTTTATTCAAAGCATAGAAATGAGCTAAACTCGCTTTGTTAATAGTAGGAGCTATAAAAACACAATATGCATCTTTTCCTGTTCGCTTTTTCATTTGTCCAAAATGACGCGCAACGGGTTCACTCTCACTTTCATATTGGCGTTGACCTTGTTGCATAGTTACTTCCACAGACAAAACGAAATCATCATAGTCACATTCGATATCCGGCATATTTCCAGATGCCGTTGATAGTGGTTGCCCAAAATCGTCAAATTTAAAATTTCCCATTATATTGCCACCATCAAGCATAGTCATAGCGCGCCATGTATTGTATTCCAGCATTAATGGAGCATCATAATATCCATCAGAAATGATTTCGTTATAAGTATCAATGATTTCTGAATACAAAGCATAAGATTTGATTTCCGTTACCTGTGCTTTTATAACAGCTTCTTTACGCTCAGCAACAATAGCATCCCGCATATCCTTTAGCTCCTCTATGCTTTTACCAGAAAGTTGCCGTTGCGTATAATCGCTTATACGCATCAAATGGTTAATAACATTTCCAATATTGTCAACATATAGCACAGGGCTTGTTGCGTCGAACAAGTATTCTTTATATCCATCTATATCATCAACATAAATAGGTTTGCGGTCAATATTATTAAGTATAAAATCAACTTCGTTTAACTTATCAGGATAAAAAGCAATAGAGCGATTTCTATGAGATATAGAAACAAGCCCAGTATAACGCAAATATCTAAAACAAGCGTCTGTATAGTCGCGAGCGTTCTTTTTCTTTGTGGTTAAAAATTTTTTCAAGCTTTTATCTGTAGTTTCACGTGTCTTGGTTTTCCCAGCAAAAATGTCATCGGAATACGTTTGTAAAATAGCTTCTGTCCATTTTTCGTCAACAAATTTTTTATATTTCCCTTTATGCGCTTCTTTTTCTTTTCTAAAATCAATAATTGCATTCTTAACGGTATCAAACTGTCTATAATCTGTTAGCATAAGCGCAAATATTTTAAGTTCGTCAAAAGATAATCTTTCTAAATCTCTAATAAGCCTCATAATTTCCAAATACGGCTTAATAAAAAATGAACCTTCAATATTATTTGTTTCAATGTGATAGGGCGAGGGAAACTGAAATTTCAGAAGTTGTCGCAAGAAAACTTCCTGTGGGCGTTTTCCGTAAACTAATGCTTTTCCTGCGTCTGTTAACTCTATATGCGGAGACAAATCTACAAAGCCTAATGCTTTCGGGGCTCTATTTATTCTATCTCTTGCACTAAAATCTTTATTATTTGATGAACCTTTACCCTCGAAAAAACCAGATTTTGCTAAAAGGTCTATAAACTCAACTTGTGACTGCTTATTCCATTTCCGTCCTGTGAAATTTTCGCTCAACAATTGGATTTCTGGTATCATTTTAGACGGAGTACGGGGCGACGTTGTGAAAAATAATGCTTTGTTTTTTAAATATGCCATAGATCTGCCATCCTTGCTTAATAATTCTTTACGATTATGTGCATTTTATCATTATTAAAACGATTTTTTATATTGACAGCATAATTTTTATAATATTCATCATAAACATAATTGCCATAAAGCTCCATAGTTAAAGGAGTTTTTCCTATTACCATAAGAGCGCGACAAGGAAGATTTTTAAAATCTTCTGCTAATCTTCTATGTTCTGCTTCATCAAAGCCATTCATCATATCTATGTTTCCATAGTCATTAAAAACGCAATCGTATGGGGGGTCAAGGAAAATAAAGTCATTAACATTTGTCATATCAAATATTTTCTTATAATCCAAACTATAAAGCTCTGCCCCCTGTAACAAGCGGCTGTGTTGCTCTGTCACTAATTGTGTATTAAGATTCGGATAACGACCAAAAGGCACGTTATATTCACCATTATTATTATATCTAATCATACCAGAATATGCCGTTTTATTTATAAAAAAATAAACTACACCGTCTAAATAAATGTTGTCAGGATGATTAAATCGATTTCTCATTATGTAGTATAATTCTTCGTTAGCATTTGGCACTCTCTCGTCAGGATTCTCCGCTTTTAATAATTTATATTCAGCTTGATTTGCTTCGTAGATTTTCTGTATTTCATCAAGCTGCACTCGCATTTCAGGATACTTGTCACGTAACTGACGATAAAACAACATAAGACGTTCGTTGACATCGTTGATTATGGCATTTCTTGGTTCAAGATAAAAATACACAGCACCGCCACCGAAAAAAGGTTCTATATAACGATTAAAATCATTAGGAACATAGTGCAAAAACCGGGATATTTCCCGTGATTTTCCTCCTCGATATTTCAAAACGGGGTTCATTAACAGCACCTCTTTTCTTTATGTATTGTATATTCATTTTTATTATAACATATTTGTTGCTAGAAAGGTAGTGATTTTTTTAAAAATTTTTCTTTAAGTCCAGCTATAAATATTTCTCGTTTGATGATTATCAATCTATTAGAAATAAAGTTCTCATACTATTATTTCAAAAATGGGTACTTCCTTTTGTATCAAATAAGGAGTTATTCGCAAATTAAGACTACGGTATTGATACAATATCGTAGTCTTATTTTTTGCGATAGAAAGATATTTCTCGCTATTTTCAGAAAAAAGAACCCCACAGGAAGGTTAAAACAGAGTGTTTACGCCTGTCCTGTGGGATGTTTTGTTGTTTCTATAAATCTATCGTTTTATTTATAGGTTAAACAACCTAATTTTTGGAAAGTCTTATTTTACTTTAACCTTAACCGTCTTATTAACGGACTTAGATTTGTATTTTGCGTTACCCTTTGCCTTTACTGTAACTTTGATGGTGTATGTGCCCTTCTTGGCTTTCTTCCACCTCTTGATTTTAAGTACGCCCTTCTTGGAAATTGTGATATACTTTTTGATTGACTTCTTGGCGGACTTAATTTTAAAGCTAATCTTGCCCTGCGCCTTTTTAACAGTAAATGTCGCGGCTTTTTGGGCAGCCTTCTTAACCTTTTTAAGCTTTACTTTTTTAGTCTTTACAGTTACTTTGATCGGGTTGTCTTTCTTTTTGGTAACGGTTTTTTTAGCGGGTTCATCCTTTGCGGGATCATCCGCCGGTTTTACGCCGTAGAACTCGTCGATCATTTTGCTGTAAGCAGCTACATCATACAAGCCTGAATAGTCTATACCGCTTCCATCACTTGCCTGTTTGGTCAGGTCATAATCGAGTTCAGCGCCGTTGTCAACGTCCTTGTTGTCCTTGGTGATGAACTTATTATAACTTGACAGCGTGTAGAAAAATGTCTCGGGGGTGTAAGCAATCAACAGCGAGCAGGCTCCGCCTCCGCTTCTTTCGCCGAGGATCGGTAAGCCCGCTTCCTTTGCGAGACAAGGAAGCAGATTTCCGCAGGAATACGAGATTTTGGATGTGATAAAGGCGTATTCAAAATCATAATATACGCTCTTGTCGAGGTCGTTTATCTGACCGTCTAAATTCAAATCAACATCGTTATCTATTCTTGTAATATTGCCTGTAAGCGTCTGAATTTGTCTGTATGAGGCAACATAGCTGTCCTTGTTTTTATTGGTGATCATAGCCATGATATACATAACGACCGCCGCGTTACCGCCGCTGTTACAGGAAATGTCTATAACAAAACGCTTAATACCCTTTTCCTTAGCGTAGTCAAGTGACCATTTTAAATTATAAACCGCCTCGTTAACAAACGAATCAAACGCGAAAACAGCTGTATCTCCCGTAACATAAAGCTTTGATACCGACTTGTCATCCCACGACTTTACAAGATCATAATCTTTGTATTTACCGCTTCTGAATTCCGCCATAGTTTTGCTTCTCTGACTTGAGGCAAGAGTGTTCATCGCATATTTTACCGCAGCTCTGTCACGGAAATCCTCTGAATCGGCCAGTTTTTCAAGCTCATTATATATAGCAGTTCCATGAGTAATAAACGATAATACCGCGGGGTAATTAATCGCCGTATGACCTCCGTCATAGAATACTTTTCCGAGATAAGCAGTTCCGAGAACATAATCAACCATATTTTCCGATAGAAGCAATTCTTTTGCCCGACGGGTATCGTTGTTGTACTCGTCCAGAGTTTCGTCAAAGCTTTTTTCTTCGAGCATCGACGCAATCTCAGCCCGGGCGGGTCTGCCGTAAAGCTTATCGACCGCGAAGCACAGATCGTTATAAGACAACTCGACCAGATCCTTGCTGCGTTTTAGATTATTATAAGGCGTAGTGTTCTGGAAATAACAGTTTCCCATTACTATATCGGAACTATGGATAAAATAAACATCGTTTTCGCAATACACCGCCGTATTATAGGTCGCGCAGAAAAGAAGTCCGATCGACGACACGGGGAAATAGGTTTTTCCGTCATATTCGAGAATATCAATTTTATAAGGCGAAAAATCAATATCGAGACCTTTTATTTCTCCCTCACTGACAGGCGCGTGCTCCTTTACGTAAGACACGTCCAGTTCGGTACCTTCCGCGTTCTCCTTAGCTGATACAAAGCCCTCGAAACTATCGAAATGGATAGTATCCTTTTGGGGGTCGATAACCATCGTTCCCTTTGGATTGGTTACCGTGTAAGTGCCGTCCGCGTTCTTTACTTCGGTCGGCTCGTCAACATAGATTTGCTTCAGATAATCAACGGTAGAGATAAACGCCATATCAGGCATACTGCTTTTGAAAACGCATTTCAGCGTTTCGGTTTTATCCATACTGTAGATATGCGCCGTGGTGTCTTTCGCGCTGATTTCGTCCTCGACAGCGGACGCGGTCATCGGTAAAGCCGCGCTGATAAGGATCAAAAACGCAAGAACCAAGCTAATCGGTGATAATAATTTTTTCATTTTTTAAACCTCCATAATAAATTCAAACTTTCTTGTTCTTTCGTTTAACTATAATCAGAAAAACGGTTCCTATTATAACGGACAAAATTGCCCAAAATGTGATAAGTGAAGCGGTCCGAACTAAAATACGATTCTCTCATTGTAGGCATAGTTCGCAATATTAACAAACAGCTCCTCCACCGCTATATCAATTGTTATCTGCGTTGCCATCGGACAGCCTGCCTCTTCAAGCTGTTCGTCTATGAACGCGCGTACCTCTGTTATATTCTTTTTATCGGCTTCAATTATAAGTTCCTTCATTTTTATCGCTCCAATCCATCGCTGATTACCTGACCGTTATATTTCAAACCGGTCATAGTAAGATCATCAAACTGAGGCGTTTCCGATACATCACAGCCGATTGTTTATATATTTTTGATATTAAAAAGATTTACAAATCCGGTAAGCTCAAAAACTTCCTCTACACTCGGAGTCGGATTGCATACAACCATCTCTCCTTTATCTTCCATGGCCTGAACCGCGCCGAGCAGAACGCGAAGTCCCGCGCTGGAGATGTATTCCAAGTTAGAGAAATTCATTATCAACTTTTTTGCGTCATCAATTACTTCGTTGATTTTTTCTTCAAGGTTGGGAGAGGTTATTGTGTCAAGTCTGCCGTCAAGCGAAAAAGTATATTCCTCTCCTTCTTTTTTCACCTTGATTTTCAATTGGCTGTTACCGCTCAAATTCGAGGTATTATCATTATTTTTTTTACTTAAAAGTGCCATTTTATTCTCCTGTTCAAAAAATTTTTCTTTTTTATTTTACTATTTTATTCTGTTTTAGTCAATGGATATTACGTAATAGAATTTCATTTTATTAAATATTGTATTTTTGGGCTGATTTTGTTATAATGAATTATAATATAATAGTATGCCCTGCTGTAATTGCGTATTCAATAATAGGCAATTAAATAAAAACGATAAGAGGAAAAACAATGAATGTATATGATTTTGACGGAACAATTTTCCCTAAGGATTGTTCGATAGACTTTTGCTTTTGGTGTATTAAACGGCATCCTAAGCTTCTGTTTACCTTTGCTCCGAAAACGGTTAAAAACATAATTTTGCGTAAGCTCGGAAAAATTCCCGAGTATCTTATGCAGCGTGAGTTTTTCGGATATCTTTCACTGATAGATGATTTTGACGAACAAATCGAGCGTTATTGGGATAAAAATGAGAAGAAGATAGCCTCATGGTATTTAGCGCAAAAGAAGCCCGATGACCTGATTATCAGCGCGTCTCCCGACTGTATCATCGGGCCGATCGCAAAAAGGCTCGGTGTAAACTTTATAGCGACGGAATTCAACCGTAAATACGGAGTGTTTCTGCATAATCTTATGTACGCGAAGGAAAAGGCGCAGTATATTATTGACCAAGGCTTTCCGATGATTGAGAATTTCTACTCCGACTCACTCTCCGATACACCGATTGCTCTTTGCGCCGAAAAAGCGTATTTAGTATCCAATAAAGCCAGCACCGTCAGCGACTGGCCTGATTTAGACGATGAAACCCTGAACAAGGTTCACGAAAAAGTCGATACGGGATGGAGCGTCCATCTGAAAGAGTAAGAGGAAGATTAAATGTATATCATCGTTTATGACTTCGGAACGAGCAGCGTTAAAACCTGCCTGTTTCAAATTGATTCACAAATAAATCTTATCGCGGTATCTTATGGCGAGTATGGTCTTTACATTTGCGACAACGTAGGAGCGGAACAGGACACGGAGGAATGGTGGGCCGCGCTGTGTTCGACCACTCGCGACGTTTTAAAAAAATCGCATATTAAACCCGAAGAGATAGAAGGAATGGCGTTCTGCTCACAGATGCAGGGTTCGGTTTTTGTAGATAAGAACGGAAACTCCCTTAGACGTCCGATGAACTATCTGGATCAAAAGGGCTTTAAAGAATATAAAGAATGTATGGGAAGCGGCATTATCAAAGTTTCCGGATGCAGCCTTTATAAACTGTTGCGGAATCTGCGCGTGAATTACGCCGCCTCAACCAGCGCCAAAGATCCGGTCTGGAAGTACAAGTGGGTAGAAAACAACGAGCCGGATATTTATAAAAAAATCTATAAATGGCTGGATATCGGCGACTATCTTGTATCACGCTGTACAGGCAGGATCGTAAGAACCGCAGATACTGCCTTTGCGACTTTTCTTTATGACACGCGAGAAGGAAAAGAAGGCTGGAACAACGGTCTTTTAAAAATGTATAAAGTTAACCCCGACCATATGCCGGAAATCATCGACTGCACGGATTTAGCAGGAGGTCTAACAAAGAAAGCGGCTCAGGATCTCGGTCTTGTTGAAGGGATTCCTGTTTTCGGAGGCGGCGGAGACACCACCTTCGTCAATATCGGAGCGGGATGCACAAAACCGGGAGACACTCATATTTATGTCGGAACATCAGGCTGGGTATCAACATTTATGGATCACCAAACCGTCGATATAAACGCAATGATAACGGGTGTTCTGTCCGCAAAACACGGTTACTTCAATTATTACGCGGAATTAGAAACAGCCGGAAAGTGCTTTGAATGGGCCGCGAATCATCTTGCTCTCGACGAAATCGGCGTTTATCTGAATAATACTACTGTAACAGATGATATTAAAAGCCGGTACACAAGCCTTTATGATTATCTTTCCGAAGAGATAGACAAGGTTCCGCCGGGAGCGAACGGCGTTATCTTCACCCCCTGGCTTCACGGAAACCGCTGTCCGTTTGAGGACTCCAACGCGGGAGGAATATTCTTCAATATCAGCATTGAGAACGACAAAAGAGATATGCTGCGCGCGGTTTTAGAAGGAATTTGTTATCATCTTCGCTGGCTGCTTGAATGTGTAGAGAAAAAGGTTAAAACTTCTGATTCGATCAGATTTGTCGGCGGAGGAGCGCTGTCCCCTGTTACCTGCCAAATGTTAGCAGACATTACAGAAAGAAAGATAGAAACAGTAAACAACGTCCATGAGGTTGGCGCTATCGGAACCGCGCTCGCTGTTGCGGCCGGTATCAAAGGCGAAGATGTGCTTGAATTATCGCGGCGTCTTGTAAAAGCCGACCATATATACATCCCCAATTCCGAGAACAAGGATGTATACGAACGCAACTATAATGTTTTTAAAAACCTCTATAAATCCAATATCTCTAATTATAAAAATATTAACGGAGGTGTAAAAAGTTGAGCAAACAGAAAGAAATAACCAGAGGAATAAAATTTGTGCTGTTCTCAATATCCGCGGGCGTTATTGAAATCGTCTCATTCGCGCTGCTGGAAGCCTTTACGCCGTGGGCATACTGGCCCAAATATCTGATTGCGCTTACGCTGTCAATACTTTGGAATTTTACGTTAAACAGGCAGTTTACTTTCCGCTCTGCCGGAAATGTACCGATAGCAATGTTGAAAGTCGCCTGCTTTTATGCTGTATTTACTCCACTTTCAACATTTTTCGGAAACTATTTGGCTGAAACCTGCGGATGGAATGATATTTTCGTTACGTTATTGAATATGGCGGCAAACTTAATAACCGAGTATCTTTATGACAGATACTTTGTTTTCAGAAAAACTATCGACACAAAAAAAGGAAAACATGAGTAAAAATTCGAAATATTCGTCGTTGTTATCGCGTTAATTGCAGTATGTGTTTCGAGCGTAACTCTCGTGCTGACGCTTCAGGCAAATAATCAAAAAACGCCTAAATAATAAAAAACAAATCCTTTGAATTTACTATACAAAAAGAAAGCGGACACTTTTGAACCGCCCCAAATTGTGTAGACAACACAATTTGGGGCGGTTCATTTTGGGTGCTGTTTTTTATGTATTCGGTTTTACTGAATATAAATGATTTCCGTTTTTCGGAACGCGGTTACTATCCGCGCGATTGCGGAATAGATTAATCCCGCGCAATAAATATAAACTATCATTTCCGTGGAGTTGATAAACACAATGCAAAGACTCGCGACAACGATATTGATAACACCCGAAATCAGCCTGAATTTCCAGGATGACGAGCGAACCGTCATTGTTTCAATACTGCGCGCGATATCAATAAGTCCCGTAAACGCGAAAACTCCCGACAGGTAAAGCGCTATATACATCTTCGGAATATTCGTCATCATCATCGTAAACATACCGAAATCCAGTATTACAATTCCGATATACAGTATAATCCGTCCGCCGACCATATGCCGTGCCATTGTGAAGTAATAAATAAGCCTGCGTATTCCGTATATGAAAAGCGATAAGCTGAGTATTCCCGCCATAATTAACAGAGCCCTTTCGGGAAACGCGATAAGTATAAGGCTGCCCGCAATTATAAGCAGTCCCGCTATAACGCTTCGGACGCGTTGAATTTTACTCATTACTAACGCCTCCTTTTCTTTCTCCTGCCTTCTTATTACGGCCGCGGAATATCCCTTCTTTTTTATACGCTTTGGGATAGCCCGCAAGCTTGTTTCCGGATTTAAAAATCCGGTTTGTCACCATACTTTTTTGCGCGATAGCCGCGGATATAAATTTTCCGAGATAGGTTTCATCTTTTTCGCTTTCTTTAGCGTTAATATATTCTTCCTGGCAGCTTTCCATATCAAAATCTTCAATCGCGCGGCCCGAAATCTTTTCTCCGATTTCTTTCCAATCCTTACAGGCGCCCTCTTTGCCCTGGCGTTTTTTCAGGGTGTTTTTAATCAGACTTTCCCACGGAGCGACCGTTTGAGTATCGTAAGTATCTTTCTCAAAGGTTTTAAAGTCCCCGCGCAGATATCTTAAAGCGTAAACCATCTGGCAGAAAGCTTTATAGTATTCTTCGGGGTTGTCCTTAATAACCGCCTCGTAATCCGCCCACGCGGGAAGATATTTATAACGCAAAAAGCTGTAGTCGGGCAAATGCCCCGCCCTGCCGTGGCCGAGGTTCATAACCGTGTTTTCGCTCGCCTGATAGAGTGAATTAATATACACGCCGTTTTCAATATCGTCCCCGGCGGTTGCGCTGTGGATAAATTTTATTTTACGCTCCTTATCGGAATTTCCGTCTTTCAGAAGCTCATAGAAATAATAATTCGTATTGTTAATAACGAGCGACGGCGTACCCGCGAAATTCCTGTGGGCCCAGGTATCCGCAAGAACGTGCATAGCAACTCCCGCCGCCTGCAAAGAACTGTCTTTCGCTAACTTTACGGTTTCAACAACGAGGTCGCTGTTCGGCTGACAGATAAGGCGGTATTTGTCCAGATATTTTTTCCCGCATCTTTTTTTCACGGCGTAGAGGTCGTACGGCAAAAAATGGAACGACGCCCAGATACGCGTTACATCCTGCCGTCCCAAGCGGTCGGAACATTCCTCAATCATCTCCAGCGGAAGCTGAGTTGTCGCGCCCGAACGCGGAGCCTTCAGTTTCGAGAGCAAAGTCGCGGTACAGCGGTCAACGAACTGCGCGCTTTTGCATATCGAGAGGCTCTCCTCAGACGAATATCCCGCGAGATAAGCCGCGCAGTAGGTAGCGTAATAATGAAAATCAAGCTGCATTACCGCACCTCCCCGAGCTCTCTGTTAAGCTTTTTAACCGTAAAAGCGGCCGCAATAAGTTCAATCATAACAACCGCAGACGTTATCTCCACGATTATTGATACTATCAGCTCCATTAACGAAGTCACACCCGTAAACCTGATATCAAAAAATATCATTACAATGGAAAACAGAGAGGCAATCGCAATTAAAAAAGCAACAACAATATACGCATAGCCCTTTTTCTTTCCGAAGCCCTCCGCGCGGGCCGATAATCCGACATACAGGCGCAGTAAAAAGTCAAACAGAATAATTGATCCGAAAATCGAATATAAAATCGCCCTGACTCTGAAATCATCAGGCACATTTTTCATTTTCAAAGCCTCTGTAAAAACCTCGTTCCTGAGAAAAATAAACAGGAATGATTTCATTATACTCCATAAGCTGAACGCAATCACGCCCAGCCCGCTGATAGTCAGAAGATTCTGATAACGCCTTAGTTTAACCTCTTTCATTTTTTCTCTCCATATATTATAATATGATTAGATTATATCAAACAGACTCGGGTTTGTCTACCTGAAAAAACAATGATAAATTAAAATCGGAAATATCTATGATTTTAAAAAATTATAACCACCCGTTAATCGGATGGTTATAATTATTATATGCTGTTGTTAATTATTTCAGGGTTTTATGATTAATTCAGGTATTATTATTTTAGTTTAAATCAAGTACCCCAGTACTCGTCACCGCGTACTTCAGGCTCCCAAGCGCGTTTTACGTACCATTCAGAGATTTTAGTGTTTTTTCCGTCGTTTTTGATTTTGCTTAGTCCTTCAACATTGAAATCTACCCTATTAAGGTCAATCTTGGTGTTTTCGGCTTTCTTTGAAATGCTGATGCAGGGATCGCCTGTCGCGAAATAGTCGCGGTAATCGTTTAATTCAATATATTTAAGCTTAAGAGTTGTGTTCTTGGAGTTGTCGGGAATAAAGAACTTTCTGTTTGTGCCTTCAATCTTTGCGTTGTGGAGTTCAAATTCGGCTCCGCTTTTAACGGTGAACAGAGTCATATCTTTCTTAGCGGAACAGTCAAAGCCGTTTTTCTTGTTTGCCATATTGATGTAAATGTCTTTGCCTGCGGGGATCTCAAAGCCGCCCTTGTCATTTAAGCCTTTTACGTTTTCGTCAAACTTGAAGCCCTTCTTTGCGTCAGCCTTAAGATACTGACCGGCTTTAAGAACGTTGATGTTGAAGTCTTTACCGCTGTGAATACCCTGTGACCAAGCGTCGATAAAGGATGTGCAGCCCTTTTTCACTGTGTTGTTGCCGTCTATAACATAAAGATCAGCTACTACGTACTTGTCGGGAATCTTCTTGTTTTCTTTCAATACATCTTCAAAGATTTTGTTTATGTCAACCATGCTCTTCTGAAGATCTGTTGCTGTGTTTTCAAATTTAGCGTAGGGGGATTCGTCCTCGTTAACTGTGATGATACCGTTATCAACTTCATATTCTTTTACACGGAACTGCATACTGTTGAGTACGTTGATGATAGCGAAATCCATTACAACCTGCTGTTCCATAACCTGGATTTCCGCGTTGATGTTGTCTACCGCTCCGTAGTAATCGGGAGTTGTTGTGAAGCTGTGCTGGCCTTTGTCCGCCGCGACTACTCTGTCCATTAAGTAATTGGTGAGCTGGCGGTAGCCGTTTTCGTTGTTGTTGGATGTGCGCTGACCTTTAAGGAAGCGGAGCATTTCGTCGAAGTTTGCCTGCAGCGCGCTTACGTTACACTTGGGGTCCGAGAGGATTTCCTTGTAAGCTTTATAAGTAGTGTTGTTGATTTTGCTGTTGCCGTCGCAGGTGATATTAGCCTTGTTCTCGTCGATTCTCTTGATTGCGTGGGCGAAATCAGCGGCGACTGTGTCAGCCTGTGATCTGAAATCTTTTGTGTCGATGTTGCTGTTGATTGCTTTAAGCTGGTTCATCTGGAGCTGATGATAATTAGAAGTCATTGTTGAAAGCTCCATAGTAGCGTCTAAAACCTTAGCGATTTCCGCTTTGATTTCTTCGGTGCTCTTGTCGATTTTATCGAGGATGTCCTGATTTGAGGGGCCTTCGTCCTCAATTCCGAGGAACGTATTCAGGATTGGTGTTAATCCTGCCTTTGTAAGCTCGGGGCCGATAAGCTTCCATGCTGTGTTCTTGACAAAGCCTAACGAAGTGTCCTTAAAGTAGTCCGTTACTGATGATGTGATTTTCGAACCGATGGATTCTTTTTCTGCCGCCGCGGCGGTTCCGATTGACATTGTTCCTACTGATAAGAGTGTAATTGCCGATAACGCTGTCGCGATGATTCGGGTTTTGAAGCTGCGCTTCTTTGTTCTTGTGTTTTTCATTGTTGTTTCTCCTTTTTGAATTAAATTTGTTTTGTTTGTTAATGTTTTTGTGTTTGTGTTTGTTTTGAATAAGTTTTTCATTGTTGTTTCTCCTTTAAAAATGTTTTTTGTTTTTAAGTCATTGGATTTGTTGTTCTCTTGACTGTAACTAAAGTATATCAGGTTGGCTTTTGCAACTTCTTTGCAAATTTCCGGGGTTTTTAAAAAAGTTTTTATTTTTTACTTTTTTATCTCTCGGGGATGATTTCTTTTGTCCTGTCTTGGTTTTTCCTTTGACTGTGACTAAAGTATATCAGGTTGACTTTTGCAACTTC
>CADBCC010000003.1:76286-168477 GCA_902793125.1 uncultured Ruminococcus sp.
TCTCGGGGATGATTTCTTTTGTCCTGTCTTGGTTTTTCCTTTGACTGTGACTAAAGTATATCAGGTTGACTTTTGCAACTTCTTTGCAAATTTCCGGGGTTTTTAAAAAAGTTTTACCGCTCAAAAAATATGCTCGTCCCATCTGCAAAACCCGCCATGCCGAAGTTCGGCATGGCGGGTTTTAAGGTTTATCAATTGGTATCAGATTATATTATTATGCGTTACTTACTCTTACCATTGTTAAAAGGGGCATGAATAAATCGCTTTTTTCAATATCTTTAATTGTTCCAAATATTTTCGAACACCAGTCGTCATCCCATGACTGATATCTGAAGAGTTCGAGATCGATAACTTCATTGTCTGTGTCAAACATACGGATAGCTTTAACAGTACCAACTCTGTCATAACCCTTACATTTATATATACCGTTGAAGGATTTGTCTATCTTGGAATTTCTTGTTTTGCTTACGCTTATCTCATCGCTGAGGATGATGTAGTCGTTGACGGAAACGTTTGAGTAGTCTGTAGTCTATACCCATATCGAAAATAAGGTATTCATACATAGTGTTTTTGGGGAATTTTGCGCGTACATGATCGACTATCGCTGAAAGCTCTTTGGTTGTCAGAGCATTATTCTTAACTTTGCTTTCGACGTCAAGATAATCCTTCTTGTCTTTTGACCATGGATGCTGTAGGCCCTTTTCACCCTTAAGGCTTATTAATTTGCCGGATGTATTTGCGTTCTTGTTGATGAATGCCGGTTTGTCATACTTCGTCTTGAAGTTCTTTGCTCCGATGGCTGCCGCCATCAAAGCAAGAGACGCGTCATCATCATCAAACGAATGTCTGTACTGATCAAAGGAATTATAGAGGTTGAAGTCATATGTTGTGTTGAGATCATTTATGTTGTTATCGCTGAACTGTGCAACAGCCTTGACTGCCGTCTGGCACTCCTGCATAAGAGCTACCGCGGAAACATACTGAGTAACAAGAGCTTCTTCAGTGGGGCGAGCTGCCTTATAGGCTTCTCTCGCGAACATGGAATCGAGGGCTTCCTTTGTATAAAGAGCCTTGAACATATCCACATAAGCGGGGTCTGTACCGTCCATTGATTTCATTATGTTGTAAACGTATGTCGTTATATTATCAAATCTTGTTGTGTCTGTTAAAGCCGCAAGGCGCATAATCTTCTGGCTCTTGTTGAGGTTTTTGTTTGTTTCAACAGCCTTGACGTCCTTGACGAACTTTACGAGCTGAGGGCTTAGTCCTTTAAATTCCGCACGGAGCTCGCTCATATCGGATGTATTCTGCACCTTCTGTGCCATCCACTCGGTATTCTTGTTGATGTTTTCGTTAAGCTCGGTAAGCTTCTCATCGAGCTTGTCAAGCTTATTATCGATTTGATCCAGCTTTTCATCTATGACCTCCATGGGGTCTTTATCGTCTACACCTGAATGGAATAAAGACTGGAAGGGTGAAAGCAAAATCTTTCCGCCGGGGAACAGATCCGCGATGGTATCGAATGCGGCGTCCGCTGCGTCGATACCGATTTTCTTACCGGTTTCTTCGATGCTCGCCGCGCTTGCTGTCACCGTTGCGGTGTTGATTGACATTGAGCCTACCGAGAAAATTGTGATTGCCGATAAGGCTGTCGCGATAATTCTTGTCTTAAATTTGTTTGCTTTTTTCATTGTTTTTCTTTCCTTTCTGTTTGTTTTGTTTGTTTTAAAAATGTTTGTTAATGTGTTTGTGTTTTTCATTGTTGTTTCTCCTTTTTGAATTGAATTTGTTTTGTTTGTTTTTAATGTGTTTGTGTTTTGGAATAAGTTTTTCATTTTTTCTTTCTCCTTTTTAATTGTTATTTAGTCATCGGATTTGTTTTTCTCTTGATTGTGATTAAAGTATATCAGGTTAATCTTTGCAACTTCTTTGCATATTTCCGGGGGTTTTTAAAAAAGTTTTTATTTTTTTACTTTTTTATCTCTCGGGGATGATTTCTTTTGTCCTGTCTTGGCTTTTCCTTTGACTGTGACTAAAGTATATCAGGTTGACTTTTGCAACTTCTTTGCAAATTTCCGGGGTTTTTAAAAAAGTTTTTATTTTTTTACTTTTTTATCTCTCGGGGATGATTTCTTTTGTCCTGTCTTGGTTTTTCCTTTGACTGTGACTAAAGTATATCAGGTTGACTTTTGCAACTTCTTATAATGAAAAAAGCTCAGGGCAAAAGGTTGGTTAATAATGAAAATAAAGATAAAAAAATGTCTCGGCGGAAAAGTATTTACTTCCGTAATTGTCGGTTTTGTAATACTTGCGCTCGTTTTTATGATTGTACAGTGTGTTCCGTATTTTCAGATGGACTTTACAAATAAAAAAATGAGCACCATACTCGTAGGCAAATACTCCGTTGACGGCGGTGAATGGAAGAAAGTAGAACCGACAAAAACTATTTACGACCATTTCCATAAAGTAACCATCAAGGGCAGGCTCGATGAAACGGCAGCTAATTTCAATACATTAGCCTTTTCCTCAAAAGATATATGGTTCACTCTACGCTCAGCCGACGGGGAATTTTCGATTTCCAACCGCCGAAGCGAACCCGATACGCCCGAGGAGCTCTTTGCTCCCGCAGATAGAATGCTTCATACCCCCGGTTACGATGTAACGGATATCTTAACCGAATCGTTCCCCGAAACGGTTCTAAACGGCAGGCAGGATATGATTATAGAAGTTGAGTACCCGTACTCAATGGCTACGCAGAGCTTGTCGGATTGCTTTGGAGTTATGTATTGCCAAGAGGACGGACTGTATAATCAGTTGTTCTTTAAAGCAATGCCGAGCTTTCTGCTCTTTGTTCTCGTATGCTTTTTCGGGCTGTTCTTCTTCCCCGTCTCAAGCTTTGTGCTCGGAAAAGTAAACTATAAATATCTCTGCTTCGGAGCGCTGTGCTTTTTCTGGGGACTTTATATGATAACTCAGTCGCTCGGAGATTTTCTGAATCTATGGATTACCGACGTGACAGTATGCCTGTTTACCGTCAGGATGATGAACTATCTGTTTATAACAATGATATTCCTCTACCTTAAATCAAATCTCCAAAAACCTTTAACAAGAGCGATATCGAACTGCGTTATAGCTTTATTCTTTACATCGGTAATTGCTGTTGCGGTATTACATCTCACAAACACAATCGACTTAACCGCCACAAGACCGAATATGTTTGTTAATATAGCGGTATGCTCGGTGATTATGATTGTACTTCTCTGTATAGAAACACGCGGAAACCGCAACGCGCTTTTATTCCTTATATCATGGAGCCCGCTTATGCTGACGATTATGCTCGACATTCTCGATCAGTATATCCATCTTGCGGGATCACGCTTCTTTAACTACGGCCTCGCGATTACAATGGCGTACCAGATCATAATCCTTATCCGCGATTTACGCAGGCAGTACAAGGAAGCTATCCACTACCAGCAGGTGCAAAAGGAGCTTTACGAGGCAAAGGTTAACGTAATGGTAAGCCAGATTCAGCCTCACTTTATGTATAATGCTCTGACTTCTATTGCAATGATGTGCCAGATTGACCCCGATACAGCTCAGGAAGCGACAATCACCTTTGCAAAATACCTCAGAGGTAATATGGATTCGCTTAAGCGCACTGCTCCCGTTCCCTTTGAGATGGAGCTTGAACACCTTAAAAAATATCTGTATATCGAAGAACTGCGTTTCGGTAAAAAACTGAATATTGAATACGATATACAGACAACCGGCTTTTTCCTGCCGCAGCTAAGTATTCAGCCTCTTGTTGAAAACGCTGTCAAGCACGGCGTGGGAATGAAGAAAAACGGCGGTACGGTTACTGTGGCAACCCGTGAAACCGAAAACGCGTTTAAAGTTCTTATTTCGGATGACGGTGTTGGATTTGACACATCAGCCGAAAAGAAAGACGACGGACGTTCACACGTCGGAATGGAAAACACAAAACGCCGTATCAAAGATATGTGCGGCGGAGAAGTTATAATAGAAAGCACGGTAGGCGAAGGAACTGTCGCGACCGTTATTTTACCCAAGGAGGAACAGCCGAATGAGAATACTTTGTCTTGATGATGAGCCTCTGGCATTGCAGATGCTTGAAATCGCTATACAAAAAGCTAAGCCCGACGCCGATGTTTTTCCCTTTGACGACCAGGATGAACTGCTTGAGGATGCCGAAAAAAACGGCTGTGACGTAGCGTTTTTAGATATACATATGCGCGGAATGAACGGCGTTGAGGTTGCGAAAAAGCTCAAGGAAATCAACCGTAAAATGAACATTATTTTTGTTACGGGTTTTTCCGAATACAAAGGCGACGCTATGGATATGAAGGCTTCGGGATATATTATGAAGCCTGTTACAAAAGAAGAAGTTGCGGCGGAACTGGAAGATTTACGCTTTCCTATTATTCCTAAGAAGAACGCAAAGCTCAGAGTTCAATGCTTCGGCAACTTCGATGTATTCACTCCCGACGGAAATCACGTACGCTTCGAGAGAAGCAAATCAAAGGAAGTATTCGCCTATCTCGTTCATAAGCAAGGCAGCTCCTGTACAACAAGAGAGCTTTTCGCCGCAATTTTCGAGGACGAGCCTTACGAAAAGAAACTGCAAAATCTTCTTCAGACATATATTTACGCGATGATTAAAAGCCTTAAAGCCGTCGGCGCCGGGGACGCGGTAGTAAGAAGCTACAACGCGCTTGCTGTTAACCCGGATGTGCTCGACTGCGATTATTACAGGTTCAAGGAACTCGACGCCGGAGCCGTCAACTCTTACGAGAACGAGTATATGAGTCAATATTACTGGGCGGATTTCTTATATTAAAAATTTATATATTAGTCCCGAAAACGGTTTTGATAAACCTTTTTCGGGACTTTTCTTTTCTATATATAAAATCATTTTTACCAAAGCCTAAATATTTATTGAATACATCTTAATAATGTGATATACTTTTATACATTAGGAGGTTATAAAATGGCAAATAAAGAAAACGAAGTGATAAAAAGCGAAACAATTAAACAAACCGACACCCCTCCTGACAACGCGCTAAAAGACAGAAAAACCGTACTGACCGCTAAAAGGCTCGAAACTATAGTAGCGATTCTTCTCGGCGTAACCACACTTCTCTCGGCGTGGGCTTCATGGATCGGACATCTCCACGGAGGAATCCAGTCCATAAATTTTACAAAGAGCAATCACATGGCATCAAGAGGCACCGCGGAATATAACCTCGGAATGCAGGCGTTTCTTGCCGATTATATGGCATGGAACACTTTAAACGACTATTACTTTGACCTTGAAGAGGCAAAAGCCGAGGGCGATCAGAAAAAAATAAACCTGATAAACAATAAGATTAAAATATATAAAAAGGAAAACATAAGCGACATTCTTTCCGAAGGCATAAAATGGATGGATAATAATAAAAAACACAGTCCTTTTGAAATGCCGGGCATTGAAGATAAATATTTTAAATCGGCTCAGAGAAATGTTGAGCAGTCGCAAAAAATACTTGACGAAGGAAAAAGAGATAACGCAAAAGGCGACTCTTATATGCTTGTAACCGTGCTGTACTCGCTTACGCTTTTCCTTCTCGGTATAGTCGGCACATTTAAAAATTTACCGAACAGGATTGCCGTTCTTATGATTGCCGTTGTTTGTTTAGTATTCGCTTTCGTTTATATGTGTACAATACCGCTTCCGACCGGCTTTGAAAAAATGAACTTTATTGAATTTAAAAAATAAAGAGAAAAGAGGTTTTGAATTTCAAAACCTCTTTTTTAAATATAAACGCATATTTTTCTTTCTCTTTAAACGCAGTTATTTCGGGAGGGCTTTGTGCATATTAGATAAATTACGTTCTGATTTTTTGTGCAATAAATCAAGCCCAAAAACTAAGAAAATATAGTATAATTAAAACAATTCAGCAAACCAAATATTTAATCATCAATAGTTTTTTAAAATAAAGCGCGAAAAGCGCTTAATACATTATCACAAGGAGATATGGATATGAATATTACAAAAACAAGAAACGATACACAGCTTACAGTCTCGCTCGAAGGTATGCTTGATTCTATGGCGTCTCCTAAGCTTGAGAAATTTTTGCAGACTGAAATTAACGGAGTTGAACAGCTGATTTTCGATATGGATAAGTTAACTTATATCTGCTCAGCGGGACTCAGAATACTTTTAAGCACATCCCAGAAGTTAAAAGAAAAAGGCGGTTCGATGAAACTTATTAATGTTGACACAGGCGTCGAAGACGTTTTAATGCTTACCGGCTTTAAGAGAGTATTCGCGATTGAAACCAAAGCAGGCCACGTTTACAACCCCGACCTGGGTTGAGTTAAATTAAAAATCCCTGTCAGATAAAACCGGCAGGGATTTCCGAAAACAGCTTTTGCTTTTCCATATAATCAGCCTTTCAAAAGAAAAAATACTGCCTCAGGTTTAAAACCCGGGGCAGATTTAAATTTATTCTCTTTCATCTCCGAAGAAAAATACCGCTACGGTTCCGGGACCTGTGTGCGAAGCTATGATTGTACCAATGTTAAAAATCTGTACCTCGCCGTTCATTTTCGGAAAGTTTTTCTGGATCGCTTTTTTCGTATCCATAGCTTCTTCGATAGTATTCGAGTGGCAGATAAACACCTTTCCGCTGTAGTCCTTTCCGTTTTCAGCGTGTTCATTCATAGTTTTTATTATGTAGTTAATCGCGTTGCGTTTTCCGCGGACTTTATCGTAAGCGACTATTTTTCCCGCTGCGTCAAGATGCAGAATAGGGCAAATATTCAGAACCGTCGCGACTGTAGCGGTTGCGCCCGACATACGTCCGCTTCGGCGGAAATATTTTAAATCGGTCGAGAAAAACTCATGGCGGATTTTATGGCGGGCTTCATTAACCCACTCAGCGACCTCGTCGATGGTTTTTCCCTCGTCTTTTAAGTCTGCCGCAGCGTCGACTAAAAGTCCGTAACCCGAGGAACTGCAAAGAGAGTCAATTACAATAAGCTTACGTTCGGGGAATTTTTCTCTCAGCTTTTCCGCCGCGGATTCAGCTCCCTGTATAGATTTAGTCATACCTGAACCGAAAACAATATGGAGAACATCGCCTTTTTGCAAAAGCTCGGTAAAAAAGTCAACGTATTGAATTTCGTTAATCTGAGAAGTGGATGGAATTTCTTTTTTCAGAAGCTCATAAAACTTAGGCAAAGCCTCGGGATCGCGGTCCATATCGTCTACATATTCCTTACCGCCCGCCGTATATGAGTAAAACAATACGGGGATATTCCTTGCATTTACCGTTGCGAACGGCATATCGACAGTAGATTCGCATGACAAAATAAAATCGTTCATATTTTTCCCTCTCATTAATCACGATTGTTTATATTTTTATTCTACACTAAAACGTAGTGTTTGTAAATAAAAATACAGTAAGAATTTAAAAATGCCTTCTTACCCTTCACGATGGAGCCGGAATTTTACCGAACGTTTAAGGTAATCAAGGTAATGTTCGTCGCGGCACATAGCTTTGCCCGGGGTGTCGGACAGTTTAGCGACAGGTCTTCCGTTTACGTACTGGAGCTTTATTACAATATTAAGCGGCGTTTCGCTTGTATCATTCGAACAGAATGTTCCGATTCCGAACGAAACTTTTATTCTGTCTTTAAAATAGTCGCAGAGCTTCTGAGCGCGGTCGAAATCAAGGCTGTCGCTGAACAGGAGAAGTTTTGTTTTCGGATCAACATTAAAACTTTCGTAATGCTTAATCAGTTTTTCGCCCCACTCATACGGGTCTCCGCTGTCGTGGCGTACACCCGAATAGTTATTTACCATTGAGCGGTTAAAGTCCATTAAGAAAAGGTCGGTTGTAATTGTATCGGTAAGAGCGGTTCCGTTATCGCCCTGGTATTCGTCGTACCAGTCGCGCATAGCGTAGTAATTTGTATAGGCAAGCGGAATTTTATCAATTCCCTGGTACATCTGCACATACTCGTGCGCGTAAGTTCCGATCGGCGTTAAGCTGTACTTTTTCGCAAGATAGACGTTCGAGGTTCCGACGCATTTATCGGTTTCAAACGCAAGTCTTTTAACAACTTCGTCCTCCCAGTCCGCGGACAGTCTTCGGCGGCAGCCGAATTCCGCGAATTTAAAAGTATAGGTTCCGTCATTTAAAGCTTTTATTTTTTTATCTAACTTTTTACGCGCCGAGTCAATCAGCTTTTCGTAATCGTATTTCATACGGAAGTAGACTTCGTTAATTATCTCAAGAAGATAAATTTCGAACTGCATAGCCGAGAACAGCGGTCCGTCAACAATAACATTCAGCTCTCCGTTTTCTTCACGGCTTATACTTATATAATCGCGTATCGGACGCCAAAGGCGTAAAAACTCAACATAGTCATCTTTTATAAAACGAATTGAACGCAGATAATCAAGCTCTTCTTTTGTAAAGCTCATAGTACAAAGATAGTCCACCTGCGCTTTTATTTCGTCAACCATTTCGTCGGTGAACACCACACCCTCGTTACGGCACTTAAAAAAATATTGACCGCAAAGTTCAGTATGTTTGTGGAAAATCACCTGGTTCATATTAAATTTATAGAGGTCTGTATCGAGCAGGGATTTCACAATCGGTTCAAGTTTCATAAACTTCTCCTTAAATATCAGGTTTAAACGAAGGCATAAGCTCGAGCTTAAACAGATTCATTTTATGCAGGCGGTCGATTTTTTCTTTGCTTTCGGCGTTTTCAATTTCGCCCGTACGAATATAGCGGTCGAGCTCCGCATAGGTAAATCCGAGTTTTTCTTCATCGGTTTTTCCGCAAAGACCGTCGGTCGGAACTTTATCGACAAGTTCTCCCGGCAAACCTAAAATACGACCTATCTGTTTCATTTCGTCAACAGTTATGTTTGAACAGGGGCTGAAATCTCCGACGCTGTCGCCGTAACGGGTAGAGTAACCTACCCAATCCTCGGAAAGATTGCAGGTGTTGGCGACTCTTCCGTTATTGCTCTGGGAAACCGCGTACAAAGTCGACATACGGATTCTCGGCGGAAGGTTGGTAACGCTTTGCTCGCTGAGCTCAAAAGGAAGATTTTTAACAAGCCCGTCGACCGCGTCCTTAATATTTACTATATAATGCTTTATTTTAAGGAAATCAACCAGCAAAAGCGCTTTGTCGATATCCGCCTGCTCTCCGCAGGGCATAAGAACTCCGATAACCCTGTCTCTGCCTAGCGCTTCTACGCAGAGAGCAGCTACGATTGAGCTGTCTTTTCCTCCCGATATTCCAACTATAGCGTTGCAGTCTTTACCGTTTTTCTCAAAAAAATCTCTTATCCAGTTTACACATTCGTTTTTTACTTTTTCAGCGTTAAACATATTTTATTCCTTTCTTATACCGCTTTTAAATAACTGATATTATATAATTATCTGGCAGCTTTTCATTGTCGCGATTGCGGCTGCGTGCGCTTCGGGTGAAACTCCCGCGCAGCATTTTTCATCAACTGAGATTTCATTTTCGGGGAAGTTCGCTTTAATTAACAGCGCGTTGCTTACTACGCAGATATCGGTACAAAGACCTATAAGCTCTACCGAAAACTCTTCGCCCTTTGCAGCAGACTTAATAAGATTCGGAAGGTCAACCGAGCCGAAAGTATTCTTTTCAACCGCGGTATATTTTCTCTTTTCGAGCGCGGCGGCAACGGCTTTATCAAGTTCCCAGCCTTCGGTATTTTTTATACAATGCGCAACCGGGAGGTTTTTCCCCTCCATAGTATCCATATAGTTGTCATAATGCGTATCGAAAGTCACGAAAATCTCTCCGTCGAAAGACTCGATTTTTTTAACAACCCCGGGGATTATAGCGGCGGCTTCTTTTGTGCCGAGGGCGCCGTCGACAAAATCTTTTTGCATATCAACTACAATTAAAAACTTTTTCATATTTTCATCTCCTGACATACAATTTTATTTTAACATTAATTTCATATTTATACAACAATTTCAAGCATTTTTGCACGTAAATTATTACGACTAAAACCTCTTCGTACTTTAAAATAAAAGTATTTTCCGCTATTAAAATTATATATTGAAAATAATTATATTCTATGGTATATTAATTATGTATGCACTTGTAAGGAGGAAAAATATGAGTTCCAAAAATACAACCGCCGCCGAAGAAGCAAAAGCAAATTTGACTTCCGGCGAAAAAAACAAGGATAAAAAAATTTCGGATTCAAAAAAATCAGAAAAGAAAAAGGATAAAACTTCCGAAAAGAAAACCTCAAAGAAAAAAGAGAACTCTTCCGAAGAAGAAAAATCCAAAGTTTCTTTTAAAACACGTGTAACCGAATTTTGCACAAAAGCCAACTCTACTATGAAAGAATGGCATTTAACCCCGGACAGGCTTTTCGCCGCGTTAATAGCCGCGTTTATGTCGTCTTACATTGTTCAGATGCTGGGTAACGGAAAATTTTATGAGCTGAAATCTTATTACGCTTCAATTAAATTTCCTGTTTTCTGGATTACGGCTCTTGTTGTTTTCAGCGTCGCGTGCCTGATTACTTATAAAAAGAAAATCCCGACTCTGATTCCGAGGCTTCTGCTTATAACCACCGTCATTCTCTCGTGTCTGCTTGCGGGAAATATGGTTCAAGCGGACGTCTACTTTAATATCGGAATCGCCCTTGTGGACTTTATCATAATTACCTGGCTTGTAAAAAAAGACAAGCTCGGTATAGACGCAATTAAAATCAGCGATAAAACCTGTCTTGTTACCGCGATAGTTCTCTTCGCCGCAACAGCGGGAGTATTCGGTTTTATTACATCATTGCGTTATCTCGGATTTATGAATTCAACATTTGACTTCGGTATTTTTGCCCAGATGTTTGAATATATGGCTAATACGGGCCTTCCTCTTACTACTGTTGAGCGAAGCGAGCTTATGTCGCATTTCGGCGTGCATTTCTCTCCGTTCTTCTACCTGCTTTTACCCGGATACTTTATTTTCAGAACTCCGATTTATCTTGTTGTCATCCAGGCGATTTTCGTTGCTTTGGGTGTAATTCCGACCTATCTTATCTGTAAAAAGTTAGGCTTTTCGAACAAGATGACTTTAGCGTTTGAGTTTATTTACGCTTTTTATCCCTGTCTTTTTAACGGATGTTTCTATGATTTCCACGAAAATAAATTCTTAACAGTCGTAATACTTTTCCTTTTCTACTTTATACTTTGCGACAACACGATTATGATAACGGTGTTCTCGGCAACCCTTCTTTCAATTAAAGAGGATTCGGCGATTTATCTTTTCGCGATTGCGCTGTTTATAATAATCAACCGCAAAAAATACCTGCTCGGGAGTCTTATGATTGTATTTACTTTGGTCTATTTCGTCTGTGCTCAGAATATTATTTCCGAACTCGGAAAAGACGGCGTTATGATGTGGAGACTTTCGGATTACTTCGTAAACGGGGAGCAGAGCTTCTTCTCGGTAATAAAGAGTATTTTCTTCGACGCGGGATTCCTGTTAAAGCAGATGTTTACCGCGGATAAATTCCCGTTTATTGTATGGATGCTTTTACCGTGTATGTTTGCTCCGTTCATAAGCAAAAAGATTTCTCCGCTTGTTTTACTTCTGCCTATGCTTCCGATTAACCTTATGCAGAGCTGGCAGTATCAGTTCAACATCGACTTCCAGTACACTTACGGTATCGCGGCGCTTATAATTATCGCGACACTTATTACCGTTAACAAACTTTCTCCCGAAAGGAAAAAGCTGGTTGTTGTTATGTCGCTTTGCACCTGCGCTGTTATGAGTGTTTCGTTATCATGGATTAAAATCAACCATAACTTCGGCTACTACAACTCAACTAAAGCAAATTACAGCAGTATGGAGAAACTTCTCTCCACAATCCCCACGGACGCTACGGTAACTTCATACCACAGAATTATGCCCCACCTTTACACTATAAAGGAAATCTACACCTACCCCGATACAAGACGGGCTTCTACACAAACCGATTACTACGTTATAGATACACGTGACCAGCAGAACGCCGCGGCGATGAAAACCGTTATGAATAACCAGTATAAATTACAAGGCAGCGCGGGCTGTATTGAGCTTTACAAAAAGAATAAATAATTACAAATAATTAAGGGAGCCTGTTCGGCTCCCTTTTCTTATATCTTTTAAAATTTTAAATCGTACCAGAGCAGGAACGCGTAAATCGCGTAGATTCTTCCCCAGAACTTTTCTTCGCCGAGAATAAAACTTTCCCAAAGCTTTTTAAGCTCAGCTTGGTTAAAGAATTTCTTCGAGGTTTCGCCGAAGAATTTTTCTTCAATCTGTTTATTAAAACGTTCATCCGAAAGCCACTTGCGCACAGGTACGGGGAATCCGACTTTCTTTCTGAACGCGACTTCGTCGGGAAGAACTGAGCTCGCCGCTTTTCGGAATACGTATTTATTCTGGTCGTTCATAAACTTGTACTCAGCGGGAATTTTGCTCGCGATATTAAACAGTCTTAAATCGCTGAACGGTGTATGCAGTTCAACTCCGCAGGCGGTGCTTGTGCGGTCGGTATTAAGATAAATATCACCCTCAAGCCAAAGAGATATATCAATATAAAGCTTCTGCGCGAGCGGGTCTTTTCCCTGAACCTCGTCCCATAGAGGAGCTACGGGGTCAACCGCTTTTACGCTGTCGTCGAAGTCAAGCATAAGCGACTTTACATATTCCTCGGACATAATGTGGGAACAGGTAAGGTAGGTCCATTCTTTCGGGATAACACGGCTGTGGGCGTTATAACCGCCGAAGAACTCATCGATTCCCTCGCCTGAATATACAACCTCAGAATGTTCCCTTACAGCCTTGCAGCCGATTGAAAACGCGACCGCGGAAGCATCGCCCAAAGGCTGGCCCATTTTATCAATAACCGTGGGAATACGCTCGAAGTATTCCTCGGGAGTTATCATCTTAACGCGGAAACCTTTTCCCAAAACCTCGGCGGTTTTTTTCGCAAGTCCCGATTCGTCGAATCCCGCTTCGCCGTAGCCTACGGTATTCGCGCAGACAGCGTCGCTTGCCGCTAAAAGATAGGAAGAATCAACTCCGCCCGAAAGGAAAGATTCTTTGTAGGGAAGTTCCTTATCGGCGCGTTCTTCCGAAAGTATTTCCTTTACAACGTCCTCAATTTCAGTCGCGAATTCATCAACCGATTTAGAGTTATCGGGCTCAAACATCGGCTTAAAATAGCGGTGCAGAGTAACGTTTTTTCCGTCCCACTCGGCGTAATGGCCGGGCTGCAGTTTATAGACGTTCTCGTAAAAAGTTTCTCTTCCGATAGGATAACCGTAGAAAAGGTACTGCTGGAGCATACGTTTATTTATTTTCTTCTTAAAACGGGAGTCCGAAACAATCTCGTCAATATCTCCCGAACATAGAAACTCCCCGTCAACCACGGAATAAAACATCTGCTTCTGGCCGACCTGGTCTCTTATACAGTAAAGTTTGTTTTGGGCTTTATCAAACAGAGAGATGGCAAACATTCCGTAAATATGCTCAACCATTTTTAGATTCCATTTTTCGTAAGCCTTTTTCAAAATTTCTTCTTCGCGCTCTTTACGGCTGAGCGGAAGTTTAATTCCAAGCTCTGCGCACAGTTTTTCCCAGTTGCGGATATAACCGCTGAAATAGCGTACAGTTACATTATTCATATAATTCACCTCGCGTCGGATTATGTTGAAATTATAACATTTTGGTAATGCATAGTCAATTGCTTACGTTATCCAAAGAAATGACAAAATTGTATATAAATGTCCGATTGATATTTAAGATACAATGTGGTATAATTTATTTTGGTTTATTCTTAGGAGGTTTTATTATGAAAATAGGGTTTGATAATAATAAATACCTGGAAACTCAATCGCAGCATATTCGTGACAGAATAGCTAAATTCGGCGATAAACTTTATCTCGAGTTCGGCGGAAAGCTTTTCGACGATTACCACGCGTCCCGCGTATTGCCGGGATTTAAACCCGACTCGAAGCTGCAGATGCTTATGCAGCTTAAAGACGAGGCTGAGATTGTTATAGTAATAAACGCCGATCATATTGAAAAAAATAAAGTGCGCGGCGATTTAGGTATTACATACGACCTTGACGTTTTAAGACTTATTGATTTATTCAAAAGCCGCGACCTTTACGTAAACTCGGTTGTACTTACAAGATTCGCCGACCAGCCGACAGCGGTTAAATTTGAAAAACGTCTTATCAACAACGGAATAAATGTTTACCATCATTATTCAATCCCTAATTATCCTGCGGACGTTGACCTTATAGTAAGCGATAATGGATACGGTAAAAACGAATACGTTAAAACCTCAAGGCGTCTTGTGGTAATTACAGCTCCCGGTCCGGGATCGGGCAAAATGGCGGTCTGCCTTTCACAGCTTTACCACGAGCACAAACGCGGACTCGAAGCAGGATACGCAAAATTCGAAACCTTCCCTATTTGGAATTTACCTCTTAAACACCCTGTAAATGTAGCGTACGAAGCGGCTACGGCTGACCTTAACGACGTAAATATGATAGACCCGTTCCACTTGGAAGCATACGGAAAAACTACAGTTAACTACAACAGAGATATCGAAATTTTCCCTGTGCTTAATACAATGTTTGAGCAGATTTTAGGAAAATCCCCCTATAAATCACCCACCGATATGGGCGTAAATATGGCGGGTAACTGTATTTTTGACGACGAAGCGGTCTGTGAAGCGGCAAACCAGGAGATTATACGCCGTTACTACACCGCGCTGTGCAACCAGACAAAGGGAGCCGATACCGCCGAAGAAGCACAGAAAATCAGTTTCCTTATGCAGCAGAATAAGCTGAGCACTTCAGACAGACGTGTAATTGAACCCGCGCTTAAAAAAGCGGAGGAAACAGGAGCGCCCGCCGCGGCAATTGAGTTGCCCGACGGAAAAATTATTACGGGAAAAACAAGTAATCTTTTAGGCGCGTGCTCGGCGATGCTTATTAACGCTTTAAAATCCCTCGCGAATATTCCCGACGAGGTTCATGTTTTGGACGCGGCGGTAATCGAGCCGATTCAAAAGCTTAAAGTCGATAGCTTGGGCTCAAACAACCCGAGGCTTCATACGGACGAAATTCTTATCGCGCTGTCGATGTCGGCGGTAACAAACCACTCCGCAAGGCTCGCTATGCAGCAGCTTCCGAAGCTTAAAGATACCGACGCCCACGCTACGGTAATCCTTTCCGAAACGGATAACCGAACCCTTAAAAAATTAGGAATAAGACTTACAACCGAACCTACCTACGAAACAAACAGACTTTACAGGAAATAAAATAGTTACAGACCGAGTTTTAAAAACTCGGTCTGTTTTTTCTTTCAGTTTTTAAAATATCAATCAATTATTGCTTCCGGGATTTGTTACCTGTCCCTCAAATAAAACTACGTCATCGGGGCTTGTTATAATATATCCGAAGCTGCGGTTAAGTTCAAAGTCGTGGAAAACCTGCGGGTTTTCGGGCATAGCGGAGCCCGACATGGAGAGAAGTGTAACCGCCGCTCCCTCGATTCCCTTTTTATTAACGTCGAGCACGGTTTTTTGCTTTACATCCGTAACGAAAAGCTCACCGTCAACCAGCGGAGAGTAGAATTCGCCGAAGGCTTTATTTAAAACCTCATTATCCTCAAAAATCTTTTTGAGCGGAGTTTCGCTCGAGATTTTAAAGGTCGGGAAAATACATCTTGTATAGTGCTCGGTACCGTCGGGATCCTGGAACTGAAAATCGGTTGTCCCGTTAATCTTATACAAATCGGCAGCGTTCATCGCCTGTTTCAGCGTAACGCCTTCTTTCGGGAGAATAAACTTAATTTTATAACCCGCGCTTGTAGTTGTATAGAAATAAGAAGATGTCGCGGTTTCCATTATTCTTCCGCAAAGAAAATCGCTTATTAAAAACTCACATTTCTTTTTTTCGTCGGGGGTCTGGAAGAAATCTTCCTTTGAGAAGAGCTCGTCTTCACGGCTCCATACATCCTTAAAATACAGGGTATTAATAAGCGCTGCAAGAGTTTCTTCGCTTATATTAAAGTTCTGGTCAATAAGCCCGTTTGTCTTTTCTTTTACGAAGTCCTGAACAGCCTTATTAGCTGCGGCGTTATCGTCCTTAAAGGAAGTGTGATATGCTTCGCAGTAAAGCTCCTCGGCGAGCTTTTTAAGCTCGTCGGCGTTTGCCTCTACATTATTATCAAGCCAGATGGAATTAGTAAGGCTGAGCTGAGTTACAATATCATCGCTAAAGTAATCAGTCTTCTGTTCAATCAGGCTTTTGAACAGCTCGCCTGTTTTCGCGAACTCTTCCTTAGTCATTCCGACAAAGCCCGCGACATCGCTCTTAACGTTTTCGTCGCCTATCGAGTAGAGCATGGAAAGAGTCATATATACCGAAAGCGGCGACATAGCGTAGTTGTCGTTTTCGTTTTCGGCGCAAATTTTATAGAGCTTGTTTGAGAACGCGGAGAGTTTTGTCTTAAAATCGGTACCGCTTATTTCCTCTTCCGTAACAGGCTCGGTAACCTTTTCCAAATCGTTGAAATCAGTCTCAACATTATCTTTTTCGGTTGGAGCGGGAGATGTGGTTTCAACTGTTTCAGTCTGTTCGGTTGTTTGTGCTTCGGTTGACGGAGTTGTATCGTTTATTTCTCCTGCCTCTGTTTCAGACGCGGTCTGAGGCTGGGTTTCGCCGCTTTCAACCGCTTCCGTCGCGGATTCTTTAGCGGTTTCAGTTTGGATTGGCGCAGTCACAAAAGGCGGCTCTGTTGTTTCCGCTGTCTGCGCGGGTGTCGTAGTCGCGATAACATCTGCCGAGGTTTCGGGTTCGGTCTCGACAGGCGTCGGGGTTTTGGGATTATTGTTTTTGCGTAAATCTTTAACCGTAACTTTAAAAGTAAGGGTTTTTTTATAAGATTTTTTCTTATACTTATATTTTACCTTTACTTTTATTTTTGCTTTACCTTCGCTTTTCGCGGTTACTTTTCCTTTTTTGGAAACCTTAGCGATTTTTGCGGCGGAGCTTTTGTAGGTTATCTTTTTAACCTTAACTCCTTTTGTCTTTTTTACTTTTACGGTGGTTTTTCCGTAAACATTTTTACCGTTTTTCTTCGAAATCTTTAACGTCGCGGACGACTTTTTAAGGCTTACTTTTTTAGCCTTTTTCAAAACCGCCGACGAGCTGAATGACAGCGAAGTAAACATACCCGCTACCATAACAGCGGAAATTAAAATACTAAGAAATCTTTTCATAAAATTTCCATAACCTTTCTGCCCACAAATAATAATTAAAGATTTTTACAACCTTACCGTGGGCAGATAAGGCGTAAATGGAAATTAAGTCATCGCTCGTTGTTCCGCAGGAACAAACTGAGCGGACAATATAATTTTTTTAGTGTGAACTTTCACACTAACTCTCCTTTATATAACCTGATTTATAAAAATTTGTGACATTATATTTCTATCGTTTCTCCCGCGGAGATATAATTCAAGCGTTTCATATATTTTTTCATAAACTTAAACTGTTCTTCTCCCGTACAATGGCAGGTGTAGTAATCGGTATTATACGAATTCAGTTTTTCGGCGTAGGACTTCAGTTTATTATCAAGTTCTAACTTTGAAAAATGAAATCCGCCGACAAGCGCGTCGGGCTTAAACCGGTTTACTATATTAATAATTCCCTTGTGCGAACATCCGCTTATAAGCGTACGCTTACCGTTTTCTTCAATTAAAAGATAGTGTTCGTGGCGGAAATCATCGGGAACAAGCTTTCTGTTTTTAAACATATTCAACCCGAACGAACCGAACTCAACTTTCTTTTCCATTTCGTTGCAGGAATAAAGAGTAAGCCCGTCCGATATTTTTGTAACGCCGTCGGTAAAGATAAATCTATCCCTGTTTAAATCTGTATCGAGACCTATATATTTCTCTCCGTTAAAATGAGGTTCAAACGCGAATTTACTCATATAAACGGGAGCTTTTTTATTTATCTCCAAAAACTTTTTAAGCCCGCCGCCGTGATCATAGTGACCGTGGGAAAGTACCGCGGTATCAACTTCACCGAGGGCTATTTTGAGCCTTTCGGCGTTTTCCGAGAACAGGGAGCTTTGCCCCGTATCGAAAAGCAGCTTTTTATCCGCAAGTTCTATATACAAACTAAGTCCGTGTTCAACGGGTAAACCGAATTTGCTTGTGTTTTCAGTTAAGGCAGTTATTTTCATTTTATCTTTAAACTCTTTAAATATTCTTTCTGTCCGGGTGTAATTCTACGGCTTTCAACGGCTTTTTGAATAGCCTTATTGTGTGTCCGGGTTTCAAGTTTTTTATTTTCGATAAACGGCAGTATACTTTCGTACTGTTTAGCCAAAGCGGTAGCAAAATACCACGCAATCATCATATTTACGTAATATTCTCCGCTTCGAATTTCTGAAACTTTTTCGGGATAGACGGGATTAAAATCTTCATCTAAAAAATGCGACATCAGCATTTTTATCCCGAAACGAATTGTATAGGTTTCTTCGCTTTTTATCCAGTCGTCTATGTATTTTAATAATTCCTCTTTATGCTTTTTAAAAACCTTCGGCGACATCTGGTCGCAGGTAGCCCAGTTATCAACATACGGCAAAAAAAGGTTTAACTCTTTTATACATTCATCAAAGTTTTTAATCTCGGAAATTATAAAGGCGTGGAGCTGGTTTTCCTCGAAATACCTGTGGGGTAAATCTTCAAGGAACTCGTTAATATCCTCCCGCTTTTTTAACTCTTTCGCGCAAGAGCGTAACTCAGGCGTTCTTACTCCGATAAACTCAGTTTTATTTACAGTCGGAGTTAAAGCGCTCTGGAAATCCCTGTACTTTTCATCCTGAAGCTCAAAAAGAACTTTTTCTATATCCGTTTTTATCATATTTACCTCTGCTTACGTTTTTTTATTATATCACTTTTTATACAGTATTCAATAAAAAAATTAACCGCTCCGAGAATCGAAGCGGTCTTTTTCAGATTATATCGTCGTCCCAACCCGGATAATCAAACTCAATATTATAATTTCCGTTTTTTGTAATAATTTCTGATTTTGTAAGGACTTCGTTTTCATCGTAATAAATGAATTCTGCTTTCGGCGCAATATATTTTTTCATAAACTTATTCTCCTTTAAACTAAATCGCTGAGACGTGCCGCGCAGCCCGCCCATTTATTACCTTCGGAATCAAAATAATTTCCGTAATGGGCGAACCCGTCGTTATCTATAAAGTAAAATCTTGCTACAATTGCTTTATCGTCGGTAATATTATTAATTGCCGCGGTAACGTATTTGTACGAGGTTGCGTCTAAATCGTCGCTTCCGTAATCGCCTGTCATCTGGTTTATGGTATCTGTACAGTCATATTTATGTCCGTTTTCAATCGTGAGCGCCGAGGCGCGTTGTTTCGCGACAGAAGTCTCTTTTGAGGTCGAGGTAAATACATATCCGTACTCACGCGCATTTTTCAGGGCGGCGGTTGAAACAAGGCTTATAAAACGCATTGAGTCATTGTCTACGCTGCTTTTTTTCTGAATTCCGAGGAGGTTAAGTCCTGTGTATCCGTCTTCCGGCTGTGTAATTCCGAACATAGAAAAGTTGTTGTCGTTTTCCTCAATTTCCACCTCGGTATCAAGCGTTCTGTTTATTTCGCTCTTTAAATCATATGTAGATATTTCGTCAATTTCGTATCTGTTTTCTTTAGTTGTATAGTTCAAATATCCGTCAAGCGTAATCTTTATTCCGTAAATATCGTAAACGTTGTCAATTGTGAAAACCGTTTCGGGAGCGGTGTCGCCCGGCTGCATTTTATAGACTGAATTAGTTCCGTTGAAATAATAGTATCCGTCATATTTCGACAGACTCGTAAAACTTAATCTATAATAGCGGTTTGTGCCGTCTTTTGTTGTCCACTTTTCGTCTAAGGCGTAAACTGTTTCTTCTTCGCCCGAGTTTACATCGCGGGCTTTAAGGTAGCCTACGTTGGTTCCCGACGGTTTATCAATATAATAATCCTTTTCGCTTTCGCTGTCGTAATAGATAAATGTATCAACATTTTTAAACCAGAGATTATCATAGGTTGTATCGGTTGCTTCTTCGGCTGCCCAGTCGTGGTGTCCGCCGCCGTCCACCGCGGTAAACGCGCTGTCGCTGAGCATAAAGTAGGTATGCTGTACATAACCTAAATTATCGTTTGTGGGGTCGTCCCAAGTAACGTCAACGTGATAATTTTTTCCGTTAATTTTTACCATATTCCATATATGGCCCATATCGTCGCTCGGTACCGCGGTGGCGTAGATTCCGCATCTTCTCAACAGGATTTCGTAAGCTAAAGTATATCCCTGGCAGACAGCCTTGGAGTTAATAAGAGCTCCATATGCCCAGTACCAGCTGTTTTCTTTTTCTCCTACTATATATCCTTGGTCATCAACTTCGGGATACGCTACCTGAGTAGCGAGTAAATCGTGCAGGTAACGCGCTTTGTATAAATCGCTCCAGTTATTATCCACGCCTTTGAGATATTGTTTTATCTTTTTTTCCATAGCTTTTTTAGCGGCTTCTATTTCGCTTAAAGTACTGAAAATAAACGAAGGATAAATCGCTACTAACTTTGTCTGGTTTGTGTTCTGGCTGTAGTAAAAATTATCGGGACGCACATAGTATAAATCGGGGTTTTCGTAAATAACGCCGTAATACAGCGCGCATCCGTCCTCAAGGGAAAGGTTATAATCAATTAAATTTATCTTACTGCCTATCAGGTTTGTGTAGTTGTTTTTTAACTGATTATAAATATACTGAGCCGCGGCCGGATACTTTTCAACTATTCCTTTATAGGAATATCCCGTACCCGTACCTACTTTGATACTGCTTTTATATACTTTTGTATCTACTTTATTCGTTTCAGCCGCTAAGGCGGTCGATGTACAGGATAAAACGATAGCAACAGCAATTAAAACCGCTAATATTTTTTTCATAAATTTCAACTCCGGTTAAATAATTGTTTTTGATTATAACATAGTATAAATATCATTTCAATACGAAAGCGCTCTTTTGGAAATCTCTTTCCATTTTTTTACAAATGTTTTCCGCTTCATTTTCCGCGCGGTTCCCGTCCACGGGTCATTGTAATAAAAATATTTTTTATCGTAACCCGTAAGCGCTACCGTATGGGACTCAAAACCGTCAAGATTTCCTAACCAGGCTAAAACCAAATGCTTTTTATAAAGCTTTGATTCAATTTTTTTAAGAGAGCAATTAGTCATATTTTTATAACCGTGCAAATATTTTTTGGTCATTGATTTTAATCCTTTCGGATAAATAACCAAAGCCCCGCCGTTATCTTTAAACGGATTCCCCACAAAGCCTTTATTCGGGTTACTGCTTCGGGGCATAATCTTCGCGGCTTTAACCATACTCATTTTTACACCCGCGTAGTTCGCCATCATCGTCCAGGATACAATCTCGCATCCTGTCGGAAGTTTGGGACGCTGGCACAATTTCGGCGCAATGTTTTTGCAATAATAAATTATTCCGAGATTTTTACTCGCTTTATATTTTACGGTTTTTACTTTAAAAGTTCCCGTCTTTAGTTTTCCGTCGGAAGCGTAATAGGTGTTGATTTTTTTACCTTTATATTTTCTCGTCCAGAAGCCTGTTTTCGCCGCGCCTGTTTTCGGAATAAAATAGTAATTATATTTACCGATTTTTTTAAATCCGTATCGTCGGGCTCCGTTATTGTTAAAAAAATAATGCTTTCCGCTTATCTTTACAAGCCCCGTTTTCATTACGCCGGCTGAGTCAAAATAATAAGTATCGTTTTTTATTTTCGCAAAGCCGGTAACCATTTTCCCGTTTTCTGAAAAATAGTAAGTCTTTCCTTCGTATTTAACAAGTCCCGACTGCAAAACATTATCAATATAAAGATAAGTTGCGCCCTCTTCTTTAAAAAAGCCGTTTTTCACTTCTTCCGAGGCAGACTGAGTTTCCGCCGTTTCGCCGGGAGAGATAATTTCTTCGGCGTTCGCGGCGAATATACTTAATATAAACATTAAAACCGCAACCGAAATATATATCACGGCTTTTCTTTTAAAATATGCCTTCATATTATTTACCGATTTACAGAGCGCAACAAATTTTGTTACGCTCTGTTTATTATTCGTTAACTTTTAAGCTTCATTCAAGCGCTGCCCAGTTTACCGAACAGCTGTAATAGCTGTTTCCCGCGTAATTGATATAAGGCGCGTAGAATACGTTTCCGTTTTTATCCTTAACGTAGAACCTTACGGCTACCGCGTAATCTCTAATATTATTTACGGCGAGCGTTACGTACTTATAGTCTTTATCTGAATCGCTCAATCCGTAGTCTCCGCTGACTCTGTTGCTCTTGCCGATACAGCTGAACACATTTTTATCGGGAGCGTTATCGAGGTTAAATCTGTCGCTTTCAACTATAGAACGCGCTGTAGCCATATCGCTTGCGCCTATAGCTATAAAACCGTAATCCTCCGCGTCCTTAGCAATCACGTTGTTAATAACAGATACGAACCTTAAATCGTGTGTTTCTGTGGAATCCTTTTTCTGAACACCTAAAATCTGCAAATTCATAAATTCATCTTTTATATTGAATTTAGCGGTATCATCGGAAGCTCTTGTAAAGGTATCGGTAATCTTAACGGGAGTTCCGTCTGAGGTTGTATAATATTCGCTCGGATTAATCGGAGCCTGTGTTGCGGATTCGGTAGGAGCTTCTGTCGGTGCTTCTGTAGGCGCTTCGGTCGGAGGTTCTGTCGGCTTTTCGGTTTCGGGTTCATCCGTCCAGCTTCCTACTTCCCATTTTCCGCTCGATTCCTGCTGAGTTGTATAATAACCCGTTACAGTTCCGCTGAAATTAATATCAACGGTTTGATTATCGTTTCCGTCATTTCCGTTGTTGAAAATTATTCTGTCGTAGCTTTTATCGAGCGTCGCCGAATACTGGCTTTCGCCGTAGCTGTTTGTTCCGATTCTCATCATTTCTCTTCCGGGCCAGTTAGAGTTTGCCGCGCCGGTTCTGCTATTCCACGCGTAGATATTAACCCTGCTCCAGCCTCGGTTATTTGAGAATATTACGGTATTTGTTAAGGAAGTTGTGGGAGCAACTGTCGTCGGTGCTACTGTAGGAGCCTCTGTCGGAGCCTCGGTAGGTTCTTCTGTCGGCGCTTCCGTTGGCGCTTCCGTTGGTGCCTCTGTGGGCGCTTCTGTCGGAGCTTCAGTTGGTGCTTCCGTGGGTTCCGCTGTCGGGGCCTCGGTCGCGGGTTCGTCTGTCCAGCTTCCTACTTCCCATTTAGCGTTGGAGTCATTATTAATCTGCTGAGTCAGATAATAACCTGTTACGCTTCCGTCGTAGTTTATATTTACTGTCTGGTTTTTATCTCCGTCATTTCCGTTGTTGAAGATAATTCTGTCGTATTTTTTATCGAGAGTTGCCCTGTACTGGTCTTCATTGTAATCGTTGGTTCCGATTTTAGTCATCGCGCTTCCCGGCCAGTTTGCGTTTTGCTCGCCTGTTGTACTGTTCCATGCGTAGAGGTTAACCTTGCTCCAGCCCTTATTATTTGAGAATACTACTGTATTTACAGAGGGAGTTGTAGGAGCTACGGTTGTGGGTGCTACAGTTGGTGCTTCGGTAGGAACTTCTGTGGGAGCTTCTGTGGGAGCTTCGGTCGGAGCTTCAGTCGGAGCCGCTGTGGTTTCAACATCTACAACATAATCGTTTACCGACGAATTTGTAAACATTATCTTTCCGTCTAAATCGGCAAGCTTTATTAAATTTGTATTATCTATTTCTGTCTGACCTATCCAGCTGTCGCCGTCCCATGTCTGGAACTGTACTTCATTAGCCTTTGTATATCTCGCTGTAAAGGTCGCTTTGTATACGGGTACTCCGCCGACTTTATCGCTTGTCACGCTCATATCGTACGGATGCCAGTTTTCAGCTTCGGTTCCGTATTCGTCGTTGATATTAAGTTTAAATGTATAACCTGACGCTACGTGTTCAGCGCTCGGAACGAAGTAGAATGTGTATGTGTTCTCGGGAGCAAGAGTTGTAGGCTCTACAGTCGTCGGAGCTACAGTTGTGGGAGCTGCTGTTGTAGGAGCAACAGTTGTTGGAGCTACAGTCGGCGCTTCGGTTGGCGCTTCCGTTGGTTCCGCTGTCGGAGCCTCGGTCGCGGGTTCATCCGTCCAGCTTCCGACTTCCCATTTAGCGTTTGAGTCATTATTAACCTGTTGAGTAAGATAATAACCTGTTACGCTTCCGTCGTAGTTTATATTTACAGTCTGGTTTTTATCTCCGTCGTTTCCGTTATTGAAGATAATTCTGTCGTATTTTTTATCGAGAGTTGCCCTGTACTGGTCTTCGTTGTAATCGTTGGTTCCGATTTTAGTCATTGAGCTTCCGGGCCAGTTGGCGTTTTGCTCGCCTGTTGTACTGCTCCAGGCGTAGAGGTTAACCTTGTTCCAGCCCTTATTACTTGAGAATAATACTGTATTTACAGAGGGAGTTGTAGGAGCTACGGTTGCGGGTGCAACTGTAGTCGGCGCGACAGTGGGCGCCTCTGTGGGAGCTTCGGTCGGTTCTTCCGTAGGAGCCTCCGTGGGAGCCTCAGTCGGTGCTTCTGTCGGAGCCGCTGTAGTTTCTTCTGTTGTCGAATGAAGCACAATCAGCTTTTTAGTTGATTTATTAAAGCTGAATGTATAAGTTCCGCCACTCGCTGTAAGTGTGCAATCGCCCGCGTCATCATACATTGTCCAGCCTGCGGAAGAAGTGGCTTCTGTTGTATCTTCAATAGTACTGTTGTTTCCGTACCATGTGTTACCGTTATTTATTTTAAATGTATATGTACCCGCGGTAAGGTCAATTGTACTTGTAACTGTATTGCCCGAGCCGGTCATTATATTATCTTCGCCCCAGTTGTTAAAGGAGCCTCTGAGATAATAAGTGTTTTCGGCTAATCCCTGTTCGGGGTTATAAACTACGGCAACGCCGGTATCTCCTACCGTACCTGAAATTGTACCGTCGGAAACCGTGAACTTATTGTTGGTAATCTGGTCGTAATATGTTCCGCTTGCCATTCGGTTTGCAGTAAGGTTTACGCTTCCCCCGCCGTCGAGTTTTGAAATTACGACGCCTGCGGTTCCGCGTTCGTTATAAGCTACGTTTGTTCCCGAATATGTAAGATATTCGCTCGTTCCGTCAAAGAAATTTTTAAATTTATTAATCTCTCTTACGGGAATACTTCTCCAGGTTGTATCGGAGCCGATGCTTCCCATTGTGCTTGAGGGACGCGCGAAATAAAGCGCGGTCGAATCAGCTCTGGACGCGACAATCGCCCACGCTCTCGTCAATACTTCGGAAGAAACATCGGCTGTATTCTTAGTCCACGCCGAACCCGAACTTCCCATATAGGTATCGTGCGACTCTACCCAAAGCACGCTGTCGGAAGCCGAAGCGCCTTTATGATATGTACTGTCGGCAAGTTCAGGAGCGTATTTCCAATAAGTTTTATCAAGCGCGAGGTCGCCCGTATAGTTATCGGTAACCGCCATATACTGAGTATAATTACTTATATCCGTACCCGCTCCGCCTAAAATCTCGCCGTAGAAGAAAATATCATCACGATTATAATTTTCCTCCGCGTAGTCTTTCACGCCGTTTATAACTATCGGCCAGAAGTTACTTTTGCAGTTTGACGGGTCATTCGGAAGCTCAATATGCTTAGCCGCGTCAAAACGGAATCCGTCTACGCCTAAGTCAACGCAATCTTCAAGGAAGCTCAGAGTTTTCTGCTGAACATAGCTGTTGGCTGTATTCAAATCTGGCATTCCGAGGTGATACTGCGTCATATTGTAGCGGCTGTTATCGTTAGTACGGGTATTATTTGTATGATAATAATTCGCGTTTTTAAGGTCGCTTTCCACGCCCGAGTTCAGATAGCTGTACGTACCGCCGTCTGTACCGTTATTAGCGAGGTGGTTAGCTACAACGTCAACAATAACCTTAATACCCTTTTCCTCGGCAGCGTCACACAAAGATTTAAGCTGCGCTCTTGTTCCGAGCCAGGTGTTGCCGTTCGCTACACTCAGTCCGAGCGGCTGGTACATTTTCCACCACTGGTTGTCTGTATCCGTCCACGAGGAATTGTAATCCTTCGGAGCCTGTACAGGCGATGTCTGAACCGCCGTATAGCCCGCGTTTTTTATTTCGTCTAATCTTGACTGAATGTTCTGGTACGACCAGTTAAAACAATGAAGCACGGCGCCTCCGCCGATTGTATCCTGGGCGTACTGAGTGTCTGAGTTTCCTGTTGAAGCGGAAGCTGTCGCGACAGAGCCAACCGCTAAAGTTGAAAACAACAGACACAAAGCAAGCGTAATACTTAAAACTCTGGTTTTCATAAATTTTCAACTCCTAAAATTTTTATCATATTACTTTTCCTCAGTAAAGTTATACGTTACTATTGTACAACAAAACTTCAACAAATGCAATTAATATATATAAGTTTTCACATATTCAAGCTTTATAACGTGAGTTTTTATCAAAAGGATGAATAATTAACATAAGGCGCGGTGAAAAATCACCGCGCCTTTAAAAGTGTTTTTAAACTTCCGGGTTCATTCCGATCTTTTATTTTATCAGTTTAACGCCGCCCAGTTCACGGCACAGCTCTTATAGGTAGTTCCTGCGGAATTTGTATAAGGAGCGTAATATACGTTTCCGTTCTTATCCTTTACATAGAATACTGCCGCAACTGAGAAATCGGCTATATTATTTACCGCAAATGTTACGTACTTATAAGGTTTATTTGAAGAAGCTTTTCCGTAATCTCCGCTGATTCTATTATCTTTTCCCTTACAGCAGAACACATTTCCCGACGGCGCTGTATCAAGCGTATAGCTTTCGGCGAAACTGCGCGCCATAGCTGTATCAATCGCGCCGACCGCGATATATCCGTAATCCTGAGCGTCCTTTAAGATATTGTTATTAACTACGGTTACAAATCTTACGCTCTTCTTAATGTTATCAATCTTTTTCTGTACGCCGAGAATCTGCAGATTTTTAAATTCATTCGGAATATTTTGAAGCGTAGTATCGTCTGCCGCTCTCTGAACTGTATCGGTAAGTTTGATAGGATCTCCGGTTGAAGGTGTGTAATACTCTTCGGGATCAAGAGGAGCCTGGGTTTCGGCTTCGGTTGTAGGAGCTTCTGTGGGTGCTAATGTGGGAGCTTCGGTCGGGGCTTCTGTGGGAGCTACTGTGGGCGCCTCTGTCGGAGCCTCTGTGGGTTCTTCTGTCGGAGCCTCCGTAGGTTCGATTGTCGGTGCTTCGGTGGGAGCTTCGGTCGTAGGCGCTGCTGTAGGAGCGGCGGTTGACGGAGTTGTGGGACCCTGTACCTGCCATGTGCCGACTGTCCACTTTCCGTTTGTCTGATCTTTCGGATAATAACCTGTTATTGAACCGTCTCTTGTTGTATTGCTTATATCAACAGTCTGCGTTCCGCTTCCGTTGCTGAATATAATATTTGTATATTTGTTATCTATATTAGCTATATATTGTTCCTCGCCGTAGTCGTTGGTTGACTTATCGGTAAGCTTAACTCCGGGCCAGGCCGCGTTAGTGTTTCCGCTTCCGTCCCAGGCATAAAGGTAAACATTGCTCCAGCCCTTATTGTTTGTAAATTTAACCGTGTATTTTCCGTCGGGGGTTACCGAGGAGCTTGAGGATGTGGGAGAAGATGAGCCCTCTTTAAAGACTGCCGCAACATTTCCCGCGCCTACCGTACCTGTGAGGGTACCGTTGCTTACGTAGAAAGTTCCGCCGTTAGCGGCGTCTGTGTAAGTACCATTCGGCATACTTGTTCCGACGCTTATGCTCTTGCTGCTTGAAGAAGAGTTGATAATACATACTCCAACGTTATCACGTTTAACTGCGAGAACCTGGGAATTACCGCCTACGTTCTCAAGGCTAACGCTCTTGCCTTTCGCGGCGTTGTGGAATTTATTTACAGCTACAACTTCCTTATCAAAATAGAAGCCGTCGCCGCCGTCTGTAGTTTTGTTAGTGCCCTGCCAGTTGGAGGTTGTGCTTCCGTACGGACGAGCTAAATATGCTGTGCTGAGATTCTGAGCCGTAACCGCCGCCCACGCTAATTTAATCTGGGAGTTGGGCATACCGTAGTTGCCGCCCTTATAGTTATCGTGAGATTCCGCCCAGCATACAAGGTTATTTCCGCCGAGACCCAAATTATAGTCGGTAAGGTCGCCTGCAGGGAAATTCTTGTTACGCGCGCAGTTTTGTACTGTGGAACTGTAGGACTCGCCTGTAATATTCATATATTTAGCGTAGCCTGTAAACGGACAGTTCTGACCGCCTAAAACTTCGCCGTAGGAGAACTTATCATTGAGCCCGTTAAGTACTGTCGGCCAGTAGTTTGAGGTCGGGCAGCCCGAAATTTCATCGCCCGAGGGAAGCTCAATATGTTTAGCCGCGTCGAAACGGAAACCGTCGGCTCCCGCGGCAATAATACTCCTGAGGAGCGCTTTTGCCTGCGACTGAAGTGTTGCATTGTTTGTATTGAGGTCGGGCATTCCGGTAATATTTTTCTGAGTCTGCTGCCAGCGGTCATCCCAGTTTGAAATATCTCCGTTTCCGTGGTAATCCTTTTCGATTCCGGAAACCTGGGATGTCTGGTCGGTTGTATGGTTAAGAACAACGTCTACGATAACTTTAAGTCCGAGATCGTGCGCTTCGGAACAGAAAGTTTCAAACTCGTCTTCCGTACAGATTTTATTTCCGATTGTATAATTTTTCGGCTGATAGAACTGATACCAGTTGCTTACGGTATTATCCGCCGAACTGCTTCCGCTTCCGACTATTCCGTTAATCGGCGAAGTCTGGATAGCGGTGTAGCCCGCTTCTTTAATATCATTAAGTTTCGCTTTAATTGTACTGATAGGCCAGTTCCAGCAATGGAGAATAACTTCCTCCGTGCTGTACTTAGAGTTTCCTGCCGCGTTGGCAGTGCTTACGGACATACCCGCGAAGCAGCTGACAATCAGCATAATACTGAGTATTATCGCTACCAGTTGTTTTGTTTTTTTCATTTTTACTCCTCCTAAATCAAAATGTGTGTTTATGTACACCAATATATATTAATTATACAACAGTTTTCCGTAATTTGCAATAAAAATGTAACACTTTCACTAATGAATTTTTATGAGTAAAGATGAATATTTATACTCAAGGCATATTTCCGTCTTAACCGCAAATTTTGTGCAGTATTATAATAATTATAATAATAAATATAATTAATGCAAACACAAAAATCAGCCGTCCTCGTTTTGAGAACGGCTGTAAAAAATTACATATATTTTTAATATTATTCAATCGGCTCAAAATCGGCAACGCCGTGTTTGCAAAGCGGACAGATAAAGTCGTCGGGAAGCTCGTCGCCCTCGTAAACATATCCGCAAACTTTACATACCCAGCCTTTTTTACCGTCTGTTTCCGGTTTCGGCTTAACGTTGTTCTGGTAGTAGGTATAAGTCATTGTTTCCTTATCGGAAGTTACGCGCGCTTCGGTAACGCTGCAGATAAACATTCCGTGGGTATCAAGGTCGATATAATCCTCAACCTTTAAGGACATAAAGGAGTTGATATATTTCGGCAGGAACACGAGTCCGTTATCGGATTTTAATGTATCGAAGCCTTCAAATTTATCGGTATTTCTACCGCTCTGGAATCCGAATCTCTCGAACACGCTGAACGGAGCGTCAACCGAAAGACAGTTAACGTTCATCTTTCCTGTTTCCTTGATTACGTGGTGGGAATAGTTCTGCTTATTAATGCAGACAGCTATGCGGTTCGGCGAGTTCGTAACCTGGGTTACGGTATTTACGATAAGTCCGTTATCCTTTTTACCGTCGTTGGAGGTAACGACATAAAGTCCGTAGCCGATATTAAACAGCGCGGTCATGTCGTTCTTGTCGGCTGTTTCATCGTGCTGGGCAAGATAATCTTTACAAAGCTCGTCGGCAAGTTTTTCTAACTGCTCGCTGCTCTCGTCGTTCAGCGCGGACATAATCTTTACTGTTGTATCCGTATACTCGATATTCTTGCAGCCTTCGAGCATTTTCTTCATTGTTTTAGCCGCTAAAGGAGCCCATGAACCGTTTTCGATAAGACCGATTGTCTTGTTCTGGAAATTACGCTCGGTAAGGTGGTTTATAAACTCACGCATAAACGGGAAGATTTCCGCGTTGTATGTAGTTGTAGCGAGAACGATTCTTCCGTAACGGAAAGCGTCTTCAACACACTCCGCCATATCTTCGCGGGCGAGGTCGTTTACAACAACCTTGGGACATCCTTTTATTCTTAATTTTTCGGCAAGCTGTTCAACCGCTTTTTTGGTGTTGCCGTAAACGGAAGTATAAGCAATCATAATTCCGTCAGTCTCAACGCCGTAGCTCGACCAAGTATTGTAAAGGTCAAGGTAATAGCCGAGGTTTTCGCTGAGAATCGGTCCGTGAAGCGGACAAATTGTCTGAATATCGAGAGTTGCCGCTTTTTTCAGGAGCGCCTGAACCTGGGCGCCGTACTTTCCAACTATACCTATATAATAACGTCTTGCCTCGCATGCCCAGTCTTCGTCAACGTCGAGCGCGCCGAACTTTCCGAATCCGTCGGCGGAGAAAAGAACCTTATCTTTGCTGTCATAGGTAACAATAACCTCGGGCCAGTGCACCATTGGAGCAGCTACAAAATTTAAAACATGTTCGCCGAGCTCAAGGGTATCTCCCTCTTTTACAACAACTCGTCTTTCCTCGAACTGTGTTCCGAAGAAATTCTGCATCATATTAAACGCCTTCTGGCTCGAAACAATTACCGCGTCGGGATAATTGTTCATAAAGTTCATAATATTGGCGCTGTGGTCAGGTTCCATATGCTGAACCACAAGGTAATCGGGCTTTTTGCCGTCGAGCGCGTCCTCAAGATTGTCAAGCCATTCGTTTTTAAAATTACGGTCTACGGTATCCATAACCGCGATTTTCTTATCCATAATCACATAGGAATTATAAGCCATTCCGTTCGGAACAATATACTGTCCCTCGAACAAATCAATTTTGTGGTCGTTAACTCCTACATATTTTATATCTTTTGTAATAACCATACTACAGCCTCCTTGTGGTTAATTAATTATAGTATAGCACAACAGGATACAAATTTACAACAGTATTTTGGTAGTATTTCATAAATTCTTTACAAATCATCCTTAAAACGCTATGATTTGACGGCTTTTGAGCAAATTTAATCATCATTTTAAATCCAATAAGCTTTTTTGCCAAAGTTTTTTAAATATTATGCGTATTTTTGACTAATTTATATTGACTTTGTGATTAAATGTGGTATAATATGCTCAAGAGGTGACTGAAAATGCTCAATCAAGAAAGATATGAACTGATTCTTGATTTAATAAACGAAAGAAATACCGTAACAGTAGCAGAGCTTTCAAAGGAACTCGACACTTCGGAATCGACAATCAGACGTGATCTCACCGCTTTGGATCGTTTAGGAAAAATACGAAAGTTTTTCGGCGGAGCAACTAAACTCAACGAGGGTTTTTCGGAGGACAAATTCACCGTAAAAGAATCTCAGATGCACGAAGAAAAAACCGAAATCGCTAAATACGCCGCAACGCTTATAAACGACAACGATTTTGTGTATATTGACGCGGGAACAACGACTTCGCGCTTAGTGGATTTTATCACAAACAAAACCGCGACTTATGTAACAAACGGTATAACTCACGGACGCAAATTAATCCACCGTGGCCTTAACGCTTATATAATCGGCGGAAGAATCAAGCCGACCACCGAGGCGATAATAGGCGCCGAGGGTATAGCGAACTTAAAAAACTTAAATTTCTCCAAGGCTTTTATCGGCGCTAACGGAATTGATTTACAGGCGGGGTTCAGCACTCCCGATATTGAGGAAGCGCTAATTAAGCAAACCGCTATCGAAAAAAGCTACACATCATTTGTGTTAGCGGATAATTCAAAATTCAGGAGAGTTTTCCCCGTAACATTTTCAAATCTTGTAAAATGCTGCATTATTACGGATTCTCTTCCCGATAAAAAATTTAATAAAGAAACCATTGTAAAGGAGGTATCTATATGATATACACCGTAACTTTAAATCCATCTATTGATTACGTTGTACGCTTAAAAGGACTTACAGCCGGAATCACAAACCGTACCGAAAGTGAAGAATACTACTTCGGCGGAAAGGGAATTAATGTATCGTGTGTACTGGCTGAATTAGACATAGACAGTACGGCTTTAGGTTTTACCGCGGGATTCACCGGCGACGCTATAGAAAACGGCATCCGCAACTACAGAATTACTACCGATTTCATAAAACTCAAAAAAGGAATTTCGAGGATAAACATAAAAATTAAAGCCGATGAGGAAACCGAAATCAACGGCCAGGGGCCTCACATCAGCGACGAGGAACTGAACAGTCTTTTCGAGAAGTTAGATCATATCCAGAAAGGCGACACTCTTATCCTTGCGGGAAGCGTTCCGAACACTCTCCCCGACGATGTGTACGAGAGAATGCTCGAGAGAATAAAGGACAAGGATATACGAATTGTTGTTGACGCAACTAAAAAGCTGTTAGTCAATTCGCTTAAATACAAGCCGTTCCTCATTAAACCGAACCGCCAGGAAATCTCCGAGATTTTCGACGTTGAGGTTAAAACCGAGGAAGATACCGAAAAATACGCCAAAAAGCTTATGGAGATGGGCGCGCAAAATGTTCTTATTTCTTTAGGAGGCGACGGCGCTATGCTCATAGACGAGTTCGGAAACAAGCATAAAATGGGCGTAGTTAAGGAAAAGGTTATAAATACAGTAGGCTCAGGCGATTCTATGGTAGCGGGATTTGTCGCGGGCTACGAAAAAGAAAAAAGCTACCCTTACGCTCTGAAACTGGGCAGCGCCTGCGGTAACGCGACAGCGTTCTTACCGGGGCTTGCCACGAAAGAAAAGATAAATGATATCTTAAACAAACTTTAAGATCTAAAAAAGGAGGATTTTATGCGAATTACAGATCTGCTTAAAAAGCAAGGCATTTCTCTTTCTGTATCGGCAAAAGATAAGAAAGATGCCATCAATCAACTCGTTGCTCTGCACGAGAAATGCGGTAACCTGAAGGATGCCGCGGCGTATAAAGAGGGGATTCTCAAAAGAGAAGAAATGGGCACTACCGCTATCGGTATGGGCGTTGCTATCCCTCACGCCAAAAGTGAAGCTGTAAAGGCTCCCGCTCTTACGGCAATTACCGTTCCCGAGGGTGTTAACTACGACGCTCCCGACGGCGAGGACTGTCAGTTAATCTTTATGATTGCGGCTACACTCGACGGCGACGTACATCTTGAGGTTCTCGCTCGTATGATGCAGATGCTGATGGACCCCGAGTTTACCTCTAAGCTGAAGGCGGCTAAGTCAGCGGACGAATTCTTAAAGATTATCGACGCTAAGGAAACCGAAAAATTCCCCGAGGAAGCTGCCGCTCCCGCGGCCGCGGTTAAGGACGGATACCGCGTACTCGCGGTTACAGCATGTCCCACAGGTATCGCTCATACCTATATGGCTGCCGAAGCTTTAGACAAAGCGGGCAAGGATATGGGTATTACAATTAAAGTTGAAACAAACGGCTCGGGCGGAGCTAAGAATGTTCTTACTGCCGAGGAAATCGCTAACTGCGACGGTATTATTATCGCGGCTGACAAGAGTGTTGACACAGCGCGTTTCGACGGAAAACCCGTTTATTCTACAAAGGTTGCAGACGGTATTCACAAACCCGAGGAACTCATTAATAAAATTGTAAACGGAGAGGCTCCGATTTTCCACTCCGATAAGAAAGCTGAGGCTTCTTCCGCTTCCGATAACGAAAGCTTCGGAAGAAAGCTTTACAAACACCTTATGAACGGCGTATCACATATGCTTCCGTTCGTTGTAGCAGGCGGTATATTTATCGCTATCGCGTTCTTAATTGACGCGGCTATGGGCGCTCCGCAGGACGGCAACTTCGGTTCGGCTACTCCTGTAGCGGCTTGGTTTAAATCTATCGGCGGTATGGCGTTTAACTTTATGCTTCCGATACTCGCGGGCTTTATCGCGATGTCTATAGCAGACCGTCCCGGACTTTTAGTCGGTTTTGTAGGCGGTTCGCTCGCCGCGGCAGGTTCAACATTCGCAAATCCCGCTGCTTTAACAGGCGACGCGGCTGCGGCTGCTCACGTTGAGTCAGCTGTTCCCTCCGGTTTCTTAGGCGCGTTATTAGCGGGCTTTATCGCTGGCTGGTTTATGAAGATAGTTATGAAGGGCTGCGAAAAACTGCCTCAGGCACTCGAGGGTATTAAACCCGTACTTATCTTCCCGTTAGCGGGCTTAGGTATTGTCGGCGTAATGATGTGCGCTGTTAACCCGTTTATGGGTATTATTAACACAGCTATGACAAACGGCGTTACAGCTATGTCCAAGAACCCCGCTTTAATCGTTCCTCTGTGCGCTCTGCTCGCAGGTATGATGGCTATAGATATGGGCGGCCCGTTCAACAAGGCGGCTTATGTTACAGCGGCAGGCTTACTTGCAAACAATCCTAACGATTCGGCTACACAGATGATTATGGCGGCTGTTATGATCGGCGGTATGGTACCTCCTATCGCGATTGCGCTTTCGACAACATTCTTCAGAAACAGATGGTCTGAAGAAGAAAGAAAGAGCGGTCCCGTTAACTATATTATGGGACTTTCGTTCATCACGGAAGGCGCTATCCCCTACGCTGCCGGACATCCTCTCCAGGTTATCCCGAGCTGTATTGTAGGTTCTGCTTGCGCAGGCGCGCTCTCCGCGTTCTTCAATTGTACTTTAAGAGCTCCCCACGGCGGTATCTTCGTACTCCCGACAATCGGCAACCCGCTTATGTATTTCTTAGCTCTTATCGCAGGTTCCGTTCTCGGAATGATTTTACTTGCTATTTTAATGAAAAAACGCGTGACTGCATAAACAGTCGGTTTTAAAATCCGCCGTATAATACGGACGAAAAAAACAATAACGGAGGAAACAAATTATGGTATCTAAAAAACTTACAATCGTAAACGCTCAGGGTTTCCATATGCGCCCCGCGTCAACCTTCGCGACAGCTATGGCAAAATATTCATCCGACGTTGTAATCAAACACAACGGAGCTGACGTTAACGCAAAAAGTCTTATGAACATTATCGCGGCCTGCATTAAATGCGGTCACGAGGTTGAAATCGTAGCCGAAGGCGCTGACGAACAGGCTGCTTTAGACGAAGCGGTTAAGATGATAGAAGACGGATTTGGCGAGTAATTGAAATTAAGAGGTTGCCGCTTTTGCGGCAACCTCCGTGGTAAGTGATAAGTGGTAAGTAGCAAGTTGCTTATCACTTACCGCTTACCACTTGCTATTTATTTACAAAGGATGTGATTATATGCTAAAAGGTATAGCCGCTTCCGAAGGTATCGGAATCGGCAAAGTTATGATAATAGAGGATAATACCCTCGAGTACACTCCTAAAACAGTATCGGATACCGACGCGGAACTTCAGCGGTTCAGAAACGCGGTAGACGCGTTCTGCGACGAAACAATGGAGCAGGCGGAATCCGTTAAAAAAACCGCGGGCGAAAAAGAAGCCGAAATCCTTATGGGCCATATTTATATGATGAAAGACCCCGGAATGGTCGGCTCAATGGAAGCCCAGATTACAGGCGGACAATGCGCCGAAGCAGCTTTGGAACAAGTTTGCGATATGTTTATTGAAGCCTTTTCGTCAACCGGCGACGAAGTTACCGCACAGCGCGCCGCGGATGTAAAGGACATCAAAACCGCGATTTTAAGCATACTTTTAGGAGTTAAGACCGTAAAAATCAGCGAAGCTCCCGCAGGAACGGTAATAGTAGCAAAAGAAGTTACTCCTTCGATGACAGCGGGAATTAATAAAGATAAAATCGTAGGCATTATTACCGAGACGGGAAGCCAGACTTCCCACTCCGCGATTTTAGCGAGAGCACTCGAGATTCCCGCGGTATTAAGCGTTGAAAATTGCACAACAACTCTTTCCTCGGGCGAACAGGTTATCGCCGACGGAAGCGACGGAATTGTAATTACCGCTCCAAGCGAGGAACAAATCAACGAATATACAACAAAACGCGACGCGTTCCTGCGCGAAAAAAGAGAACTCGAAAACTACCGCGGCAAAAAAACCCTTTCCGCGAGCGGCGAGGAATACGAGCTTTTCTGCAACATCGGAACTCCGAAGGACGCGACCAAAGCGATGGAAGCCGACGGCGAGGGCGTAGGACTTTTCAGAACAGAATTCTTATTTATGGACAGAAACGCCCTTCCGACCGAGGACGAACAGTTCGAGGCGTATAAGCAGGCGGCGCTGATTCTTAAAGGAAAAGGACTTATTATTAGAACTCTTGACATAGGCGGAGATAAGGAAATCCCCTACCTCGGACTTGAAAAAGAAGAAAATCCGTTTATGGGATTCAGGGCAATCCGCTATTGCCTTAAAAACCGCGACCTGTTTAAATCCCAGCTTAAAGCCATCCTCAGAGCGAGCGCGTTCGGCGACATAAGAATTATGTTCCCGCTCATTACTGCGGTTGAGGAGCTTAGAGAAGGCAAAGCTTTAGTCGAGGAGGCTAAGTCCGATTTAAGAGCGTCGGGAATTGAATTCGACGAAAATATCAAAATCGGCGTTATGACTGAAACCGCGGCGTCGGGCGTTATCGCTCATCTGTTAGCGAAGGAATCCGACTTCTTCAGCATAGGCACAAACGACTTAACAGGCTATACTATGGCGGCTGACCGTGGAAACGGCGACGTCGCTTATCTGTACTCACCGTTCCAGCCCAGCGTGCTTATGATGATAAAACGCATAATAAACTGCGCTAACGAGGCGGGTATTCCCGTAGGAATGTGCGGCGAAGCGGCTGCGAATCCGATGATGATTCCGCTTCTCATTTCGTTCGGTTTAACCGAGTTCAGCGTATCGGCTCCGTCGGTACTGAAAGTCCGCAAGAATATTGCCAAGTGGACAAAAGCCGAAGCCGATAAAGTAGCCGGGGATGTTATGAATATGGCTACGGAAAAAGAAATCGTAGATTATCTTAAAAACATAATTTAAGCTGTTAAAATTTTGAGGGCGAACCGTTTGGTTCGCCCTCGTTTTTTTGATTATTTAACTTTAACTTTTACCGTCTTGGTAATTGTTTTAGCGTTGTAAAAAGAATTGCCCGCGGCTTTTACGGTAACTTTAATCTTATAAATACCCTTCTTAGCCTTTTTCCACTTCTTGATTGTAATAACGCCCTTTGAGTTAATCTTTACAAGCTTACGGATTTTCTTTGTGATTCCGCTCTTTACCAACTTGTAAGTAACCTTACCCTGATTATCCTTAACGGTAATAGCTTTAACGGTCTGCGCTTTTTTCTTAAGCTTTTTAGCCTTAACCGTTTTAGTTTTAACCGTTACCTTAATCGGGTTATCTTTTTTAGTTGTTGCTTTTGGAGTTGAAGGAACGGGAATAGTTGGATGAGTCGGGTCGGTTACTACAGGAGGTGTAACATGCTCTGTAACTTCAGGAGTGGTTTCTATTGGTTCGGTAAATTTTGTTTCAGGGGGCTGTTGAATATCATTTACTTCAACCTCAAAAACATCAGGTGTTTCAACTTCTTCATATTTTACAACTATTTTTGTTGTTCCATTTTTTTCACCCATAATATATGGTTCACTATTAATTACCCCTGGTTTGCTGCTTCTTCGTCCATAGCCTCTTGCTATTCCTGCATCTAATTCCGCATAGCTTTCAACATAAACATCAGAATTAAAATAATACTTTTCTCCTATATTAAGATTAATCTTTTTGGTCACATTTGATAAAAAAGAATAACTGTAGAATGATATACCGTTTTCTTCTGCGTATTTTTGTACCGTAGAGTTTTCGCTTGAAAAAATAGCGATTCCTAATTTTTTTCTTTCTCCACCATATAAGAATTGGTAGCCTATAGCTTTTTCCCCAATACTTTTTACACTTTCAGGAATATTAAAATCAACTACAACATTTATAAAAGCTTCTTTTCCTATATATTCAACAGTATTTGGTATATTAATTCTATCAAAACCTACCGTATATACATCTTCACCTAATCCATCAAATGCAGAATCAGCAATTAGTTTTGTGCCATATTTTATATCATAGGATTTCGGAATACTACTATTTGTACCTACTAAACATTTGCCGATATATAGAACTCCGTCTTCCCAATTGGATTTATTATCATAATAAGCCGTATCCAAAAATGCAAGTTTACCTATGCTCCTAACACTGTCGGAGATTATTATGCTCGTAAGGCTTGTACAGCAATAAAATGCATAACCACCTATACTTGTAACACTGTCGGGGATATTTACACTTGTAAGGCTTTCGCAGAATTCAAACGCCTCTTCGCCAATACTCGTAACTTTTTTTCCATCGAGTTCAGACGGAATTTTTAATTCGGCAGCTGAGCCATAATAACCTTTTATCGAGATTGTTCCATCCTCAAGAGCAGTATAACTATAGTCCCCGCTTGTTTCCGCGTTCGCTGTAAGCGGTACGATTGTAAATACACTTATAAGCATCAGCGCCGCTAATACAATACTTACTGATTTTTTTAATATTCTCATAGATTTCCCTCCTAAGAATTTTATATAGTAATATTTTACCACATTAAGGAGAAAAATACTTCACAAATTTTCGTTGCAATAATTGTGCATTTTCACGATAAAAAGCTGCCGCTTTCGCGACAGCCTGTCTATGTTAAATTATATCCATCTCGAACCAGAATACCGAGCCCGAACCCTGCTTGCTTTTAACGCCGTATTTAGCGCCGTGGAGGTCGAGAATATTCTTAACAATCGAAAGTCCGAGACCTGTGCCGATAACTCCGCGCTTGTGCTCCTTATCGACCTTATAATATCTATCCCAGATATACTCTAATTTATCCTCGGGTATACCCTCGCCGTGGTCCTCAACCTCAATCCTCACGCGTTTATCGTTCGCCTTCTGGGTAACGATTACGGTTTTATCCTCGCCGCAGTGGTTTATCGCGTTGTTGATAAAGTTGTAAATAACCTGACCGAGTTTGATTCTGTCCGCGTTTACGTAGACGTTCTTATCGAACTTAAAGCTGAGGTTATAGCCCTCCTGCTCAACAAGCTTCGTATAACGGCGGAAGATTTCGTTTATCTCGTCTGTGATGCAGACCTGCTCGGTTTCGAGCTCAATCGCTCCCGACTGCAGCTTAGACAAATCGAGCATATCGTTAACGAGACTCGAAAGGCGGTTTGCCTCGTCGATAATAACCTGAACGTTCTCGGGAGTGTTCTCTCCCGGAAGGTCGCGTATAACCTCGCCGTAGCCCGTTATCATAGTAAGCGGAGTTCTTAAATCGTGGGAGACATTCGCGATAAGCTCCTGCCTTAAATTATCGGTTTTCTGCAGCTCATCTCTCGTGAGATTCAAAGTATCGCTGAGCTCGTTAGCCTCGAGATAACCGCGGCTGTTAAACTCAACATTATAATTTCTCCGAGCAAGCTGTTTTATCGTTGTATTGATTTCAACGAGCGGACGAGAAATTCTTTTCGATACCAAAAACGCTAAAACTATAGCGAAAAGGATAAATATCACGCTTACAAAAATAAGCTGAATACGGATTGTATTTATTACCGTATCAACAGGCGTAATCATCGCCGTAACAAGCACAAAGCGCTCATCGTCGCCGCTTAGCTTTAAAACTTCGGCGTAAATAAGATTTTCAATCCGTCGGTTGTTTCTTCTTATTCTGAAATCGCCGCCGTTCATTATCTCATCAAAAGAAGCTTCAATATTATCTAATCCCCTAACGCTGACGTTGTCTTCCTCAACGTACGAAGAATTAATATATTTTCCGCTGTGGTCTTTCGCGAGTCTGTAGAAAGAATATACCCTGTGCATATTTATATCACGAAGTCCCGACGGATTATTAAACTCGCTTACGTATTCTTTTGTCATAATCTCGTCGCTGGAATCGTAGACAAAAACGCTCATTTCGTTTTCTCTTGAGATACTGTTAACGACGTCGCTTACATTTTTACCGCTTTTTATCGCGTCGGTTATTTCACCCGCGCAAGTCTGCACCTGAGCCTGTCTTATAAGCGTATAGCAGGTATCGAGAAACGCTATCTGAAACACCCACAAAAACACAAGCATAGCCGCCGAAAAAGCTATAAAATAGATACTAAGCTTATACCTCAGCGGTAAGCTTCTCCAGCGGGACAATTTATCAGTTTGTTTCAAAACGATAACCTACCCCTCGAAGCGTAACAATGCATTTGCTGTATTCGCCGAGCGATTTTCTCAACAGCTTTATATGTGTATCAAGAGTTCTTTCGTCGCCGAAAAAGTCATATCCCCAGACTTCGGAAATAAGTTTTTCTCTTGTAAGGGCGATTCCCTTGTTTTTAACCATATAGAAAAACAGTTCATACTCTTTCGGTGTCATCTCGGCGCGTACGCCGTCTATAGTAACAATTCTCGCGGAAAAGTCCACGGTTAAACCCTTGTAGGTAAAAACATCTTTTTCGCCTTCATCAGCCTTACCCTCGGAACGCTTTATAACCGCGTTAACACGCATCATAAGCTCTTTGGGAGAAAACGGCTTAACAACGTAGTCGTCCGAGCCCAGCTCGAAGCCGTGGATTTTATCATATTCCTCGCCGCGCGCCGAAAGCATAATAACAGGTGTATTTGAAAATTTTCTTATTTCTCTGCACGCTGAAAAACCATCGAGCTCCGGCATCATAACGTCCATAATAATCAGGTCATAATTATTTTTTCGGCACACTTCGATAGCCTGCATACCGTCTCCGGCTTCTTCAACGGTATGTCCCTCAAATTCAGCGTACTTTCTTATAAGTTCGCGGATTCTCGCTTCGTCATCTACTACTAAAAGCTTGCTCATATTTTTTCCTCCTCGCTTATCAGTCCTCGTTAAGTTTTTCTATCCTTAAAAAGCCTGATACTTATAGCTGTATTTAATATAAGTTATTATTGTGAAAACTATATGTTAAAAAATAAAACAATATATGATTACTATACCACATTTTTAATGATTTTTAAAGAAGCAATTGATTTAAAACTAAAAATGTTTTATAATAATTCTGATATTTTTTAAGGAGAAGAGTATGGAAACAAGAATAATAAAAGCTCAGGAAATTACCGATACGGTAAAAAAGCTTTTTACGGACTGCAATTACTTTATCGGCGACGATATTTTATCAGCGCTAAAAAACGCTTATAACACCGAAGAAAACGAAACCGCGAAAAGCGTGCTTTCACAGATTATAGAAAACGATAATTTAGCCGCAGAAGAAGAAATACCGATGTGTCAGGATACGGGAATGGCGGTGCTTTTTGTTGAATACGGCGATAAAGTCGCAATCAACGGAGATTTTGAGCAAGCGGTTCAGGAAGGCGTAAGAAAGGCTTATATCGACGGCTATCTCAGAAAAAGCGTTGTAGACGACCCTGTTTTTGAGCGAATCAACACAAAAGATAACACCCCCGCGATTATCCACACAAAAATAGTTCCGGGCGATAAAATAAAATTTACCGCGGGAGGCAAAGGCTTCGGCAGCGAGAATATGTCCGCTGTAAAAATGCTCACGCCCTCTTACGGAGTCGAGGGAGTTAAAAGCTTTATTCTTGATACCGTAAAAACCGCGGGTCCCAATCCTTGTCCCCCGATTGTTGTCGGCGTCGGAATAGGCGGTACTTTCGAGCGCGCTGCTCAGCTCGCCAAGAAAGCGACCTTCAGAAGAATTGATACCGAAAATCCCGACAGCCGTTACGCCGATTTGGAGCGCGAGCTCTTAGACGAGATTAATAAAATGGGCTTTGGCCCCGCGGGGCTCGGCGGAAAGACCTGCGCTCTCGGGGTGAATATCGAAACCTCGCCGACTCACATCGCGGGTATGCCTGTAGCCGTAAACATCTGCTGTCACGCGGCAAGACACAAAAGCGCCGAAATATAAGGAGAAAGGTATGAAAAAAATAACGCTTCCTCTTAAAGACGAGGATATTAAAAATCTTAAAGCGGGCGAAAGCGTGCTTTTAAGCGGAGCTCTTATTACAGGACGCGACGCGGCCCACAAACGGCTTTTTGAGCTCGCCGAAAAGGGTGAAAGCCTGCCCGTAGATATAGCGGGAGAAACAATTTATTATGTCGGCCCCGCTCCCGCAAAACCCGGTTACGCCGTAGGTCCCGCAGGCCCGACCTCAAGCTACAGAATGGACAAATACACCCCGAAACTTTTGGATATGGGGCTTAAAGGAATGATAGGCAAAGGCATCCGTAACAGCGAGGTCAAAGAGGCGATAGTCCGCAACCGCGCGGTTTATTTCGCGGCAATCGGCGGAGCTGCCGCGCTTATAGCGAAAAGCATTAAAAAAACCGAGCCCATATGTTACGAGGATTTGGGCACAGAATCTATACGACGATATTATGTTGAAGATTTTCCCTGTGTAGTCGCGGTTGACTGCAACGGAAATGACGTTTACGATAAATAAGACATTTTAAAAAGGCGGTTCGATTGAACCGCCTTTTTCAGTTTGGATTAAGAATCAGTCATCGGGTACTTCGTTTTCATCTTTGCCGATTTCGCCGTCACTGCCGCCGCTACAGACAATAACGTCATCCGTACTGTATTTTACTTCTTCAAATTCAGGGGAAATATACTTTTTCATTTTCTCTTAATTCATTATATCATAGGGAGTTATTTGTTCGAAGTCGCTTACAATAATTGTCCCGTTCGACTTTACAACATAAGCGTAGAAATACAGGTTCAGATCCTGAGTAACTTTAGAAGTTGAAATATACGGAGCGTAAATAAACTGATATTGTCCCGAGCTGTTAGCGAGACCGACCGAGGAATTGTGCACGGCTATACCGTTTGTCGCTCTCGCGGTACCCGAAGTAACTTCCTGAACCGCCGCTTTTATATCGTCCTTATCCTGCTCGGAAGTAGCGAACGCGACGCCCATTCTCTCGTAATCGTCGTCAACCTTAGCTGTCGCTAAAAGTTCCATCATAACATTTTCTTCGCTTACGGAAAGCTCGTTATAGAAAACCGAGGCAAACTCGTCGGCTTTGGATTTAGTCGGGTCGGTTTGGATTTCCATATCTCCCGTTACAAAAAACTTGAATTTGGTTCCGACGGCGACAACTTTACCGTTAACAATAAATCCTGCTTCTTCTTCGGTTTCAATTGTTTCAATATCAAGGTAATGATGATTTGAATACCATTCGCCGTTTACAGTAACAGTATAATCTCTTTCTTCACCGTCAAGCTGAACTTCCACCGTATCAGCATCTTTAAATTCAGCGTCGTTGATATAATAATTATAACTCGGATTTTTTATATTGGGCATACAAGTGTACGCAAGATCCCATGCTTCCTTTTCCTCGGCAGATGAATATGTACGGGTCAGCGAAGTATCTTCTTTACCGTTGTTATAATAATAAATAACCGTATAATTATTTACCGCGGGTTCTGTAGTCGGAGCCTCTGTAGGAGCTTCTGTGGGTTCTTCCGTAGGCGCTTGTGTAGGCGCTTCGGTAGGAGCCTCTGTGGGCTCTTCCGTAGGAGCTTCGGTAGCGGGAGCTGTAGTCGGGTCCGTATAGCTTTGGTCGGGATTATCGAGGCTTACAAATCCGCTCGAAATTACCCGGTCGTCTACAACATTCTGATAGAAATAATCAAGGTTAGAATCGCTGATATGGCGAAGCGCCATTTCCTGTGTATAGAATTCAGCGACAGTTGTTTTTATATCGGACTTATTGTATTCGCCGTTAACGTTGAATTCTATTGTAATAAGCGCGGCTCCTCCTGAAAAATCATATCCGCTGAGATTCGAGCCGTCAAAATCAATTACTCCGTTATTTTCTCCGCAAAAATCACCGGAAGTAATCATCTGCATTGATTTAACGCTTAAAGCGGAAGGATAAGTAACATTACCCTCAAACCCTACGACCTTATCTCCTTCGGCAACATCGCAGGAAATCATATATTTGTAAGTTATAGTATCTCCCTCAACTGCTGTAACGGAAGTTGCGATACATACGGTTGAGATTATTAACAGCAAAGTTAAAATAATAGATACAAGGCTTTTTAAATGCAGTTTCATTGGTATTCCTCCTAAAAAGTCTATATATAGTTATCATACTATATAATTAAAAAATTTGCAATAATTTTTATTTAAAAATTTCGGGATTCATACGGCTGTAATGAAAAATATATTGCTGGGCGATGCCTGCGTACTCGCCGAAGTCGTTTTCACTCATTCCCGGGAACAGATTTTCAAGCGCTCTTTTCATCCACACATCCACGGGAAAAGCCTCGATACGATGCAGTCCGAAAAGCAGAGTGCAGTCCGCTACTTTAACACCGACACCTTTGATTTTCATAAGCTCGGCGCGGGCTTCTTCATAATCAATATTACGGCATTTTTCCAAATCAACCTCACCGCCGCTGACTTTTTGAGCCGCGTCAACTATGTATTTATTCCGAAAACCCGCTCTTATCGGGGCTAAATCTTCGGGATTTAACTTAGCTAACGTCTCAGCCGAGGGGAAAACATAATAGTCTTCTTTTTTTTCGCCGAAATTTTCGCACAATCTTTCAACTATTCCTTTTATTCTTTTTATGTTATTGTTTTGCGAGATAATAAAAGTGCAGAGCGCTTCCCATGGCTCCTGGCGCAGGATTCTTATTCCCGGGGCGTAATCGCACGCCTGCTCTAAAACGGGATGAATTTTTTTAATTTCTTCGCGGATTTTTCCGTAATCAAGGTCTAAGTCAAGATAGTTTTTCCAGATATTTTCAAAATCTTCGGCGGTAGTATTATCTATGCATAAATAATCGCCGTCAAAATACATCTCCGCTTTTTTACCGAACGCGACTCCGCTGAATTTTCCGTCCTTTTCAATCCAGCGGAAACTCTGGCCGCAATCGAGAGTCTGGGCTAAATCCAAATCGGTTATCCCGCTTATTTTTATTCCGTTGTCTTTCTTAAAAACTTCCATATTTATCCAATCCCTTAAAACCTAAAAACTTAAAATAAGTATATCATATTTTTCGGATTTATGATACAATAAAAATACAGAACTTTTAATTCGAGGTACATTATGAAAGAAAATATCTGCACAATCCCGATAAATGATTTGTTTAAGCCGAAAAACGGCTGTCCGATTTGCCGTATGGAGGAAATGTTAGAGGAAACTTACGTTGAATTTATAGTCGGCGACGCGATGATGGAACCGAATATCCGGATAGAAACAAATAAAAAAGGCTTTTGCCGCAGACATTTTACAAAAATGTTCAGCGCAGGGCAGAAGCTTCCGAACGCGCTGATAATGGAATCGCATTTAAAGGCAATTGCAGAAAACATCCTTCCGCCGAAAGCTCCATCCAAACCCGACAAAAAGGTTATTGAAAAAATTAACGCTCTCAGGGAAAGCTGTTATGTCTGCGAGAGAATCGACCACGATATTCATCATCTTTTAGCGACGGTTTTTTCCGAGTATCAGAAGTCTGAGGAATTCCAAAAGCTCTACCGCGAACAGCCATTTATCTGTCTTAATCACTACGCCTATATTATGAGCGACGCTTCGGGCAAGCGCGGAATTAAGGGCAAGTTTATGAAGCCGTTTTGCGAAGATACATATAACCTTACCAAAAACTATATTTCCGAACTTCAGGAGGACACCTCTTATTTCTGCTCGATGTTCGATTACCGCAACCGCGGAAAAGACTTCGGCAAAAGCAAGGATGTTATCGAGAGAAACATCGAGTATCTTACAAAAGAACAGCCGTAAGGTTATTAAACGGCTGTTTAGCTTATAGTGTATAAAATGTAAAAAAGGTTGGCTCTTACTCGTTTTGAGTTTGAGCCAACCCTTTTTGCTTACTTAATTTTTACTTTTATCGTCTTGGTAATTGTCTTAGCGTTGTAAGAAGAGTTACCCGCGGCCTTTACGGTTACTTTAATCTTATAAGTACCTTTCTTAGCTTTCTTCCACTTCTTGATAGTTATAACTCCCTTTGAGTTAATCTTAACAAGCTTGCGGATTTTCTTTGTGATTCCGCTTTTTACTACTTTGAAAGTTACCTTGCCTTCAGCGCCTTTAACTGTAATCGCCTTAACCTTCTGAGCTTTTTTCTTAAGCTTTTTAAGTTTAACTGTTTTAGCTTTAACCGTTACCTTAATCGAATTATCCTTTTTTGTCCCGTTTGTCGCGGCTCTGTTTTTCGGCTTAGTAAACGGCTGAGTCGGACCAACCACGGGAGGAGTGGATGGTTCGGTCGGATTCTCCTTGGGCATCTTACTGTAAGCCTCATTAAGAATACTCTTCATAGCGGCTTCATCTTCGCCTGTCTTTTTAGCAACGATATATTTGTAAATTGCCGTAACGTCGTCAAAAGTTTTAATTCCGAATTTCGGGAAAGCGTTAACAAGAGCTTCTACGGGTTGTTTTACATAGGGGCTCTTGTAATATGTCGGAAGCCAGTCGCCTATAACTTCTATTCCTGTTTCATTCGGGCAGAGGAATTGTCCTATAATGTTACCGATAGATGTGAAAGCAAGGTGAGGTCCGTAAGCGTTTGAGTTCTTCTCCCATACAGCTTCGTCGACGAATTTTTCAGAATCAACAGGGTTCTCAACTCTCACACCGTTAGAAAGCTTTAATGTATCGCCGAAGCAGGGTGTACCGAAAGTACAGTCATAAGTCTGTATACCTGTGTTACAGCTAAAGATAATACAATAGTCTTTATCCGATTCCATTCCGTTGGGAAGGTCTGAGGAAGATTTGAGTGAGTTTGTATCGTATGCCCATTTACCGTTTTCATAAGTACATTTTTCTTTCTTAGTCTGCCATGTATAGAAAGCGTCGCCGCCTCTTTCCCAGATATGGCAGTAAACTTGTGTTACGTTTTTCCAACCGCTTGCGTCGAAGTAAATCTTTGTATCGTTGGGGTTCACTTCTCCCGTGGGTTGAGGTTCTGTCGGGTCTACAACAGTTTCGGGATTAGTTCCTTCCTCTTCGCCCTCGTATTTCGGGAACTCGCCGTTTGAGTAAACAGCGTTATTCGCTTCGGCTTCATTGCGGGTGGTATAAATTCCGTACTCGCTGTTGCCGTAATAATAGAACCACTCGCCTCTGAATAATGTTGTGCCGTACCCTTGTGTTTTTTCACTCTGAGGATCAACTACGTAAATCATATTATCAAAGCTACTTAATCCTTCGGGATAAAAACCATAAATATCCTCTTCGGTATTATAAAAACTTGAAACAATATTATCAGTTTGAATCAGATATTGATATGTTTCTTGATTAGCTGGATCGACTTCCACAAGATTATTCCACATAATATTTTCGACATCCGCGGGAACTTCCGCTTTGTAGATATTCTTGTTGTTATTATCTACATTTTCATTTACCGCGTAACCGGGAAAACCATTTGTGTTTTCTCCTTTATAATCATCGCATCTGTATGAACCGTCCCACCAATAGATACCGGGTTTGCAGGTGTCAAGAGTTCCCGAATAATAATTATTTTGCTCGTTGCGCCAGCTGTCGGGGAAATAGAACAGATAGGTATTTGTATCCACCTGGTTTTTGGCGTCTGAGTTTACAACATCCTGAATAAGCGGTCTTTTAGCGCCTGTTTTTAGGGTGTTTGTATCTTTCGCTTCAACTGCCACTACCATAATTGAGCACAGCATCAGCGCCGCTAATATCAGCGAAATCAGTCTTTTAGCCTTCATTTAATCATCTCCTGTATTAATTTATAAATACGTATAATATTGTAAATATTTTATCACTTTTTACCCCTCTGTTTAATTCTAATATCGAATTATAAAAGGGGCGTGTTACACAAAGTTTCAGGCACTTATTTGTGCAAATAATACAATGAATTATAACTCCCCGCGATTGGCGACAGATTACAAACAAACACCGAGGCAAAACCTCGGTGTTGTTAAATAGCATTTCACAATTTTATTATTTCTTTTCCGCCTTAGGCTCAGCCTTTTTAGCGGGAGCCTTTGCCGCCGCTTTCTTAGCAGGAGCCGCTGTTTTTGCGGGTTCTGCCTTTTTAGCCGCGGGCTTTGCCGCCGCTTTCTTGGCAGGAGCTTTAGCCGCTGTTTTCTTAGCGGGCGCTTTAGCAGCCGCCTTTTTAGCGGGAGCCGCTTTCTCGGCTGTTTTAGCTGTATCGCTCTTTTTTGCTGCCTTTGCCATCTTTTTAGCCGCGGGTTTTTTAACGGCTGTTTTCTTGACTGTCTTTTTCTTCTTTTCGTCATCGGGCTTGGGTATAGTATGGTTATACTCAAACGCAATCATCGAAAGCGGAGGAACAGTTACCTTAATACTCTGCTTCTTATAGTTCCAGGGAACTCTCGTAGCTTTCTTATCGGTAAGCGGATAGTCGCCTGTACCGCCGAACTCAGCGTCGTCGCTGTTGAATACAGCTTTATAGTTGCCGAGGTTCGGAACACCTACGCGGTAGTCTTCACGCGGAACAGGAGTAAAGTTGCAGATAAAGAGTACGGATTTCTTACCGTTCTTAGTCTTACGAACCATACTTACGATGGAGTTCTGGGCGTCGTCGCAGCTCATCCATTCAAAACCGTTCGGGTCGAAGTCGAGCTCGTACATAGCGGGATGGTCAAGATAGAAGTGCTGTAATGTACGGAAATATTTCTGCATATTCGCGTTATTCTCGTTATCGTCAATCAGGAACCACTGCAGTCCTACTTCGGCGTTCCACTCGTCATACTGAGCGAAATCCTGTCCCATAAAGAGGAGCTTCTTTCCGGGATGCGCGAACATAAATCCGTAAGCTGTTCTTAAATTCGCGAACTTCTGCCAGTCGTCACCGGGCATTTTATTAATCATCGAGCACTTTCCGTAAACAACTTCGTCGTGGGAAAGAACCTGGATAAATTTTTCGGTATAAGCGTAAATCATCGAGAACGTGAGCTTTCCGTGCTCATACTGGCGGTAAACGGGATCCTTCGAGATATACTCCAAGAAGTCGTTCATCCAGCCCATATTCCATTTAAGAGCAAATCCTAAACCGTCGTGCTTAACGTCCTTTGTAACGCCTGCCCAAGCTGTGCTTTCCTCAGCGATTACAAGGGTACCGGGAGCGTACTGCTCAACCATTGAGTTAAGATGTTTAAAGAACTCAACCGCGTCGAAGTTCTCGCGTCCGCCGTAGATATTCGGCAGCCACTGGCCTTCGTTTTTACCGTAATCGAGATAAAGCATCGAAGCAACCGCGTCAACGCGCAAGCCGTCGATATGGAATTTATTAAGCCAGTAAAGTCCGCTCGCAATAAGGAAGTTGCGGACTTCATTTCTTTCATAGTTAAAGATAAATGTGCCCCAGTCGGGATGCTCTCCTCTTCTCGGATCGGGATGCTCATACAGGCATGTTCCGTCGAAACGTCCGAGTCCGTGGCTGTCTTTCGGGAAATGAGCGGGTACCCAGTCGAGGAATACGCCGATTCCTTTAGAGTGCATACGGTCGATAAAGTACATAAAGTCCTGAGGCGAACCGAAGCGCGAGGTAGGAGCGAAATAGCCCGTTACCTGGTAGCCCCAGCTTCCGTCAAACGGATGCTCAAGAATTCCCATAAGCTCAATATGGGTGTAGCCCATATCGTTAACATAATCGGCAAGCTGATCGGCAATCTCTCTGTAACCTAAGAAAGAACCGTCCTCGTGCTGTTTCCATGAGCCGAGATGAACCTCGTAAATAGACATAGGTTTAGTCTCGTATCCGCCTTTTTTACGTTCTTCAATCCACTTTTCGTCTTCCCATTCATAGGAGTTAAGATCTGTAACGATAGAAGCGGTTTCGGGACGCATCTGCTGGGTATAACCGAACGGGTCGGTCTTATCAACGCAGAAACCATCGACAGTCTTAACTTGGAATTTATACATTTCATCTTCGCCGATGCGCGGGATAAAAATCTCGTGAACGCCGACCTGGCTTACTTTACTCATCATATGTATAGCGGGATCCCAGTTATTGAAATTACCGATAACCGATACGCGCTGAGCGTTCGGAGCCCATACATTAAAGAGTACGCCTTCTACGCCGTTTACAACTTTTTTATGCGCACCGAGCTTATCATACAGGTTGTAGTGAGTTCCCTGGCCGAAAAGATAGCCGTCAACTTCGCTGAACTGTACGGGGAAGTAGTTGCTGTCTTCGCTCTCGTAGTAGTTTCCTTCCTCATCCCAGGCGCGATAATAGTAGTCGAAAACTCTGTCTGTATGAACATTAGCCGCAAAAATACCTTTTTCATGCACCAAAAACGCGCGGTGGATTTCACCGTTATCTTTATTTACAAACTCAACGGAGTTACACTGCGGGAGGTAAACCGCAATTCTGAGTCCGTATTCTGTAAAGTGGGGGCCTAAAAGACCTCGCGGCATATTGTTGTACATATACGCAACTTGTGTGAGATATTCTTCGTTAAAAAGTTTTCTCATATTGTAATCAATTTCCATAACCATGCCTCATTTCTGATTTGAAATTTGAATATAATAGTCTGCACAAAACGTATCACTTTAGACAAATAGTGCATTTTACTATATTTATATACAAATTATATAATATTTTTATATATTTTCCTATAGTCACTTGACTAAAAAAGTTGTTTATGCTACTATAATTGAAAAACTGTCTATTAAAAAGGGAAGATATAAATGGATTTAAGAGTAAAAAGAACAATCAAAAATATTAATAACGCTTTCTTTGAACTCAGAAAAAAAAAGGATCTCGATAAAATAAGCGTAAGGGAACTGAGTGAACTCGCGATGATTAACAAAGCGACTTTTTATCTTCACTACAGGGATATTTACGAGCTTTCGGACAAACTCGAGGAGGAGCTTATAAGAAAGATTATCTCTGAGGTTAAACCGATAAAGCTTCTTAATACCAAGGAAAACTTCCGCCACTTTACCCAGGACCTTACCCTTTCGATTTTAAACAACGAGAAAGAAATTAAAATCCTTTTTTCGGGTTACGGAAACAACCTTTTTATCAACCGTTTTGAAACAAGCCTTAAAAAGTACATTTTTTCGGCTTATCCGAACATCAGAAACAATATCGCGAACAATATCCTTATTTCTTTTATCGTTCACGGTTCGTTCAACGCCTATATCCATAACGAAAATATAGATAAAACCACTCTCTTGAACAGTACGGTTGATTTAACATTAAAGCTTGTCGGAGAATATACATTTTAAGCGGGCGCTTAAAAAGCGAATGTTTTATTACAATTATCAACATTTTTTCACTTGACTTTAAATAACGGATAGCAGATAATTATATTAGTTTATTTAAAAACCCGGAGGAAAAATATGGGAAAGATTTTTAAAAACTTTCTGCCTCACATCGGCGCAGTGTTAATCATAGTCGTTTTGCTTGTTGTACAGGCTTACTGCGATCTCGCGCTTCCGCAATACACTTCAAATATTATAGATACCGGAATCCAGAACAAAGGCGTCGAGCATATTCTGCCCGAAAAAATGACGAAAGACGAATACGGCTACGCAAAAGTTTTTATGACCGAATCCGAGAAGAAAAGCTTTGTTTCTGCGTATAAAAAGACGGAAAAGCTTTATAAAAGAGTTATTAACGACTCAAAGAAGCTTGATAAATTAGATAAAAAACTTATGCTCCCGATTATGGTTGATTACGGTATGTCTACACTTTCGGTCGACAGACTTATTGAAATAGTTAAACAAAACATCAACAAAAGCCTTACGGATTTACAGCTCACGGGAATTACACTAAGCACTATCGAAAAATACTTCAACATAAAGCTCCCGACGTTCGATAAAAAAAGTACGGATGACGACGGAAAAACTGTTACCTCTGAATGCGTAGACGCCCGTCCGCTGTTTAAAATTCTGACCGACGGAACCGAAATAAAAGTAACCACGGGAATCTCGCTTATGCCCGAAATAAAAATCCCCGTAAAGCTTGATAAAGAAGTTTTACTCTCCGCAAGAAACACGTTAAAAAAACAAATCAAGGCGCTCGGCGAGGATACTGTTAAAAACTCCTGCATAGCTTTCGCGATAAAATGTGACGAAAAAGCGGGAGTAGACACTAATAAAATGCAGACCGACTATCTCTGGGCGGCAGGATTTAAGATGCTTATAATCTCCTTTATCTTATCCGCCGCGGCAATTTCCGCGGGACTTTTCGCGGCTGTTACCGGCTCAAAGATAGGTATGGAGCTTCGAAGCAAAGTTTTCCGAAAAGTAATAGGTTTTTCAAACGCCGAAATTGATAAATTCTCGACCGCTTCGCTTATTACAAGAACAACCAACGATATACAGCAGGTACAGATGGTATCCGTTCTCCTGCTCAGAATGGTGCTTTACGCCCCGATTATCGGTATCGGCGGAGTAATTAAAGCTGTGGGTACGGGCGCCGCGATGTCGTGGGTAATAGCTTTAGCTGTTTTTGTTATTTTTGTTTTTGTTTTTACACTTACATTTATTGCCATGCCCAAATTCAAAAAAATGCAAAAGCTGATTGACCGCGTAAATCTCATATCGCGGGAAATCCTTACGGGTATTCCCGTAATCCGCGCTTTCGAACGCGAAAAACACGAGGAAGAACGTTTTGACGAAGCAAACAAGGATCTCACAAAAACCATGCTTTTCACAAACCGGGTTATGACTTTTATGATGCCGGTTTTGATGGTTCTTATGAATTTGGTTTCGGTGCTTATCGTCTGGGTTGCGTCGGGACACATCAGCGCGGGCAATATGCAGGTCGGCGAAATGACCGCGTTTATCTCATACTCGATGCAGATAATAATCAGCTTTATAATGCTTACGGTTATGTCGATTTTCCTGCCGAGAGCCGCTGTCGCCGCGAACAGAATCGACGAGGTTATACAAACTCAATCCTCAATAACCGACAGCGAAAACGCTGAGCAGCTTAAAGGAAAATACGGCGTTGTAGAGTTTAAAAACGTAAGCTTTAAATATCCGGGAGCCGACGAAAATGTTCTAAGCAACATAAGCTTTACCGCTAAACCTAATGAAACCACCGCTGTAATAGGTTCTACAGGAAGCGGAAAAAGCACGCTCATCAATCTTATTCCGAGGCTTTACGACGTAACCGAAGGCGAAATTGATATAGACGGACAGAACATCAAAGACGTTACAATGCAGTCGCTAAGAAGCGAAATCGGATATGTTCCGCAAAAGGGAATCCTGTTCAGCGGAAGTATCGCTTCGAATCTACGTTTCGGCAACCGCGGCGCGTCTGACGAAGAAATAAAAAAAGCTTCCGAAATCGCCATGGCGAGCGAATTTATCGACTCTAAACCAAACGGATACGAAAACGAAATCTCCCAGGGCGGAACCAACGTTTCGGGCGGCCAGAAACAGCGCCTTTCAATTGCGCGCGCTATCGCTAAAAATCCAAAGATTTATATTTTTGACGACAGCTTCTCGGCGCTCGATCTGAAAACCGACAGGGAACTCAGAAAAGCGCTTTTCGAAAACGTTAAGGACTGCACGGTAATAATTGTAGCGCAGAGAATTTCAACCATTATGAACGCCGAGCAGATTATTGTGCTTGACGAAGGAAAAATCGCGGGTATCGGAACACATACTCAGCTGCTGAAAACCTGTCCCTCATACCTTGAAATAGCTAAATCTCAGCTTTCCGAGGAAGAACTCGGAATCGGAAAGGGGGGCGAGTAATATGGCTGAAAACAAAAACAGAGCGCCGAACAGACCCGGCGGAAAAATGGCTCCGGTTGAAAAAGCCGATGATTTTAAGGGCACGTCTAAACAGCTTATTAAATATATCGGCAAATACAAAGCGGCGATTATTTTCGTAATGTTCTGCGCCGCGGCGTCAACTATTTTCGCGGTTATCGGCCCGAAGATACTCGGCAACGCAACCTCCGTACTTGCTTCGGGACTTATGAAGCAAATTAAAGGCACAGGATCGATTGACCTTGTGTTAATCGGAGAAATACTGCTCGCGGCGCTTTTGCTTTACCTTATCAGCGCGGCGTTTATGTTTATTCAAGGCTGGCTTATGACGGGTATTACGCAAAAAATCTGCTATCGGATGCGTAAAGATATTTCCGAAAAAATCAACCTTATGCCCCTTAAATATTTTGAGAGCAGAACCTACGGCGAAGTGCTCTCGAGAATCACAAACGACGTCGACACTTTCGGAATGGGACTTAGCCAGAGCATAACCCAGATTATTACCTCACTCTGTACCGTGCTCGGAACTTTGGTTATGATGCTTACAATCTCGCCGATTATGACGCTTATTTCCGTTTCAATCCTCCCGGTTTCAATTATTCTTATAAGCTTAATTGTAAAGTTCTCGCAAAAGCATTTCCGCGACCAGCAACAATTCCTCGGAATTATAAACGGAACTGTTGAGGAAAGCTACGGCGGACACCTTATAATTAAAGCTTTCAACAAAGAAAGTGAAACACTCGACGACTTTGAAAAAACCAACAAAATCCTCTACACCAGCGCGTGGAAATCCCAGTTCCTATCGGGGATGATGATGCCGCTTATGATATTTGTGGGCAATTTGGGATATGTCGCGGTAGCGGTTTCGGGAGCGATGCTTGCGATAAACGGCGTAATTCTTATCGGTGATATTCAGGCGTTTATCCAGTACGTAAGGAATTTTACCCAGCCTATACAACAGCTATCCCAGGTTATTAACCAGCTCCAAAGTATGACCGCCGCGGCGGAAAGAGTTTTTAATTTCCTTAACGAAGAAGAGGAAGTTCAAACCGTTGAAAACCCCGTAAGCGTAAACGATATAAAAGGCGAAGTAGAATTTGAGCACGTTAAATTCGGCTATAACGAAAATAAAATTATAATCACCGATTTCTCCGCTAAAATTGCCCGAGGCCAGAAAATCGCGATTGTCGGCCCCACAGGCGCGGGCAAAACCACAATCGTAAAACTGCTTATGCGTTTTTACGACGTCAACAGCGGAGCAATTAAAATTGACGGACACAATATAAAAGATTTCAACCGCAGAGAGCTCAGAACCGCGCTCGCTATGGTTCTCCAGGACACCTGGCTTTTCAACGGAACTATTATGGAAAACATCCGTTACGGACGGCTCGACGCTTCGGACGAGGAAGTAATCGAGGCGGCGAAAGCGGCTCACGCCCACAGGTTTATAAAAACGCTTCCGGGCGGCTACAATATGGAGCTTAACGAGGAAGCCGATAACGTAAGCCAAGGCCAGAAACAGCTGCTTACAATCGCCAGAGCTATCCTCGCCGATAACCCGATTCTTATTTTAGACGAGGCGACATCCTCGGTAGATACCCGTACAGAATCCCGGATTCAGCGGGCGATGAACAATCTTACAAAAGGTAAAACAAGTTTTATTATCGCCCACAGGCTTTCCACAATAAAAGACGCCGACCTGATTTTAGTTATGAAAGACGGCGATATTGTCGAACAGGGAAATCATAAAGAGCTTTTGGAAAAACAGGGCTTTTACGCTCAGCTTTACAACAGCCAGTTTGAAAACAGGGATATATAAACCGATAAATATTTCGGAATATAATCAGTAGTTTTTACGCTCCCCTAAATTATTGACTTTTCATTATCAAGGTAGTATAATACATTGTGTATTTTTACATTCATTTTTAAGATTTTTGGGTTGAGAGGATTTTGTTATTATGAGAAACATTCCTTTTTCTCCTCCCGATTTGGGACAAGATGAGATTGACGCGGTTACAGAAGTTTTAAAGTCAGGCTGGATTACAACAGGCCCTAAAACAAAACTGCTTGAAAAAAGAATAGGCGAATACTGCCATACAGGTCAGGCTGTATGTTTGTCTTCACAGACTTCCTGCGCCGAAATGACTTTACGTATTTTAGGAGTAGGCCCGCAGGACGAGGTTATCCTCCCCGCTTACACCTACACAGCAACCGCTTCCGTAGTTTACCACGTCGGCGCAAAACCGGTTATGATTGACTGTAAACCGGGCACCTTCGAGATGGATTACGATAAAATGGAAGCCGCTATCAACGAGCATACAAAGGTTATTATCCCCGTTGACTTAGCCGGAATCGTGTGCGATTACGACCGAATTTACGAAGCCGTACGCAATCAGCGCGAAAAGTTCCGCCCGAAAGGAAAAATCCAGGAACTTATCGGACGCGTTGTAATTATGACGGACGGCGCTCACGCATTCGGCGCGCGCTGGCACGGACAGATGTGCGGAGAAATTGCCGATTTTACAAACTTCAGCTTCCACGCCGTTAAGAATATGACTACCGCCGAGGGCGGAGCCGCGGTTCACAGGCTGAGAGCCAGAATCGACGAAGAAAAAATGTACAAACAATACATGCTGTGGTCGCTTCACGGCCAGACCAAGGACGCGCTCGCTAAAAACACCGCCGCTTCCTGGGAATATGACGTTGTGAACGCCCAGTATAAATGTAATATGCCCGACGTTTTGGCCGCAATCGGACTTGCGCAGCTTAACCGCTACGAAGATATGCTTACAAGGCGCCATGAGCTTATTAATCGTTATGACGAAGCCTTCAGAGAGCTTGATGTTCAGCTTCTTGAGCACTCAAGCGAAAACCACCGAAGCAGCGGACACCTTTACTTCGTACGCTTCCTCGGAAAAGACTCCGATTTCAGAAATGAATTTTACAATAAAATGGCTGAAAACGGCGTAATGTGCAATGTTCACTTTAAACCGCTTCCGATGCTTTCCGCTTATAAGAACAAGGGCTTTGATATTAAAGATTATCCCTACGCTTATAATATGCACAAAAACCAGCTTACTCTTCCGATGAACTCAACCTTATCGGACGACGACGCTCAGTACGTTATAGAAACATTCCTTAAGGTGTACAACAGTATGATTTAACGGAGTTGAATATTTTGAAAGAAAAGCTCGAAAAAAAATTCACCTTAATACTTTCGTGTATCGTAATCGTTGTTTTGATTGCGGTAGGTATTCCTCTGTCTGTAAATACGGTGCAAACCCGTACCGCGGACATAGAGGCCGAAACAGTTATTTCCGCGGACGTGTTACCGAGCACCTCGGCTTCCGAGACAGAATCTCCCGAAACCGAGCCCGAGCTAAAAATTTATTCAAAAACCGTTAAATTAGATTCAAAATCAAAAACAGCTTCAAAAAAGAAGCCCGAAAAGAAAAGTAAAATAAAAAAGAAAACTTCTTCGAAAAAAAGCGACGATAAAAATAAAAAGAAAAAGAAGAAACGAATCCCCGGTTTTTCGTACGCCACAGCTCCGACTCAGGCTAACGTAAGCTACAGCGCTCAGTGGAACGCGGGTTACTTAGTAGCTATCGACAATCCCGATTCAAGCTATCATCCCTCGCACATCGAGCTTTCGGATAAAGATAGGGATTTGCTCGAAAGACTCTGCTACGGCGAGTTCGGCGACGGCGGTTTTACGGGAGCGGCTTTAATTGCCCAGGCTGTAAGAGACGCTATGGCAACCTACGGAATCTCAAGCGTCAGACAGGTTATTAACCAGTTCAGCTACGACGGAAGAACCGATCATCCCGGAGATAAAACCATTAAAGACGCGGTAACCTATATTTTTGATATGGACAAGGCTGCCGTTAAACACAGAATTATTTATATGTACGACACCGCGTACGTTGATTCGGAATTCCACGAAACCCAGAATTATGTATGCACATTTAAAACAACAAGATTTTTTGATAAAAAATAGAAAGCGGGCGAAATGCCCGCTTTTAAAATTAAAGGAGAAGCTATGTTCCGTGAATTAAAGCCGTCCGAAAAGGACTTGTATTTTCATTACGTCGATATTTTTTATCACACTGATGTTGTGGAATCGCCCGTACCTAAAGAAAATTATGAGGTTACTTTCAACGAGCTTATGCGCTCGGACGATTACTTAAAATGCTATATTTTTGAGTGCGACAACAAACCCTGCGGATTTGTACTGCTGTCGAAAACCTTCTCCCAAGAAGCGGGCGGATTATCCGTTACAATCGAGGAAATATATATTGACGAAGATTACCGCGGACGAGGACTTGCGACTGAGTTTTTTGACTACCTTAAAAGCCTTGACGAAATTAAACGCCTGCGCATAGAAGTCGAGGACTATAACGAAGGCGCGAAACGGCTTTACGAAAGAACGGGCTTTAAACTGCTCCCCTACTTACAGATGGTTATTGATAAATGGAAAATTAAATAATAAACATTAAAGGTCGGATGATTAAAAATCGTCCGACCTTAACTTTTACCTATTACCTTTTAACTATTTAAAGTACTTTACTCCGCTTTCAAAAATCTTCTGGTCTTTATTAAATGGAACATTAGCGTAGAGGTTATCGCCCTTACGCTCGGAATGTCCCATTTTTCCGAGGATTCGTCCGTCGGGGCTTGTGATACCCTCAATCGCGCAGATTGAGCCGTTTACGTTATAAGCAATTTCGTCGCTCGGATTGCCGTTTAAGTCAACGTACTGGGTAGCGACCTGACCGTTTTCGATAAGGCGTTTAACCGTCTCGTCATCAGCCATAAAGCGTCCCTCGCCGTGGGATACGGGTACAGCGAAAACGTCCCCCGCCTCAACCGAGGAGAACCACGGGGATTTAACCGAAGTTACCCTTGTATACGCCATATGCGAAATATGACGTCCGACTGTATTAAACGTAAGCGTCGGATCATTCGGCTTAATCTCGCGGATTTCGCCGTAAGGCACAAGTCCTAATTTTATCAACGCCTGGAATCCGTTACAGATACCGAGCATAAGTCCGTCGCGCTTATTAAGAAGCTCGTCCACCGCCTCTTTGATTCTCGGGTTTCTGAAAGTAGTCGCGATAAACTTACCCGAACCGTCGGGCTCGTCACCGCCGGAGAATCCGCCGGGGAACATAATCATCTGGCTTTCCTTAATTATACTCTCCATTTTTGCGATTGTGTCCTCGATATCGGAGGGCTTTAAGTTTTTAACTATAAGAAGTTCAGCCTCCGCTCCCGCTTTTTCGAAAGCTCTTGCGGTATCAACCTCGCAGTTTGTACCCGGGAATACGGGAATAAATACCTTCGGCTTAGCGGTCTTGATTACAGGCGCTTTAGTATTTCTTTGCGTAAAGAGTTCTGCGCTTCTTCCCATTTTCGGGCATTGCGCCTTTGTTGGGAATACTTTTTCAAGAGGAGCAGTCCACTCACCGAGTATTTCATCAATTTTAATTTTCTCGCCGTTGATTTCGATATCTTCATTTTCAGTTACCTCACCGAGAGGATAGTATAATACGCCGTCTTTAAGCTTTGCGCCGTCTTTAAGCTCTAAAATAAGCGAGCCCGAAAGCGGAGCGAAAAGTTCGTCAAAACTGAGTTCATTCTCAAATTTAAAGCCGAATTTATTACCGAAGCAGGCTTTGCAGACCGAAGCCGCCGCGCCGCCTTCTTTTACAACCGAAGCGGAAAGCACCCCGCCCTCGTCCATAAGCGCGTAAACCGCGTTGTACATAGCTTTAAGCTCTTCCCATTTCGGCATAAGAGTTTTCTTATCCTCGGGAACGGGAACGTAAATAACTTTTGAACCTGCCTTTTTGAACTCCGCTGAAATAGTTTTGCTCGCCTTTGTCATAGCGACAGCGAACGAAACGAGAGTCGGCGGAACGTCAATCTGCTCAAAGGTTCCGCTCATCGAGTCCTTGCCTCCGATTGAGGGAATTCCTAAGTTCAGCTGAGCCTGCATAGCGCCGAGCAGAGCCGCCGCGGGTTTGCCCCAGCGTTCGGGTTTATCCATAAGCTTTTCGAAATATTCCTGGAAAGTGAGTCTCGCTTTTAGAGGATACGCGCCGATAGCAAGGATTTTCGAAAGCGATTCAACAACCGCGTACGCCGAACCGTGGAACGGGCTCCAGCGCGAAGTTCCGGGAATAAATCCGTAGCTCATCGCGGTAGCGTCGTCGGTTTCACCTTTAAGAAGCGGAATTTTCGCAGCCATAGCTTCCTGCGGAGTGAGCTGGGTTTTTCCGCCGAACGGCATAATAACAGTACCCGCGCCGATACTTGAGTCGAAGCGTTCGCTTAGTCCGATTTGCGAACAAACCTCCAGGCGCGCCATATTCTTTTTAACAGCTTCGGCTGTAGAAAGTCCCTTTAAGCTTTCGGGACAGGTTGTTCTGTAACAGTTTTTCTCGTCGGGAGACTTAATATACGCGGTAGAAGTCTGGGTAACTCCGTTTGTATTTAAAAATTCACGGCTTATATCAACAATTGTATCTCCGCGCCAATTCATAGTAAGGCGGGGATTTTCGGTTACAACCGCAACGGCTGTAGCCTCTAAGTTTTCGGTTTCGGAAAGCGCGATAAATCTTTCAACGTCGCTCTTATCGAGTACAACCGCCATTCTTTCCTGGCTTTCGGAAATCGCAAGTTCGGTTCCGTCAAGTCCTTCGTACTTCTTCGTCACCTTATCGAGGTTAACGCTGAGTCCGTCGGCAAGCTCGCCGATAGCAACACAAACTCCGCCCGCTCCGAAATCATTACAGCGCTTAATCATCTTAGCGACTTCGGGGTTGCGGAAAAGACGCTGGATTTTTCTCTCCGTCGGCGGATTACCTTTCTGAACCTCTGCTCCGCAGGTTTCGATTGAACTTAATGTATGAGCTTTTGAGGAACCTGTAGCGCCGCCGCAGCCGTCGCGTCCCGTACGTCCGCCCAAAAGCACGATTACGTCATCGGGAGCGGGAACTTCTCTTATTACATTTTCCTTAGGAGACGCGCCGATTACCGCGCCGATTTCCATACGTTTAGCAACATATCCCCGGTCGTAAAGCTCTACAACCTGGCCTGTGGCAAGACCGATCTGGTTACCGTAGGACGAATAACCCTCAGCCGCGCCTGTAGTGATTTTACGGCTCGGAAGCTTACCTTCCATTGTATCTTTAAACGGAACGGTCGGGTCGCCCGAACCTGTAACACGCATAGCCTGGTAAATATACGCTCTTCCCGAAAGCGGGTCGCGGATTGCTCCGCCGAGGCAGGTCGCCGCGCCGCCGAAAGGTTCGATTTCGGTCGGGTGGTTATGGGTTTCGTTCTTAAACTGAACGAGCCATTTTTCGGTTTTTCCGTCGATTGTAACGGGAACCTCGATTGAGCAGGCGTTAATCTCCTCGCTCTCGTCAAGGTCGGGAATAAGTCCTTTCTTTTTAAGCGATTTCATACCGATAAGCGCCATATCCATAAGACTTACGTTTCTGTCCGTATCTTTTCCGTAAACCTCGCTTCTTGTATCGTAATACGCCTGTAAAGCGTCCTCGATAACAACTGAGAGCGCGGATTTTTCTATTTCAACTTTATCTAATTTTGTAAGGAATGTAGTATGTCTGCAATGGTCGGACCAGTATGTGTCGATTACTCTCAGCTCGGTAATACTCGGGTCACGTTTTTCGGTATCGCGGAAATAATCGCGGGTAAATTTTAAGTCGGCTAAAGTCATCGCGAACCCCATTGAACCGAAGAATTCTTCCATTTCCCCGTCGTTCCAGTTTATAAAGCCCTCGACACGCTTAACGTTTTCGGGAACATCGAGCGGCATTTCGAGCGACTCGGGTTTATCTAAAGAAGCTAAACGGCTTTCAACGGGGTTAATCATATAATTCTGAATTTTCTTAAATTCCTCGTCGCTTATATCGCCCTTAACGCAAACTACGCGTGCCGTAAGAATTTTACAGCGCTCACCCTGGGTAAGAAGCTGTACGCACTGCTCGGCTGAGTCGGCGCGCTGGTCGTACTGACCGGGGAGATACTCCATAGCGAAAACTCTGAAGCCGTCCTCAACGGGCAAAACTTCCTCAAAAATAACATCCTGGTTAGGCTCGGAGAGGATGATATTTTTAGCTTTGTCGAATTCCTCTCTCGTCATTCCTTCGATATCGTAGCGGTTTAAAAACCTGAGCTCCTCTATCGCCCTTATACCGAGGTTGTGGCGCAAATCCCATTTTGTCTGCTCTGCGGCAACGTTCATTCCGTCACGTTTTTCTACAAAAATCCGAATTACTTTAGACATAGTTTTTCCTCCATATTTACAGTTTACGGTAATCAGCAGTCCGTTCTCCGTTTTTAATTAACAAGAGCCGTCTCTCTGATTAAATCACATACATATTTATTTTAACATATGCCATATTTATTATGTTTAACATAGGGAATTATAAATTTTTAATTTTCCGCGAGTGATATGCTCCGCACCTGCGTTCCCGAAAACTCTGCTATCCAATCCTCATTATAAACCGCAAAGCCGCGGACGCCCCCCCAAATCGGGAGCGTCCGCGGTTAGAAAGGAGAAAAATTTATTTACAGTCCTTATTTCTGTTTTTTCGGAATAAAGACTTTCACAATTGTACCTCCGTCTTCAGCTTCGGATATCGTAAGACTTCCGCCGCACATATACTCGAGCCTTTCTTGTATATTTTTAAGCGCGATATGCGGTTCTCCGTTTTCTTTGATACCGAAACCGGGGCCTGTATCTTTTACTATAATCTCGCTTCCGTTTTCTGTTTCCTGTGTAAAAATCGAGATATGAAGCGGTTCCAATTCAGGATCAACCCCGTGTTTTACGGCGTTTTCCACAATAGGCTGTAAAGTAAGCGGAGGAAGTCTGAAGCTTTTATGCGGGATAAACAGGTCTACAAAAATATCATCCTCAAACCTCGCCTTCTCAACGGCAAGATACATCTTTGTATGTTCAAGTTCTTCTCTAAACGGTATTGTGTCTGTTTTCGCGATAGCGGTAAAATTTCTTCGAAGATAATTTGTAAAATCCATTATAAGCTGCTGCGCCTTTTCGGTATCGTCTTCGCACATATAATAGATGCTGGTCATCGTATTATAAATAAAATGCGGACGCATTTGCAGCACGGCAATCTCGGTTTTTTTCTCGGCTAATTCCTGTTTTTGGTTAAGAAATATTTCAATCTGATTATTTTCTACGGATGTCAGCATATATATAACCGCAAGAGTCGAACCTAAAACTATGAACGAGATACCGTATATAAACATCTGAACAAGCATAGAAATCATCGGCATAATAATATAAAATAAAAACGCGATAAATACTCTTTTTGAAAGCTTGTTCTTTCTGCGGATTACACCGATTAGATTTACAATCGTAATTAAAACAGTAGGTACTAACAAAACAGCGTAATACGGTCCGCGGATATATACATTATTCGGAGTATAATAATAAATGCCTTTTGTAAACTGTGTTAAAATAAGCAAAACAACATAAACAATCAGCAGTGCGAGCGTTATATAAAACAGGATGCTCTTATAGTCTTCTTTACAGATAGTAAGCAGTAGCAAAGTTAACATAAGCAGCGCCAAGGACGATGACAAAGACTCAAAAAAGAGACAGATTTGCGATAACAGCACATCATCCGTAAACGAATAGAACGTATAAGAAAGAAAGTTGCATAAAACGTAGAATATCATTATCGAAAGGATAATTAAGATAATACCTCTTATTCTGCTGTGTAAAGTTGTATTGATCATAGTCAATACCAACCCGAACAAAAGACATGCCATCGCGGCGGAGTCAATGCAGTAATTTATAAAAACATTTAAGTCAAACAATCCTACACAAGCCCCCTTACCGGATATCGAAGACGCGAAAGCTGTTCCTTTACGGATTCAGCGCTCAAAGGTTTAAGCAAAAATCCGCACGCTCCCGTTGCCCAAGCGTCAAACGAATACTCCATATACGCCGTAAGATAAACAACGTTGGTCGTTGAATTAGCTTTAAGCAGTTCCCGGCATAAATCAAGTCCGCTTGTCATTCCGAGTTCGATATCGAGAAAGGCGAGCGCCACTTTATGCGTTTTTGCGTAATCGAGCGCGACAGACGGTTTTAAAAAACCGATTATTTCAGCGTTAGGCATTAATTTTTTTAAAAGAGGTATTCCGCCGTTAAGAATTACTCTTTCATTATCAACCATAATTACAATGGGTTTTGTTTTTTCGCTTTCGGTCGAACCGAGCAAAACCTCGGGCGCTATACCTAAAACATCGGAGAGGATTTTTAACATAGCGAAATCAGGCATACGGCGGTTTGTTTCCCAGCCGGCTATCGTTGAACGCTCGACGTTCACTTTGTCCGCAAGCTGCTGCTGAGAAAGGCCTTTTCTTATTCTTTCGTTTCTCAATGTCTCGCCAAATGACCGCTTCACTAAATCATCTCCCGCAAATTTGTCTACTATAATTATAGTCTAATGAATAAAAATTCACAATAGAAATATTAGAAAAATCGTGTCATTCTGACACATTATCTTGAATAAATTTCAAAAAATTATATAATTTAGATAGAAAAAGGTATATGGTTTTTTTACTTTTTTCCCCCTTTGCCGCCTGAAAATCTTCGGGCGGCAACAATCACTTTTCCTTTTCTCCTCGTATTTAATGTTCGCGATTTTTCTCGTTTTAACTATAATAACAGCTGTTTATTTAATTGTTTCGGCATATTTTGAACACCAAAAGGAACTTGAAAAATTTTATGCCGTTGTCGATGATTTTGACGGATATAAAGATAATCTCAAAAAACAGTCCGCAAAAAATACGACAAAGAAGCGCAAAACTTAACTGTTTATAAAAAAAGAGCAACCTTATATTGTTACAAACCGGCCTTAACCATTTCCTCATACAAAAACACTGTTCGCTTCGTTTTCGGGCGGCAGTGTTTTTTTCTTAAAAATTGCGAAAATTTTTAAAACTAATTGCAAGGCAGGTTAATTTGTGGTACAATTAATTTGTATATGTGTCTTTTATCTCTTTAGCAGGAAGGAGTTTTTAATATGTGCGGTATTTGCGGATTTACCGGAGAAGTTCTCGACCGCGAGAAAACAATACATAATATGACCGAGGTTATTACTCACCGCGGTCCCGATTCCGACGGATTTTTCCAGGATAAATATGTCAGTATGGGATTTAGAAGGCTCAGCATTATTGACCTTGAAGCAGGACATCAGCCGATTTATAACGAGGATAAAACCTTAGTCCTCACCTTTAACGGCGAGATATATAACTATAAAGAGCTAAGACAGGAGCTTTTGGAAGCGGGCCATACTTTCGCGACCGATTCCGACAGCGAAGTTTTGGTTCACGGCTACGAAGAATGGCACGAAGAAATGCTCTTAAAACTCAGGGGTATGTTTGGATTCGCTATTTATAATACAGAGGATCAGAGCCTTTTCATCGCCCGCGACTTCTTCGGAATAAAACCGATGCACTACACTTTGGTAGGCAAGGATTTAATCTACGCAAGCGAGATTAAAAGTATTCTTGAACACCCGAAATACGAAAAGAAATTTAACACAAAAGCTTTGGACACCTATCTTTCATTCCAGTACGCGGCTCCTCCCGAAACATTTTTCGAGGGAGTATACTGCCTGCTGCCCGGTCACTATATGACCTTTAAAAACGGCGAGGTTGAAACCATCCGCTACTGGGAAGCAAAGTTCAGACCGCACGAGGCTATGACCGAAGACGAAGCGGTTGATAAAATCGAGAGAGTTTTTGAAAACTCTGTTAACGCCCATAAAATCGCCGATGTTGAGGTCGGATGTTTCCTTTCAAGCGGAGTTGACTCAAGCTATGTTTCAACATATTTCGCCGACCAGAAAACCTTTACCGTTGGTTTTGATTTCGGCCAGAAATACAACGAAATTTCCTGGGCAAGCAATCTTTCCAAGGAGCTCGGAGTTGAGCACCACACCCACCTTATCTCAAGCGAGGAATTCTGGGACGCTGTTCCGACGGTTCAGTACCATATGGACCAGCCTTTAGCTGACCCGAGCTGTATCGCGCTTTACTTTGTATCAAGACTCGCAAGCGAATACGTTAAGGTTGTTCTTTCGGGCGAAGGCGCCGACGAGCTTTTCGGCGGTTACACCTGTTACAACGATCCGAGAGTTTTCAAGGTTTACCAGACTTTGGTTCCCTACTGCCTGCGGCGCGCGCTCTGCAAATTAGCTAAAAAACTGCCCGATATAAAAGGCAGAGATTATATTATAAGAGCTACTCATCCGCTCGAAAAACGTTATATCGGCAACGCGTTTATGTACGATTACGAACAGAAGCGCGAGCTTTTACGCGACCCGTCTATCGCGACAGATCCGCTTAAATTCAAACCCCTGCGCCGTATCTACAACCGCGCTCACCGCCAGGACGACGTTACAAAAATGCAGACGCTCGATATAAACCTCTGGATGGTCGGAGATATACTTTTAAAAGCGGACAGAATGTCTATGGCGAACTCTCTGGAGCTTCGTGTACCTTTCCTTGACAAGGAAGTTTTCAAGGTCGCTTCATCTCTTCCGAGCAAGTACAGGGTAAATAAATACAATACAAAATACGCTATGCGCAGAGCGGCCCAGCGCCATCTGCCCCAGGAAGTCGCGGAAAAAGAGAAACTCGGATTCCCGGTTCCCACAAGAGAATGGCTTAAAGACGAGCGTTATTACAATGTTGTGAAGAACGCGTTCGAATCCGAAACAGCTCAGAAATTCTTCAACAGCGATATTCTTGTATCTTGGCTCGATCAGCACTATAACCAGGTTGAAGACAACAGCCGTAAAATCTGGACAGTTTACGTATTTATTGTCTGGTACAATATCTACTTTAACGAGGACGAAAAGCACGTTAAGAAACCGCAGAACCACCTCGTTGAACTTAAAGCGAAAGCCGAAGCCCAGCGCAAATTAAATAAACAGAAAGCCGCTATCGCAAAGGTGCAGGCGGAATTAGCTTCTCAGGAAGGTCTCGGTGACGACGGCTACGCTAAAAACGCAATCGACAACGTTGAGGAAGCGTTTGACGACGATGATAAAATTGCCTCAAAATTCCAGAATCTTCAGGAAAGAGTTGTAGGCTCGCTTCCGAGCGAAAATCTTACTCCTCTCCAGCAGGCAGAACAGGTTGCCATGGAAATGGAAGTTGAGGAAGAGGAAGCCGTCGAAGACGAGCATATTATTGAGGAAACTTCGGAAACCTACGAAAACGAACCCGCCGAAGAACTTGTTGACATCACCAAGCAATCGGAAATCACCGACGACGAGGGCATTATTCTCGACGACGTTATCAACAGCATAATAAGTGATGTTGACGATATGCGAAACGAAAACGCCGAAAAAGAATAATCAATTTATCAAAACGGCTTAAAAGTCACACAAGTTGCCTCGTACTTAAACGTGACATAATCAGTTTTAAGTTATAAGGGATAAGAATTTTAATTAAACCAAGGGCAGCTCAGAACAGGTTTTTGAGACTGCCCTGTTTTATAAACTTTAAACGGAGTAAAAATGGATAAATTAAGCGAAAAAACATTAAACAGCAAAACCGTTTTCGACGGAAAAATCCTCCACGTTACTTTGGACGAAGTGGAGCTTCCCGACGGTAAAAAAGCTCAGCGCGAAGTTGTAAATCATCAGGGCGGCGTATGCGTAGCCGCGCTCGACGAAAGCGACAACCTCTATTTTGTAAAGCAGTTCCGCTATCCCTACAAGGAAATCACTCTCGAACTTCCCGCGGGAAAGTTGGAAAAAGGCTCAACCGTTCTTGAAAACGGAAAGCGTGAGTTAAAGGAAGAAACCGGATGCGAGGGCTACAGCTTTATCTCGCTCGGAGCTATGTACCCCAGCACAGGTTATACAAACGAAATAATCCACCTTTTCGCGTGCAGGGTAAAAACCGTAGGCGAGCAGCAGCCCGACGAAGATGAATTTTTAAACGTCGAAAAAATCCCGCTTAAAAAAGCGGTTGAAATGGTTCTTAACAATCAGCTTCCCGACGCTAAAACCCAGTTAACTCTGCTAAAGCTTGAAATGCTGTTAAAATCGGGAAAAATCTGATGAAAGGATTCTTTTATGCGTGTTTTAAGGGACTTAACTCCAAGTGATAAAAAAACAGCCGTAGCGCTCGGATATTTCGACGGTATTCATCTCGGCCACAAAGCGGTTATCGGAAAAGCCGTTGACGCAAAAAAGTCAGGGCTTGTACCCGCCGCCTTTACCTTCTCCTCAACCCCGAAATCCAAAGACAAAAACTCCCAGCTTTTAACTTACAACGAAAAGCTCAGCATTTTCGAAAACCTCGGAATAGAAATACTTTATATCCTTGATTTTGAAAAGCTAAAAGACTATTCGCCCGAGGATTTTGTAAAAAAGATAATTTCCGAAGTTTTTAACGCCGGAGAAGTTTTTTGCGGATTTAATTACAGGTTCGGAAAAACGGGCGCGGGCAGCACAGATGAGCTTAATAAACTCTGCGAAAAAGAGAATATTAAGGTCGGAATCTGCAACCCAGTTGAACTTGACGGCGATTTGGTATGCTCAACCGAAATCCGAAACGCCCTTAAAAACGGCGATATTAAAAAAGCGAACCGCTTTTTAGGCTACGACTTCGGACTTAAAAGCGAGGTTCTTAAAGGCAATAATATCGGCTCAAAAATCGACACCCCTACAATTAACCAGAAATTTGAAAACGGTATTATCCTGCCGAAGTTCGGCGTTTACGCTTCAATCGTCACAATTGAAAACGAGCGTTATACCGGCGTTACGAATATCGGAGTCAAGCCGACTGTCGGAAGCCGAAACCTGCCGAACTGCGAAACCTGGATGCCCGAATATAAGGGAGATAATTTATACGGTAAAACTGTCGATGTGCGCCTTAAGGAATTTATCCGCCCCGAGCGCAAATTCAACAGCTTGGACGAGCTTAAAGCTGAAATAATAAATAACGGCAAAACCGCAATAAAATTGCTCTCAAAATAAAGAAAGGAAAGTCTATGTATAAAATTATAATCGGCGTTGACGGTATGATGTGCAATATGTGCGAAGCCCACGTCAACGACAAAATCAGAAACACTTTTAAAGTAAAAAAAGTCGAGTCTTCCCACTCAAAAAACGAAACTGTAATTATCGCTAAAGAGGAGATTTCTAAAGAAGCTCTTGAAAAGGCGATTGAGGAAACGGGCTACAAGCTCACTTCCTACAGCATTGAGCCCTATAAGAAAAAGGGATTATTTAAATAGTTTTAATGGGCTGCCGCAAAGTGATGCGGCAGCCCATTAAATTTAAAAATATAAATCAGTTTAAGTAATTCTCAATTAAAGACTCATCTTAAAAATCCGTTAATAATTTCCTGTTCGGCTTCGGCTTCGGTTAAGCCTAAAGTCATAAGCTTTTCAATCTGCTCTCCGGCGATTTTTCCGATAGCCGCTTCGTGTACAAGCGCGGCGTCGACGTCGTTCGCCTCAAGCGCGGGAACGGCTAAGATTTTACCGTTGTCCATAATAATCGAGTCGCACTCGGTGTGACCTTTACATTCGGCGTTGCCGACGATTTTCGCCTCGAATTTCTGGAATGAATCATCCCTCGCGACGGCTCTCGATACAACGTCAGCGTTTGAGCCTTTACCGTTCAGACTTACCGTGTATACGCTGAACGCCTGCTGCTTATTATGCGTCATAAGTCTTTCTCTTACGATTAAGCTCGCGCCCTCTTTCAGCTCAGCGATTGTAGTGCGGACTGTATCGTCCACTCCCTTAATCTGAACCATTTCCATTTCGACAGAGCTGTTTTCTTCCATATAAACCTCTGTAACGGGATTTAAAATACGCTTTCCCGAACCTTCTCCCGAACCGAAATGTTTTTCAACATATTTTACCTTTGAATTTTTACCGACAAAAAACCTGTGTATTCCGTCGTGTTCGGAGTCGTGGTTTCCGCAGTTGTCAATTCCGCAGCCCGCTACAATTTCAACATCGGCGTTATCGCCTACATAAAAGTCGTTGTAAACTTCCTCTTTAAGTCCGCTTTCGGTCATAACAACGGGAATATGGACGCTCTCGTTTTTAGTTCCTTCTTTTATACGGATATCAATTCCGCTTACGTCTTTTTTCGGGATTATATCAATATTGGCGGAGGACTGGCGCGCGATTGACTCGCTGTTGGAACGGATATTGTACGCTCCGCCGGGAACGTCGGATAAATCCGCGATTTCTTTTAACAGATACTTTTGCACTTTATCGAGTTTCATCAGCAGTCAACTCCTTTTTTAACACCTTTGCATTTTTCAACAGCCGAGGATGTTCCGATCAGCCCGGGTAACAGCTCGTCCTTTTTACCCTGTTTTTCAATTTCGCCGCCGCTTAATACAACGATTTCGTCGGCGATATTTAAAATTCTCTCCTGGTGCGAAATAATAAGAATAGACCTGTCTTTAATTTCTTCGCGCTGTCCCTTAAAAACATCAATAAGATTATTAAAACTCCAAAGATCAATACCCGCTTCGGGTTCATCGAAAACGGTAAGCAGAGATTTTCTCGCTAAAACTACAGCGATTTCAATACGCTTTAATTCTCCGCCCGAAAGGCTTGAGTTAACTTCTCTTTCAATATATTCTCTCGCGCAGAGTCCGACTAACGAAAGATACCCGCACGCCTCGGTTATTGTGAGTTCTTTCCCCGCGGAAAGTCTAATTAAATCTATAACTCTTATTCCCTTGAATTTTACGGGCTGCTGAAACGCGAAGCCAATTCCGAGTTTAGCGCGTTCGGTTATATTCATTTCGGTAATATCCGTATCGTTAAAGAATATTTTGCCCTGAGTCGGTTTTTCGATTCCCGCGATAAGCTTAGCCAAAGTTGATTTTCCGCCGCCGTTGGGGCCTGTTATAACAATAAGCTTTCCGTCGGGAATTGTAAGATTTATATTTCTTATTATTTCTTTTTCGCCTGAGTTTACGTTAAACGATAAGTTTTCAATTTTCAGCATATCCGTAAATCCTTTCTAACACGTGGATTTTATTATAACACAAGTTTCTGTTTTAGAAAAGAGTTTTATTCATAATTGTATCTGACTGCTAAAAACAAAAATACGGCCGGGAATCGGGTTTGAGTATTTTCAAACTATCTTCCCGGCCTAAACTTTTAATTATTCATTTTTCAATGGCATTTATTCTTCATTGGGCAATTCGCGCATCCGCAGGAGCAGGAGGCTTTGCCCTGTTTTTTCTTGCGCAAGCTGTTAAAAACAATTGCTCCGACAATCGCCGCAACAACAAACGCTACAACTATTGTGCCGATATTCTGAACTATAAATTCCATAGAGCCTCCTATACCGTTAATCTCTCCGCTTCCTTATACGGTCTTGCCATCATATAAATTATGAATACCGCAACCGCTGAAGCGGCGATTAAACCGAATACATTAAGTCCGCCTGTAAAAATCAAGCCGAACTGATAAATCATAAGCGATACCGCATAAGCAAAAACACACTGGTAAGCGATAGCGAATGTCGTCCATTTAGCGGAGTTCATCTCGCGTCTTATAGCGCCGATAGCCGCAAAGCATGGAGCGCAAAGCAGGTTGAACGCAAGGAAGCTGTACGCCGCGAGAGGAGTAAGTCCGCCGAAGTCGAGCACGCCGAATACGCCCACAACTTCTTCTTTCGCTACAAGTCCCATAATAGTCGCGATAGCCGCCTTGATATCCGCGAAGCCCAGGGGAGCGAATATCCACTGAACAGCGTTTCCGATTGCTCCTAAAATACTGTTTTCAAGCGGTAGATCCTGGAAGAATCCGAAGGACGTTCCGCTCCAACCGAAGCTTTTTCCCGCCCAGATTAATATGGATGCAAGAAGGATAATCGTACCCGCTTTTTTGATAAAGCTCCAGCCTCTCTCCCACATCGAACGTAAAACATTGCCCACGGTCGGAAGGTGGTACGCGGGAAGCTCCATAACGAACGGCGCGGGGTCGCCCGCGAACATCTTAGTCTTTTTAAGCATAATTCCCGAAACTACAATTGACGCCATTCCGAGGAAATATGCGCTCGGCGCTACCCACCAGGCGCCGCCGAACAGCGCTACGGAAATCATCGCGATAATCGGAAGCTTTGCTCCGCAGGGGATGAATGTTGTAGTCATAATCGTCATACGGCGGTCGCGCTCGTTTTCAATCGTACGCGACGCCATAATTCCCGGAACACCGCAACCCGTACCGATAAGCATAGGGATAAAGCTTTTTCCCGAAAGTCCGAATTTTCTGAATATTCTGTCCATAACGAAGGCTATACGCGCCATATACCCGCACGCTTCAAGGAACGCAAGGAAGATAAACAAGACTAAAATCTGCGGAACAAATCCGAGTACGGCTCCGACACCTCCGACAATACCGTCAAGCACTAAACTCTTGAGCCAGTCGGCGCAGTTAATCGCGTCAAGACCTCCGCTTACAAGACTTTTAACGCTCGGTATCCAGATTCCGTACTTGCTTTCATCAACGGGATTATCAATTTCTCCGTCTTCATTTAGCGGCAGGTATTTATCAATATCGTAAACTTTTATCTTTTTATTTTCTTCGCCCCGGTAAAATTCATCATGATAACTGTTATACGTTTCTTCAAACGCGCCGTAATCTTTTTCATCGAACGCGTCATTTAATTCCGACGCGCCTTTTATGTTTTCATCTTCAGCGGCGCTGTCTAAAATCTTTCCGAGTTCTTCATTACTGAAAATATTTTTATCCGCCCATTTATCGGTTGCCTCGTCATATTCAACCTGGCCCGTCTGAAACAGTCTCCAGCCTTCGTCGCCGAAAACTCCGTCGTTCATCCAGTCGGTAAGAATTGTTCCGACAGTCGTTACCGATACATAGTAAACAATAATCATTATAACGGCGAATATAGGAAGAGCCAAAAAGCGGTTGGTTACGACTTTATCAATTTTATCCGAAGTTGTAAGGCTTCCGCGGTTGTGTTTTTTGTAGCAGGCTTTTATAACCTCGGCTATGTAAATATATCTTTCGTTCGTAATAATACTTTCGGAGTCGTCGTCAAGCTCACGCTCGGCGGCTTCAATATCCTTTTCAATATGCTTAAGTTTTTCTTCGGGAATGTTAAGTTTCTCAAGAACTTTTTCGTCGCGCTCAAAAATTTTAATTGCGTACCAGCGCTGCTGTTCCTCGGGCATATCGTGTAAAACGGTAGCCTCCTCAATATGAGCCAAAGCGTGCTCAACAGGTCCGCTGAAACTGTGCTGGGGCACGGTTTTTTCCGCGTTCGCCGCGGCAATGGCTGCTTGGGCGGCTTCTTCTATTCCCGTATTTTTAAGCGCTGAAATCTCAACAACTTTACAGCCCAATTGACGGGAAAGCTCCTCTATATTAATTTTATCGTCGTTTTTACGGACTACGTCCATCATATTTACCGCTACAACTACGGGAATACCGAGTTCGGTAAGCTGGGTTGTAAGGTAAAGATTTCGCTCGAGGTTTGTACCGTCGACAATATTTAAAATAACGTCAGGCCATTCCTCGATAAGATATTTTCGGGCTACAACTTCCTCAAGCGTGTAGGGCGAAAGCGAGTAAATTCCCGGAAGGTCCGTAATAATTACGTCCTTATGTTTTTTTAGTTTTCCTTCCTTCTTCTCAACCGTAACGCCTGGCCAGTTTCCGACAAACTGGTTTGAACCTGTAAGCGCGTTAAACAGCGTTGTCTTTCCGCTGTTTGGGTTACCCGCAAGGGCAATTCTTATACTCATTTTCATTTTCCTTTCTTGTAGTTAGTTACAACTAATTAACAATTCAAAAGACAGAGCGCGGCAAAGCGCTCCTAAGTTTTTGTTTTCGCTCTTGCGCGCAAAAGCGACGGCTGAGCGAAAGCAGGACGCGTTGATTAAACGCGCTCTCTTATTCAACTTCAATCATTTCGGCGTCGGCTTTTCTAAGCGAAAGCTCATAGCCTCGTACTGTTATTTCAACGGGATCTCCCAAGGGGGCAACTTTTCGGATACTTATTTCAACGCCTTTGGTAATACCCATATCCATAATTCTGCGTTTTACGGCGCCCTGTCCGTTTAGCTTTACAACTTTTACGGTTTCGCCGATTTTCGCTTCTTTTAAAGTTTTCATACTTTCACCCTCCTTTATACCATAATCTTCATCGCCATCTCTTTACTTATGGCAACGCGCGATTCTTTTACGTTAACAATAACATTTCCGCCGATTGCCGAAACCACCGTAACATCTCCGCCGACAACGAAGCCGAGATTTTCGAGATGCTTTTTAGTCTCGGGCAGTCCGCCGATTTTCTTTATGATGTTTGTCTCATTCACGTTCGCAAGCGCAAGAGGCATCATATTCATACTCTCCTTAATGCGTTAGTTAAAACTAACTTTTAACCCTTTACAAAAGTTAGCAACAGCTAACCCTGTGTATATTATATGACATTGTTATTATTTTGTCAAGAACTTTTTGTTTTCTTAGTAAAGCGCGGAGTCGGAGCAACGCTCCGCCTCCGCGGCATTTCTTTTATTTACGAACTGATTATTTCCGCTTTTTATTTAATTATCCCGATACCCTGTGTTGTACAGTTTTCAACGCAGGCGCCGCAGTTTGTACATTTTTCGTAGTCGATAACCGCGACGTTATCAATTACCTTAATCGCTTGTGCGGGACAAACTTTCTCGCATTTACGGCAGCCGATACAGCCTTTCTTACAAACTTTTCTTGTAACTGCGCCCTTATCCTTATTACTGCAAAGCACAGCATAATTTTTTGTATCGGGCACAAGCGAGATTAATTTATTCGGACAGGTCTTTACGCAGAGTCCGCAGCCGACGCAGTCGGCGCGGCAGACCTGAGCGATTCCGTTTTTAATAACAATCGCGTCGTTGGGACAGACGTTTTTACAGTCGCCGAAACCGACGCATCCGAAGACGCATTTTCCTTTTCCGCCGAAGAGCAGTTTAGCCGCCGAGCAGGTTTCTATTCCATAGTAATCGACGTTATCCTCAGTATTTTCGCAGTCGCCGGAACAATGCACCACGGCAACCTGTTCAACAACATCCTCGAACTCTTTTCCCAGTATATCGCTGAGCTGGTGCGATACCGCGTCCGCTCCGGGAACACATAAATTAGTCGGTGTGGTTTCATTTTCCACAAGCGCTTTAGCGTAGCCGTCGCAGCCCGCGAATCCGCAGGCGCCGCAGTTGGCTCCCGGGAGACATTCCCTTACTTTCGGGAGTCTTTCATCTTCTTTTACCGCCATAAGTTTAGAAGCCGTAACCAAAACAACTGCGCATATAAGTCCGATAATTACAACGGGTATAACCGCCGCCAAAATTACGTTCATTTTACGACCTCCCCTACGCGAACATATTCTCAATCACTCCGCCGAAGCCCATAAACGACAGCGAAGTAATTGAAGCCGCAACCAAGGTTATGGGAAGCCCCTTAAACGACTTGGGTATATCCGCTCCCTCTAATTTGCTTCTTACTCCCGAGAACATAATCATCGCGAGCATAAAGCCGAGTCCCGAACCGAGTGAGTTAACCATAGATTCGGCGAAAGTATATCCCTCGTCGATATTCAGAATTGTAACGCCTAAAATCGCGCAGTTCGTTGTAATTAGCGGAAGATAAACCCCAAGCGATTTATGAAGCGCGGGAACATACCTTTTAAGTACAATTTCAACAAGCTGTACGAGCGCCGCAATTACGAGGATGAACACGATAGTCTGCAGATAGCCTAAGTTGTTCGGATTTAAAAGGAACATCTGAATCGGCCATGTGACGGCGGTCGCAATCATCATAACAAAAATTACCGCCAAACTCATTCCCGTTGCGGAATCTAACTTTTTACTTACACCCAAAAACGGACATATTCCGAGGAATCTCGAGAGAATATAGTTATTTATAAATACTGCCGAAAGGAGGATAATAATAAGCTTAATCAACTGCAACTACCTCCTTTTCGCTTTTTGCCTTGCAGATTTCTGCCGAAGGACATCCCGCGCATCCAATCTTTTTCTTAGCTTTATCGGGGCTGATTTTATTTACAAGAGCTATAAGAAGTCCGAATACAAAGAATCCGCCCGGAGCCATTGTAAGGATAGAAATATTGTTATCCGAAAGCACGGGTATAGCCATTCCGAACCATGTTCCGCTTCCGAAAATCTCGCGGATTGAACCCATTAAAACGAGTGTAAGGGTAAAGCCCGCGCCCATTCCGAGCCCGTCTATTGCAGAATCAATTATATTGTTTTTCTGGGCGAACATTTCGGCTCTTCCTAAGATAATACAGTTTACCACTATAAGCGGAAGATAAATTCCGAGCGCGTTATCCAGCACGGGAGCAAAAGCTTTTACAAGCATCTGCACCATTGTTACAAATCCCGCGATTAAAACGATAAAGCAGGGGATTCTGACTTTATCGGGAATAACTTTTCTCAGCGCCGAAATTACAATATTCGAGCAAAGCAATACAACCGTTGCTGCCGCGCCCATTCCGAGCGCGCTCATTACATTTGTAGAGGTGGCGAGCGTCGGACAGGTTCCGAGAACTAAAACCAAAACAGGGTTTTCTTGTATAATACCTTTTGAAAAATTCTGCAGTTTAGTCATCACTTCGCCCCCTTTACCATATCGTATGCCTTAAACGCGTCTTTAACCGCCTTAATGTAGGCGTTCGAGGAAATTGTCGCTCCGGAAACCGCGTCAACTTCATCTACTGTTTTTTCGCTTTTCCCCGAATACTGCTTTCTGTACGAATCTTCGGCAGTTTTGGAGCCGAGTCCGCTCGTTTCGGAGTGGGAAAGCGTTTTTGTCTGTTCAATTTCTCCGTCGGAGTTAATACCGCAAATCAGCTTCATATCTCCGCCGTAACCTTTAACGGTCAGCATAAACACATAGCCTGCGCCGTTTTTCGCTTTATAGATTTCCGTTACACATTCGGGAAGTTTTTTAACATTCATAAGCTCGAAGTCATCCGCGTCGGAGAGCACTTCCATTCTCGCCTGCGCCGCGGCTTTTTCGTCAGCCGCTTTTATTATCGGAGCCGTAACGGAGTTAATATAAGCCAAAAGCGCCGTTACGACAAAGCATATACAAACAAGTACCGCAACCGGTTTTATAATATCTTTTTTCATGCTTTTCCACCTCCGGTAAGAGGTTTAGCCCTTGTTAGCTTTTCAATATACGGAGTAAGTATATTCATAAGCAGAATCGAGAAACTTACGCCCTCGGGGAAGTTGCCCCAGAATCTTATTAATACCGTAATAAGTCCGCAGCCTATACCGAAAACAATCTTACCCCATTTTGTCGCGGGTGTTGAGGAATAATCGGTCGCCATAAAGAACGCGCCGAGTATAAGTCCTCCCGCCATAAGCTGGTATAACACATCCTTACCGCAGAAAAGCGACATTAAAGCTACTGTTCCGATAAACGCAACGGGAGTGTGCCAGCTTATTACTCTTTTTATAAGCAGGTAAATTCCGCCGAGCAAAAGCGCTAAAGTACAGGTTTCGCCGAGACATCCGCCCCGAAGTCCTAAAAACATATTGAGATAAGTCGGAAGCTCGCCTGTCTGGCCTTTTGAAATTAACGCGAGCGGAGTCGCGCTCGACGAAGCGTCGGGAAATACCCAGGATGTCATCGAACCCGAAAAAGCCGTCATCATAATAATTCTTGCGGTAATCGCGGGGTTGGCGAAGTTCTGGCCGATACCGCCGAAAAGCTGTTTTACAACCACAATCGCCGCAACCGAGCCGAAAGCCGCCTGCCACAGCGGAATACTAACGGGAAGATTAAATGCTAAAAGCATACCCGTTACCACCGCGGAAAGGTCTTTTATTGTATTTTCTTTTTTACAGATTTTTTCAAATCCCCATTCCGAAAAAACGCAGACAGCAACGCACACTCCTATAACCAAAAGCGAACGGAGTCCGAATATAATAACGGAAGCTATAGCCGCGGGAATCATCGCGATTATAACGTCTAACATTATTTTCGTCGTAGTCAGCGGGCTGTAAAAATGGGGAGAAATCGAGGAGATAAGTTTATTCATTTTTTCCATCCTCTTTCTTTTTGTTCAGGTAATTTCTTAAGACCGTTTTCGCTAACTTATTTGTCTGTACAAGCGGACGCTTAGCGGGACATATATAAGAACAACAGCCGCATTCCATACACAAGTCAACGCAGAGTTTTTCCAAATCTTCTCCCGAGTTAAGCGAATAGGCTTTTGCAATTGCCCTCGGATCAAGTTTAAACGGACAATGATTAATACAGTTTCCGCAGTTAATACAGGCGGTCGCTTTCGGGGGCGTTGCTTCTTTTTCGTCCATAGCGATAACCGCGTTAGTCATTTTCAGCACTGGCGCGTTTAAATCGGGAACCGCTATTCCCATCATCGGGCCGCCGTAAATAATCTTGTACGGCTCGCTTTTAAACCCTCCCGCGGCTTCGAAAAGATCTTTTACCGCTGCTCCTATCGGAGCAATTACATTCTTCGGTTCCTTTACCGCAGAGCCGTCCACGGTAATGCATTTTTCCGTAAGCGGTATTCCGGTTTCAAGATATTCGCCGATAAACGCTAACGTTGTTACGTTAACTACAATTACTCCCGCGTCGAGGGGAAGTCCGCCTTTCGGAATAATTTTTCCGACCGTATTATAAACGAGAACTTTTTCTCCGCCCTGCGGATATATTGCGGGAAGAACTTTTATTTCAATCAAGCTGTCGTTTTCCGTTCGTTTTTTCAGAGTCTTTATACACTCGCTCTTATTATCTTCAATTCCGAAGATAAAGCGTTTTACTCCGAGATATTTTTTAACGGCGTCTATTCCTTTAAATATGTAATCCGTTTTATCGAGCATTGTACGGGTGTCGGAAGTGATATACGGCTCGCACTCGGCTGCGTTAATTACAACCGCGTCGATTTTACTTAAATCCTCAACCTTTAACTTAATAAAAGTCGGGAATCCCGCTCCGCCCAATCCGACAACTCCGCTTTTTTGAACCGCATCAACAAAGCTGTCGAAATCATCAACCTCGGGAGGTTTTATATCTTCCGCCGGTTCCTGCGCGCCGTCGGTTTCAATAATCACCGCGCTTATCTTAGCGCCGACTGACATCGTTATTTCGTCAATTTTTTTAACTGTTCCGGAAACGCTCGAATAAACGGGCGACGATACAAATCCGTCCGCTTCTCCCAAGAGTGTTCCGACCTTAACGGTGTCTCCGCGCTTAACGACAATCGAAGCGGGTTTTCCGATATGCATAGACATCGGAATACAAACTTCTTTGGGAACAGGCATTCTTTCTGCCGCAGAATTTGCGGTGTTTTTTTTATGAGGTACTTTAACTCCGTGTAATCTCATATTTTCCCTCCTTATATTAATTGCACATACATATTTATTATACATTAAAATCTCATTTTAGCCAACTTGTTTGTACGTAAAAATTAACCAAATATTCGAAGTTTTTATATAAAATTTTAAAACTATTGACAGTTTCTTTGTCACATAATAAATAATTAAGTAAGCCGCGGAGAAATTCTCCGCGGCTTATCTTAAAACATTTTTCCGCTGTAGGGTTTATGGGGCATTTTATTAAAGTCGTAGGTGCTCAGTTCATCGAAAGAAATGTTTGTGTGGCAACTCTCGTGAATCATAAGATTCGAGTCTTCGCCTAAATGAACGGCAACAACCGGTGTATTTGTGCCGAACGCGTAACCGCATTCCCACGCGGTTCCGCTGTCGCTGTACCCTCCGTAGTAGAGCATTACAACAGCGTCCGCCCAGTCGATAAAACGCCTGTCGTTCATAAAAGTTTCTTTCGACCAGAGAGGCGAGCCGATATTCTCTTCGTTTCGTACTTCGTTAAGCCTCGGGCTAAAAACCTCAAATCCTCTTTTAAAAAGAATGTTTTCGGCTTTCTCTACGTTTTCAAGTTCCGTTTCATTAAAAAACGGGCTCGCAAGATATATTTTCATATCAGTTCAAAGCCTCAATCGCGGCTTTAATCATAGCGATTTGTTCTCTTTCCTTAGCCGCCTGGCCTTTAACTTTTTCAACTACCGCCGCGGGAGCTTTAGCAATAAATCCCTGATTATTCAGTTTGCCTTCGCTTTGCGCCAAACGTTTTTCAACCGATTTAAGCTCCTTATTAAGGCGCTCTAATTCAGCTTTTTTATCAACAAGCTGATCCATCGGAATATATATTTTGGCGTCCGCTGTAACCGCGTTTACCGCTCCTTCGATATCAAAGCTTTCACCTGTTTCAACATCGCTCGCGGAAGCAAGACGGCAGATAAACTGCGCTCCGCTGTTAAAGATATCCTCGAACTTTGTAGCGATATATACCTTTGCTTTCTTTGAGGGAGGAACGTTCATCTCGTTTCTGCGGTTACGGATAGCGCGGATTGCTTCCATAATTTTTTCCATACTGTTAACCGCTTCGGGGAAGTTAAGCCTTTCATCGTATTCGGGATACCGCGAAAGCATAATCGTTTCGCCTTCAACGGGTAAGGTCTGCCAGATTTCTTCGGTAATATACGGCATAAACGGATGCAGAAGCTTTAATATTTTATCAAGAGTATAAAGGAGAACCTGACGGGCGTTCTGCGCGGTTTCACCTTCGCTTTGCAGTCTTGATTTTGCAAGCTCAATATACCAGTCGCAGAAATAATCCCAGATAAAATCGTAAAGTTTCTGAACCGCAACGCCGAGCTCGAATTTTTCGAGGTTCGCGTTAATCTCTTTAGCAACCGTATTTAAAGTAGAAACAATCCATTTATCCTCGGTCGCGAGTGTTTTCGGAAGCTCGTTTTTAACTTCAAAGTCGTCGATATTCATATGAACGAAACGGCTCGCGTTCCAAAGCTTGTTGGCAAAATTAGCGCAGGCTTCAACCTTCTTGTCCGAATAGCGCATATCGTTACCGGGCGCGTTACCCGTAGCGAGGAAGAATCTGAGCGCGTCGGCGCCGTTTTTATCGATTACCTCGAGCGGGTCGATTCCGTTTCCGAGAGATTTACTCATTTTTACGCCGTTTTCGTCGCGTACAATTCCGTGAATAAATACTGTATCAAACGGCTGGGAGTTCATATGCTCAACTGAGGAGAAAATCATTCTCGCAACCCAGAAGAAAATAATATCATAACCCGTTACCAAAGTATTGGTCGGGAAGAAATAATCAAGGTCGGGAGTTTTATCGGGCCATCCCAAAGTTGAGAAAGGCCAGAGCGCGGAGCTGAACCATGTATCAAGGGTATCTTCGTCGCGGTCTAATTTTTCGCAGCCGCATTTCGGGCAGGTTTTCGGCTCTTCTTTCGAAACGATAACCTCTCCGCACTCGGAGCAGTACCAGGCGGGAATTCTGTGGCCCCACCAAAGCTGGCGGCTTATGCACCAGTCTTTTATATTTTCCATCCAGTGGAAATAAACTTTTTCAAAACGGTCGGGAATAAACTTTGTTTTTCCCTCTTTTACGCATTTGATAGCAGGTTCCGCCAAAGGCGCCATTTTTACGAACCACTGCTTGCTTACCATAGGCTCGATTGTGGTATGGCAGCGGTAGCAGGTTCCTACGTCGTGGGTTAAATCCTCAACCTCTTTTAACGCTCCGCAGGCTTTTAAATCTTCTAAAATAACTTTCCGGGCTTCTTCGGTAGTCATTCCCGCGTACTTTCCGCAGTCTAAAACCTCGGGCTCGTTTTCTGTAAGGTTGCCCTTTTTAAGAATCTCTTCGTATTTCGCAACATCTTCTTTACCTGTAAGTCTTCCGTCGTAAGTAAAGCATCTTACGATAGGCAGGTTGTTACGAAGTCCTACCTCGAAGTCGTTGGGGTCGTGCGCGGGTGTAATTTTTACAACGCCCGTACCCTTTTCCATATCGGCGTGGTCGTCGCAGACAATCGGGATTTCCTTATTTAAAAGCGGTAAAATTACGTGGCATCCGTGCAGATGTTTATATCTTTCGTCTTTTTCGTTAATCGCTACGGCTGTATCGCCGAGCATTGTTTCGGGACGGGTTGTAGCGAGTTCAAGATATTCGCCGGTTTCCTTAACCTGATAGAGAAGGTGCCAGAAATGGCCGTTTTGCTCCTCGTAATCAACTTCCGCGTCGGAAATAGAGGTACAGCAATGCGGACACCAGTTTACCATACGGTTTCCGCGGTAAATTTTTCCGTCGTTATAAAGGCGTACAAAAACTTCCTTTACCGCTTTGGAGCAGCCTTCGTCCATTGTAAAGCGCTCGCGATCCCAGTCGCAGGACGAGCCGAGTTTTTTAAGCTGTTCGGTAATACGTCCGCCGTATTCTTTCTTCCATTCCCATGCTCTCTCCAGGAATTTTTCTCTTCCTAAATCCTCTTTGGTAAGACCTTCCTTGCGCATAGCCTCAACGATTTTCGCCTCGGTCGCGATTGAGGCGTGGTCGGTTCCGGGAAGCCAAAGCGCGGAGTATCCCTGCATTCTTCTCCAGCGGATAAGGATATCCTGCAGAGTTTCATCCAAAGCATGTCCCATGTGAAGCTGTCCCGTAATATTCGGCGGCGGCATAACGATTGTATAAGGCTTTTTGTCCTTATCAATCTCGGCGTGGAAATAGTTTCCTTTCATCCAGAAATCGTAAATTCTGTCCTCAAAATCTTTCGGATTATACGATTTCGCCATTTCCTTTTTCATTTCTGATTACTCCTTTCAACTCTTAACTAAAAATGCCCCGGGCAAAAGCCCGGGGCGAACATAGTCCGTGGTACCACCCGAGTTCGGATAATTCATCAATTCCGCACTCTTTTCCATATAACGGTAGAATCCCGTTTAAGCCTACTTGTTTTCAGCTTAAAAGCTCAAAGGCTACATTCGAAAATTTCCCGCGAAAGCTTACACCAACCGCTTTCTCTCTTTGCCGGAAAAAACCCGAACCTCCTCGTCACAGCCTGTTTTTTATTTCGAGAATTATTTTATCATAGCAATATTTATTTTGTCAACATTTTTATTTGTCATCGTCACAATTACGGAAAGAGACTTCTAATTAAACTGGCTGTTATAAAGCTTTTCGTAAAAACCGCCCTTTCTCAGCAGTTCTTCGTGGGTTCCCTGCTCGACAATATCGCCGTCGTTCATAACGAGTATAACGTCGCTTTCCTTTATCGTTGAAAGCCTGTGCGCGACAATAAAGCTTGTTCTGCCTTTCATAAGTTTTTTAAAAGCTTTCTGGACTCGTATTTCGGTTAATGTATCTATCGAAGACGTTGCCTCGTCTAAAATGAGCATAGGCGGATTAAGCGCCATCGCGCGGGCTATACACAAAAGCTGTTTTTGTCCTGCGGATAAATTCGACGCTCCTTCGGCAATTTTCGTGTTATAGCCTTCGGGCATTTTCCTTATAAAGCTGTGCGCGTAACTTAATTTAGCGGCTTTAATTATTTCTTCGTCGGAAGCGTTCGGGTTTCCGTAGCGCAGATTTTCCATTATTGTACCCGAAAACAGCCAGCTGTCCTGGAGCACCATTCCAAAAAGATGCCGCAGACTGTTGCGTTTTAAATCTTTCGTATTGATATTATCAATCAGAATCTCTCCCGACTGAACCTCGTAAAAACGCATAATTAAGTTTATTAAAGTCGTTTTTCCGCAGCCTGTCGGTCCGACTATCGCAATCTGCTGTCCGCTTTTTACGGAAAGCGAGAATTCCTTAATCAATTCCTTTTCAGGTGAATAAGAAAACTTAACGTTTTTAAATTCAATATCGCCCTTTACGTTTTGCAAACTCTTTTTATCGGAATCACCGGGTTCGTCTTCGCTCTCAAGAACCGCGAATATTCTTTTTCCCGCCGCGAGCGCGGTCTGAATCTGGGTTAAAACTCCCGTTACCTCGTTAAACGGTTTTGTGTACTGGTTAGCGTAAGTTAAAAAACAAGAAAGCTGTCCGATAGTTAAAACTCCCATAAATGAGCTCACTACCGTTAACGCTCCGACGATTCCTGTTACGGCGTAAACCATATTGTTTACAAACCTTGTGCTCGGATTCGCGAGCGCTCCGGAAAACTGAGCTTTAAGACCGACTTTAAACAGGCGGTCGTTTTTCTTTTTAAACTCTCTTTGGCTTCTTTTTTCGTACGAGAACGCTTTAACGACTTTCTGGTTTCCGACAATCTCCTCAACATAAGAGCTTATTTCTCCCTGAAGTTCCTGTTGATCGCGGAAACTTTTCGCGCACATTTTTCCGATTACCGCCGCGACAAGTACAGACAGCGGAGTTAAAATTACAACCACTATCGCAATACGCATATTAATCGCAATCATAAATATAAGCGTTCCTGCTATCGTTACTATCCCCGAAAAGAACTGGATTATAACCTGGGAAAGTCCGTCGCCCACCGCTTCAACATCGTTTGTAATACGGCTTATCAGGTCGCCGTGAGCGTGCGAATCAATATAGCTCAGAGGAACGTTATTCAGCTTTTTAAAAATATCGCTTCTTAAATCCCGTACGGTACGGGCTGAGATAATATTCGTAAAGTTTCCCGAAAGCCATTGGAAAACAGCGACTACGGCAATATAGATACCGATTTCAATTATTATCTCAGATATTTTCGGAAAGTTAACCTCTCCTTTTTTTATCATAAAGTCTATCGCGTTTCCGACTAAAACAGGGATATAAAGCATAAAAACCGTGCTTATTACCGAGCTTATAAGCGCCAAAATAATATACGGAAACTGAGGTTTTGTATAACGTAAAATCTTTTTAACTACGCTCATAACTCCGCCTCCTTTAACTGGGAAAGGCAGATTTCCTTATAAGCTTCGCAGGTTTTTAAAAGCTCGCCGTGCGTACCTTCTCCTTTTAAAATTCCGTCGTCAAGAACAAGGATTTTATCCGCGTTCATTACACTCGAGCACCGCTGCGTTACTACAACAAACGTTGTATTCTTTTGCTTTAAAAGCTCTTTGCGCAGGGCTTTTTCCGTCGCGAAATCGAGCGCCGAAAAACTGTCGTCTAAAATAACGAGTTCGGGCGAGCTTACAATCGCTCGAGCGATACAAAGCCGCTGGCGCTGTCCGCCGGAGAAGTTAGCTCCGCCCTGTGCTACATATTTATCCAAATCATCTATAAAATCAGCCTGCGCAATTTTAAGCGCGTTAAATATTTCTTCATCCGACGCGTCTGGATTCTGCCACTTCATATTGGATCGCACAGTCCCGCTGAACAGCACGGATTTTTGCGGAACCGCGCCGGTTTTTCCTCTCAACTGATTAAAGGAATAATCCTTTACATTCACTCCGTCTTTGAGCACTTCGCCTTCGCCGGCGTCGTAATATCTCATAATAAGGCTTAAAAGCGTGCTTTTGCCCGAGCCTGTTGTACCGATTATTCCCGTAAAAGAGTTTCTCTCGATTTTAAAACTTAAATTTTCAAGCTCGCTGTCGCCCTCGCCGTAGGAAAAAGTAACGTTTTTAAATTCGATTTTAGGCGCGTTTTCATCGGTTTCGATTTCGTTTTTGTTTTTCTCGGTAACCGACGGACGCATTTCGAAAACATCGTTTATTCTGGACGCGGAGGCGCTTCCTCTCGACAATAATACAACTAAATTCGCAAGTACAATCATCGCAAGCAGAATCTGCGTCATATAACTTACGAGCGCTACAATATCGCCCGAAAGTAATTCTCCCGAGTTAACCTTGCCCGCGCCGAAATACAGTATCAGTATAACCGCGCCGTAAGCAACCGCGTATGTAGCGGGGTTCAGAAGCGCCGAAAGCCTTCCGACTCTCGTTGACGTTTTACAGAGATTTTCCGCTTGCGAATCAAGGTTTTCTTCCTGGGCTTTTTGCTTGGAAAAAGCGCGGATTACTCTGTTTCCCGCTAAGTTTTCTCTCGATAAAAGCGAAATTTTATCGAGGCTTTTCTGAACCGCTTTATAAAACGGCAGGGATTTTGTCATAACAAGATAAAGTATCAGCGCTATTATTACCGAAGCGCCGAAAAATATCAGCGAAATTCCAAAATTTATAAGGCATGACATAACAAGAGCGCCGATAATAAGAAACGGCGCCCTGAGTAAAAGGCGCATTGTCATCGCGATATTTGCCTGAACAGCGTTAATATCGCTTGTCATCCTTGTAATAAGCGCGGGTGTGCCTATTTCATCAAGCTCTTTGTGGGAAAGCGTACCTATATGGCGAAAAAGCGCGCCGCGGATTTTAGTTCCCGCTCCCTGGGAAGTATAAGACGCCATATATTGGCATACAAGCGCGGAAGCTAAACCCACCGCCGCAAGCAGAAGCAGGACTAATCCCATTTTTAAAATATAATCCGTATCGTTTTTAAGAATACCGTTGTCGATAATGCCCGCCATTACAAGCGGAACAAAAAGCTCCAGCACAGCCTCGAACAGTTTGCACAAAGGACCGATTATAAGCTGCGGCTTGTATTCTTTTAAAAACATTCTCAGTTTAAACATTTCTTCGCTTCCCGATTTAAAAAATTGTATAAAGTCAGTCACCTAATTATAAACCAAGATAAATATTAAAGCAAGGCGTGAAAAATAAATTATTTTTCTTTTGATTTAGATAAAAATCCGGCTATTACCGATCCTGTTATCGCTGCTCCGATTCCTCCCGCCGACGCGCTCAGCGCGCCCGTTATTATCCCTATGAAACCGTCGGCTTTTACCGCTTTTTTTACGCCTTCCGCCATAAGGTAACCGAACCCCGAAATCGGAACAGTCGCTCCCTGCTGCGCAAAGTCAACAATCGGCTGATATAAACCCAGCGCGGTCAGCACAATTCCCGCTATAGTAAATCCCGTTAAAATCCTTGCGGGAGTCAGCGCGGTTTTGTCGATTAAAATCTGTCCTATAGCACAGATTAACCCCCCTATAATAAACGCTCTTACATAATCCATAGTTGTCTCCTTAGTTTTGAATGTGATAGTTTTTTGAAAATTTGTGAAATACTCCTGATTTTTTCATATATTTTACCCCAAAAAGCGTTTTTTATGTTATACTATAATAAATTTCAAATTATAAAGGAGAGGAAGGCTATGGTTGAGGTTAAAAACCTGACTAAGCGATACGGAAACACCGCCGTTGTCGACGATATAAGTTTTAATGTTGACAGCGGGGAAATTTTAGGCTTTCTCGGACCTAACGGCGCGGGAAAAAGCACAACTATGAATATGATTACGGGTTACATCTCCTCCTCAAGCGGTACGGTTACCGTTAACGGAGCGGAAGTTTTAGACAACCCGAAAAAAGTAAAAAGCAATGTCGGATATCTTCCCGAAATACCTCCGCTTTACGTTGATATGACCGTAAGGAAATATCTTGAGTTTATGTTTGACTTAAAAAAAGTTAAACTTCCGAAAAAGGAACACATAAGCGAGGTTATGCGCCTTGTAAAAATCTCCGATGTTTCCGAAAGGATTATTAAACATCTGTCCAAAGGTTACCGCCAGAGAGTAGGTTTTGCGCAGGCTTTGCTCGGCAATCCGCCGATACTTATTTTAGACGAGCCGACAGTCGGACTTGATCCTCAGCAGATTATAGAAATGAGAACTCTTATCCGCCAGCTCGGAAAAAAACACACAGTTATCTTCTCATCTCACGTTCTTTCCGAGGTTTCCGCGATTTGCGACCGCATAATCGTAATTTCGAACGGTAAAATTGTAGCGGACGAGAAAACGGAAAACCTCAGCTCTTCAATTTCGGGCGAGCAAAAACTGAGACTCGATATCGAAGGATCTTCATCAACAGTTTTAGACGCGTTAAAAATTATTCCCGGAATTATAAAAATCCGCAAGCAGCACGACATCGGCGAAAAAACCTCGCGTTATCTTATTGAATATAAAAACGGAATCGACGTAAGACGCGATGTTTTTAAAGCGATTGCAAATTCGGGCTGCGTAATTTTAGATATGCAAAACGGCAACGAAACGCTCGAGGACAGCTTCCTCAAGCTCGTCAGCCAGGATCAGACTAAAGTAATAGCAGGAGGTGTAAGATAATGGGCGCCGTATTTAAAAGAGAGCTGAGTTCATATTTTAACTCCGCTATAGCTTATATTGTTTTGGCAGTGTTCTTCGGATTTGCCGGTTTCTTCTTTATGGTTACCTGTTTTCTGTCGAACTCTTCTTCGCTGAGTTACACTTTCAGCAATATGTTTATGATAATTGTTTTTCTTACTCCTATTATCGCGATGAAAAGTTTCAGCGAGGAAAAACGCCAGAAAACCGACCAGGCTTTATTTACCTCTCCCGCTTCGCTTTTCGATATAGTTTTCGGAAAATTTTTAGGAGCGTTCTGCCTTTACGCGATTTGCTGCGTTATTTTCTTTGTGTTCGGTGCGGTAATCCAGATGTTTACTCCGGCAAACTGGGCAGTAATTATCTGTACAACAATCGGTATTCTGCTTTTGGGCGGCGCGCTTTTAGCAATTGATATTTTTATCAGCGCGCTTACGGAAAGCCAGGTTATCGCCGCGGTTGTCGGAATAGCGGTCGGCTTTGTAATTTATATGCTCAGCAATATCGTTTCCATGGTAAGTTCCGTGGAATGGCTTTCCGCTGTTATTAACGCAATTTCATTTACAAATTATTATCAGAATTTCACATACGGTATTCTCGACTTAAAGGATGTAGTTTTCTTCCTTAGTGTAATCGCTCTCTTCCTCTTCCTCACCATAAGGGTATTCGAGAAAAAACGCTGGAGTTAAGGAGGCATTAAAATGAGTAAAAAAGAAATAATTGAGAACAATGTCCCCGAATCATCCGATACGGAAATTTCAATCGACAATAACGAGAATAAACCTAAAAAGAAAAACAGACTTATCTCTTTACTTAAATCGAGAAAAGCAAAACGCGGTTCAATCTCCGTCGCAATCACCGCGGTATTTATCTGCGTTATTATTCTTATAAATTTTATCGCGGGACTATTGGTAGAAAAATTCCCCTCTTTACAGTTTGATATGACGTCTTCCCAGAGTTATCAGCTCCAGAAAGACACAAAAGAGTATTTATCCAAGCTTAATAAAGATATTACAATTTACGTTCTCACCCGCGAAAGCACTTTTAAGGGCGGTATGAGCGCTTATTCGGGAGCTCAGTATTTTGTACAGGCGGATAAGCTCCTTAAAAAAATGGCTTCAGCAAGCAATAAGGTTACTCTAAAATTTATTGATCTTTCCGCAAATCCGACGTTTACGGGAAAATACAGCAACATTGACTGGAATTCGGAAAACGCCAACAACCTGATTATCATCGATTCGGGAGATAATTATACCGCTCTATCGCTCGAAGACTGTTTTGATTATGATAAAGAAACCTATTCCTACTCGGGATATTACGCATACACAGGCACAAAAATCGAGCAGGCGGTTATTACGGGCGTTCTTGATGTTACGGTTTCCGACAAGGTAGAAATCGACATAATCACAGGTTCGGGCGAAGAATCAAAGACTTATGAATCGTTACAGACTCTCCTGAAACAGAACGCTTACTCCACAAAGGAAATAAATCTTACAACACAAAAGCTTCGTTCGGAGTCAAAAATAGCCGTGCTTTACGCGCCTACCGTTGACCTCTCCGAAGAAGCGGTTAAAAAGCTCGGAAACTGGCTCGATAATAACGGCGAAAACGGAAAGACTTTAATCTATATTCCCATGGACGTTAAAACTTCAACTCCGAATCTTGACGGACTTCTTGAGGAATACGGTATGAAAGTTTCCGACGGCCTCTCTTTCTGCACAAGCACGGAATATATGGTGCAAAACGCGTATATGTTCCTTACGGATTATAAAGACGACGCTTATACCGCGGACTTAAAGGACAAGAGTATTCCGACCATCGTTTATAACTCAAGAGATATCCGGATTAAAGACAGCAATAAAGCTTCCGCGCTTTTAGGTGTGGAATCTTCAGTCGGCGTAATTCCTTTCAGCGTAGATACTTCTGAATTAAAGAGCGAAGAAGATCTTGAAAAATATAAGAAAAAGAGCGTAACCTTAGCGGCTGTAGGCTCAAAAACAAATTCAAGCGATAAAAAATCCAATGTCGCTGTATTCGGTTCGCCCTATATGTTCACCGAAACATTCTTAAACACAACGTCCTACAACAACGCGAACTACATCGTAAACTTCTGCAACACCGTAACAAACCGCGGAGATATGGGTATTACAATCAATACGGCGGGTGTTGACGAAAAAGAACTCGGCGTTACAAGCGCGTCGACAGTTATCGCTATAGGCGTGATATTTATCGGAGTTATTCCGCTTATCATCCTTATAATCGGTCTTGTAATGTTCATCCGCAGGAGGACTAAATAATGAATGACGAAATAAAAAACACCGAAGCTTTAATTGAAGACGATAAAGAATACGAGGATATTCTCGAAAAGTTTGAAACCCCTAAGGACAATTCCTCTTCCCCAAAAAAGAAAAACGCTCATATTAAAGCTTTAGTTATTGTTATAATCGCCGCAGTCGCTCTTGTCGGAGCCGGAATACTTTTAATCTTCCTCCCCAACGGCGGTGACAAAAACGAAATCAAAGGCCCCGCGGCTGTAAACAATGACGTAAAAAACAACGTCCACGAAGTAAAGGTTAAAACCGACTCGAACGGAAAAATTAAAGAAAACGGCAGCGGAAAGCTTGTTGAGAAATATCCCGCCGACATTACAAAAATACATATTAAAAACGATAACGGCGATTACAGCATCTCATCTTATACGCCTAAGAAAAAACTTAAAGAAACCGATCCCAAAACAGGAAAGAAAAAGGAAAAAACCGAAGCTACGGTTTATAAGCTCATAGGATACGAGGACTTTAAACTCCAGGACGGTATTGCGGACGAAGTCGCGAACGCCTGCGCTTCCTTGGAATTCAGCTCGGTTTCATCCGAGGACGCAAGTTCCAATTTAGCGGATTTCGGATTTGAAAAACCGAGAGCTACCGTAACTGTTACTTATTCCGATAAAACCAAATCCATCTTTAAGGTAGGTAAAGACGCCGCGCAAAACCTCGGCACCTACGTTATGTTCGGTTCCGGAAAGTCTGTTTTCCTGTGTGACAAAGATACGGTAAGTAAGTTTTTATACGGCTTAAACAAATACATAAGCCTTACAATTAACGACAGCGCGTCCGACAACAATACAAGCGAAGCTAAAAATATTACTCTGTCGGGTTCAAAATTCAGCAAGAATATTACTTTAAAGGCCAATCCCGATACCGCGCACGTTGCCGCTACACATATTATTACTTCTCCGATTAATTCCTACGCGGATGATTCCGAGGCAAGTACGGTAACAGGCGCAATAAGAGGTCTTTACGCTGAAAGCGTTGCCGCTCTTAACCCAAGCTCTTCCAAGCTTGCGTCCTGCGGACTTTCCAATCCCTATGTACGAATCAAAGCCGAGTATCCCGATACAACCGAAAATCTTCTCGCTTCAAAACCCGATTCAAAAGGAAACTGCTTCCTTATGAAGAGCGGAGGAAAAATCGTTTATAAAATCGCTTCATCCTCAATTCCCTGGGTAACTACAAGCCTGAAAAAACTGATTTCCACTTATGTTTTTAACCCCGAGCTCAGCGGAATTAAAAAGATGTCGGTAAACACCGGAAAAGAAACTTATAAAAACAACCGAAACCAAAAACACCGACGAAAACGGCGAAGAAAGCACAACTTCCGACACGGTAACGAGTTATAAGGGAGAAAAGTTAGACGAGGGCAATTTCGAAACCTACTTTAAGAATATCACTCTTCTTACAAAAGCCGATAAAACCGCCGCTTCTAAATCAGGCAAAGCCGCTTTAACAATAAAGTACACTTATTCAGGCGGCAGAAGCTCCGACACAGTAGCGTTTTATAAGTCAGGCTCAAAATATACCGCCTGCGTTAATAATAAATCCGTCGGCACGGTATATTCCAATTATATCGAAAAGCTCATCTCCCAAACCCCGAAAGCAGCAAGCGATAACGAAGTAAAAACTTTCTGGTAGCGTTGCG
>CADBCC010000004.1 GCA_902793125.1 uncultured Ruminococcus sp.
GGTCCGCCGATTACGAATCTTCCCGTCGGGTTTACAAAAATCTTAGTGTCTTTATAAAGCCCGGCAGGGATAACGGGTTCTATTACATACTTTTCAATATCTTCTCTTATTTCTTCTAAAGAAATATTTTCGTCATGCTGAGTAGAAACTACTACCGTATCAACCCTTACGGGCTTGTCGTCCTCGTACTCGACCGTTACCTGAGTTTTGCCGTCGGGACGGAGGTAGGGGAGCGTACTGTCTTTTCTTACCTTTGTAAGCTGTTTTGCAAGCTTGTGCGCGAGAGAAATCGGAAGAGGCATAAGCTCCTCGGTTTCGCTGCACGCGTAACCGAACATCATACCCTGGTCGCCCGCGCCGATTTGGTTATCGTCGGATTTTTCGCCGTGTTTAAGCTCGTAGCTTTCGTTAACGCCCATAGCGATATCGGGGCTTTGAGCGTTGATTGAGGTGAGCACCGCGCAGGTGTTGCCGTTAAAGCCGCAGTCAGGGTTATCGTAGCCGATGTCGTTTACAACTTTTCTTACTATAGCGGGAATATCAACGTAGCAATCGGTCGAAATTTCTCCCATAACGTGTACCATACCTGTTGTTGTGGTAGTTTCGCAGGCAATGTGAGCGTTTTTATCCTGTTTTAATATTTCGTCAAGTACAGCGTCGGAAATCTGGTCGCAGATTTTATCGGGATGTCCCTCTGTTACCGACTCTGATGTAAATAAATGTTTAGCCATTTTAAAACCTACTTTATCTTATATTTTGCTTTTGTTTTCTAACTATATAAATATATTATTATTAGTGAAAAATGTCAAGTTATAACGAAATAAAAATGTTTATAATTCTTTAAAAGAACTTTAAAAGCAATAAGCAATAAATAATATTTTGTTTTATACTGCTATTGTAAAAAAGTAAATAAAATGATATAATGTAAATAATCTGAAAAGATAAAAAATAAACGGAGGATGAATTTTGATGAAAAAAGTTATATCAATTATAGTCGTTTTAGCGATTCTGTTTTCAATTGCCGTTCCTGTTTCGGTTGTTGCCGCGACAAAAGTATCAGGCGTAAGACAGACTCAGGCGGGAACTTCTTACTTTACTATCGAGTGGGATCAGTATTCCACAGTTACCCGTTATAAGGTTGAGTACAGCACAAGTCAGTACGGCGTATATACAACTGACACAGAATACGCGGGAAGTTCCGATACCGTGTTTACTAATTTCCCCGGTAAAACTTACTATGTAAAGGTTACTCCCTACGTAAACGGAGGCTGGCAGACAAGCTCGGCTTCGGCTCCGATTGCTGTTGTTACCACACCTAAAAGTGTTGAAAACTTAAAACAGACGGGTATCTCAACCAACTCAATTAAGCTTTCCTGGTCCGCGTCTTCGGGAGCTCAGAGCTACAATATTTATAAGTATTACTCAAGCACAAGTATAAAGAAAATCGGCTCCTCAAATACAAATTCCTATACAATAAGCGGACTGTCGAACACAAAGAACTTTGATTTCAGCTATATTCAAGTAAGACCTGTAAGAAGCTCGGGTTCCTATATTGCTGAGGGAAATTACGAAAGTATATTTTCATATTATCTTAAACTGACGCCCCAAAAAGGAAAAACACCTAAGCCGAGTTATTACTGGAACTACTCGGGCGAAATTTCCTTTAAAAGACCTGAATTAAAGCACCAGGACGGATTCCAGTTTAAGATTTATAAAGCTAATAAGAAAAAAGCTCTTAAAACCATTACAGATAAAACTTCCTGTAAGCTTAAAAAAGGCCAGGCTTACAAGGTTAAAACCCGCTCCTATACATTATTCAATTCCAAAAAAGTTTACGGAAAATGGTCGGGATACAAGTACATTGTATCGGGACTTAAAAGTATTAAAATTACATCGAAAACAAAACATTCCGTAAAGCTTAAATGGAAAAAGCCAAAAGGCGGAAAGTTTAAATACGATATTTATGTTTCCAAAACATATAATAAGGGTAAAAAGAAAGCGGCAAAGAATCTTAAAAAGACTTCCTTTACGGTAAAGAAATACGGTAAGAAAAGCCTGAAGAAAGGTACTTACTACTATTACTACGTAGTACCCAAGATAAAGGTAGGAAAGAAGTACAAAGCTTCCGATATTTTAACCTATGTTTACGGTTATACAAAATTCTGATAAAAAATTAAGCCTGCGTTAATCGCAGGCTTTTTTCTTTTACAGAATAAAATTATAATTCTTCTACAGAAATATTATTGCTTTTGTATTTTTCTTCAATTTCCTTTTCGCTTGAAAAACCGAGCGAGGCGCCGTTGAAGCTGACTTTTTTTGAGGCGAATATCTCCGACTTTTTCAATGCTTCAAGCGGGCTTTCGCCTTTTGCGTAAAAATGTATAAACGCGGAGAATAACGCGTCGCCCGCGCCTACGGTATTAACAACGTTGTCGTTGCGGTAAATTCCGAGGCGGTATATTTTCTGGCTTTCTGAATCCAAAAGCAAAGCGCCTTTTTCTCCCATACCGATAACAATAATTTTGTTTTTGTATTTATCCTCGATTTTCTTAATAAACTCAACCGCGCCGCACGGTAGGTTTTCGTCGCTTAGAAAAAGTATATCCGAGTTCTCCATAAAATCGCGGTTGTATTCGTCCTCAATATCGCCTAAAACGTGTACGTCGGTCGCGATAGGGGAGTTAATATCTTTTGATTTTATAAGCTTGCGGTTAAAGTTGATGTTGCACAGCGCGGCAATATCACAGCTGTTTATTAATTCTGTTATATTTTTATTCGGCTCAATATTTTGTTCCTGAATGTCTTTTAAATCGCAGTAAATCTGTCTTTTACCGCTTTCGTCGTAGAGAACCGCCGAGCAGGGAGTGTTTTTAAGAACTTTTCTTATATTTTCGAAAGCAATATTGTCCCTTTTTAATTTATTGATTATTCTTTCGGCTTCGTCGTCATTTCCCGTAAATGAAGTTAACTCAACTTTATCGCCGAGGGAGCAAAGCGCCTTTGAGATATTGTATCCAACCCCCGAAACATTGGAATTAATTCCGAAAAACGGATAGTCAATCGGATAATACTCAACGGGGAATTTTTTTATTTTTACTGTGGTTTCAATATTAAGAAGCCCCGATACAAAAACTTTCATATTATTCTCCATAAAACTGTAATTACATTTTAACCCCCTAAACCGCTTTGCGCGGGCAGGGGGTTAGCTTTATAAATCTATCAGCCGGATGTTTGCGTCGGTATCAAAACCGCAATCTGCGAGAACAGAATAAGCGTCATAAGAACGAAAGCGGTTACAAGCGCGTAGCTTGAATACCTGAGCAGTTTTTCTTTCGCGCTTTTGCCCGAGAAACGCCGGAGCAGCAATCCGAGCCCCATAGCGAACATCGGTATAAGAGGTACGCAGTAGCGGATATTCATTGTGCAGGTGAAGGGGAACTGGAAGCAGAATGAATAGTAGGATACTAAAAGCGTTATCGCGAATATCAGGAAAAATGAACGTGTTATTTTATCTAATTCGGTTTTCTTGCTTAACATCGTTACGAAGAACGCGGCAGCGCACAATACCGCGAGTACCGTACCTACCCAGAAAAGAATTGGACCTGTTATCGCAATCTGGGGGAAGGTGGTTGATGTAATGCCGTTGTGACCTTCGTCGAACAAAGCTGTTTTTATAAGGCCGAGCGTCGGATTGTATTCGTTATACGGAGCGCCGTAGCTTGTGAAAGCGTCATATACATAGTTGAGCTGGCCGTTTCCGAAGTCTAAAAGTCTTTTTGCAGGGGCGAGATTTCCGCAGAATTGAGGATCGGTATCGGATAAAAGGGGAACATAGGTCAGCGGAACATTAAAGAGGATTAAGTTGCGTACCTGCCACCATAGTCCGAGCGGAGCGCATATGCATCCGAACACGGCGAACTGTCCGAGATATTTAGACCAAGACTTAATATTCTTTACAAATACATAAATGAACAGTACGGCAATCGCGGGAGCGACCATCCACGCGCTGAGCTTTGTCATCATTCCGAGTCCCACGCTGAGCGCTATCGGAATAATGTTAAGCAGGGTGGGCTTGCGGTACCATTTTAACGCGAACATAATCGACATCATCATAAACAGTACGCAAAGCATATCGTTATTGAAGAAACCTCCCATAATAACGAATGTGGGATGGAAGCAGATAATTGCCATCGAAATTAAAAGCGGAAGATTTTTAAGATTAATCAAACGGAAAATTTTATAGCATACGACTATTGTAAGCGAGGAGTATAAAAACGGCAGGAACTGTAAAGCCTGGCACGCCGTGCCGTAATCCATTTTGAAAAATGTAAGGATTTTAAGCATAACAGCCATCAGCATGTGGTGTAAAGGAGGATGGTAATACTGCCATATCGAGCGAACATCAAAGTCGGGAAGTTTAAGTCCGTTTTTGTACCAGTATTCAATGTAGTTCGCGTGTCCCCAGGTGAAATTCCAGAAACCTACATCGTGCTGTCTGTCGCCTGATGATGTGTAAAGAGTGTACACAAACCTGAGGATAATTCCTGCCGCAATCATAATGATGATGAAATTTACCGGCGTTAATGTGTCCGTAAGATACATCATAAATACAATTACAGCTAAAATAAGAATTGACAGCCATAAGATAAGGGAAGGACTGTTGTCAAATTTTGATATTATAAACAGAGAGCCTATTGATAATACCGCGGCGGAAAAAACGAAAATAACTTTTTCTTTTGTATTGCCGCCGATTTTGCCGATTGTAACAAGCAGCGCAAGAAGCACAATCAGAACAGCGCCCGCGTAGATATAGCTTCCCGCGGTAATGCTCGTTTTAAAGCAAAAGCCGAAGAAGAAGAGCATTAAGCACGCTGCCGCTGTCGTTATAAACGGGTGTTTGGACAGTTTGTTAAACGTTGGTCCCAAAGAGTAATTTGCATTTAATTTCATTCAAATCTCCCATTTCAGAATCAGGATTTATCTTTACTTTCCTCGTGATATTCTTTTTCGGTGTTGACGTTCCAGATGTTGTCCTTTTTAGTTTCGCCCGAAAGAATATTTTTAACGGTCTCAAATGAAGTGCACATACTGTGGTCTATATTGTTGTAGCGGTGCTGGCCGTTGCGTCCGACGCAGAACAAGTTGGGGATAGTATCTAAATATTCCCTGAGCTCGTCCATATGCTCGTAGGTGTCGAAGTAAGCGGGATAAGCTTTCTTTACACGTTCAACGTGGCTGTCGAGCACTTCGTCAACGCTGTCGATTAAGCCCATTTTCACCATTTCCTCGGTGCCCATCTTAGCGAAATCCTCGTCCGACATCGACCACATGGAATCGCCTTCGTTACAGAAGTATTCGAGTCCCATCCATATTGTGTTGTCGATATTTTTAACCATATAGGGCGACCAGTTGTTGTAAATCTGGAAGCGTCCGACTTTTACGTTTCTGTCGTGAACATATACCCAGTTGTCGGGAACAATGTTGCCCATTGTTTTTATCTTTGTTTCGTTTTTGAGGTTGAGGCGCGGAATAAGAACGCCGACTGTCATATAGTCGCGGTAGGGAAGTCCCGAAGCGATTGAAAGATACTTTTCGGGAACGTCGTTCATACCCTCTACCAAGTCTTTTACGGGCATTGATGAGATGAAATAATCACCTTCGACGGTAATTTCCTCTCCGTCTTTAACGTATACCAAGCCTGTAAGGTTGTTGTTTTCGTCTTTTATTAATTTAGTAACTTTGGCGTTCTTAATAATTTTACCGCCTAACTTTTCGAAATCGGACGCGGTTAAATCCCACAGCTGTCCGGGGCCGAGTTTCGGATAAGCGAATTCCTCGATCAGCGAGGTTTCAACCCGGCGGTTTTTCTTATTAAACATTTTTCCGAAAATATCTTTAAGTACGGCGCGTATGGAAAGTCCCTTTACACGCTGAGCGCCCCATTCGGGAGAAATCTCGCTCGGATGTCTGCCCCAGAGGTTTTCGGTGTAGTTCTCGAAGAACATCGAATAAAGCTTTTTACCGAAACGGTTGATGTAGAAATCTTCGAGTGAGTTTTCCTTACGCTTATGGAAAACTGTTTTAAGATAGCTGAATCCTACTACGATAGTAGTGCCGAATCCCATATTCTTGATTGTTTCGAATTTAAGCGAAATCGGATAGTCAAAGAAACGGCTGTTAAAGAAAATTCTGGAAAGACGGTTTCTTCTAAGCATAACTCTGTCTGTTTTTTCGGGATCGGGACCGCCCTGCGCTACCGTGGATTGTCTTCCGAGTACAATATCGTCTATAGGATAAGCTCCCTGGGTAGGAAGCATTTTCTCCCACCATTGATTAACTTCGGGAACTTTGGAGAAGAAGCGGTGACCGCCCATATCCATACGGTTTCCCTTGTAGTTTACCGTGCGGGAAATACCGCCGAAGCAGTCGCTTTCCTCGAAAACGGTAACTTCAAAATCTTTGGATTTATCGAGCAGCTCGTAAGCCGCGGTGAGGCCCGCGGGACCTGCTCCGATTATTAATACTTTTTTCATAATATTTTAACCCCTGAACTTAGATTTTTATTTTGACTTTTTGCGGTAAAGAATTATGTGTCTCGCCGCGTAATTCCATATCAGCACAAGTATTGTGGAAATAACCCATACAAGCATATAGTGCAGTCCGAGCTGAGCGTTGAAGCACCATAAAAGCAGCTCTTTTATAAACAGTCCCACAACTCCGATTACCGCGTAAGTAATAAATTCGCCGAACATATTTGTTTTTTCGCTTTTCTCCTGGAAAACAAAAAACTTCGAAAGTATAAAATTAGATGTAAGTCCGAGCACAAACGCGATTGCCTGAGAGATTAATACAAAATTTCCCGCCGCTTCTTTAAAGATAAAGTGCTGAATTATCCACAGCGCGCCTCCCTCGACAACGGTTGCTATACCGCCGACAAAGCAGTATCGGAAAAACTGTATTATAATGTTCTCTGTTTTGTTTAAAAACAGTTCTTTAAAATCAAGCTTAAAAATAAGCGAAAATAACTCTTTCATTTTTTCTCCCGTATTGATGTAAAATAAACCAATATATTATATCACAATGTTGTGAAAAAAGCAATATAAAAAAGGTGTAAAAGCGTTATAAATCTTTTATTATTCGAACTCAAAGTACTGATAATCGGACAGCTGATGATTTAAAATATAGATAAAGACTATAAGTTCATTGATTGGAGGTTCTGATTATGAAATACGTAACATATACAAGCCCGAGCCACGGATGTTTGTGGTGGCTGATTATCGGATGGTGGTGGCTTCCCGTAAAATGGACGCTGAGCCTTGTTAAATGGGTTATATTAATTATTCTTGTGTTTGTGATTGATTAGGGGCTGCTTTCGGGCAACAGCGTGTTGCTTGATTTTTATATCAATTAGTATTAGTATAAAAAAAGATAAAGGAGGCGTTTTTATGAATACAAAAGATGTTATATTTGAACTGAGAACGAAGAACGGTTTATCGCAGGATGAACTTGCCGAAAAGGTCTATGTAACACGCCAGGCGGTATCACGCTGGGAAAACGGCGAGACTGTTCCGAATACAGATACGCTGAAATTACTCTCGGGGCTTTTTAATGTATCCATTAATACTCTGCTCGGAGCGCCTCGCCGGCTTATCTGCCAGTGCTGCGGAATGCCTCTTGAGGACGAAATTATAAGCAGGGAAAAAGACGGAACGCTTAATGAGGAATACTGCAAATGGTGCTACGCCGACGGCAATTACGTATACAGCGATATGGACGAGCTGATTGAGGTTTGTATTCCGCATATGGTTAAGCAGGGCTTTACCGAAGAACAGGCGCGCGGTTTTATGAAAGAAAAACTCCCGGAGCTTAATTACTGGAAGAAATACGAACAGCTGAGCGATAACGGAGAGTTCGAACAGTTTAAACAAATGCTTATTGACGAAATCAACGCTCTTAATATAGAAGGTATGCCGAAAGTTGAAAAGCTCAACTCACTTGTAGGAAGCTACGTTAATCTTGAATATTCTCTTCCGGGCGGAATTAAAGCGAAATTTTTAGACGATAATACAACATATTTAGGAACTCAGCTTGAATCGCAGTTCGGCGGAGAACGCTGTTTCGGCGTGCTCGCTGATATGGATTTTATACTTATCTGTACTTATGAGTCCGAGGGTAAAAACCCTGAACTTGTGCTTTATAAAAAGAGATAAAACTTTCTTTGTAAAACCGCCTGTAGACAATTATTCCTCTTTCTGTTATTATAATCCAAAAGAGCTTACGGAGGTTTATTTTGAGTGATTTAAAAGTTTTAAGAGCTTCTGAAGAATGGCAGCGGGCGGGCGCGTATTCCGTGCGTATACAGGGAATGAACCGTCAGCATCACATTTCTCTTAGAGACGAGTTCGATGAATATGATAAAGACGGTACAAAATACATTGTGCTTTTAGACGACGAGTATCCTGTCGCTACATGCAGGTTTTATGAACTTAACTTCGGCAGCGTGCTGCTCGGCAGGGTAGTGGTCTTGCCCGAATACCGCGGAAAACAACTCGGAAGAATGGTTATAAACGAAGCGGAAAAGTGGATTAAGGAACTTGGCTATAAAGAAATTTTTGTAGACAGCCGTGTAACCGCTGTGGGCTTTTACGAAAAATCAGGCTTTAAAAAAGTTGATGATAAGGTGATTAAAAGCTGGAACTTTGATTGTATCAGGATGCGTAAGCTTTTAAAAAGCGAATAAAAAAGCATAACTCCGCTTGAGAAAATCAAGCGGAAATTTTTATAGACATATTGTTTTTGTTTTGGTATAATAACCACATCGAAAGATACGGGTGGACACCTACCGTGCAGTAAGGTCAATTTTTTATCGGAGGAGAAGTTATGTTTTCTTATGTATGGCCGATAGCGCTGGTAGTGCTGTCGAATGTTATTTATCAGGTTTGCGCGAAGTCTGTTCCGAGCGGACTTAATCCCTTCGCCGCTTTAACGGTAACTTACCTTGTCGGAGCTGCCGCGAGTTTGATTTTGTTTTTTATTTTAGGTAAACAGTCAAATCCGTTTAAGGAGCTGACTAATCTTAATTGGGCTCCGTTTGTACTCGGCTTGGTAATTGTCGGATTAGAAGTCGGTTTTATTTACGCGTATAAAGCGGGATGGACGGTAAGCACCGCCTCTCTCGTTCAGGGTTCGGCGCTTGCGATTATACTTATTTTTGTAGGATACCTGTTTTTTAAAGAAGCGATTACCTGGAATAAGCTTGTCGGCGTCGGAATCTGCCTTGTCGGATTGTTTTTTATAAATTACAAGTTTTAGACCTTTTTCCGTTTCGTTGTCAATCTGCACAAATGACGCGCAGAGATTTTGTTTATAATGCTATAAAAATTCTTAATAATACTTAAAAGGTACTTAAAAGGGCTCGAAATGAGCCCTTTTTCTTTATGCCCGGATTCAAGTCCTGTTATTTTCGTTAAACCGAAATAACAAATGCTCCTGTGAAGCCTTTCTATTTTGTTTGCGTAAAAACACAAATTATCGTTAGATTGTATATTGAAAAATATTAATGTAATATGTTACAATTAAAATAGAGCACTCGTAGGAGGCATTGTTTATGAAATTTATAAAAAAACCCGTAAGTGTTCTGCTGTCACTTGTTATGATAGTCAGCGTGTTCACAATTGTCCCGTTTGAGGCATTTGCCGCGACGGAGATAGAGTACATAGAACGCTCGTGGGACGAGGCGAATCAAAAGGTTGCGGATGAAGTTAAAACCTGTCCGAATTATTCCACTATCACATCCCAAAACAGCCTTACAATCGGAGACGAAAAGTGGTATATTGTCAACGGCGACGCCGCAATCGACAACCGCGTCAACGTAAGCGGAGAGGCTCACCTGATTCTTATGAGCGGAACTCTGACCTGTAAACACGGTATTCATCTGTCAAGAGGCAATACTTTGTACATATACTCCGCTAAGGATAGCTCGGGTACTCTTAACGCTAAAACAGGCGATGACGAGGAAGCGAATATCGGCGGTAACGAAAATGAAAACTGCGGTAAATTTGTATTCTATGGCGGAAACCTAAAGGCGGAAAATAATGACAGAGAAACCGGAGCAGCGGTCATCGGCGGCGGAGGCGACGGCGGCAACTGCGGTTCGCTCAGCTTCTATGGCGGAACGGTAAAGACTTATCAATATGACAGCCCCAATAACAGCACAAAGAATTGTTACGGTGCGGTTATCGGCAATGGCAACGATTCAAACTCAAAAAACGACTCATATTGCAGTATAAACATTTACGGCGGAGATATCACAGCAAAAAACTCTGCATCATCTGACGGCGCGGGTATCGGCGGCGGCGAGGGCTCCGCAGACTGTCCGGTTAATATTCTCGGCGGCACTATTACCGTCAGCTCATATAACGGCGCGGGAATAGGCAGCGGACAGGACGGAGGCAGCAGTACCGTTACAATTAAGAACGCTGATGTTGAAGCTGATTCGAACTACGGAGCGGGTATCGGAAGCGGCGAGGACAGCGACGCGGAAGCAATAATCATTGAAAACAGTTACATTAAGTCAAAGACTATACACAACGGCGGATCGGTCGGCTCCGAGGGCGCAGGTATCGGCGGCGGTAACTGCGGAAAAAGCAAAAGTATTACCATTAAAAAAAGCATAATTACTGCGTCTTCAGGTACATACGGAGCCGGTATCGGCGGCGGTGACGAGTCGGACGGCGGTGATATAACTATTGATGATAGTGTTGTTTTTGCTGCCAGCGGCAAAGGCGGCGCGGGAATCGGCGGCGGCGATGAAAAAGGATGTAATTCCATTATTCTGAGGGATAGTTTTGTTGTTGCCTGGACAAATTCGGAAAAAAATACATTTGACGACAGATTATTCAGTGATTATAAAGATTATTATCATGATGTATTATATACACTTGACCCTACTATAAACGATGAGGATGCAGCATACGGCGCCGGTTTCCTTTTTGCCCAGTTATTGGACAGCTTGATTCAGGGAACTCATACAGGCGCGGGTATCGGCAGCGGAGACAGCGGTAATGTAAATAATATTTATATTGATAACTGTACTGTTTTGGCGACGGGCGGCGCTTGCGCGGCTGGTATCGGCGGAGGTGACGAAGGCGGCTTCGGTACAATTGATATTAAAAACAGCCGCATTAATGCGCAAGGCGGCAAGTACGGCGCGGGCATAGGCTCGGGCGACGAGGCAAAAAAATGCGGAACAATCAATATCACGGATTCCGAAATTACGTCAAAAGGCGGCTCGGAAGGCGCGGGAATCGGCACAGGCAACGAGGTTGATGAGACATCAAATATTAATATAAATAACTCAACAGTTGAGGCTCGCGGCGGAGACTTAGCCGCGGGTATCGGCGGCGGCGACAGCGTGGACAGCGGTACAATCAAGCTTTCCGCCTCTACCGTAAAGGCCTTCGGCGGCAAGGACGCCGCGGGTATCGGAGGCGGCGAGGGCGGTGACGGCGGTCACATTGAAATTTTGAATCACTCTGATGTCTATGCCGAGGGCAGCAATTACGGCGCGGGCATCGGCGGCGGTGAAGACTCCGGCGGCGAATACTGTGAGATCGATTCTGATTGCACCGTAGAAGCTGTCTCGGGCGGAAAAGGAAATGTACAGTCAATCGGCCACGGTGACTGCGGTTGGTATGTAAGCGGATATTCCGGCGGAACTCTCAGTTTAGGCAGCGAACTGAAGGTAAAAGCGGGAGAAAACGAAAGCAGCGCCAAAGTGTATATCGGCAGCAGCAGATATGACGCGATATTTAATAATAAATACTCTAAGATATATCCCTGCACCCACTCTGAGACGGAATGGAAATTATTAAACTTATCATCCCACGTGCAGTACTGCAAAGAATGCGGGGGGAAGCTCTCGGCATCTTCTCATGTTTGGGATAGCTCGAACAAGTGCTCTGTATGCGGATGCAATAGAAAAGAAGTTTCGGTTACGCTTATTGAGCAAAACAACGACAGAGAAGTCAGGCGGGAGATTACAGGATTTTATGATGACGCGCTGATTAGTCTTCCTGAGTGCGAAAATGTCCCCGACGGCTATGAGTTCGTATGTTGGGAGTATGATTCTAATGAGTATTACGCGCCGCAGGATACATACCATATAAGAAACGGAACAAGTCTCAGGGCACTTTATTTGCCCGCGGAGGATACAAATTATATTGACGGGGACGGAATAGAAAGAATCGTTCGTGCAAGAAGACTTTCGTCAGAAGATCTGGAACGTATAGACGGAAAGCTGTGCCTTACCGATGGCTGGTATGTTGTTGAAGGCGATGTGGAGGCGAAGTACACGTTCTTTCTGTCGGGAAACGTCCATTTTATTCTCGCGGATGACAGCTCTCTTTCATTTGATGGTTCCCAGGAAGCCTTATATATCTTTGGCAACGCAGTCGAGAGCAGGAAAGACGAAACCTTCTTCCGGGTGTTTGGCCAGAAGAAACAGACAGGTTCAGTTAATTTCAACCGTCGTGTTATCTTCTCAAATTATTTACAGTATGGCGGAAAAGTTAATATAAGCGGCGCGCAAGCAACGCAGACCTTTCAGGTATTAAGGGGCGATCTCCGCGCGCAAGAAGTAGTGTGTCCTGAATACGTGCTAAAAGGCGGCAATTGCGAGATCGTCAACTGTCGTTACGGCAGTAACTCGAATGTGCTGGGCTGGAGTGAACCGACCGACAGTATAAAGATCAACAATTTCACGGATGAGATTTCTGTCGTTGTTGATGACGGTCAGGCGCTGACGGACGGAACAAATGTCTATAAGGGTACGCTGACTTCCGATCAGATCAACGCGATTAAGGGCATGACGCTCACGCCGTATATGCCTCACGATTACGCTGAACCCGAATGGGTTTGGTCTGACGACTATGCAAACGCTACCGCTGTATTCAGATGCAAGGACTGCGATGACGTAAAGGAGATTGATGCGAGGGTTGCCTTCGAGGACAGCGGCAAGAACCGTACCTCCACCGCCCGCTGTATGTTTAACGGACAGGAGTATTCCGACGCGAAGACCTTCCAAATCATCTTTGATATTACCGCAGCGAGCAACACGCACGGTACTGTCACCGCTGACAGGACCACAGCAAAAGCCGGCAATAGAGTGAAGCTTGAAGTCAAGCCCGACGATGGATATATCAGCGGTGCGCTTTACTATACCGATAAAAACGGTACCAAGATAGAAATCGTTGACAACAGCTTCAAGATGCCTGAGTCCAACGTGACGGTAAACGCCGAGTTCGTGAAAATCACGGAAAGGGTTGAACCCTATATCGACGAAGAGGGTGAGTACCACCTCGGCAATGTGGAACATTTTAAGATTGACGGCAAGTATTACAATGTGGATGAAGACGGCGGCGTAGGCGAAGAGATAAGTGATATTTCGCTTTCGTACTTTGACTTTACGCTTATAGGTAATACTTATCAGATTAACTATTACACAGGCCCGACCGATAACCTGACGGAGCTTGTAATCCCCAAGACCTTTAACGGCAAGAAAATTACCGTTCTCGGAAACAACAGAAACACTCCTCTTATAGATTACTCCGGAAAAGCAAAAACACAGTTCGAGTTGACTCTTACCGAGAATATCAAGGAAATCAAGGGCTACACATTCTATACAATTTGGGTTAAAAAGGTTAAGGGCGACACCTCGGCTCTCGAAACAATCGGCTCTTATGCTTTCTCGTGGGTGAACAGCCCCGATGGCTTTAAGCTCGATATTAAGCTCGATTATGAGGGTGTAATTACTGTAGGTTCGGGTATATTCAATAATATGGATGTAACCGCGCGTATTAAACACGCTACCGAATTTAGCGCAACCTCTTTTATGCAAAACAGTATATCTTATATCTTCACGGACGATCACCGCTACGGCGAGCCTGTTTGGAACTGGGCTGACGATTACAGCACAGCGGCGGCTAAATTCACCTGTACAGACAGCAGATGTAAGCACAGCGAAACGGTTAACGCAACGGTTTCAGAAAGCGATTTGATTGACAAAACAGTATACACCGCGACAGTTCTTTTTGGCGGCGAGACCTACACCGCGACCTTTACGTCTGTTCCCAAGGGAATCAACTACGGCGGCGATAACTATATCGACCCGAAGGGTACTCAGCAGGTCAGCAGCTCCGATGAGGGTAAGACTAAGTTCGGACTTAACCTCGACAGCTACCTCAATATGCAGATGCTCGGAATCCAGCTCAAGAACTCAATCGCTACCGAGGGCGGCGACGACGGCGTGCGCTTTGTAACGGCTGTCAACTCTAATCTCTTAAAGGGCAGCAATATTGAGGACTATGGCTACATCGTAGCTAAGATAAACTCGGAAGTCGGAACACTTTACGAGAATATGGATAAGTTTACTGCCGAGAAGTTTATAGCTCAAGGCGCGGCTGATACAAACATTTTCTCCTGCAAGGGTTCAAGCAACTCAATCTCGGGCGAGTTCGGTCAGTATTCATCCGACACCGAATATAAGTACGTAACCCTTGCGGTAACAGGTACAAGCGGAAAATCAGGCAACCTTGTCGCCCGCTTCTATGTAAAAACAAAGGACGGTCAGTATCATTACGCCGACTATATTAACGGCAGCAATCAAACCTACAGCGGTATGGCATTTGACCTCAGCGCTGTAAGCGCGAACTTAGGTTAAGGAGGAACGATAATGAAAAACTTATATAAAACTCCTGAAATAATGGTAGAAGAGCTCGCAAAGATTGATGTGCTTTGCGCTTCAAATGAAATTCTCGGAAGTGAAAACAAATTTGAGTCCTTCAACGACACAGTAGGCTCAAGAACATTTAATTTAGAAAGCTTCTTGTAATTTAATATTAAAAAAGGGCTCGTAATGAGCCCTTTTACTTTATGCCCGGCTTCAAGTCCTGTCGCGCAAAATAATAGAGGCTCCTGTGGAGCCTCTATTATTTTGGTGCGGGCGACAGGACTTGAACCTGCACACCATCGGCACAAGAACCTAAATCTTGCGTGTCTGCCAATTCCACCACGCCCGCGTATTATATAAAGTAAATATCAAATTGTATTTGCGTGTCTGCCAATTCCTCCAGCCCAAAATGATACTCCTTATTTTGCGCAGCGCTTTTGCTCCCTTAATCCGCCACCGGCGGCGGTCGCAACGCTACCACGCCCGCGTGTTATATAAAGTAAATATCAAATTGTATTTGCGTGTCTGCAAATTATATCCTGATAATTATACCTTAATTATAGACTAATGTCAAATAGACCTCTCATGAGTCTATTTTGCTGTTAAAGGTTAAATTTTAGTAATTATTAACATAAAAATTGTTACAGTTTTGTGCATATAAACAATAATTTGTTACTTGCAAAACGCTATATATTGTGTTATTATATTAATACTCCACAAAATAAGGTTGGAAAATAATTAAAAAATTCTTTGAAATTGTGTGTTTATAGGTTTTGAAAATTAACTTTTAGAAAGGAAGGTACGAAATGACAATCACAGTAAAAGGCGGAGAGTTATCCAAAAAGGAAATTGATACTTACGTAATGCAGATTAAAGAGGCTAATCCCGATAAGGATTTTAAGACCTTTGAGTTTACGGTTGACGGTGAGTATGTAGATGTTAACTACACTTACGATATGGTTCCCTTCGAGAGAATCAGAAGAATCACCGGTTACCTCGTAGGTACTCTTGATCGTTTCAATAACGCTAAACGCGCTGAGGTTGAGGACAGAGTTAAGCACGGACTTAATTCCTGCTCCTGCTCACTTGAAGATATAGCTTGAAAAAAAGGCTGACGAAATGTCAGCCTTTTTTATTTTTTATTTACAATGTCGTCATTTTTCGTTTTATCGTAAAATTTGTGATATACTGTTGTATATTGGAGGTATGCTATATGAAAAAATGTAAGAAATGCGGAACTTTAAATCATCCCGACGAGATTTTCTGCACCAACTGTGGCGAAAATCTTATGCGTAAGGAATATCTCGTTTCCGACGAAAACACTCCTGCCGTAGATAAAGCGGAAAAACCTGTTGTAAATCAGGCGCGGGAAGATGATGTTGTTATAGTTCCTGACGAGAATAATTCCGAAAAAGAATTATCAGAGCCCGTAAAAAAATCAAAAAAGAAACTGATAATAATTCTTCTTGTAATTTTAGGCGTGCTTCTTGTAGCGGGCGCGGCGGTTGCTTCGTATTTTATGTTCTTCTGGACTCCCGAAAAGCCGACAAAAAATATGATAATCAGCGCTATGAACAACGACGAAAATGTTTCTAAAGTTCAGGTCGGAAAAACGCAGTACGACTTTAAAGTTACCAAGTTGGATATTAATAAGGAAAGCTTAGATAAGCAAAAGTATAATTGTTACGCCGACGTAACGCGCGAGTGCGAGGTTTACGGTATTTCTCCCGTAACGTATAAAGTAAGCTTTGTAAGAAACGGAACATCTTTTAAATATTCAAAATCCGAAACCGCTGATTCTGAAAACGAGTTTTACGCTTTAACGGGCGTAGACCGCGCGACAGCCGACGCTAAAGTTAAAAAGTATTGCAAAGACGCGCAGTTTAAAGAGCAGAAAACCGATATTGAAAAAGGCGTTGACCTAATTTATTATACCGTAAATAATGACGAGTACGACGGTATTGTATCTTTAAAATATAAATTCTCATCCGAAAAAGGCTGGGTATTTAAAAAGTACAGCGATAAAAAGCTTGAGTTTAAAAAGGGAGTTACCCATAAGGAAGACGGCCTTTACGCGAACTCAAACGTAAAGAATATTCTTTTCCTCGGCGTAGACAGCGACTCGGGCGTAGGTCGTTCGGACTGTATGATGCTGATTTCCGTTGACGCGAATACGGGAACAATAAAACAGACCTCGTTTATGCGCGACAACTGGTTCGAGATTCCGGGCCACGGCGCAAACAAGCTCAACTCGGCATTCGCTTTCGGCGGGCCTAAACTTACAATGCAGACTATCGGCAATACTTTCGGAATTAAGATTGATAAGTACGTATGCGTAAGCTTTAAGACTTTTAAGGACGTAATCAACAACCTCGGCGGGGTAGACGTTGAAATCACTTCCGATGAAGCGGGTTATATAAACTGGCAGCTCAATAAAAACGGCCAGGCTAATTCAGTAGGTCTCGTAAGTACCTCCGGAGGAGTAACCCACCTTAACGGCCAGCAGGCTTTGTGGCTCTGCCGCGACCGTGGCGGAAACGGCTACAGCGGAAACGACTTTGTACGCACATCACGCCAGCGCAGGGTTATCAAAAGCCTTGTTACAACTTATAAAAACTACACACCCTCTAAGGTGCTTTCAACTCTTAACATCCTTAAAAAGAATGTTAAAACCAATCTTACAAAAAAAGATTTTAAATGGTTTGCCGAACGTTCGCCGAGATTTTTCAAGTTTAAATTCAAGCAGCGCTGTGTTCCCGGCGACGGTGAATGGCAGTCGGGAACGTCCTCGGGCGGAGCGTGGATTATCCAGCTTAATGACTTTAAAAAGCTGAAAAAGGATATTCAGACAAATATATATGAGGATTTGAAATGAAAAGAACGCTAATTGAATTCTTGATAGGTCTGCCTGTTGTAATCTGCGGTTATTTCTTACTTGATTTTTTATATTGTACGTTTTTTACGCACGAACCCTTTATATTCAATATAAGAAACTGCGGTATCGCTGTTTTGGTATGGTTTGTTGTTGAACTCGTTACATACTTATCAAGAAGGAATAAGTCTAATTAGTTTCTGTTTTTATCATACGAACAAATATAATTTCAAGTGAAAATTCTTGTAAATATCATTTAATTCTATTAAAGAATAATAACTTTTTGTTAATATGCTATATTATTCTCACGATTTTTACTTGACATTACAAGGAAATAAGTATGATGTTGACAAGACAGACTGACGTTAATTCTGAGATTTTTACTTAAAAATTTTAAAGCATAGGCACAGTTTTTTACTGCGTCTGTGCTTTTTTGTTTAAATATTTTTTTACAGGAGGAATTCTTATGAAAAGATGTAAAAAACCGCTGAGTATAATTCTCGCGGTAATGATGGTAATTGGATTGTTTTCGGCTTTACCTATTGCCGCTGACGCGGCTACAGAGGGAGTTTGGTCAATTGACGATGCCGGAGCTATAACCTATTGTTCGGATTGGAGTTCTGCTGAATTAGTTGTACCTAAAACTGTTGCGGGTATTACTGTTAAATCTGTTAATTCCGGAGCAATTGAGGATTGCTATTTTACTAAAATCACATTTCTTGGACATATCGATAAACTTTCGTCACAAGCTTTTTCTTATTGTGAGTATATGGAAGAGATGATATTTGAGGAAGGCATTGATGAATTCGAGGATTACGCTATTACCGGTACATCAAGCGGCGGCTTCAAGCTCACTATTAAAGAGTCTGAAAATACTGTATTTGGTAACGGTGTTATTCAGAGCTGGGCTAATCCAAGCGACATTACAATTGCCGCGCTGACTTCAAATACCGGAGCTAAGGCTTTTCAAACAGCCAACGGTTATAATTGGGAAACTGTAGTAAGCGGTCATACCCACACATGGACAATTGATACAATGTCCTGTACCGCAGAGGATAAAGATACTGTTACGGTTAATCTTGTTTGCGCGGATGACGCTTCGCATACAACCACTACAACAATCACCAAAGGCGACGATGAATTTACTGTTGTAAGTACAGACGACGCTTCCTGTACAGGAACGGGCACAATGGTTATTAACACTAACTTTACTTACGACAGTCAGACTATCGCCGAGAATAATAAGAATGTTACAATCGCGGCTTATGAAAAGCATGACTACGCAAATCAGAAGTGGACTTGGTGGGATAACAGCCTTATATCCGCTGCCGATCCCGAGGATTCAAATGCTACAGAAAATCCGCTTGCTGTATCATGTTGTAATTGTACTGACGGAGAGTACAGAAGATTTGAGTTAACCCCTGACTATTTGAGAACGGTTGATGATAACGGATTTACACGCGGATATATTAAAACAACAAATCAGTTTTTCTCATTCTTTATTAATACTTACGAATTAAGAGGAAATGTTCATCCCGAAAACAACTATGCTTACTACACCGATACCGCTCCCACATGGGAATGGGCTGACGATTATTCCTACGCTACCGCTACGTTTGATGACACTCACTTTGAGACCGACAGCAGTATTTACTCCGAGCCGATTGTTGATACTTTGGACGGCAATAAGCAAAAAATAAGATATGTCGCTACTATAAATTACAGAGGAAATGTATATCACTCCGCCCGAAAAGTTGACGCGCCTCCCGAAACCCATACTATAACATGGAAAAACGACGACAATTCCGTAATTGATACAACAATTGTTGAGGACGGCGTAGTTCCCACTCACGCTAATCCGACCAAGGCTTCAACAGCCGAGTACGATTATACATTCGCGGGCTGGACTCCCGCGGTTGTCGCGGCGACTGAGGACGCGACTTATAAAGCTACTTATACCCGGACCAAGAGAAGCTATACTATTACATGGCTAAATGACGACGATTCCTTAATTGATACAACTTCGGTTGAGTACGGCGAAACTCCTACCCACGCTGACGCCACTAAAGCGCCAAGCGGATGTACCGCTTATACTTTCGCGGGCTGGACGCCAAGTATTGAAGCTGTAACGGGTGAGGCTACCTACAAGGCAAGCTATACATTGTCAGATGATCATGCTTACAATCCTGTATGGTACTGGACAGAAAACGAAGCGAGCTATACAGCGGCGTTAAAGCTCACATGCTCGGGCTGCGACGATGAAGTTTTATTAAGCGGCGACGATATTGATTATGACTTTAATCCTTTCTGTACTTCATACGACGGCGCGAAAACAACTTACCACGTTTCCGCTGAGTATAATGGAGTGACCTACGAGGAGACTAAGACAGTTCCGAGTATTGATACTTCCAACGTAATCGGAAATATCGCGCTCGACGCTATTATGACAACAGCCGCGGACGCTAAGGCTCAGGACGAAAACCAATTCGGATTAAGCGACGACGTATATTACCGTAACCTTACCGTTTTAGGTGTTCAGAAGAAAGAGGCCATCGATACAACCGACGGTCGGTCAACAGGAACAGACCTCCGCTTCGTAGCTGTAGCTAAGAGCGAGCTGCTTGAGGACGCTCAGGATTACGGCTTTATGGTAGCTTCAAGCGCTCAGGGCGTATGGAATACCGATAAGGCTGTCGGAAATCTTACTGCGGAAGCTTTCCCGAACTCAAAATACACCTGTAAAGATACCGATAATACAATCTGCGGAGATTACGGAAAATGTGATACAGATACCGATTATAAATATATAACCTTGGCGGTTAACGGTGTTGACGAGAATACTACTATTGCCGCGAGATTTTATATTCAGGATTCAAACGGCGTTTACCACTACGCTAAGTACACAAACAGATACAGCAAAACATATCAGGGAATCGCGGTTAAATACAGCGATTTAGGTTGAGGTGGTTAATATGAAACTAACATATTTAACTCCACGAATAGCTGTTGAAGAGCTGGTAAAAGCTGATGTGCTACTCTCTTCAGGCAAATATGATAATCAGAATATTTTCGGTTCGGGACTTGGCTCGTTCTTAGGTCCCGACGTTGAGGATAATAAAAATATTAACGGGTTCAATCTGGAAAAATTCCTGTAATATATTCTAAAATTACGGCTCAAAACTATCTATGAGTTTTGAGCCGTAAAATTATGCGTAAAATGGTGACATTTATAAAGCTTAAAAAAGAAATTCAGGAATATATCTACGAGGATTTAAAATAATCTCTTGAAACCGGCTCAATTTTTCGAGCCGGTTTCATATAAAATATAATACTTTTTAATTCGATTTTAGAATTAAAAACTAAGTATTTATGATAAAATTAAAGAAATAATTTTTTATATGGTGAGTTAATTGAAAAGAACGGTTATTGAGTTTATAATCGGTTTACCGATTATTGTATTAGGCTATTTTTTTCTTGATTATTTGTATTGTGTTCTTATTTCACACACTGATTTTTCCTTCGATATTAAAGGCGGCGCAATTGCTGTTGTCGTATGGCTCTCTGTTGTGATTTTTTCACACATAAAAAGAAATAATAAAGAAAAATAATAAATAAAGGAGTAAAAATATGAGAAAAGCAAAACAATTTATAAGCGTATTTCTTTGTGTATTGCTCGGCGTTTCAACTTTTGTTATAAGCGCCCGGGCTAAAGATACAAGAAAATATGTAAAATCAATCAGCGTAAAAAAGAAAGCAACCGTTACAATCCCCGCCTCAAAGAAAAAGATTGTAAAAACTTTTAAGGTTAATGTAAAAGTTAACGGTAAAGCTTCCGCGAAATTTACAGCGAAATCAAGCAAGAAATCCGTCGCTACCGTAAAAGTAAGCGGAAAGAAAATTAAAGTTACGGCTAAAAAAGCAGGTAAGGTTAAGATTAAAGTTACCACAAAAGCAAAAAATCTTAAAAAGAAAAAGCTCAGCAAAACTCTTACTCTTACCGTTAAAAAAGCTAAGAAAAAGAGCAATAACTCTAATCCCGCTCCGACTCCGGCTCAAGCTCCCACAGAGGCTCCCACAGAAGCTCCTACAGCTGCTCCCGAGCCCGGCACGACCGAAGCTCCGACGCAAGCTACCACAGAAGCCGATACGGAAGAACCGACTGACGAACCCGATCCGGATCTTCCCGCGAGGATAGAGCCCGAAAGTTTAAATATTGATCTTAAATATTCAAATTACAGCAAAAACGATATGATGTCTTTTGCAAGAGACAGCGCCATAGGTTCTATCGCTTACCCCAAAAGTAACGCTGAGTATACTTTCGATATTGCCGACACAAGCGTTGTTAAACTTACTGAAGACGTAGACGGCGAAAAGTTTTTCTGTTCCGCGGGTGTGGGACAAACTACCGTAGATGTTTTTGAACAGTTCCCCGGAGAAGAAAAGACCAAGTTAGGAACAATCAATATCAAAGTAACGGAAGCTACAATGTCCGAGGTTTGCGAAGAAGCTTTCTCAAATTATACCGAAACTGATTATGTGAGCGTTTCGCTTAAATTGGACTTCGATATAAAAAGCTTTGACCTCGGAGCTGTTATAAAAAAAGTCCTCGGCGAATCGGAAGATATAGGAGTTCAATTTAGCGATAAAGACTATACTGTTTCTTATCAATCCGAAAACGAAAAGGTCGCTGTAGTTGATGATAAGGGCTTAATTTCAGGCGTTAAAAACGGCGAAACCCAGATACCTTACGCTATAAAGTTCAGCGATAATTCGGTTGACGAAGAGTTGTTATCCGTAACCGTTAAAGGAAACGCAATTGAGCATGTTGACGGTTATACAATCGATAATGTAAGAGACTATATTGTCGGTGTAGATACTCCGGTTAAGCTTAACGACGGTTCGGAAACTCCGCTCGTAAACTTCGATAACGCCGCCACAACTCCCGCGTTTAAAGCTGTTCAAGACGCTGTAAACAAGGAACTTGAGATGTACGGCTCTATAGGAAGAGGCTTCTCCCAGAAATCAAACCACTCAACTGATGTTTATAACAATACAAGAGATAAGGTGCTCCAATTCCTTACGGCAGATCCCGATTTATACACCTGTTTCTACGTTAATTCCACAACCGACGGTCTTAACAAACTCGCTTCCGCTTTAGTTGAAAGCGAAGACGATATCGTGCTTACAACCCGAATTGAGCATCACGCTAACGACCTCAGCTGGCGTGAACGCTGTAAGGTAATTTACGCGGAGGTTGACGAAAAGGGCAGAGTAATCTACGACGATATCGAAAGACTCTTAAAAGAAAACAAGGTAAAAATCGTTTCAATTTCGGCGGCATCCAATGTTACAGGCTACGTTGACGATGTCCATAGAGTTGCTAAAATGGCGCATAAATACGGCGCTAAAATCGTTGTTGACGGCGCTCAGATCGTCGCCCACAGAAAGTTCTATATGATGGGCGATTTAGACGATCCCGATGATGATATCGACTTTATTGCTTTCTCGGCGCACAAAATGTATTCTCCCTACGGCGGCGGAGCTGTTGTAGGTCTTACCGAGGAACTCAACCAGCATATGCCGGAATTCTACGGCGGCGGAACAATCAAAGTCGTAGGCGATGACTGGCAGGTTTATAAGGAAGCTCCCGCGGCATACGAGGCGGGCTCGCCGAACTATCCCGGAGTTGTAGGTTTAGGTAAGGCGATTGATGTTCTTACAACAATCGGTATGGATAAAATCGAAGCTCACGAAAAAGTTCTTAACCGAAAGCTTATCGACGGACTTGAAAAGCTCCCGAACGTTATTCTCTACGGCGATACTGTTAATATAGACGACAGGGTAGGCGTAATAAGCTTTAACTTCAGCGATATTAATACTATGCTGCTTGCGGAACAGTTAAGCGGTCTCGGCGGAGTTGCCACAAGACGCGGAGCGTTCTGTGCTCATCCGTATGTATGGAGACTTATGGGCATTGACGACGAAACAGTCCGCGGTTTTGAAAACTGTTCGGACGCCAATACAGCGGGTATGATTCGTGTAAGTTTCGGAATTTATAATAACGAGGAAGAAATTGATAAGCTCCTTGACCTTATGCCCGCGGCAATGCAGGCGGCGAAAGACGCTAACAAGGACGGAGATATTAAACCCGAGTATTAAGGAAAATATATTTAATAATTTTAAACGGCTCAAACTTTTGTTTTGAGCCGTTATTTTTTTAGTGACATTTATAAAGCGCTATGTTATAATATCGATAATAAGGGGTGAGGTATATGAAAGTGAAAAAACGCATTATAGCTCTTAGCGCGGGGCTTTTAGCTGTAATGCTGTTTTCTTTCTTATATGTTATGATAGTCGGAAGCCACTATTCATTGAACACATTTATAAAATGTGAAGACAAAAGGATTCCCGAAGATATTAAAGTGATTATTGAAAATAAAAATGTTTTAAAGAAATCCGATATCCGAACGGATAAAGGAATGCTGTATGTCGATTTTGACGCTGTAAGCATGGGGGAAAGCAAGGTTAAAATAACTTATACTCACGAGGGAAAGAAAAACACCGCCGATAACTTTTCGCTAAAAGTTAATATATTTAATACAATTATTGACTCGACCGGCGGAATGATTAGTTTTAACGGCTACAGGGCAATAATCCACGCGATAATATTCCAGCTTGTATTTACCGAGGTGATTATGCTGTGGATGTATATTGACTACAGAAGAAAAGGAAAGTTTTCCTACGCGATGATTGCCTGCGGAGGAATAAGTATCTACAACTTTATTCTTATTGCTTATATTGCTTTTTGTAATTTTACGGTTTCGGTTTTTTCGTTTACTTTTTTCCTTATGATTATTTCTTCCGCCGGAATGATAATGCTCGTTTTACTTGCTCCGATAATGATGATGCTTTCGGTTTTGATTGCAATAAGCAATATCTGGCTTATCCGAAACGAGGGATTCAGCCTGATGAATATGCTCGGAATTGCTTTTGCGGCGCTTTGGTTTGGCGGAGCTTTACTTACTATCGGCACATTTTTCTTCAACTTTATAAGCAATATTCCTTTCTACAAAGAAATGATGATACCGCTTATCTATATTGTCGGTTATATTGAGTGTATGTTTATTTCGACCGTTGCCTGTTCGTACCTTGCGACCAAGTACAAGGTGCCGTATGACCGCGATTATATTATTATACTCGGCTGCGCGATAAGAAAAGACGGAACGCCCACTCCGCTTCTTAAAAACAGAATTGACAGGGCGGTTGAATTTGAAAAGAAACAGTTTGAAAAAACAGGAAAACACGCGGTGTTTGTGACTTCGGGAGGACAGGGCTCAGACGAGGTCGTCTCCGAAGCCGAGGCTATGGAAAACTATCTTTTAAGTATAGGGATACCCAAAAAACAGATTCTTCGTGAGGATAAAAGCGTTAACACATTTGAGAATATGAAGTTTTCAAAAAATCTTATTATGAATAATTCTTATAATTTTGAAAATCAGAAAATCGCTTTTTCCACAACCAACTACCACGTTTTCAGAGGCTATGTACTCGTTAAGAAAAATGATTTTGAAGCTAAAGGAATTTCCGCGAAAACAAAGCAGTATTTCTTCCCGAACGCTTTTATAAGAGAGTTTATCGGAATGCTTGTAGATAAGAAATGGAAACATATTGTATTTATTGCTTTAACTGTTATTTTCTTTGTTTTGCTTTCGTGGCTGATATAAAGTTTTAAAATATTTTAATAAGTTGTAAACTAAAAAGCGCGGCGTATAATCTGCCGCGCTTTAAAATTATTTATCTACTTTTTCTATTCTTTCTTTGGCTTTAATCCTTGCTTCAAGCAATTCGTTTTCATCATTATATCTTTCTTTATCGTCAGGCTGTCTTACTGTAACTCCGATTACTCTTGCCTGTTTATGATAAGACATTAAGTGTTTCTTTTTAATTACATACTGATAATCGAATTCGTCGTATTTCGCGATAACAAGCTGTTTAATCTGCTGCGGGTCAACGTATCTTGCGCCCGAAGCGGAGATTGTAAGAAAGTATTTATCCTTATCGGTTGTTATCGTAGCGTACGCTCTGAAAAGATTGTCTGTTTCGTGGTATATTGTAAGGTCTTCAATTTTTGTCGATTTACCCTGATAAAAATCTTTCAGCTCGTTAATATTACCGTCAAAATCAACGCTGTATTTTTTAGTATCTTCGGTAAACATATCTTTTAAACCGTTGCAGGAATTATCGAGCGACTGTACGGTTTGGTTAAAGATGTTTTCGATTTTTGAAGTGTCGTTGCTGAAGAAAAAAGCGAAAGATACAATTAACGCCAATAAAAGGAAGATTGTTACGCCCGTAACAATAAACTTTTTCATACTTACCATATCCTCTCAAAACATTTAACTTATAATATTATATAACGTACGTAGAATTTGTCAATACTTAAGAATGATTACTTTCTCAGTAAAAGTCCGTTAGCTAAATCTTCTTTAGCCTGGGCTTTAACTTTGTAATGCTGTTTTTTACCCGTAGCGGTTCTCGGAACGTCGTCGACAAGTCTGAAATATCTCGGAACCTGGTATTTGGAAAGATTGGGAGAGTTTTTGCAGAATTCGAGAATTTCCGATACGGTTAAGTCATCATTTTCGGGGATAACATAAGCGACAACCGCTTCGCCTCTCGTTTTATCGGGTACGGAAGTTACAATACATTCATTAACCTTATCGAACATATTTATAGCTTCCTCGATACGGGCGGGATAGATGTTTTCGCCTTTACTGATTATCATATCGTCTTTACGTCCGGCAATGGTTACAAAATTATTTTTATCCCAGGTTCCTATATCGCCTGTGTACATCCAGCCTTTATAGAATTTTTCCTTAGTTACTGTTTCGTTGTTGATGTAGCAGTAGGTTGTTTTCGCGGGACATTTAATTATAATTTCGCCTTCGGTTTTATTGTCGGTGGGAACAACTTCATCGGGCTTTGCCTTTTTATCCTCGTAAACTTTAACGACTCTTACTTCGTCGTCGGTACAGCTTTTGCCCGCGCTTCCCGACATCTCGGGTAAATCCTGAGGTCTTAAAAATGTATTCCAGAACGATTCGGTTGTGCCGTAACCGTTGAAAATATTGGGAGTGAGAACTTCCTGGAAGCGTATGCAGTCCTGCTTTTCAAGCGGACTTCCCATTGTTACTATACCTTTAAGCGCGCTTATATCTTTCGGATGTTTTTCCTGGCGTGAAGCTAAAAGTCCGAGTACCGATGGAACGCCTATAAGGAAAGTGATTGAATATTTCTGAACATAGTCCAAAGTTTTTTTCGGATGGAACTCACGCATAATTATAATCTCAGCTCCGACGTAAAGACTCGGTGTAATTCCGCCCGAGTGAATACCGCCTCGATGGAACCAGGGCGTCATATTCATAGTTTTGTCGTACGGAGAGAGAGGGAAGTGCATAATAACGTCATGCGCCGAGAGCACCTCGTTGATGTTGTTGAGCGGAATTCCCTTGGGAGTGCCTGTAGTTCCCGAAGTCTGAAGTCTTAAAACCTCGTCGTAAATGTGGGGCTTAAAGTCAACCGGCGGATTATCCTCGCTTTGGTTGTTTACAAAATCCTCGTACTTTATATGACCTTCCGGAGCGTTTTCATAGCTGTCCGTATAATCTGCCATAATTATAATTTCGGGTTTATGCTCGGCTAATTTAAGCGCTTTAACGGCTGTGTTTGTAATAGCGCTGTCGTAAATATACACCTTAGGTTTATTATGATTAATAATCTCCGCGGTTTCTCCGGGGGATAAATTGAAGTTGGCGGGGTTTGAAATCGCGCCTAACTTCTGCGGAGCGATATATGAAAATACAAAGTAAGGCGAATTGTAAAGCTGGTTAAAAACTATGTCGCTTTTTTTAACGCCTGATTTTTTCATAGCGTTCGCGAATTTGTTACATTCGCGGTTAAGTTCCGAGTAAGTCCATCTCTGATTTTTAATCGGATCGAACAAAGCGGGGTTATCGCCGAATCTCATAACATTTCTTAAAAAGCCGTTAAGCCATGTGTACTCGGATTCAAAAGTTTCTTTGAACATTTTTATATCGTATGTATAATCCATAAAATTACCTCTAAATTACCTTTTTACTCGTATTTACCTACAATTACGCTTGAGTTCTGTCCGCCGAAGCCGAACGCGTTGGACATAGCGTATTTTATTTCCGCCTTTTTAGCCTCGTTCGGAATAAAATCAATACTGCAGGGTATCGGATTTTCGAGGTTGATTGTCGGCGGTAAAATTCCCGTCTCAATCGCTTTAACACAGGAGATTACCTCGGTTATTCCGCCGGCTCCCATCATATGGCCCGTAGCGCCTTTTGTGGAGCTTACGAAAGGAGTTTTTTCTCCGAACACTTCCTTAACGGCGTGGGTTTCAACCTCGTCGCCTTTCGGGGTAGAAGTTCCGTGGGCGTTAATATATCCTATATCTTCGGGCTGTAATCCGCCTTCCGATAAAGCCTGTTTCATACACGCTACAGCGCCTTTGCCCTCGGGGTGGGGAGCGGTAACGTGGTAAGCGTCGCAGGTGTTTCCGCAGGCGATGAGCTCGCCGTAGATTTTAGCGCCTCTTGCTTTTGCGTGTTCTTCTGTTTCAAGAATAAGCGCTCCGCCGCCTTCGCCGATAACGAATCCGTCTCTGCTTTCATCGAACGGACAGGAAGCTTTCTGCGGATTTTCATTGTTTCTTGATAATGCCTTTGCGTTGGCGAGGCTGTAAATAAAGATGGGGCAGTGCGCCGATTCCGCTCCGACCGCTATCATCGCGTCCGCCTTTCCGGCTTTTAAAAGCATAGCCGCCTGATAAATCGCGTCACCGCCTGAGGAGCAGGCTGTGCTTACCGTAAAGCTCGGTCCCTGGATATCGTGAGCGATAGCGATATTAGCCGCCGCGATATTTCCGAGAATTTTCGGAATAAAACGAGGGCCCACCTTTTTATGGGAAGCTCCCGTAAGCGCTTCCTGGGTAAAGGCGATAGTTGAAATACCGCTCATAGCCGTACCCATAATAATTCCCGTTCTCATCGGGTCGATTTCAAGCTCGGACTGTTTAAGCGCTTCCTCAGCCGCGATATAAGCGTACTGCATAAAAGCGTCGGTTTTTCTTACGACATCTTTCGGAAGGTAATCGGCGGGATTAAAATCTTTTATTTCTCCCGCGATCTGAACCGCTAACTCGCTTGTGTCGAAGCTGCGGATTTTGTCAATTCCCGACTTTCCTTCGATTAGGTTGTTAAAAAAATTATCTACTCCGATTCCGACAGGGGTAACAGCTCCCATACCGGTAATAACAATTTTGCTCATAATAAACCTCGCTATTATTTGTATTCTGCATATTCTTATGCTATAATTGAATTATAACAAATAAATGTGAATAATTCAATGATTTATTAATGCAAATAAACCATATATAAATGTGATGTAATTCGGATTAAGCATAAGGAGAAATTATGGACCATATTCAGTTAAAATGTTTTATATCGGTCGCGAGGACACTGAGTTTTTCCGAAGCGGCAAGACGCAACTATGTAAGCCAGTCCACCGTAAGCCGATATATAAAGGATTTGGAAAAAGAGTTTGGCGTAAAACTTTTTGAGCGTACAAGGCGTGAGGTTTCTCTTACAAATGAGGGAAAGCTAATTCTTCCGTACGCCCAGGAAATTATTGATACTCTCAACAAAGCGACTTCCGCTGTAAGCAGACTCCATAGCGGAAGCGGCGGAAGACTGAGGCTTGCCTACGATTCAACGTCGATTGAGTATCCGACGAAATGTCTGAAAAAGTTTATGAAAAAATATCCCGAAATTTCCGTGGAAATGCAAAAGCTTTCAGGCTCCGAAATCGAATCCGCCTTAAACTCTACCGATTATGATTTCTATTTTATGATGAGAGATATGCTTCCCGATAACGATAATATCGAAAGTAAAGTAACCCATAAAGATAAATTAAAACTTTTAGCTCCTGAAAATTTAAAGATGAACGAAAACGATTTAAAAGGAGTTAATCTAAAAAAACAAAATTTTGTTTTACTGTCCGAAGCCGAAAGCCCGATATTATATATGGAAATAATGGATATATTCCGTACTTTCCATTTCGCTCCCGACTCGGTTGTTGAGTTTGACGACGTTCGCTCGGTTTATATGGCGGTTGCCGCGGGAATGGGCGTTTCGGTTTTGCCGGAGGGTTTGCTGAAAAACTACGCTCAGCCCGATATAGGAAATTATGAATTCAGCGGTATAGAAACGGATTTAACCTATGTTATTGCTTGGCGAAAAAACAATTCCAATCCCGCCGCTCAGCTTTTTATGGATGTTGCGGGAAGCGAAATAACCGAGGATGACGAGGAATATGTTTTATAGTTTACTTATTTCAATTAACTTTTTGTGTTCTTTCGGAAAATCTTTTCTGAAAGAAATGTAGGGGAGATACTGTTCTTTGCCCGTTTCTTTCGCGAAGAAATGCGAGCTTTCTCCCGTATAGCAAAGAGTGTTGTTATTCTCGTTATAGATTTTGTAGGAGAATGTCATCTTTATTCCCTTATATTCTTTGAGCATAACCTCAACCCTGAAAGGATCGTCAAAGCGAAGATAGTTTATAAAGTTTTCGCTCGCGCTCTGCGCGGGGATAATACATCCGCGCTTTTCCATTTCTTTGTAATCCATTATGTTTTCGTTACACCACTGAAGCCGCGCTTCCTCAATTATTTTTAGATAATTTGAGTGGTGAACAACTCCCATACGGTCAGTTTCGTAGTATTTAACCCGGCGTCTGTATGCAAACATTTCTCCATCTCCCTGTGTTTTTATAATTACAAATTAATTATAATTTACCCGCGTATTTTTTACAATACTTCCTTCAATGCAAATTTCCGCTAAAATGAATAAGCTTATTCGATTTCTGCATAAGTCGAATATAAAAAAGCCGAAAACTGAGTTTTAATCCCGGTTTTCGGCTTATTCTGTTAAATTATTGTTCCTCCGCCTACTACAACGTCGCCGTCGTACATAACGACCGCCTGGCCTTTGCAGATAGCCCTCTGCGGTTCGTCAAAAATAATATGTATTTTATCGTCGCTGAGCTGTGTAACTACGGCGGGCTGTTCTTTCTGGTTGTATCTTACTTTCGCGTTTATACGCATGGGTTCTTTAATTCTGTCGGTTGTAATGAGGTTTAGCTCGTTCGCGAAAAGTTCTTTTGAAAATAAATCCTCGTTTTTACCGAGAATAACTTTATTGTTTTCTAAATCCTTTTCGCATACGTACATCGGCTCGGGAAGCGCGAGTCCGAGACCTTTTCTCTGACCGATAGTGTATCTTATAATGCCTTTGTGTTCGCCTAAAACATTTCCGTTTTTATCCGTGAAGTCGCCGTTTTTATATTTTTTGCCCGTGTACTGTTCAATAAACTCGGCGTATTTTCCGTTCGGCACAAAGCATATATCCTGGCTGTCGTGCTTTTTCGCGTTGATAAATCCGTTTTCTTCCGCTAAAAGTCTGACTTCGTTTTTTGTCATTTTACCCAGCGGAAAAAGCGTATGTTTAAGCTGCTCCTGCGTCAGCGAATAAAGCACATAGCTCTGGTCTTTTGTATCGTCAAGCGCTTTTTTCAGTATATAGCGTTTAAGCTCTTCGCTGTACTCGATTACGGCGTAATGCCCCGTAACGACATAATCCATCTCAAGTTCTTTCATTCTTTTCATAAGGCGGTCGAACTTAATATATCTGTTGCAGTCTATGCACGGGTTCGGTGTTGAGCCGTTTTCGTAAGCTTTAATGAATCTTGTGATTACCTGATCGTTAAAGCTGTCCCTGAAGTTGAAAACGTAGTAGGGGATATTGAGCTTGTTGCAAACCGCCCTCGCGTCTTCTATATCGCTGAGCGAACAGCAGGTGTTGGATTTTTCTTCTCCGATATCATCGTTATCGTAAAGCTTCATAGTTATGCCGATAGAGTCGTATCCTGTTTTTTTAATTAAAAAAGCGGCGACTGAACTGTCAACGCCGCCGCTCATAGCAATGAGTGCTTTTTTCATTTTATCCCAATCTGATCATTTCATCAATACATTTTTTTGCGTCATTTATTGTTTTTTCGTCGAGTATAATTTCTTCGCCCGCGGTACCGTTTACACAGTTGTAAAGGTCAACTAAAGTAGTCGCTTTCATATTAGGGCAGATAAGTTTAAGAGAAAGGTAATGGAACTTTTTATCGGGACACATATACTGAAGGTGTTCCGCAATACTGATTTCCGTTCCGATTATAAATTCCTTTTTATCCGATTTAACAGCGTAGTTCATAATTCCCGAGGTTGAGCCGACGTAATCTGCCATATTTAAAACTTCGGGAGTACATTCGGGATGTACAAGAAGTAAGGCTTTGGGGTAAAGCTCTTTTGCTTTTTTTACGTCATCCTTATTTACGCAGGCGTGAATAGGACATCCGCCCGATAATAGCTTGAAGTTTTTATCGGGAATTTGCTTCGCGACATAATCGCCGAGGTTGCAGTCGGGAATAAAGAGAATGTTTTTATTCTCGATTTTTTTACATATTTCAACCGCGGAGGATGATGTTACGCAAACGTCGCATATTGTCTTTAAATCGGCGGTGGTATTAATATAAGCTACTACCGTGTAATCGGGATATTGCTTTTTAACCTGAGAGATAAGCTGTTTATCCATCTGGTCCGCCATAGAGCATCCCGCGTGGGGATTGGGTAAATATACTTTTTTTTCGGGAGCTAAAATTTTACAGGTTTCCGCCATAAAACGCACGCCGCTCATAATAATATTCTTATTTTCGGCTTTGCTCGCGTCAACCGAGAGTTTGTAAGAGTCGCCCGTATAATCCGCGACTTCCAAAATTTCCCTCGCCTGGTAGCTGTGCGCTAAAATACATATATCTTTTTCTTTTTTAAGTCTAATTATTTCGTTTTGAAGCTCTGAAATTGTCATAATATCACCCCGGTCAGGACAGAATATATAAGTACGAATCCTGAAATTTAGTTCTATTATACATTTTAATGATAGGTTTTTCAAGACTTTTATGTTTTTTGTAAATTTTAAATGAATTTGGTATTTACATTTTGAAAAATGTGTGTTATAATCCAAGAGTATAGATGTATTTTGACTATGGAGGTAATATTTATGAAAAAGACCTTATCAGTATTAGTTGCAGTAATTATTGCGGCGTTGTCGGCTATGCCCGCTTTCGCTGTTGTAAGTAGTCCTAGTCCTACCGCAAGTAAGGAGTATAGTATTGTAGTTCATAATAACGAAGGCGGCTCGGGTTCATATACAACCAAAACCGATAAAGACGGTAAGCACGCTACTATCGTTGCTCATCCCAAAAACGGTTATGAATTCGTTAAATGGATTATTAACGGAAAATATGAAATAACCGAAGGCGACCTTAACAGTAAAACTCTTAAATTATTGTTAAAGGGAAATGTAGTGGCTACTCCTGTTTTCAGAAAGATTAAAACAGGTTCTAAAACCACGGGCTCTCCCGTAGTTGTTAACCGTTCCTCGACTTCTCCGAAGACCGGCGATAATACAGTTTATTTCGCGATTGGTCTTTCCGCTGCGGCGTTAATTATAATCTCCGCGCTCGGAGTTAAGCTCGCTAAAACCAAAAAGTAAAAAGTTTTTATTCGGCCGCGCTTTTGCGCGGTCTTTTTTTATAATTATTTATATAGATGTTGACAGTTTTTCGCATTAATATTATAATAATACAGATAATGTAATTGTATGGTTCAGGTATTGATATGAAAAAGGAAAATAAATCGAAAATAATTTTTATTATTATAATTTTAATTCTCCTTATTGTACTCGGCGTATTGGGCTATTTCATTTATAATGTGTATGTAAATAATATGGTCCAGAAGGATTATACCGAGCTCAGTTCTTCCGTATCACAGACTTATGATGTTGAAAGCGATACCGAAAAAAATAAGGCTCCGAAGAATCCGATAGATTTTAAAAAGCTAAAAAAGACCAATAAGGAAATCTTCGCGTGGATAAAAATTCCAGATACAAATATCAACTATCCGATTCTGCAAAGTCAGAAAGCCGACGATTATTACCTGCATCGGGATATTTACGGAAACAATAAATACGCAGGTTCGCTCTATATCGAGTATTGCAACAGCACCGAGCTTACCGATAGAGTAACCGTCGTATACGGCCATAATATGCAAAACGGTTCGATGTTCGCGAATCTCCACAAATTCGAGAATCCGTCCTTTTTTAAGAAACACAGGTATTTTTATGTTTATACTCCTGAGAAAAGGCTTAAATACGAAGTTGTTTCGGCGCACAATTATTCCACAAAACATATTATGAATTCGTATAATTTCGCGGAAAATAAAGTTTTTGAGGATTATCTTAAATTTATTCAGAATCCGCGTTCAACAGTAAAGAATGTAAGGAAAAAGCTTGACCATAAGCTTAGTACGGAAGATAGAATTTTAACATTAAGCACCTGCCTTAATGTAGGTGACGGAAGGTATCTTTTACAGGGGGTTTTGGTAAAGGATGAGTACACAAGGTAAAGAAAATAACCATAATAACGATCCGCTTTCAAAAAAAGAAACCGGCGACGCGTTTTTGGATTTTATGAATTCTGACTATGAAAATATAACAGGTATGAGCAGGGAAGAGTCATCCGAACAGCTTGAGGAAAACGAGCGAGCCTCTAAATTGCAGGAGGCTATTGATAAGGAAAATTCCTCGGCGTATGAAGATTTAGACGACTTTATTTACAGGCAGAATAAAAAGCGTACCCGTACTTCGGGACGCCATCATCACCACCGCCGCAGAAGTCCGTCCAAGCTTTCACCCGGACATAAGGCTTCCTCTATAAAAAAGAATCATAAGCATAAGCATCATTTTCATAAACATCACCGCCATAAAAGATTCAGACGCTGGCAGAAAATTGCCCTCGGTATAATCGCGGCGCTTGTGGCTCTTATTGTTATCGGCGCGGCTATGCTCGCGTTAATGGTCAATATGGGTAAAAACTCCATGCTTGATAAAGGCGGAATGAATATCAGCGTTCCGAAAAACGCCGAAGCGATTGATAACGGAAACTATATCTACTATAAGGGATATAAGTATAAATATAACGATAATGTCACCAGCATACTTTGTATGGGTATTGATAAAGATACTCTTAATAAGGTTGACGGTGAAGTAGGTACGGGCGGAGACGCCGATACGATTTTTATCGCTACGCTTGATATTAATACGGGAAAATCAAAGTTTATTAATATCTCCCGTGATACTATGGCGGAAATCGGAATTTACTCCACGAGCGGAAGTTATATCGGCGAGAAAAAAGCCCAGCTTGCTTTAGCGTACGCGTACGGAGACGGACATCATACAAGCTGCCACAATGAACTTGTAGCTGTAAGACAGCTTCTTTACAATATTCCTATTAATTCCTATTTAGCGCTCGATATGCAGGGAATAGGCGCGATTAACGACGCTATGGGCGGAATAACCGTTGTATCTCCCGAAACAATCGGCGAATTTAAGCAGGGCGAAACCTATACCCTTATGGGAAGTATGGCGCAAAAATACGTAAGAACACGTTCCCACGCTACAATACAAGGCAACAGCCTGCGTATGGAACGCCAGAAATCCTACCTTGAAAGTTTCGGCGCCTCGCTGTTTGATAAAACCAAAAAGGATTTAATGACTCCGCTGAATATTTACAATACCGCTACTCCCTATGTTTGTACGAATATTGACGCTAATAAGGTCGCGTTCCTTTCGTATAACGCGGTTAGAGGAAACTATAACGGAGTTGATATTATAAATATTCCCGGTACATTAAAACAAGGAAAACAGTACGCCGAGTTTTATGTTGACGAAACTAAGATGTTCGAAATTTTCCTTGATGTGTATTATATAAAAGAAGGAAAAGTTTAATACTTTAACAGTTCAGCTCATTTAATTATGGGCTGAATTTTTTTGCCCGAAAAAACATGAATACATAGATAATACCCCATACCGACCGTAAAGGTTAGTATGGGGTGTATTTTTATAGTTATTTAAGCTCCGCCGTTTATGACGCTTTGCTATATTGCGAAGTTTTACAAAGGCGGATTCGGTTCTCGGGACACCCGAGTTACTGATAGTCAGCTACGTTTGCCCAGCGCATAAGGAGCTCCTGCTCCTCGGGAATACCCTTAACCGACTGAGAAGCCGCTACAATCGGCATCCAAAGCTGTACAAGCTGTTTAGCCGTGTCGGTTTTAGCGCAGTAAGTATCAAGATACTTTTCCGCTAAATCTTCTTTTCCACCGAGGATGAGCATAAGGTAGGTTCTCGCCGCGTCAGCCGCGCCGTTGCCCTGGGTTACATGCGCCCAGTCGATTACATAATACTCGCCGTCGGGTGTGAAAATAATATTGCTCGGTACAAAGTCGCCGTGGCAGACCTTGTTGTGTTTTTTCATACTGTTAACTCTTGTATGAAGTTCGTATCTTGTTGTTGCGTCAAGCTTTGTGGAGCTGATTTTTCTCTGCATTTTATCTCTGAGGTCTGTAAGCAGGGGAGAACGCTTTGAAAGAATCTTAATCTGAATATCTACGAATTTATCCATCAATTCGTCAATCTTATCAGGGTTTTCCTCCATAATCTGAGCTAAGGTTTTACCCTCGATAAAATCGGTTACGATAGCCCATTTTCCGTCGACCTTTGTAACTTCGTGGATTTTCGGCATATTGATTCCGATTTCCTCAACACGCGCCTGGTTAAGAGCTTCGTTGAGAACCTCAGCCTTTGAGAATTCCTCGTCAAAAACCTTAACAGCCTTGTCGCCGTCACGGTAGATTTTCTTTCCCTGTGTTTCGTAAATTACATCTTTAAGTTTCATTTTACAAACCTCCTTTTATCCTTTGTAATCCTTACCGTAGTAAGCCTTTAAATACATTTCTTTTATTTCCGACATAAGCGGGTATCTCGGGTTGGCGCCTGTACACTGGTCGTCGAAAGCCTGTTCTGTCATATCGTCAAGAGTGTCGAGGAAGTATTTTTCGTCAACTCCGTAATCACGGATAGTTTCCTTAATTCCGACTCTCTTTTTAAGTTTGTTAATTTCTTTGATAAGATTTTCAACGCTCTCGCTGTCGTTCTTGCCCGCAAAGCCTAAATACTCGGATATCTCGGCGTATCTTCTCAGCGTATGAGGATAAGCGTACTGCGAGAATGTACCCATCTTTGCAGGTACCTCAGCGGAGTTGAATCTTATTACATACTCAAGCATAAGCGCGTTTGCTACGCCGTGGGCGATATGATGGAAAGCGCCTAACTTATGCGCCATAGAGTGGCAAACTCCCAAAAACGCGTTAGCGAACGCCATACCCGCCATAGTTGCCGCGTGAGCGACTTTTTCTCTCGCTTCGGGTTCGTTCATTCCGTTATCGTAGCAAGCGGGAAGATACTCGAAAATAATCTTTAACGCTTTAAGCGCTAAACCGTCCGTGAATTCCGTAGCTAACATAGCGGCGTACGCTTCTAAAGCATGAGATACCGCGTCAATTCCCGAAGCGGCTGTCAGTCCCTTGGGACCGGACATCATAAGGTCAGCGTCAACAATAGCCATATCGGGCATAAGCTCATAATCGGCTAAAGGATATTTTGTGCCGTCGTTTTCGTCGGTAATAACCGCGAACGGAGTAACCTCCGAACCTGTACCGGATGAAGTAGGTACAGCAATAAACATTGCTTTTTCGCCCATTTTCGGGAATTTGTAAACTCTCTTTCTTATATCTGAGAATCTCATCGCCATATCTTCGAAGTCAACCTCGGGATGTTCGTAAAGCACCCACATAATCTTACCCGCGTCCATAGCGGAGCCGCCGCCGAGCGCGATAATTACGTCGGGCTTAAACGCCGCCATAGCCTGAGCGCCTTCCTTTGCGGAAGCGAGCGTCGGGTCGGGCTGAACGTTGAAGAATGTTGTATGGGTAATACCCATTTTATCAAGTTCATCGGTTATGCATTTTGTATATCCGTTATTGAATAAGAATTCATCGGTAACGATAAATGCTTTTTTCTTATCGAGCTCTTCTTTAAGCTCTTTAAGCGCTATCGGAAGACATCCTTTTTTAATATATACCTTTTCGGGAGCTCTGAACCAAAGCATATTTTCTCTCCTTTCGGCAACAGTCTTAATGTTGAGTAAATGTTTGCAGCCTACGTTTTCCGATACTGAGTTGCCGCCCCAAGAGCCGCAACCGAGCGTAAGCGACGGATTTAAGTCGAAGTTGTAAAGGTCGCCGATTCCGCCGTGGGAAGAGGGAGTGTTAACAAGAATTCTACAGGTTTTCATTCGAGCTGCGAATTCGTCAAGCTTGTCTTTTTCCGTAACGGCGTTTAAGTAGATTGAGGATGTGTGGCCGTAACCGCCGTCGGCAATAAGTCTTTCGGCTTTTTCAAGCGCGTCGGAGAAGTTTTTGGATTTATACATCGCGAGTACGGGGGAGAGTTTTTCGTGAGCGAATTCTTCCGAAATCTCAACCGACTCAACTTCGCCGATAAGTATTTTTGTGCTTTCGGGAACATCAACGCCCGCTAATTTTGCGATTGTGTACGCCGACTGTCCGACGATTTTAGCGTTGAGCGAGCCGTTGATAATTATTGTTTTTCTTACTTTATTAATTTCATCGGCTTTAAGAATATAGCATCCTCTGTTTTTAAACTCTCTTTTAACTTTAGCGTAAACGCTTTTGTCAACAATTACGCTTTGTTCGGACGCGCATATCATACCGTTGTCAAAAGTTTTTGAGTGGATAATCGAGTTAACGGCTAAAAGTATATCCGCGGTTGAATCAATAATCGCGGGAGTGTTTCCCGCACCGACTCCGAGAGCGGGTTTTCCCGAGGAGTACGCCGCTTTAACCATTCCCGGGCCGCCTGTCGCTAAGATTGTATCAGCCTCGCTCATAACAAGGTTTGTCATTTCGAGCGAAGGACTGTCTATCCAGGCGATAATATTTTCGGGAGCGCCTGCTTCCACCGCTGCTTCCAAAACGACCTTAGCCGCCGCGATTGTGCTTTTCTTCGCGCGGGGATGAGGCGAGATTATAATTCCGTTTCGGGTTTTAAGCGCGATTAAACATTTAAATATTGCTGTAGAAGTAGGGTTGGTTGTCGGAATAACCGCCGCTATAACACCGATCGGCTCAACAATTCTTTTTGTTCCTAAAGATTTGTTTTCTTCGATAACTCCGCAGGTTTTAGCGTCACGGTATTTGTTGTAGATTTCTTCGGAAGCGTAGTGGTTTTTAATAATCTTATCCTCAACGATTCCCATTCCCGTTTCCTCAACGGCAAGCTTCGCGAGCGGAATTCGCTGTTTGTTTGCGGCTGTAGCCGCGGCGAGGAAAATTTTGTCTACCTGTTCCTGCGTGTAAGTAGAAAACTCAGCTTGGGCGGCTTTAACTCTCTTTAAAGCTTTTTCAAGAGAAGGTATTCCTGTTACAGCGGGATATTTTTTTGTACTCATAATCTGACCTCCGTATTATTTTATCTTGTACTTTATATTATTTGATTTAGCTGTTTTAATCGCTTTTGAATCTTTTGGAGCGATAATTGTAACGTTTGGGGATTTGTTAAAAGTTGTTTTGTAAAATTCAGTATTTTTAGAATTGATTTTAATTTCTTTAAGCTTTTGACATTCCGCAAAAGCGTACTCTTTTATTTCCTTAACCTGCTTCGGTATATTTATTTTTTCTACAGCCGTAGCGTCGAAACTGTACATTCCGATCGAAGTAAGGTTTTTCGAAAGATTAACGCTCTTTAATTTCGCGCATCCCGCGAAAGCGCTTGTGCCGATTGTTTTCACGCTGTCGGGAATAGTGACGCTCTCGATATTTCCCGAAAAGGCGAAAGCGTAGTCGTCGATTGTCTCAACAGTATCGGGAATTGTTACGCTTTTGATTTTTGACATCTTAAGCGAGCTCGTTCCGATTCTTTTAATTTTCTTACCTTTTACGTCGGACGGAATATTAAGTTCGGAAGTTTTACCCGAGAAGTTTGAAATATACAGGCTTCCGTCGGGATCCAAATTGTAAGATACTCCGTTTTTATCCGTATAGTAAGCTTCAGTCGGCGCTGAAGTTGCAACAGCAGAGCCTGTATCGGCAGTATTGTTTCTTGAACATCCGGTAAAAACCGCCGGGATAAGCATCGCGGATAAAGCTAAAAAAGTTATTATCCTTTTCATATTTTTATCATCCTTTTTAATAAAGATTACCACATTGTTAAAAAATTGTCAATCTTTTAATTCCATACAATAACCTATTATTTTAATACTATTATATATAATTCACATCGTCTTATAATTGTATTAGGGAAAATATAAAAAAACTGTTCCGTTTTTTTCGGAACAGTTTTAGATATATAACCCTATTAACCCTAAAATAATCGAGTAAAGAGCTCCGCATACAACGTCGCTTATATAATGCACTCCCGCCAATACTCTCGATACGCACATAATTACTCCCATAATTATAAGAACAACGGCTGCTTCGGGGCTGAACATAAAGCTCGCCATGGCGATTGTAAATATACTCGCCGAGTGGCGGCTCGGAAAGCTCTTTCCTTTTGTATCTTTTTTTATAAGCGGATCGATGTTTAAAGCTTCGTACGGACGGGGTTTGTCTATAATCTTTCTTAGTATGGTTACGCTTACGAAAGTTACCGCAGGTATTACAAGTGTCCGTACAAAATCCTCGGCGCCTCCGCCTTTTAACATTTCGATAAACGTATTTAAAACAAGAACGGGGTAGAGGATGTATACAAGTATCGGAAGATAAGTGTATATAATTCTTAATAAGAAATATAATTTATCGTGGGATCTGAAAAATTCTCCCATTTTATTATACGTTTTTTCAGTCATGGAATCACCGCGATAATTTTAACATACTTGCGTTATTTATTCAATATCAATTTTATATTTTTCAAACCAGTAATCGAGTTCAATAATATACGCTAAAATCTGCGGAGCTCTCATAAGCTGACCGTACCAGGGAGAGCTGATTTTTTCCGGATAATTAATAATCTCCCTTACACCGTCTTTGTTTAAAAGCTCATTTAGCGGTGTACGTTTTTTAAGAATACCCCTTACCTTATCCGAGCATATTTCCATATATACGGGATTATGTGTTTTCGGGTAGGGGCTCTTTTTCCTCCAGGCAATATCGTACGGAAGAATATCCTCGAACGCTTTTCGCACAATCCCTTTTTCGCGGTTTTTATATGCTTTTATTTCCCAGGGCATATTGTACGCGTATTCCACAAGCCGATAGTCGCAAAACGGAACTCTGACCTCAAGTCCGCTGTACATACTGCACCTGTCTTTTCTTTCAAGAAGACACTGCATAAACCAGTAGTAATTCAGCGAGAACATTTCTCTCATCCTCGAAGTGAGCTCTGAGTCGGTTTTAAGCTTATTTGTATTTTTAATTGTCTGTAAATATTTTTCCCTGACGTATTCTTCGCCTTTCGGTAAAACGCCGTCTTTAAGTATGCTCCTCCTTATACTCTGCGAGCGCGACCATGGAAAACCGTCCTCAAAAAGCATTTCCTTATTATGATACCAGGGATATCCGCCGAAAAGCTCGTCGGCGCATTCTCCCGAAAGCGCTACGGTATAGTTCTTTTTAATCTCCTTGCAAAACAACAGCAAAGATGAATCTACGTCGACGTAGCCCGGTAAATCCCTTGCCTCAACGCTCGGGTAAAGCGCTTCGGCTAAATCATTATTATCAATAATTACTTCGTGATGAACCGTATCGGCGTTTTCGGACATTATATTAATATACTCAATATCCGAACTCGGCTGAAAAAGGTTTTTCTCAAAATATTTTTTATTGTCTTTGTACTCGACCGAATAGCTGACTGCTCTATCCTTGCCGTTCTTCTTGTAATAATTCCCCGCGGTCTGAGTAATTATACTGCTGTCAAGCCCTCCCGATAAAAAGAAACATAGAGGAACGTCGCTCGTAAGCTGTTTTTCCACAGCGTCCGTAAGCAGGTATCTTACTTTTTCGATTGCTTCTTCGGTGGAGTCGGTGAATTCTTTAGCCTCTAAATTAAAGTAACGTGTTTTAGTAAGTTTTCCATCCGTGTAAAAGGCGTATTCTCCGGGAAGAATCTCTTTTACATTTTTAAATACTCCGTTTCCCGGAGTTCTTGCGGGACCTAAAAAGAAAACCTCGTATAAACCTTCCTCGTCGATTACGGGTTTAACTTTTCCGCTTTTTAAAATCGCTTTTATTTCGGACGAGAATACTATACCGTTTTTGTACTCGCTGTAAAAAAGCGGTTTAACGCCGACCTTATCCCTGCACAAAAATATCTTTTTGTTGTACATTTCGTAAATCGCGAAGGCGAAAATTCCGTTTAGTTTATCCGCGCATTTCTCTTTGTACTCGATGTACATTTTAAGCACAACTTCGGTATCGCTGCGACCTTTAAAACTGTAGCCTTTATTAATAAGCTCATTTCGCAATTCTTCGGTGTTGTAAAGCTCGCCGTTATAAACAATTACGTATTTCTCGCCTTTTTTACCGCAAATCATCGGCTGTTTACCGTTTTCCTTATCAATTACAACGAGGCGTCTGTGTATTAAAGCTACGTTGTGGTCAATAAAAATTCCGTTTTCATCGGGGCCTCTCCTGCAAAGCGTCTTTGACATACCCGAAAGCATTCCTATATCTTCCGATAAATCCTCATATTTACTAAATAAACCTGCTATACCGCACATATTATCCTCCTAATTCTTTTTTATGCTGCATAGAAAACATATCCCCGTAAGTATTAAAAGCGAGCTTCCGACAACAGAACTGCTGAGCGAAAGCGAAAAATCTTCTCTTATACTTGAAAAAACAGGAATTGTTATATTAAAGACTTTACAAAATAAATAGGTGAGAGCAGCGGTAATACCGCCCTGTATAATTCTGTAAAAGAAAAATAAACCTTTTTTAATCTTTATATCTCCGAGCGCCTGAAAAATCTGAATATGAACGCAGATTCCGCCGAAGCCTACGGCAAAAGCGATTAAAACAATGTTTCCGTTTTCGCTTAATTTATAGCAGGCGCGGCTTACTTCTAAAATGATATTAACTATATCTCTTTCGCCTGAATACTTTTCAATAACTTTTATTATTGACGAAAAAACGCATACAACAGCGCACATTTCAATTACGGCGTACACCGCGTCTGATACCGAACTTATAAATGCCTCAAAAGTGTTTATCTTTGTTTTTGTTTCGAATTTAGAATTATAATCTCCTTTTCCGAATATAATCCTGTTAATTATTCCGAGTATTATTACCGAAATAATCTGTGAAGAAAAAAGCGCGGCTCCCGCGTCAAAACTGTTCAAAAGCCTTATCCCGATGTATGTAATTAAAAATCCCGGTCCCGCGCCCACGGCGATGTAAGCCGCCTTTGCGGCTTCTCTTTCGCTTATGCTTCCGTTTTTATAAAGCGCGCTTATTCCTTTCGCCGCAACGGGATATCCTCCCGAAATTCCGATTAATACCGTGAATACCGTTTTCGCGGATAGTCCGAATAAAGAGTTTGTGATTCTGTTAAAAGTTTTCCCCTTAAAACCGAGGTTTAATTTCGCCGTTAATGATGAAATTATCATAAACGGAAAAATCGACGGCACAAGAACCGTTACGCAAAAGTAAATTCCCTCGTTTATTCCGCCTGAGACTTCTTTAGAGAAGAATATCGTTCCCGCTCCAATTATTACGATAAATATCAGCTTAAAAACCTGCGGGCTTTTGAGCGCTCTTTTATACATTATTTTTACTCACCGTTAATATATATGTAAAAGGGTGAAAGATAATGAGAAAAAAACGTAAGAATTTAGTTTCCGCTCTTCCCGTGGATTTCCTATACAACCTTCCCGTAATTGAATTTACGGGTAACCGCCGCGCTGTTATTGAAGGCTCAACAGGCGTGCTGCGCTACAGTGAGGATAACGTAAAAATAAAAACACGGAAATATATACTTTCTTTCAGCGGGCGCGGACTTAGAATAAAATGTATTTCCCCGACCTGCGTGATAGTGGAAGGATTTATTTTAGATTTTGAGTTTATTATTTAGGGTGATAAAATGTTAATTAAACTTGTAAGGTTTTTAAGGGGCTATATTGTTTTTACCCTGAGCGGAAAATACCCCGAGCGCTTTATTAACCTGCTTAACGGCAACGGTATAGTTTACTGGAATCTTCTGCCCGAAAATAAAAGTTATACGGGCTGTATGCTCCTTTGCGACTATCGGAAAATAAGAAGATTAACTAAAAAAACATCGGTAAAACTGAAATGTAAAAAACGCACGGGACTGCCTTTTATAATAAAAAAATACAGTATGAGAAAAGGGCTTGCGATCGGCGGAATTTCAGCATTAATAATTATGTGTTTTTTAAGCTCTTTTATCTGGACTGTTCAGATTAACGGCGCCGAAAATCTCAGCCGTGCAAAAATAATAAACGCGCTCGAAAGCTGTAACTTAAAACCGGGAGCTTATAAATACTCTCTTGATTTTGAGTCAATCGAGCGTGAACTGCTTTTAAAAGTTCCCGAAATACGCTGGGTGTCCGTAAACGCGCTTAACGGAATCGCTAAAGTTGAAATAAAAGAAAGGCTTCTGAAACCGAAAATAAAAACAGAAAAATATCCCTGTAATCTTACCGCGGCGGAAGACGGCGTAATAACCGATACGATTGTAAATAACGGAACCTGCGAAGTTAAAAAGAAAAGCGCGGTTGTAAAAAACCAGCTTCTCGTCAGCTGTGTGGTTGAAGGTACCAACGAGGCCGAGGATAAACTGACTTTCGTTCATTCCGACGGAAAAATTTTTGCCGACGTTAATTATAAGGAAAAGTTTATAATTTCTAAAAAGAATAATAATATAATTCTAAATTCGAATTATTATGAAAAATCAAATTTAATTCTGCTCCATTTAACCTTTCCGATTTTCTTCAACTGTCCGTCGGGCGATTTGAATACAAAAAGCTTTTACCAAAAAAACCTAAGCGCTAACGGAGTTACGCTTCCGCTCGGGCTTGATTCGGTGAGGAGTTATGATATTAATAAGTCGTTAGAAATAATTAATAAGGAAAAAGCTAAAATTCTTTTAGAGAAAAAAGCGAATCTTTACGAAGTATTTAATTACGGAAAGTTTAAGGTAAAAAAGAAAAATTATTCCATAAAAGAATTAAAAGACAAATTTATCTTAAAAGCGGATTATAAAGTCAACAAAAATATCGCTCAGCCTAAACGGGTGAAAATATCCGATAAGTCAAAAACCGAAAGATAATATTTTATTGCCTAAAACAAAAAGCTATGTTAAAATAAATAAGTTAGGAAAAAGAACAGGCGCGAACCTGAGTTTTGCGAAATATATAAATTAATAGAAAGCTGATATTATGAGATTACTTTGCATTGGTGATGTTGTAGGAAAAGTCGGATGCGTTTTTTTGCGTTCAAAACTTCCCGCTTTAAAAAAAGTAAAGGGGATAGACGCCGTTATTTGCAACGGTGAAAACTCCGCCGACGGTAACGGAATTACCCCCGTGTCCGCTGATTTTTTATTTGACAGCGGAGTTGACGTTATTACGCTGGGCAATCATTCTTTCAGGAGAAAAGAAGTTTATTCTTATCTTGACCGAACTCCGTATATAATCCGCCCCGCTAATTTTCCCGAGTCCACAACCCCGGGAAAGGGCGTATGTACTCTTGATTTCGGAAGATACAGCGTAACGGTAATTAATCTTATCGGAAATATGTTTATGGAACCGGGACTTTTGAGTCCTTTTGATAAAATCGACAGCATTTTAAAAGATATTGATAGCAAAATTATCGTTGTTGATTTCCACGCCGAAACAACTTCCGAAAAACTCGCGATGGGATATTATCTTGATTCAAAAGTTTCCGCGGTATTCGGCACCCATACCCACGTGCAGACTTCGGACGAGCGAGTGCTTGCGGGCGGTACGGGATATATTACCGATTTGGGAATGACAGGCCCGAAAGATTCCGTGCTCGGCGTTAAACCCGAGATTTCAATCGAAAAATTTAAAAGCAGATTGCCTGTGCGTTTTGAATTAAAAAACGGTCCCTGCAAGATGGAATGTGTTATTTTTGACATTGATGATAAAACGGGAAAAACAATTTCCGCTGAAAGGCTGAGAATTTTGTAAAATACTATTGCAAAAATTTATTTTTATAGTATAATAGCTATGAATGATTTTAAATCCTTTTTATGGGTGAGGAAGTGTTTATTAAATGAACGGAATTGATTTAAAAAAAGCAGTAATTTCAGGTTCGAATAATATTTGTTCAAAGAAATCTTATATTAACGACCTTAATATTTTCCCCGTTCCCGACGGCGATACCGGTACAAATATGTCTATGACTACAACCGCCGCCGTTAAGGCTCTCGAAAAAACCGACTCCGATGAAATCGGCGTTGTTTCTAAAGCTATCGCTTCCGCGATGCTCAGAGGCGCGAGAGGTAACTCGGGCGTAATCTTATCTTTATTGTTCAGAGGATTTGCCGAAGGACTTAAAGATAAAGCGGTCGCTAACGGAAAAGAATTGGTTGACGCTTTGGGAATCGGAGTTGACGCGGCTTATAAAGCTGTTATGAAACCTACCGAAGGTACTATCCTTACCGTAGCGCGCGTAGGATACGAAGGCGGACTCGAGGCTTGCGATAAAACCGACGATGTTGCCGAAGTCTGGGAAGCTGTTTGTGTTTCCGCTGAGGAAGCTTTAAGAAAAACTCCCGAATATCTTCCCGTTCTTAAAAAAGCGGGCGTTGTAGATGCGGGCGGAATGGGACTTTACTCGATTTTTGACGGAATGCTTTCTTACTTTAAAGACGGCGAGGTAATTGAATGTGACGACGCTTCCGTCGAGGAAGAATTGGAAAACTTTTCAAGCACCGTAGCTGAGTTTGACGAAGTTATTAACTTTGCGTATTGTACCGAGTTTATTGTCGGTCGTGACGAGAAAATAAAAACCGATCCCAACGAACTGCGTATGTTCCTTGAAACTATCGGCGACTGCGTAGTTGTTGTAAACGACGACGAGATTATTAAAGTTCACGTTCATACCGATAATCCCGGAAACGCTCTCCAGAAAGGCCTTGATTACGGCCAGCTTCTCACCGTAAAAGTTGAGAATATGGTTGAACAGCACCGTCAGCGTGTTGAAGATAACGAGGCTAAAAAGGAAGAGAAAAATAAATTAACCCCCGTTGATCCTACTGAGGAAGTCGGATTCGTTGCGGTAGCCGCAGGCGAGGGAGTTACAAATCTCTTTAAAGATTTAGGATGCACAAATGTTGTTTCAGGCGGTCAGTCAATGAACCCCAGTACAGACGATATTTACGAAGCTATAATGGCTACTCCAGCTAAAACCGTATATGTGCTTCCCAATAACAAAAATATAATTATGGCTGCCGAGCAGACCGTTCCCATGGTTGAGGACAGAGAAGTTGTTATCGTACCTACCCGTACAATTCCCCAGGGAATGTCAGCTATGTTGAGCTTTGACCCCGAACTTACAGCTGAGAGCAACCGCGATATTATGATGAGCGCTGCTAAGCAGGTAGCGACCGGCCAGGTTACTTTCGCCGCTCGAAACAGCGAGTTCGGCCACCAAAAGATAAAAGAAGGCGAAATTATCGCTCTCGAAAACGGAAAGCTTACAATAACCGAAAGAACTCCCGCGAGGGCGGTTGTTAAGCTCGCTAAAAGTATGATTAACCACGAAACTTCATTCGTAACGTTAATATACGGCGCGGATGTTTCCGAAAAAGAAGCTCAGGAAGCCTACGAAGCGATTAACGTAAGATACGGCCACAAAGTTGACGTTTCGCTCGTTAACGGCGGACAGCCGATTTATTACTTCATATTGAGTGTTGAATAAGAGAAAGGGTTGCCTTGGCAACCCTTTTTAGTTAAGAGTTGGATTTATGAGTTTATACGGGATGAAAATTGAAGAGCTTTCCGGAATCGGAAAAAAGCGCGCTGAGTTGTTTAAAAAGCTCGGTGTATTTTCTGTTGGTGAACTTCTGAATTTTTATCCCCGGACTTACGAGGACTGGTCGGAAATAACCGATATCGCCGATGTCGAGGACGGAGCGGCGGTTTGTATACGCGCTTCAGTCCACAGCGCTTTTCAGTCAGGCTTTACAAAAACAGGAAAGTATATAGCTAAAACTATCGTTACCGACGAAACAGGCGCTTGCGAGCTTATTTATTTTAATAATAAATATATCGATCGAATGCTTATTAACGGAAATACTTATCGCTTTTTCGGAAAAGCGTCCAACACTTTCGGTAATGTAAGTATGATTGCGCCGACTTTTTCTCCCGACAGCGCCTCGACTGAAGTACGTCCGGTTTATAACCTTACTTCGGGGCTTAACAATAATACGGTTGTAAACGCCGTAAAACAGGCAATTAATCTTATGCCCGAAAAAATAAACGACCCTTTACCCGAAAAGCTGAGGGAGAAGTTTTCGCTGTGCGATTTAAAATACGCGATAAAAAATATCCATTTTCCCGAGAATATGAAAGCGCTTGAGACCGCGCAAAAAAGACTTGTTGTAGAAGAACTTCTCGTCTTAAACCTGGGACTCAGAAGTTTAAAATCCCACAAAAGGCGCGAGAATATGAACGCTTTAAGTAAGGATTATTCGGACGAATTCGAAAGCCTTTTACCGTTTAAGCTTACAAACGCGCAGAAAAACGCGATAAAAGATTGTATTAACGATATAAAAAATCCCGAAATAACTTTAAACAGGCTTGTACAGGGCGACGTCGGTTCGGGTAAAACTGTTGTTGCGGGTTCGGTTTGCTATTCAATGATAAAAAACGGTTTCCAAACGGCGTTTATGGCTCCGACTGAAATCCTTGCCGAACAGCACTATAATTCTTTTAAAGAAATATTTAAAAATATTGATATAAATTTAGCCCTGCTTACGGGTTCTCTTAAACAGTCTGAAAAAGACAGGGTAAGAGAAAGTCTTAAAAACGGCGAAACCGACCTTGTAATCGGAACCCACGCGCTTATAACCGATAAAACGGAGTTCGATAATTTAGGCTTGGTTGTAACCGATGAACAGCACCGTTTCGGTGTAGCCCAGAGAGCTAAGCTTCTCTCAAAAGGCAACAGTCCGCATTTGCTTGTAATGAGCGCGACTCCTATTCCGAGGACTCTCGGGCTGATTATTTTCGGAGACCTTGATATTTCAATAATCGATGAGCTTCCTCCGGGACGGCAGGAGATTGATACTCTTTTAATCGGTTCCGATAAAAGGGTAAGAGCGCTTAACTTTATTAAAAAAGAAATTGCCCGGGGACGCCAGGCGTATATTGTCTGTCCGCTTGTTGAGGAAGGTGAGGGAGACCTCGCTTCGGCTGAGGAATACGCCGCCGAGCTGATGCTGAATTATTTCAGCGATATTCCCGTAGGTATTCTCCACGGAAAGATGAAAGCTTGCGAAAAAGAAGAAGTAATTCGTAATTTCGCCGAAAATAAAATTAAACTTCTTGTCGCGACGACTGTAATCGAGGTCGGTATTGACGTTAAAAACGCTACGATTATGATGATTGAAAACGCCGAGCGGTTCGGGCTTTCCCAGCTTCACCAGCTTAGGGGAAGAGTCGGAAGAGGAAGCGAAAAAAGCTATTGTATTTTAGTTTCCGACAGCACAACCGAAAACTCAAACGAACGCCTTAAAACTATGTGTACCACAAATGACGGATTCAAAATCGCCGACGCGGATTTAAAACTCAGAGGTCCGGGAGATTTCTTCGGCTCGCGCCAGCACGGACTTCCCGAGCTTAAAATCAGCAGTTTAGCCGATACAAAAAATCTTTCGCTTTCCCAGAAAATCGCGGATTACGTAATGAAAGATTCACAAAATTTAAGAGATGACGCCTACCGCGGACTGAAAGCCGAGATTAACCGGCTGTTTAAAACTACCGGCGATTCGACGTTAAATTAAAAAAATATTGAAAAATCTGATTTTATATAGTATAATGTAACCTGAAATTTTATGGGAGGTATTCCTATGAGGAAGAAATTATCAATTATTTTGTCGGCAATACTTGTTATTTGCACGGTTTTTTCGGCGTCGGTTTTACCCGCCGGAGCGGCGAATTATAAGAACAAAATTAAAGTTGCCTCAAAATCCGCTATTTTAATTAACCTTGATACGGGACAGACGGTTTACGAAAAGGATTCCGATACAAAGCGCTATCCCGCTTCAACTACCAAGATAATGACTTATATTATTGTCGCGGAGCATGTTAATAATTTTAAAAGAACCAAGGTGCCGATTAAGCAGTCCGTTTTGGATGTATTAGAAGGTACAGGAAGCTCCATGGCAAATATAGGAGCCCATGTCGGTAAAAAAATGAGCGTTATTGACCTGCTTTATTCCATGATGGTTCCGTCGGGTAACGACGCGGCTGTTGTTTTAGCTGATTATGTCGGCGGCGGAAGTATAGAGAAATTCGTTTCCATGATGAATAGTAAGGCAAAGGATTTGGGATGTAAAAACACTCATTTTATGAACCCCGACGGTCTCCACGATAAAAACCACTACACAACCGCGAGGGATTTAGCGAAGATAACTCAGTACGCGCTTACTTTGCCCGAGTTCTCTAAAATCTCAAATACAACAACCTATTATGTAGCCGGGGACGAATATCCTTTGGTTACAACAAACTATCTGATTGATTCAAACCGAGGCGGAAAGTATTATTACCAGTACGCTAAGGGAATTAAAACAGGTACAACCGATGAAGCGGGCCATTGTCTTGTTACTTCGGGAAGCGCCGACGGTTACTCATATCTCGGTGTATTTCTTAAATCACCTTATAATCCCGATCCCGCTAAGGACGTTTACGGAACTATGCTCGACGCAAAAGCTTTGTTCCGCTGGGCGCTTACAAAACTTGAGCTTAATCAGGTAGCGTCCTCCGAAACTCCGATGCGCGAAGAAAAGATTAATTTAGCGTGGGGTAAAAACAGCGTTCAGCTTGTCCCCGAGAAAAATATTAACGCTATTGTTCCGAAGGATTTTAAGGAATCCGATGTAAAAGTTGAAACCACGGTTCCCGACAGCGTTGACGCTCCCGTTAAAAAGGGCGACATTATCGGAAAAGCCGTAGTTTATTATGACGGACCGAAAGTTAAAGAGAAAACAAAATTAGCCGAAGTTAATTTAGTTTCCAGCGAATCGGTCGAGAGGAGCGGCATCCTCTATATATTTTCCGTCATACAGAATATTATTACCTCCAGATGGTTTATCGTTGTTGTCGCGGCAATAGTTCTGCTTCTTATACTCTATATTATCATCAGCTCGATAATCAGACGCCGCAACAGAAGAAGCCGCAGAAGCGTAAGAAGATACAGAAATTTCTAAGTATAAAATAAACATATAGCGCAGCACAAAACGTGCTGCGCTTTTTTTGTATCTAAATATCTAAAAAATGTTCTAACGCTTTTTCACAGCTTTCTCCGTTTTTACACAGCGCGTTAAGGCTGTTAAGGCTGATTCCGATGCTTTCCGATTTCTTATTAAAGCCTTTTGCCTGAACGTCCCACGGACAGGCGCAGGTTTTTAAGTACGGATATTTTTTTATTTTTTCCGTATATCCTTTTGAAAGATTAAAAAGGGGGATATACACCGCTTTGTTTTTGTATGTAATATAGCGGTCGGAGAGCTTTTTGACTTTATTTTCTATTTTAGAATAATAAATGCTTCCGTTCTTATATTTTTTAAGGAAATCCTTTTTGCTAATTCTTTCGTTTTTGCTGAGTTTTCCGCCTTTATAATTCGAATTTAGAATTAAAATCAGCGCGTTCAATGTTTCGTCCGAGTAAGACTCCCTGAAATAATACGCCGCGGCGGATGAAATAAGCTCATTTTTCTTGGAAGTTTTATTTTGAAAAATATTTTTCGTATCAATTTTAATATTATTTTTGCTGAAAACAAGCGGAATTGCCGCCATTATAGCAAGTATTAACAAAAGTCCCGTTATTTTCTTCTTCATATTCTCACTCTGATTCCTATGATTTTTATTTATATTTCTTGACATAATACTTTCTTTGCCTTAAAATATATTATGTACGTTTGGATGAAAATATGAAAAAATACGTATAACGCCCTAAGAAAGGTTATGTATATTATGAAATCAAAATTAACTTGGATATCGTTTATTCCGCTGACAATCACGGCGGTAACAATGGTAGTGCTGCAATATTTTTCCATAGGCTTTTCCTCTGATGATAATTTAGCCTATTATATCGCTTTGGGCGCTGTATTGCTTATGTTTTTTATTAATATTGTTTTCTGCGCGCTTGATAAAGAAACTTCGCCGGCTTATATTCTGAACCGAAATGTTCCCGCCGCGATTTTCGCTATTCTCACCGCTGCGATGATTGCCTCCAAGTCAGCGTTAACTCTTATTTTAGCTCTTCAGAACAGGACGTTTGATTTATTTATTTTAGCTTTAACCGTATTCGGAATGCTGACCGCTATTTGTTTTGTTATTATCGCGCTTTCGCATTTGCAGGGAAGAAACTTCCTTCCGCGAATGGGTATTTTATTCCTTTCTATGCCCATATGGGGAGGTTTGGTGTTAATTAACGAATTCCTCGGAAACCGTACCGTTTCCGTTTACGCGTTAAATCCGCTGAAGCTTTTCTGCTACGCTTTCGCTATGATTTACCTTTTTAAACTTTCTATGGTTATTTCTACAATAAAGGGAAAAAATCCCGTAAAGTCTATGTTCTTATACGGTTTCCCTTTAGCGGCAATAGGGCTTTGCTACGGCGTGTATAATATACTTACAATCGCCGTTAACGGAATTGATTATTCCGAAAACGTAATCGCTTTCGCGTACTTCTCTATGGCAATTTATATAATTCTCTTTAACGCCGAAATTACGAAAAACTGTTTTACAAAAGAAGAACAGATTTTAAAATACGACCTTGACGACTTTGACGAGGAACAAAGAGTTTACGGCGCTTATCAGGACAATACCGTTGTCGCTCCCGAAACCCAGACAGGCGATTACGATTATGACTATTCAAAAGTTACCGGCGACGCCGAAACTTATGTAACTTCCGCTGACGAAAACTATACCGACGACTACGATTACGACTATAATTACGGCGGTACAAACGAAAGCGAAGATTTAGTTGTAGCTCCCGACGTTGAAGTTGATGACGACGCTATTTATGTTGAAAAAGATAAAGTAGAGTCTTTCGAGGAGCAGGTTGTTGAATCCAACAGGGAATCCATTAACTCGACAGAAGAAGTAGAAGTAAGCGAAGTCGATCAGGAGAGAATCGACAAGCTTATCGAAGATATAAACAGTTAATATTTTCAAGTAAAAACTTGTTGACTTTTTTAACTTTGAATGATAATATATATTTAATATTTTTGCTGTGATAAGGACATGATTCCGAAAAGCTTTTCCAGAGAGTATACGGTTGCTGCGAGTATATAAAGTTTAAGGATATTACCGCCTTTGAGCTCCGCGCAGGAAATGGCGCGGCGGTTAACCTCGTTAAAGGTTTAAATTAAGGGTTTATCCGAAATTGGGTGGAACCGCGGTATGAATTTGTCGCCCCAATATTCCGTGTGGAATATTGGGCGTTTTTATATTTAATGTATTTTATAAGGAGTAATCAGTTATGGTAAATGTAGAACTTAAAGGCGGAGTAGTAAATCAGTACGAAGAAAATATTACGCCCGCCGAAATCGCAAAAGGAATAGGAATGGGGCTTTATAAGTCTGTTTGCGCCGCTAAAATCGACGGCGAAGTTTTTGATTTAAGAACCCCGATTAATAAGGATTGCAAGGTGGAGCTTCTTACCTTTGACGATATTGACGGTAAAAAAGCTTTCTGGCATACAGCTTCACATATCCTCGCCCAAGCGGTAAAGCGTCTTTATCCCGAGGCGAAGCTTGCTATCGGTCCCGCTGTGGATAACGGATTTTACTATGACTTTGATGTTGATAAAGCTTTTTCATCCGACGATTTAAAGAATATTACAGCCGAGATGAAGAAGATTGTAAAATCAAAAATCGCTATCGAAAAATTCGAGCTTGAGCCCGAAGAGGCTGTAAAGCTTTTGGAAGATATGAACGAGCCCTATAAGGTTGAGCTTTGTAAAGAGCACAGCGATAAAGGCGAGAAAATCAGCTTTTATAAGCAGGATGATTTTACCGACCTTTGCGCCGGACCGCACCTTATGGACGTAAGCGCGGTTAAGGCTATCGCTCTTACCGCTACTACGGGCGCGTACTGGAGAGGCGATGCCAAAAACGCCCAGCTCTGCCGTGTATACGGCGTAGCTTTCCCGAAAGCTTCCATGCTTGAAGAACATCTTACTATGATGGAAGAAGCTAAAAAGCGCGACCATAATAAGCTCGGCCGCGAACTCGAGCTTTTTACAACAGTTGATTATATAGGCCAGGGACTCCCGATTATGCTCCCAAAAGGCGCGAGAGTAATCCAACTTCTCCAGCGTTTTGTTGAGGACGAGGAGCAGAAGCGCGGATGGCTGCTTACAAAAACTCCGTTTATGGCTAAATCCGACTTATATAAAATCAGCGGCCACTGGGACCATTATAAAGACGGAATGTTTGTGCTCGGCGATGAGGAAAAAGACGATGAGGTTTACGCTCTCCGTCCGATGACTTGTCCTTTCCAGTACCAGGCGTATCTTAACCGCCAGCGCTCCTATCGCGACCTCCCGCTCCGCTATAACGAAACCTCAACGCTTTTCAGAAACGAGGCTTCGGGCGAGATGCACGGCCTGATCCGCGTGCGCCAGTTCACAATCTCCGAGGGACACCTTATGTGTACTCCCGAACAGCTTGAGCAGGAGTTTAAGAACTGCCTTGAGCTTGCTATATTTATGCTGAAAACATTAGGACTTTACGAGGATGTAAGCTATCGTTTCTCGCAGTGGGATCCCAACGACAGAGAAAAATATATCGGTACAGAGGAAGAATGGAACAGCAGTCAGGATATGATGGGAAGAATTCTCGATCACCTCGAGGTTCCCTACGAAATCGGTATAGGCGAAGCTGCGTTCTACGGTCCGAAGCTTGATATTCAGATTAAGAATGTATACGGAAAAGAGGATACGCTTATTACAATCCAGATTGACGGTATGATTGCCGAAAAATTCGGTATGGAATACGTTGATAAAGACGGTAAAAAGAAGAATCCCTATATTATCCACCGTACGTCAATCGGCTGTTACGAGAGAACTTTAGCTCTCTTAATTGAGAAATACGCAGGCGCGTTCCCGATGTGGCTCGCTCCGACTCAGGTTAAGATTTTACCGATCGCTGACCGTCACTTCGATTACGCCTACGATATTAAAAAAGCTCTCGAGGCCGAGGGTATGCGCGTTGAAATTGACGACAGAAGTGAAAAAATCGGCTATAAAATCCGTGAGGCTCAGCTCCAGAAAGTACCTTATATGTTCGTAGTGGGCGATAAGGATATTGAAAACAACGCTGTGTCTGTACGTCACAGAAAAGATGGCGACCTCGGTTCAATGCCTCTTTCCGAGTTTATAGCCAAGGCTAAAAAAGAAATTGATTCTAAGGAGATAAAATAACTCTATGTATAATCGTTCGTACAACAGAGGAAGAAGAGGAATGACTTTTAAATTCAAAACGCCTAAGCGTAGAAAATTTAAAAGTAAATTCACTCCCATGCCTATGAAACAGTCGGGCGACGGCATAGGTTCGCTTAGAGTAGCGCGTTTTGTAATACTCGGGCTTATTGCCGCGGTTATTATTACGACTTTAATAATCGGTATGAATATGTTTATTGTTAACTCCGACAGAGAAAATTCTTCCGTATATAAAAAATCGGAAGAGAGCAGTAACGCAGAACTGCTGAGAGTTGTAAACAAAAGCAATCCTCTTGATAAAAAATATGTGCCTGATCTTACCGATAAAGGCGGTTATAAGATTAACGTCCTCGCCGAAAAAAATCTTGATAAAATTCTTAAAGCCGCTAAAAAGGACGGAATAAGCTTAGGAGTTAAGTACGCCTACGTAAGTTATGACGAACAGGCGAAAAAATACAAAACCCTTTATAAGTCCTATATTAAAAAGGACGGCTTAACCGAGGTTAAAGCCCAGGCTAAAACAAACCTTACCGTTCCTCAGGCGGGAAGATCTGAGTACCAGACCGGACTTATGGTTTATTTTGTGACTCAGGAAAAGGGCAAGTTTAAAAAATCAAAAGCCAACGACTGGCTCGGTAAAAACGCTAAGGATTACGGATTTATTCTTCGCTATCCCGCGGATAAAACCAACGAAACCTCTATGAAAGCCGATTACAACGCCTACCGCTATGTCGGAAAGGAAAACGCTTACGCGATGTTAAGGCTTAATATGTGCCTTAATGAGTACAGCTACTATATAAACAGCCGACCTGATAAGTAATAAGGCTTCAGTAAAAAGTTTTAAGTTAAAAGGGATATAAGATATTAAACGGTAAACGTTCTTTATTAACGAAGAAAAATAAAAAGTTTTGAAAAAAGACTTGCAATTTGTTGTAAACTATAGTATAATTCTACTGTTATATTGAATTATATCCCGAACGAGGTGAATAAAATGAAAAATGGAATCCATCCGAATTATGAGCAGACAACTATCAAATGCGCATGCGGTAACGTAATCGAAACAGGTTCAACAAAGAAGGATATCCGCGTTGAAGTTTGTTCCAAATGCCATCCTTTCTTTACCGGAAAGCAGAAGTTAGTTGATACAGGCGGACGTGTTGACAGATTTAAAAAGCGTTTCAACATGGGCTAATTTTAATTTGACTTTAAAGACGGCAAACTTTGCCGTCTTTTTTTCTGTAAAAGGCAGTTGCTATGAATAAAAGTTATAAGACCGTTAAACTCAGCGCGAGCGATGAGTTCGTTGAAAAACGTTCCCGTTTTATAGGTTACGCAAAACCTGTTAAAACCGAAGAAGAAGCGCAGGAGTTTATAGCGAAAATAAAAAAAGAACATTGGGACGCGCGCCATAACTGCTACGCTTATGCTCTTAAAGAGGGCGCGGTTAAGCGCTACAGCGACGACGGCGAGCCGCAGGGAACCGCAGGCGTTCCTATGCTTGACGTTATTGAAAAGAACGAAGTTGTTGATGTCTGCGTGGTAGTAACGCGTTATTTCGGCGGAGTTCTTCTCGGAACAGGCGGACTTGTGCGGGCGTATACAAAGGGCGCTAAAATCGCTCTTGAAGCCGCGCGTATTATTAAAATGACAGTCTGCTCGGAATGTGAAATAAAGTGCAGCTATAACCAGTACGGAAAACTCAACACCCTTATTATGAACAGCGGAGGCGCGGTTGACGATACGGCGTTTGCCGACGATGTTAAAATGAAGTTTCATATTCCCGCTGACGCTGTCCCGGCGCTCGAAAAGGAGATAGCCGACGCTACGGCGGGTGAAGTTAAAATTGAAATTTCGGACGAAAAATATTACGAAACAGGCGAAATATGAGAAATTTTAAAATTTTTTAGGAAATTTTATTTTATATTCGTATATATATTTGGTGAGTTTATTGTTTGCTTACCGCTTACCGATAGTATAAGGAGGTGTTTTTATGCCGTTGCCTGACGGGTTCTTGCAGGAGCTGAAGCTTCGCAATGATATAACCGAGGTTGCCTCGTCGTACGTTAACCTTAAACGCAGAGGCAGAAATATGGTAGGACTTTGTCCTTTCCACGGCGAAAAAACTCCTTCCTTTAATATTTATACCGAAAACGGTTCTTTTTACTGCTTCGGCTGCGGAGTCGGCGGAGATGTAATCACTTTTATAATGAAGATTGAAAACTTAGATTACATCGACGCGGTTAAGTTTTTAGCGCAAAGAGCGGGACTTAATATGCCCGAGGACAGCTTTGACGACTCTATGTCAGCTTTGAGAAAGAGGATATATGAAGCAAACCGCGAGGCTGCGCGATTCTTTTACAGCCAGCTCTATACTCCGAAAGGCGCGAAAGGGCTTTCCTATTTTCGCTCAAGAGCTTTGGCCGAGCGTACTATAAGACATTTCGGACTCGGTTACGCTGATCCCGAACGGTATTCGCTCGTTAACCATCTTAAATCCCTCGGATTTAAAAATAACGAAATTGTCCAAGCGAATTTAGCTTACCAGAATAAAAACGGCAATATCTCCGACCGATTTTACGACAGGGTTATGTTTCCGATTATTGATTTGCGCGGAAACGTAATCGCTTTCGGCGGACGAATACTTACTGACGCAAAACCAAAATATCTTAATACATCCGATACTCCGGTCTTTAAAAAGAGCGCTAACCTTTTTTCGCTTAATAACGCTAAAAATACGGGCAGCCGTACTCTGATACTGTGCGAGGGTTATATGGATGTTATCGCGCTTAACCAGGCGGGCTTTCAGAACGCCGTCGCGACTTTGGGAACAGCGCTTACACAGGAGCAGGCTCTGCTTATGAAACGCTACGCCGACGAAGTAATTATCTGTTACGATTCGGACGAAGCGGGGCAGAAGGCTACAGCGCGGGCTATCGGCTTTTTAAGAAACGCCGGACTTTTAATCAGGGTAATTAATATTCCCGAGGGAAAGGATCCCGACGAGTTTCTCAGGAATAAAGGCGAACAGGGTTATAACGCGTTTAAAAATGTTATTGAGTCGAGCGGAAACGATATCGAATACCGTATCGCGAAAATAAAGGGCTCTTATAATCTTGAGAGCGCCGAGGGCAGGGTAAGCTACCTTAACGAGGTAGTAAAGATTTTAGCTACTCTTGATAATTCTATTGAGCAGGATGTATATATTTCCAAAATCTCGAAAGAATTAGGGGTTTCTCCCGACGCGATAAAGCAGCAGCTTAATAAAGCCAACCGAAAAAATTACCGCGATAAACGCCGCTCGAATTTCCGCGATATGCAGTCTAAGCTCAACGGAAGAAATGATAAGATAAATACCGAAAGATATAAAAAACCTCGTGTTACAACCGCCGAGGAGGGCGTAATAGCTTTTATGATAAAGAATCCGGACAAGCTTTCTCTGATTCAAAACAGCCTTGACGAAGAAAGATTCCAGACCGATTTTAATAAAAAGCTTTACTCTTATTTCTCTGAAAGAATTAAAAACGGCGACGACATACTTTCATCGGTATCGGGCGATTTTACTCCCGACGAAACCGCTAAGATATATCAGATTGTTAATTCCGATTTCGCTAAAATGGCAAATGAAAATACCCTTAAAGAGAATATAAACGTAATTAATGATGAATATCTGAAGCTGAAAACCGCGGACGCCTCAAGCGCTTCCTACGACGATATAGCCGAGCGTCTTAAAAAGCTTCGTGAAAATCATCAGTAATATAAAAGATTTAATGTCAGGAAAGGATTGATTTTATGGCATCAAACGATAAAAAAACCATTATAAAAGAGCTTACCGACTTAGGTAAATCCAAAGGTAATCTTACCAATGACGAGATTATCGAAGCGCTGGGTGAAGTCGAGTTTAAACCCGAGGAGCTTGAAAAGCTTTACGATTCTCTTGAGCAGCAGGGAATTGAGATTATCGAAGATATTGAAAATCTTGATTTCGATAAGCTTGCCGAGGAAGAATCGAAAAAAGGCGACTCAAAATCCGATTCGGGCGATTCAATTTCGATTGACGACCCCGTAAAGGTTTACCTTAAAGAAATCGGACGTGTTCCGCTTCTTACTCCCGAAGAGGAAATCGAACTCGCTATTAAAATCGCCGAAGGAGATATCCAGGCTAAAAAACGCCTTTCCGAAGCAAACCTGCGTCTCGTTGTAAGTATCGCTAAGCGTTACCTCGGGCGCGGAATGCAGTTTTTGGATTTAATCCAGGAGGGTAACTTAGGCCTTATTAAAGCGGTTGAAAAGTTTGATTATACAAAAGGCTTTAAGTTCTCAACCTACGCTACATGGTGGATTCGCCAGGCTATTACCCGAGCGATTGCCGACCAGGCGCGTACAATCCGTATTCCTGTACATATGGTGGAAACCATAAATAAAGTAAAAAAAGTAAGTACCCAGATTCTCCACGAAAAAGGCCACGAGCCTTCTTCCGAGGAAATCGCCGAAAAGCTTGATATATCTGTTGAGAAGGTGCGCGAAATTGTCCGCGTAGCCCAGGAGCCCGTTTCGCTCGAGACTCCTATCGGCGAGGAAGAGGACAGCCACCTCGGAGATTTTATCCCCGACAGCGATACTCCCGCGCCTGCCGACGAAGCTTCCCACGCGCTTTTAAAAGAACAGTTAGAGGAAGTTCTTTCCACTTTAACTCCGCGTGAGGCTAAAGTCCTGCGTCTGCGTTTCGGACTTGAAGACGGTAAGAGCCGTACACTTGAGGAAGTCGGTTCCGAGTTTAAAGTTACGCGTGAGCGTATCCGCCAGATTGAGGCTAAAGCTCTTAGAAAACTCCGCCATCCCTCAAGAAGCAAGAAGCTTAAAGACTACCTCGATTAATAAAAAACAACAGCACCTGAGGCTAATGCCTTCGGGTGCTGTATTTTTTGCGGATTAAATATATAACCTTGTACCCGGATAAAGGATATTCGGGTTGCACATTCCGTTTTTCTTAGCTATGCTTTCGACGGTTGTGCCGAATCTCTGAGCAATTGACCATAGCGTATCGCCCGGACGGGTAACGTAAATATAACCGTTTAAATCCTCCGTATCGACGGGTACGAGTATTTCCTGGCCTACATATATTTTATTCGGATCCGCTATATTATTAATTTGTAAAATTTTTTCAACTGTTGTTCCGAAAAAATTAGCGATACCGAAAAGTGTATTGCCTTTTCGTACAGTATAAGTGATTGTTTCCATAGTAATCCTCCGTTCAATATAGCTTATGCGGATTAAGTTATTATGTGTCTTAAAAATTCTATGGTTAATATGCACATAAATCAGCTCTTTTTTTCTACATATAAAACAGCGGTCTCTTTGCTTATAATTCTAAATTCGAAATATAATTTTATTAAAATTTGATAAAATATTATGGATAATACAAAAGTAATTCGGAGATAAAAATGAAATTTAAAAAAGCCTTTTCCGTTCTCTTAATTATTCTTACGGCTGTGATCGGGCCTGCGTCCTCTTTTTCGGTTTACGCCGTTAAAGATTACGAGGCTTACGCGAAAAAACTTGACAAAAACACCTACAGCGGGCAGTTAGGCGCGATTTACAGCAAAAAAGCTACAACTTTCCGCGTATGGTCGCCTGACGCCGACGCGGTGAGCGTTAAGTTTTATAAGTCCGCGTCCTCCGATATGTATACAAAAATCACGAATCTGAGGAAAGATAAACGCACGGGCGTATGGTCGGCGCGTATTAAAGGGAATTTAAAAAATACTTATTATACATATATTGTAACAGTTAATGACAGAACGAGCGAAACTTCCGATATATACGCTAAAGCCTGCGGAGTTAACGGAAAACGCAGTATGGTTGTTGACCTTGACTCCACCGATCCCGAAGGCTGGAGCTCGGATAAGCGTATCTCATCAGGTGAACAGACCGACGCAAAAATCTGGGAAATTCAGATAAGCGATTTCTCGTCTTCGGAGTCAAGCGGTGTTTCAAAAGAGCATAGGGGAAAGTATCTCGCTTTCTGTGAAACGGGTACTACGGTTAACTCGATTTCGGGTTCCGAGTCTACCTGTGTGGATTATATAAAAAAATTAGGCGTTAATTACGTTCAGATTAACCCGTTTTACGACTTCGGCTCAATTGATGAGTCCGATAATTCAAAATCCGATTCCTTATTCAACTGGGGATATGATCCCGTTAACTACAATTGCCCCGAGGGTTCTTACAGTTCCGACCCGAATAAGGGTGAAGTAAGAATTAAAGAATGTAAAAAAATGATACAGGCTCTGCATAAGGCGGGGATCGGCGTGATTATGGACGTAGTTTATAATCACACAGAGCAGAGTTCCGACTCTCCCTTTAACCGAACGGTTCCCGATTATTACTACAGGAGAAATGCCGACGGTTCATTTTCCAACGGTTCGGGCTGCGGAAACGATACCGCTTCCGAGCGTAAAATGTTCAGGAAGTTTATGGTTGATTCTGTAACTTACTGGGCTTCTGAATATCATATCGACGGATTCCGTTTTGATTTAATGGGGCTTCACGACGTTGTAACTATGAATCAAATAAGAAAATCTCTCGATAATTTAAACGGCGGAGAGAATATTATTATGTACGGCGAGGCGTGGAATCTCCAGACAGCCGCCGACAGCGGAACGGTTTTAGCTAATCAGAATAACGTGCGAAGTCTTGATACAAGAATCGGCGCTTTTAACGATAATTACCGCGACGCGATAAAAGGAAGCACAAACGGCGTGGATAAAGGTTTTATCCAGTCAGGACTTAATAAGAATAAGTTAAAAACAGGAATACTTGCCCAGACTGATGAAATAATGGGATGGGCAAAAGCTCCTTCCCAATGTGTAACATACGCTTCGTGCCACGATAATTTAACTTTGTGGGATAAGCTTATTAAATCCGTAAAAGGAAGCAGCGCGAAATACAATAAACGCTACGAAGACCTTGTCGCTATGAATAAGTTAGCGGGAGCGGTTACCTATACATCCCAGGGTATAAGCTTTATGCTTGCGGGAGAAGAATTCAGCCGAACCAAAAACGGCGATGAAAACAGCTATAAATCAGGTGTAAAACTTAACCAGCTTGATTGGGAAAGCCTTTATACTTTCGGCGATGTATCCGACTATTATAAGGGATTAATTGAAATCCGAAAGAATATTAAAGGATTCACCGAAGCGGATAATAAAACCGTAAAGAAAATTAAATTCAAATCCAATGTGCCCGAAGGGGTTTTGGCGTATTCGTTTAAAGACTATAAATACAAAAATACGTATGTAATTTTCAACAGTTCCGGAGACTCCCGTACCGTTTCGGTAGACGGAAACTATGTCCAGCTTGCGAATAACGTAACGGCGGGAATGGAAAAACTTGCCGATATAAACGGAAGCGTTGAGCTTCCCGCGCGTTCGGCGGCGATTTTAGTAAGCCGGGACGGCTACGAAAAATACGCTCCTAAAGTAAAAAAAGGTAAAGTAATAGTCCGCTATCACAACGGCGACGATATTTTTAATAGCTATGTTGTAAACGGAGAAAAAGGCTCTGATTATAAAATTGAGCCGTTGAACTCTGTTCTTATAAATTACAATGTTAAAAAGTCGGAAGGCGTTTCGGGTAAATTCGGCGATTCGGTTCATTTCTGTGATTTTTACTGCGAAAAATATGACGGCTCATATTCGAGCGTTACATTTAATTTTGTTGACGATGTTACCGAAAAAAATATAACCGATTCCGTGGTTATGACTAACCGCCGAGGGCAGCCTTACTACACTTTGGAAATTCCCCCGGTTGACGGCTACAGCCTAAATCTTGAAAGCCTGCCGAAAAACGGCTGCGGAAAGTTTGCCGATAAAAATATTGAGGTAAATTATAAATACACCAAAAAGACCTCAGCCGATAAACTCTCCAAGGTTAATATAATTTATATGTCGTCCGACGGAAAAATCCTCGGTACAGACTCAATGTCAGGTGATAACGGTACGGAATATAAAACGGGTAATATAGACTTCGACGGCTACGCGCTTTCTAAAACACCCGATAATTTTAAAGGGACTTATTCCGACGCCGAGCAGACGGTGCTCTATATTTACGATCCCGTATCAATAGGCGCTTATCTTCCGATTATAATTGCTGTTGTGTGCGCTGTTTTGTTAATCTCGGTATTTTCCGTAATTTATTACAAACGTAAAAAAGCTTCTCTTATGAAAAGCTTGGATATATCATAAAAAATCCTGTATAACAGGTTTAAGGAGGAATAAAATTATGGCAAAAAAACTTTTGTCCGCATTACTCTGCGCTATGTTAATCCTGTCGTCCGTTGTTATGGCGGGAGCCGCGTCAACCGATAAGAGCGCTACAGGCGATACCGCTTACGCAACAGCGGCCCGCCAGCTCGATAACGAATACGGTTACAACGGCAACGACCTCGGCGCAACTTATTCAAAAGAGTCCACAACCTTTAAGGTTTGGGCGCCTACAGCTACTTCAATAAAGTTAAATCTCTATAACACAGGTAGCGACACAGAAGAAAATGCCAAGAAATTAGGAAGCTATAATCTTGAAAAGCTCAGTAATATAGCTACAAATGATGAAGATCAGAAATTTACAGGCATTTGGACTGTTACCGTAAGCGGCGACTTAAAGAATAAGTATTATACTTATACTATCACCGCCAAAAACGTAACAGGAAGCAAGACATCATCAAATAAAGAAACACCCGACGTATACTCTGTTGCGACAGGCGTTAACGGAAAACGTTCGATGATTTGCGATTTGTCCGACACCGACCCCGAAGGCTGGGATAAGGACACTCATGTTGTTCAGAAAAGAAACACTCAGAGTTCCGTTTGGGAAGTTCACGTAAAGGACTTCTCCTATAACGAGAATTCAGGCGTTTCCGAAGAAAACCGCGGTAAATACCTCGCGTTTACCGAAAACGGCACTACATTAAACGGTGAGGGAAATGTATCTACATGTATTGATTACCTTAAAGAATTAGGTATTACTACAGTTCAGATTAACCCCTTCTATGATTACGGTTCTGTTGATGAGTCAGGAGCTTCCTCGCAGTTTAACTGGGGTTATGATCCCGTTAACTACAATGTTCCGGAAGGCTCTTACTCGAGTAATCCTTACGACGGAAACGTTCGTATCAAGGAATGTAAGCAGATGATTCAGGCGCTCCACAACGCGGGAATCTCCGTTGTTATGGACGTTGTATACAACCATACTTACTCCGCCGACTCCTGCTTCGAGCGCACAGTTCCCAATTACTACTACAGAATGAAAGCCGACGGTTCTTATTCCAACGGCTCGGGCTGCGGAAACGAAACCGCTTCCGAAAACTTAATGTTCAGAAATTATATGGTTCAGTCCTGCCTTTACTGGGTAAACGAGTACCACGTTGACGGATTCCGTTTTGACCTTATGGCGCTTCATGATACTGAAACAATGAACATTATAAGAGATGAACTTGATAAAGTTAATCCCGGTCTTACAACGTGGGGCGAAGGCTGGACAGGCGGAACAAGCACATATCCGTCCACAACCTGCACAGGCGCTGCTTTCAAACAGGCTAAACAGTCCAACGCTTCCGCACTTGATCCGAGAGTAGCCTTCTTTAACGACGGCGTACGCGACGGTTTAAAGGGTAAAGTATTCGGCTCAACTTCTACAGGCTGGGTACAGGGTACAGAAGGTTCTTACCAGGCGGTTGCCTACGGCGTGCTCGCTAATACCAAAAACGGTAACTGGCGTTCACAGCAGCCTTCCCAGACAGTAACCTACGCTTCCTGCCACGATAACCAGACTCTTTGGGACAGACTCTGCGCTTCACAGAATCTCGATGATTATTTCCGTGTTCGTCATCCGTTGATTGTTTCCGAAAATAAACTCACGGGCGGTATGCTCGCTATGTCGCAGGGCGTTAATTTTATGTTAGCCGGCGAGGAAATGGGACGTTCTAAGGATAACGACGAAAACAGCTATTCATCACCTGCTACATTAAATATGCTTGATTGGTCACAGGTAAGCACAAACGCGGACATCGTTTCCTACTATAAGGGTATGCTTGATATCCGCAAAGCTTTTTCGCCTCTTACCGATGACACAAAAGCTTCTTCTGAAAAATACAGAATTTATACAGGATATAAGAATCCCAGCGCTGTTTACGCGGGCGTTTGGGATAATGATACCGAAGGCGAATGGAATAAACTTGCCGTAATCGCCAACTCCGCAAGTACAGAGAAAGAATATACTCTTGATGAATTGGACGGCGTTAAAGACTGGGTAATTATCGCTAACGACCGTATTGCCGGCGTAAGCAAGATTTCCGAAAACGGCAAGAAGTTTACACTTCCCGCTAAATCAATGATAGTTGCGGTTGATAAGGAAAGCTTCGAATCTGTTCCCGCTACTGATAAGAGCGGTTATGTAAATGTTAAAAACGTAAACGTAGCTTCGGGAAAAATTATTGATTCCTACACAATTAAGGGTACAATCGGTTCAAAATATTCCGTAAGTATTCCTACAGGAATAGATAAATCCTTCGAGCTCAAGAGCATTACAGGCGATATGAACGGCGTATTCAGCGAAGGTACAAAGGAAGTAGTTCTCTATTACGGTTACTATGTTCCCGAGTCCTGCAAATCTGATATTAACGGCGACGGAAAGTCCAATATTTTAGACGCTACATATATGCAGAAAGCTCTCGCTCATATTGTTGAACTCGACGATAATCAGTCTAAACTTGCCGACGTAACTTGCGACGGAGTTTTTGACATCAACGACGTTACAATGTACCAGAAGAATATCGCTAAGATTAACGTTGCTACAGGTGTGGTTATCGTTAACTATTTGGACAAGGCTACCAATAAACCTATTATCGGCTCTGTTGAATATACAGGCAGAGTAGGCGAGGAGTTTAAGCCTAATAAAGCGAGCATCCTCGGTTACGCGGTAGATGAAACCCAGCTTCCCGAAGAGAGCGTACTTGTTCCTTACGGCGATAAAGAAATAAACTTCTTCTATGATGAAGCCGAGTCGAATGTAAGTCTCCACGTTAAGCACAGCGGAACAAAAACTTGGGAACCTTCACTTTGGATCTGGGGTATGTTTGACGGCGACGATTCAGGTAATAGTTATAACGACAGACAAGAATGGCCCGGCGTTACACTTACCGAAAAGGATGAAAAAGGCTGGTATACAAGATCCTTTACAGCTGACGAGGAAGACGATTCCTACGCGTTTGTAGTATCCAATGACGGTTCTCCTCAGTCCATGGATTGCGCGGGCTTTACTCAGAACGAGCTCTGGATTGTTATCGACGACAGTAAAGACGGAGTAAATCTCTCAGTTTACGATGTTAATCCTGATGATAATCCCGGCGCTAAGCCTGTTTTAAAAACCTGATAAAAGATAAAGGAGCTGCTTTCTGCAGCTCCTTTTAACGTAAAAAACTCAGCCGTAAATTTCGGCTGAGTAATTTTATATTATTCGAAATCTCCGTAAAAATCGAATTCCTCGAATGTATCGGTGAGCAGATCGGCGGCTTCATCTCTTATATCCGCCTCGTCTTTTCCGCGGTCAAGCTCCTGAAGGAAAAGGTTTACGCTTCCGAATAAATCCGTGAAAAGGATTTCCGCAATATCTTCTTTTGTGATTTCGGGGTTGCTGTCGTAAAGAACCTTAGCGGTCTGAAGCATAATATACTGAAGTGTGCTTTCGATTGCCTCTAAATCAGCTTCCTCGCAGCATACTCCCGCGTTAATATCGCCGTTTGATTCACAATGTCCGTACATAAAAAGCTCGCCTGATTTAAGCTTGCTATCCTCGATTTCCTCTATTTTTTTAGTGATGTTTGAAGCCATTTTTATACTTCCTTTCTTTTAAGTGTTTTTATTTTATCATATTTATTCGGGATTGAAAAGATATATATTTTGTAAATTGTTCATATTATCCCGAAGTAAGATTTACAATCAAGCTGATTACAAAATACAAGAGAAAAATAAACGCCGCTAAAGATAATCCGAAAACAAGAATTTCGAGCAGTAATTTTTTTCTGCTTTTCTTTTCGGGGAAGTAGTCTTTAAATTTTTCTTTAAAGCTGTCCATAGCCTCTTTGACCGGCATTTTGAAGTCGCACAGGGGACAGTTTGTTTCACTTTCATTTTCGTCCGCCTCAAAAATATAACCGCATTTTAAACATTTAGCGTTATAGTTTTCTTTTTCCATAACCATAACCTCGCTTTCATAGTATATAATATAATAGTTTTGGTATTTTTTCAATACTGTTTTCCTAACTATGTGAAAATTAACTTATATTGACAATTTACTGATATTTGTGGTATTATATATGTGTTAAAAAATTAACTTTTAGAAAGGCTGTTGAGATTACTATGGCTAAGATTGATTTAACAAATTACGGAATCAAAGACGTAAAAGAGATTATTTACAATCCTTCTTACGAACAACTTTATAAAGACGAGACGGATGCGTCTTTAGAAGGTTTCGATAAAGGACAGGAAACCGAACTCGGCGCTGTTAATGTTATGACAGGCGTTTACACAGGCCGTTCGCCCAAAGACAAGTTTATTGTTATGGACGAAAAGTCCAAGGATACTGTTTGGTGGACTACTCCCGAATATCCCAACGATAACCATCCCGCTTCCGAAGAAACATGGGAAGCTTGTAAAAAGCTTGCTATTGACGAACTTTCGGGCAAGAAGCTTTATGTAGTAGACGCTTTCTGCGGAGCTAATAAAGATACACGTATGTCCGTACGTTTTATTATGGAAGTTGCGTGGCAGGCTCACTTTGTTGAGAATATGTTTATTAAGCCTACGGCTGAGGAGCAGGAAAACTTCGTTCCCGACTTTACTGTATTCAACGCTTCCAAGGCTCTTGTTAAGAACTATAAGGAGCTCGGCCTTAATTCCGAAACCGCGGTTCTCTTTAACGTAAAAAGCCGTGAGCAGGTTATTTTAAATACCTGGTACGGCGGAGAGATGAAGAAGGGTATCTTCTCTATGATGAACTACTTCCTTCCGCTTCAGGGTATCGCTTCAATGCATTGCTCTGCCAATACCGATATGGAAGGTAAGAATACAGCTATTTTCTTCGGACTTTCCGGTACAGGTAAAACAACTCTCTCAACCGATCCGAAACGTCTTCTTATAGGCGATGACGAGCACGGCTGGGACGATAACGGAATATTTAACTTCGAGGGCGGATGCTACGCTAAGGTAATCGGTCTTGATAAGGAAAGCGAGCCCGATATCTTTAACGCGATTAAGAGAGACGCTCTTTTGGAAAACGTAACTGTTGCCGATGACGGTACTATTGACTTCGACGATAAGAGCGTAACCGAAAATACACGTGTTTCTTATCCGATTGAGCATATTGAAAAGATTGCTAAAAATGTTAATAAGATTTCCTCAGGCCCCGCCGCCGATAACGTAATCTTCCTTTCTGCCGACGCTTTCGGAGTGCTTCCTCCCGTATCAATCCTTACTCCCGAGCAGACTCAGTATTATTTCCTCTCGGGCTTTACAGCTAAGCTTGCGGGTACAGAGCGCGGAATCACAGAGCCCACACCTACATTCTCAGCTTGCTTCGGCCAGGCGTTCTTAGAGCTCCATCCCACAAAGTACGCTGAGGAGCTCGTTAAGAGAATGGAAAAGAGCGGAGCGAAAGCGTACCTCGTAAATACAGGCTGGAACGGCACAGGTAAGAGAATTACAATCAAAGATACACGCGGAATTATCGACGCTATCCTCGGCGGAGATATTAAGAACGCGCCCACTAAGAAAATCCCTTACTTCGATTTTGAAGTTCCCACCGAGCTTCCCGGAGTTGACAGCGGAATACTCGATCCGAGAGATACTTACGCTGACGTTTCCGAATGGGACGCTAAGGCTAAGGACCTTGCCGAAAGATTTGTAAAGAACTTTAAGAAATACGAATCCAACGAAGCCGGTAAAAAGCTTGTAGAAGCAGGCCCGAAAAACAGTTAATAGTTAATAATTAATAGTTAATAGTTTCGGTCGGGTAGACAGAATGGTTATAACTTCAACCAATGTCACCCGACCGAGTTTTTATGCGCTTCGCGCAAGCGAAATAATATGGTCGGGAAAATAACGTTGATAATTTATCACGCTGTCTTCTCGACCATAACTGTTAATAGTTAATAGTTTCGGTCGGGTAGACAGAATGGTTATAACTTCAACCAATGTCACCCGACCGAGTTTTTATGCGCTTCGCGCAAGCGAAATAATAATATGGTCGGGAAAACAACGTTGATAATTTATCACGCTGTCTTCTCGACCATAACTGTTAATTGCTAATTGTTAATTGTTAATTGTTTCTTCCACCTGTAAGAACCTTATGCACAGGCCGTAATAGTTTTCTTATTACCATACTTATAATCATACAAACAGCGATAATCGAAATCGGAAGGCAAATATATAGTATAAAGTGGCTTCCGTCCGAGCTGTCGGGAATAATCGCAAGCTCATAGCTAATGCGTAAAAGCGGCTCGTGCAGCGCGAAAACAAAGAATAAATGCGCCGCCGCCAAAAGCAATCCTTTCATTGTTGAAATGTATCTTACAATATGGTCAAATACTAACCACATTCCCGCGATTCCCGCTGCCTGAGTGAATTTATGAACAATATTTACTAATATTGTATTCTTTGTTAGCGCCGCTAAATACATCTGTAAAAGGCTTAAAGCTATCCATACTAAAGCGAATATCGCCGCCTGCAAACGGTTATCTCTTTTCGTAAAAATACGCCATTTTCCGAATATCGCTAAAGAAGCTCCTATTGAGAAGAACAAAAGCGCTTCCGACTGAAGAACAAAGTTAATATTAAAAAACCAAAGCGCGCCGAATGGTATAAGTATTAACGCCTTTGTATACTTTACAAGAACATAAATAACAGGGGCTAAAATTGTAAGAAGCATAACCTGTCTTAAAAACCAAAGCTGATAAGCGGGCGGTTTAATAAGGTACATATAAAACTTTTCAAACCCGAGGTTGTTTTCCTTAATAAAAGCTAAGTTATTGAAATGTTCGAAATTGGAAAGGATTATTATCGCGAGTCCCGATAAAAGCGCCCACGCGACATAGGGGACAAGCAAAGGGAAAATGCGCTTTTGCATTTTATTAAAATAACCCTGTACCGTGTTTTCGTAGTTAATAAAAAGCAGAAATCCCGAAAAGATAAAGAACATCGGAACCGCGAAAGAGAATAATCCGTTACTGAAAAAGTATTCGAACATTTCCGCCGCGTTGTAACCTGTGGTAATAAGCGAGTCGGGGCGAAGAGCGCCGTTTGAGTAATTATAGGAATTAACAAAAACAATCGCGAACATAGCCAAAACCGAAACAAATTTAATTTTTCTGCTTAAATATTTGCTCATTGGTTTACTCATTTTTGCCCTCATTCATACAGTAACATAATGTCATCATAATATCGCTTAAATGTACGTTTTCTACAATCGCGTCGGGGTATTCTCCGACAATATCATAATGCGTGAAATTCCAGAAGTTTTTTATTCCGAGGTTGTAAAGTCTTTTTACGGTATCCGCCGCCGCTTCTTTGGGAATACAGAGAAAGGCGACGTCGGTATGATTCTCTTTGCAAAAGCTTTCGAGAGTATTAATATCTTTTATTTCTATGTTATTAATCGTATTCCCGAAAATCTTATTATTGCTGTCAAAAATCCCGACTATTTCAACACCCATCTTGCTGAAATTCATACCGGCCGCTATAGCCGTGCCGATATGTCCCGCGCCTATAAGTATTGCTTTGTAGTTCTTATTAAGACCGAGAATTTTAATTATTTCGTTTTTAAGAGTTGTAACCGGATAACCGTAACCCTGGTGGCCGAACCCGCCGAAGCAGTTTAAATCCTGCCTTACCTGCGAAGCGGTTGTCCGCATAATCTCCGCTAATTTTCCCGAGCTTACTCTGTCAACGTCATTTTCCTCAAGCTCGCACAAAAATCTATAATATCTCGGTAATCTTCTTATTACCGATTTTGAAATCCTATTGTTGCTCATTTTTCATCCTTCATTATATATAAAATTCAAAATTCAAATTTTAAAAATTAAAATCTCAATTTTAAATTTCAGTGATAAGCGGTAAAACTACCGCTTATCACAATTTTTTTACATCGCTTTTTTAAGAGTTTCGTTAACCGCCTCTAAGAATTCGGTGGTATTTACTTTCTTTTTATTTTCTAATTTAGAAATAAGATAGAGGTCGCCTGTCATAATTCCGCTCTCGATTGTGTCGATAATAGCCTTTTCAAGCTTATCCGCGAAATCCATAAGCTCGGGAAGATTATCTAATTCTCCGCGTTTTCTTAATGCGCCTGTCCACGCGTAAAGCGTAGCTACTGAGTTTGTGGATGTTTCTTCGCCTTTTAAGTGCTTGTAATAATGGCGCTGAACGGTTCCGTGAGCCGCCTCGAATTCATATACACCGTCGGGTGATACAAGTACGGATGTCATCATAGCGAGCGAGCCGTAAGCTGTAGCTATCATATCGCTCATAACGTCTCCGTCGTAGTTTTTGCAAGCCCAGATATAACCGCCGTTTGAACGGATAACTCTTGCTACAGCGTCGTCGATAAGTGTATAGAAGTATTCGATTCCCGCCGCCTCGAATTTATCCTTGTATTCGTTTTCAAAAATCTCGGCGAAAATATCCTTGAATCTATGGTCGTACTTTTTGCTGATAGTATCTTTTGTTGAGAACCACACATCCTGCTTGGTGTCTAAACCGTAGTTAAAGCACGCTCTCGCGAATGAGCCGATACTTGAATCGAGGTTGTGAAGTCCCTGAATAATTCCGTCGCCTTTAAATTCGTGGATTGTGCTTGTTTCCTGTGAGCCGTCGGGCTTGGTTACTAAAAGCTCGGCTTTTGAACCGCCTTTAACAACCATTTCGGTGTTTTTATATACATCGCCGTAAGCGTGACGCGCGATAGTAATCGGCTTGGTCCAGGTCGGAATGTAGGGGGTAACACCCTTAACTAAAATCGGAGCTCTGAAAACAGTTCCGTCCAAAGCCGCTCTGATTGTGCCGTTGGGGCTTTTCCACATTTCGGATAAGTTGTATTCGGGCATTCTTGCGGCGTTGGGAGTAATTGTCGCGCATTTAACCGCTACGCCGTATTTCTTTGTAGCTTCGGCGCTGTCTAAAGTTATTTGGTCTTTGGTTTTTTCTCTGTTATTAAGTCCTAAATCATAATACTCGGTTTTAAGGTCAATATACGGCTTAATAAGGATATCCTTAACCTGCTGCCATATAACTCTTGTCATCTCGTCTCCGTCCATCTCAACGAGCGGAGTTTTCATCTGTATTTTACTCATTTGCTGTTCTCCTTTGTAAAGTCAAGCAGACCGCCGGCGATAATAATCGCTTTTGTTCTGTCGGTAAGTTCGCAAACCGCCTCAATGCTTTCGCCGTTTGTTTTGTTTACGACGGTGATGTTTTTGCCGTCATTAATTTCCTGTTTAACGTTCGGGAGCTCAAGCTGATCTCCGAGGTTGAATTTATCGTAATCCGAAGCGTTAACGAAAGTAAGCGGAATAATACCGGCGTTAATAAGGTTAGCTCTGTGAATTCGCGCGAAGCTCTTTACGAGCACAGCTTTAACTCCGAGGTATAAGGGAGCGAGAGCCGCGTGTTCACGTGATGAACCCTGACCGTAGTTTTCGCCGCCGACAACAATACTGCTGCCTAAAGCCTTAGCTCTTTCGGGGAAGTCTTTATCGCATACAGTAAAGCAGTGCTGCGAGATTTTCGGAATATTGGAACGGAGCGGTAAAATCTTGGCGCCCGCGGGCATAATGTGGTCTGTAGTAATATTATCTCCGACCTTTAAGCTGCAGCTTGCTTCAATTTTATCCGCAAGCGGAGAAGTTTCGGGATAAGGCTTGATGTTCGGACCTCTTAAAACTTCAACGCTGTCCATCTCGTCAATTGTTGCGGGTTCAATTACCATATTGTCGTTAATTAAGAACTTTTCGGGCATTTCGATTTCAACATCCGCGCCTAAAGTTGTCGGGTCTGTAAATACGCCTGTTAACGCGGAAGCCGCCGCGGTTTCGGGGGATACGAGGTAAATCTGTCCGTCGGCTGTACCCGAACGTCCCTCAAAGTTGCGGTTGAATGTTCTAAGCGAAATTCCGCCTGAGTTCGGCGACTGCCCCATTCCGATACATGGACCGCAGGCGCTCTCTAAAATTCTCGCGCCCGCCGCGATCATATCGCCCAAAGCTCCGTTTAAAGCTAACATATTAAGAACCTGCTTGCTTCCGGGAGCGATAGCGAGGCTTACGCCGTCGGCAACAGTTTTGCCTTTTAAGATAGCGGCAACCTTCATCATATCTCTGTAAGAAGAGTTAGTGCACGAGCCGATGCAGACCTGATTGATCTCCTTGCCTGAAAGCTCCTCGATAGTTTTGATATTATCGGGAGAATGAGGACATGCTGCAAGAGGTTTAAGCTCGTCTAAGTTAATATCAATAACCTCGTCATATTCAGCGTCGGCGTCGGAAGAAAGTTCGGTATAATCTTCTTCGCGGCCCTGCGCCTTTAAGAATTCCTTTGTGATTTCGTCGGAGGGGAAGATGGAAGTTGTGGCTCCGAGCTCAGCGCCCATATTTGTAATAGTCGCTCTTTCGGGAACGGATAAAGTCTTAACTCCTTCGCCCGCGTACTCAACAATTTTTCCTACGCCGCCTTTAACGGACATAACCTCGAGCACCTTTAAGATAATATCTTTAGCGCTTACCCAGGGTTTTAATTTACCTGTAAGGTTAACCTTAACCATCTTGGGCATTGTGATGTAATACGCTCCGCCGCCCATTGCAACAGCAACGTCAAGTCCGCCCGCGCCGATAGCGAGCATACCGATACCGCCGCCTGTAGGTGTATGGCTGTCTGAGCCGATTAAGGTTTTACCGGGCTTACCGAAACGCTCTAAATGTACCTGGTGGCAAATTCCGTTACCCGGTCTTGAAAAGTAAATTCCGTGTTTTTTACAAACCGACTGTATAAAGCGGTGGTCGTCCGCGTTTTCAAAGCCCGTCTGTAATGTGTTATGGTCTATGTAAGCAACGCTTTTTTCTGTTTTAACTCTCGGAACACCGATAGCCTCGAACTCAAGATACGCCATTGTACCCGTAGCGTCCTGAGTTAAAGTCTGGTCGATTCTGAGACCTATATCCTGACCGACTTTCATTTCGCCGTCAACGATATGATTTTTAATAATTTTCTGAGCAATTGTTAATCCCATATTAATTACCTCCTTAAAAAATAACATACTTATAGTATATTTTATTCTTGTTAATTTTATCACAAATTAATTATAAAGTAAATCTAATATAGAATTATAATAAAAAAGCGGAGAGCCGCCGCTCTGAATCGCGTTTTTGAAAACATTTAATTTTTTGGAAAGCTTCTTAAACGGCATCGCCTGAATAAAGCGGTTTTCTAAAAAGAAAAAACGGTTCAATTATCGAACCGTTAATTTAAAAATTTATTTAAAGGATTACTTATGAATTTTGTAAGGAAATTTACAATAAATCCTGTAAATACTGCCGCTAAAAGCGTTCCCTCTCTTATTCCGACAATTTTACCGAAGAATATCATGGAAAGTACGGCGGCAGTTGCAACGCATGTAATATCGAATCCCACCTTAACTTTTCCGAAATCCTTACCGCTTACGTCTGAAATGGCTTTTACAAGTCCTTCTCCTGAGTTAAACAGCACATTCGCTACTACCGCGAGAGCGATTCCAAACGCGAGGATAAATATTCCCGCGATGGTAAGCGCCATTCTTACAGCGTAATTGGGCGTTGGAATAAACGATACAATATAGAGTCCTATGTCCGTGAATATCCCGAAAAGGAACGACATCGGTATCTGCATTAGCTGAAATAGTTTAAAATTCCTTTTTAGAATAATAATTTGTCCGAGTACAAAGGCAAAGTTTGAAATCGCAGACCACATCCCGAATGAAATGAAGTCGAACTTAATACTGAGAACATTCGCTACCGACGATACCGTCGAAATTCCTAAATCGGCGTGCTTCGAGAACGCTATTCCGAGCCCCGAAAAGAAAAGACCTATCGTAAACAGTATTAACCTTTTTATAAATTCTTTTTTGCTCATTTATTTCACCGCGACTATTTTAACACAAATTTATAATAAGTTAAAGTTGAAATTTGAATTATAAAGTGATATAATTTAAAATTAGGTAATTTTGGGTAAAAGGAATGATAATATGAGCACGAGAGAGAATTTAAGAAATATCGCGATTATTGCTCACGTTGACCACGGAAAAACAACTTTGGTTGACCAGCTTTTAAAGCAGAGCGGCGTTTTCAGAGAGAACGAGGAAGTAAACGAGCGTGTAATGGACTCCAACGACCTCGAGCGTGAGCGCGGTATAACGATACTTTCCAAAAATACTGCCGTAATGTATAACGACACAAAGATTAATATAGTAGATACCCCGGGGCACGCCGACTTTGGAGGCGAGGTTGAGCGTATTCTTATGATGGTAGACGGCGTTGTGCTTTTGGTAGACGCGTTCGAGGGTTGTATGCCCCAGACAAGATTCGTTCTTAAAAAAGCTTTGGGACTCGGTAAAAAGCCCCTTGTTGTTCTTAACAAAATCGACCGTCCCGGAGCTCGTCCCGAGGAGGTTGTCGACGAGGTTCTCGACCTCTTTATCGAACTCGGCGCCGACGAAGACCAGCTTGAGTTCCCTGTAGTTTACGCTTCCGCTAAGGACGGCTACGCGTCAGACGATCCTTACGAAAAAGGCGAGGATATGACTCCGCTTTTCAACGCGATTATTAACGAAATTCCCGCTCCCGAGGGCGATCCCGACGGCGGTTTACAGCTTCTGTTATCCAATATCGACTACGATCAGTTTATCGGACGTATCGGCGTAGGACGAGTTGAGCGCGGTTCCGTTAAGAACGGCCAGCAGGCTGTCCTCTGTCACAGCGACGGAACTACAACCAACGTAAAGGTCGCGAAGCTCTACCAGTTCGAGGGATTAAAGCGTGTTGAAAGCGAAGAAGCGACTTTCGGCGATATTGTCTGCGTAAGCGGAATTGCCGACATCAATATAGGTGAAACCATCTGCGATACGGAAAATATCGACCCGCTGCCGTTCGTTAAAATTGACGAACCTACGGTAAGTATGAATTTTATTGTAAACAATTCTCCTTTTGCGGGCCAGGACGGAAAGTACGTAACCTCGCGCAATATCCGCGAAAGACTTTTCAGAGAGATTGAAACAAATATCGCGCTTCGTGTTGAGGAAACCGATTCCGCCGACACCTTTAAGGTAAGCGGACGAGGCGAACTGCATCTTTCAATCCTTATCGAAACAATGCGCCGCGAAAACTACGAGTTCCAGGTATCGCGCCCGCAGGTAATTACAAAGACAATCGACGGCGTTCTCTGCGAACCGATTGAATATCTTATGATAGAAGTTCCCGATAACTATGTCGGAGCTGTAATGGAAAAATTAGGCTCAAGAAAAGCCGAGCTTGTAAATATGGGCACGCGCGAAAGCGGAATTACCCATATTGAGTTTAAAATCCCTTCGCGCGGACTTATGGGCTATCGTCCCGAGTTCCTGACCGATACAAACGGAAACGGTATTATGAACCACGTTTTCGATTCCTACGAACCCTTTAAAGGCGAGATTATAACCCGCCGCCAGGGCTCGCTCGTTGCCTTTGAAACAGGCGAAAGCGTAGCCTACGGACTTTTCCAGGTACAGGACAGAGGACGCCTCTTTATTGGCCCCGGCGTACCCGTGTACGAGGGTATGATTGTCGGCGAGTCTCCGAAAGCGGGCGACATTGTAGTAAATGTCTGCAAGAAAAAGCATATTACAAATACCCGCGCCTCAGGTTCAGACGACGCTTTAAAGCTCACTCCGCCCACAATTTTATCGCTCGAACAGTGCCTCGAGTTTATAGCCGACGACGAGCTTGTTGAGGTAACGCCTAATAATATTAGAATGAGAAAAACAATACTTTTAAAAGAACAGCGAATGAAGCATCAGTTCAGAAAGAAGTAAAATTATGAATATAGTTATTCTTGATTTGGAATGGAACGGTTCCTACAGTAAAAAAGTTCACCATTATGTAAACGAGATAATCGAGTTCGGCGCGGTAAAGGTTGACGAAAGGCTCGAGATTATCGATACATTTTCAATGCTTATAAAGCCCGAAATCGGAAAAAAACTAAGCAGCCATATCGCGTCCTTAACCCATATAAGTAACGACGAGCTGTTTGAAAAGGGATTAAGCTTTAAAACCGTAACCGATAAATTCCGCGAGTTCGTCCATGACAGCGTAATTCTTACCTGGGGAACTTCCGATATCTTAACCCTTATGGATAATTTCAGCTATTATACGGGCGACAGCGAAATCCCCTTCCTGAAAAGCTACTGCAACCTCCAGGAGTATTGCGAGTACGCTCTTGACGTACACAATCCCGCGGCTCAGCTCGGACTAATAAACTGCGCTGAAATGCTTGAAATCAACAGCGATGAGGGAGAGCTCCACAGGGCTTACACCGACGCTTTGCTAAGTTTAAAATGTCTTAAAAAGCTTTATAACAAAAAGCAGTTCGCGGGCTATATTTCAGAAGCTGACGACGAATTCTATCGCAAAATTACATTTAAAAATAAGCTCATTACCGATATAAACAATCCGCTTATTGATAAATCCCAGCTCTATTTTATATGCGATGACTGCGGAATCAGAGTTGAACAGTTAACTCACTTTAAAGTAAAAAATAAAAACTTTGTCGCAAAATTCCGCTGCCCGAAATGCCGGAAAGTATTTAACGGAAAAATCTCAATGCGCCTGAAATTTGACGGCGTAACAATTAAAAAACGCACGTTTGAAAACGCGCCTCCTCAAATTCCAGACGACGATGAATAAAAGGCTCCGTAGGGATCCTTTTTTTCTGTGTAAATAAATTAATAAATTCAGCTTGCTGAATGAATAATTACTGAGAATATACCGAGTTGATATAAATTGTGAATGATATTAACTTAATATAAATTATATAAACATCATATCGTAAATTTGTTAAAAATGCCGAAGGTTTAATTCTTTAAAATCATTGAAAATACTTTTAAAATATGTTAAACTATCTACAAGTATAGTACAACTATGCTTATACGCATTGTATATCGACGCGTAATATATAATGCGGGTCGGATGGGGTAGAGCCCCGCCCTGCTTTAAATAGCAAGCGGTATGTTTTTTCAATTTTGAAATCTCACGGTCAGATATTGCGGGAATTATATCCGATAAAAATTTCATTAGGAAAAAATTTATGAAAGGAATGATATTCCTATGAGAATGACAAAGAAAATTACTTCTATCGTACTTGCTGTACTGATGGTAGTTTCTATGATGTCCGTTATGGCTGTTAGCGCAAGTGCGGCTACTTACGTAGCTAAGATTAACGATACACCGTACGAGACACTCGAAGATGCTTTCGCTGCTGCGGTTGACGGCGACACAATTACAGTACTCGCTGACTGCGCAGGCAACGGTATCAAGACTCCGCAGGGCAAGTTCGGCACTAACGGTCTTACTGTTGACTTCAATGGTCACACCTACACAATCGACGGCGATCTCGTTGGTTCTACAGGAACACAGACACTTGCGTTCCAGCTTCTTAAGGATAATAAGATTACTTTCAAGGATGGTACTATCTATTCCGAAAAAGCTAAGATGCTCGTTCAGAACTACAGTGATCTTACACTCGACGGTATGACACTTACACTTGATAACCCCAACTATTATCCGTCCTACACACTCTCGAACAACAACGGCAACGTTGTTATCGACGACACAACTATCAACGCTAACCCCGCAGGCGGCTATGCGTTTGACGTATGCCGTTATTCAAGCTATCCCTCAGTTAACGTTACAGTTAAGGGCAACAGCGTAATCAACGGTGACGTTGAAATGAGCGCTTCCAAGAGCGATCCTAAGGACGGCTTCTCGCTTACACTTGAAAGCGGTGAAATAAAAGGTACAGTAGTAGTTGACCCGACTGCTCAGACTGCGCTGGGCGAGTCTTCTCCTGAAGCTTGTTACACAAAAGATGCTGGTTTCGATATTTACGTAGCTGAGATCGGCACTAATAAGTACGCTACTCTCGAAGCTGCTTTCGCGGCTGCTACTGACGGCGACACTATCAAAGTAGTTGCTGATTGTGCAGGCAACGGTATCAAAGTAACTCCCGCAGGCAAATTCGCTACAGGTCTTACGGTTGACTTCGACGGTCATACTTATACAGTAGACGGCGAGACAGTAGGTTCCCCGGGAACAGAAACACTTGCGTTCCAGCTCCTTAAAAATAATAAGGTTACATTCAAGAATGGTACACTTTATTCCGAAAAAGCTAAGATGCTTGTTCAGAACTATTGCGACCTTACTCTTGATAATATGACTCTTACACTTAATAACACAAGCTACAACGGAGCTTATACACTGTCTAACAACAACGGTAACACAGTTATCAAGGATACTACTATCAACGCTAACCCGACAACAGGCAGCTATGCGTTTGACGTATGCCGTTATTCAAGCTATCCGTCCGTTAACGTAACAGTTACAGGCGCCAGCAAAATCAACGGTGACGTTGAGGTGTTCGCTTCCAAGAGCGATCCTAAGAACGGCTTCTCACTTACACTCGAAAGCGGTACAATGACAGGCGATATCGTTCTTGATAAGACTGCTCAGAATGTAATTGCGGCTACTCCCGAAAAGGTTGAAGTTACCAAGAAGAATACATTCAGCCAGGAAGCTCCTTTAGGCTACGAGTGGAAAGATAATGGCGACGGCACAAGCTCGATTATCGTCGCTGAATCTAACCCGCTTGATCCGATCGAAAAGCTTGCAGCTGATATCAACGACGGCAACGCATTCGAGATTAATTCTGATTACCTTAAAGGCACACTCTTAGGCGTACAGAAGAAAAATGCTGTTGACGACGCTGAAATTACTTCCGAATCCCATCAGGAAAACGGTAGCGATATGCGTTTCGTAGCTGTTCTTGATAAGGACTTACTTGACGACGCTGACGATTACGGATTCGTACTTGCTAAAGTCGGCACAAATAAGACTTGCGCTAATACAAACTTTGATAATCTTAAAGTTAATATGGGCAACGGCGAAAAGACAATCTCCGCTAAGGGCACATACAATACAGTATGCGGCACAGAGTACGGCGATCCCGCTTCCGCTACACCTTACAAGTATATCACTTGCGCGGTAAACAGCGTTGATGATTCTTCAAAGATCGTAGCACGTTTCTATTATAAGAAGGACGGTAAGACTTACTACGCTAAGTATGCAGGTCATAACTATCAGTACACAGGTTGTACGGCAGGCATTAACGTCTCCGGCAACATTTATTAAGGAAGGAGATAAAAATGAAAGAATTATATAAGTCTCCTGTAATTACAGTAGAAGATTTAGCAAAGGCTGACGTACTCTGCGCTTCCACAGAGCAGAATAACGGACAGTATGACTCTTCCAAGAGAGTTGATAACATTAACCAGCTCGCTTCCACAATCGGAGATATGTCCGGATTACTGTAATCCTTAAGGGAAAAATTAAATTTCAGCCGGCGGTTTTGCGACCGCCGGCTGTTTTTTATAGTTATTTATAGCTGAATCACTTGCGCGTATGAAGAATTACGAGGGCTGAGAACTGCCCGCGGGGAAGAGGATATAAGACTATTTTAAGGGTGAAAAATATTAACTTGGGTAAATTATCTAAACATTAAATAAAAAATTTGTTAAAATTGACTACTGTATAATTCTTTTAATTCATTGAATTATCTTTTTAAATTTGATATAATTCTTAAAGTATAGTGATACTATGCTTAAACGCATTGTATATCGACGCGTAATATATAATGCGTATCGGATTAAAAGCCCTGTTTTAAATAACAGGCGGTATGATTTTTCAATTCTGAAATATCACGGTCAGATATTGCGGGTAAATATCCGATAATCTTTATTAGAAAAATGAATTAAATTTATGAAAGGAGTGATTCTCTTATGAGAATGACAAAGAAAATTACATCAATCGTTCTCGCGGTAATGATGGTCGTTTCTATGATGTCTGTAATGGCTGTTACAGCTAACGCAATCGGCGAGGTTGTGCCGGAGAGTAAATATCTGACATTTACGGCGGAAGAAGCCAATTCTTCGGTTACGCTGAAATTTAGATACGGCAGTAATTTTAAGTATAATAAAAACGACTCAGGTTGGCAAGATTATACTAAAGGCACGCAGATCACGCTCAACGACGTGGGCGATTATGTTCGTTTTAGCGGAAAAGATGCTGAATTCAATGACTATAATCACTTTTCGCTCACCGGAAAAGTAGCGGCAAGCGGTAACGTTATGTCGCTGAGGCTCGACGACAACGGCAAGAGCCAAGGCTTGATCAATTATTGCTATCAATATATGTTTAGCGACTGCACCAGCTTAACTCAAGCGCCGGAGCTGCCTGAAACAACGCTGGCGACGTATTGCTACGGAGCTATGTTTGTTGGCTGCACGAATCTGACCAAAGCTCCCGATCTTCCCGCGACAAATCTGGCGGATTACTGCTACAGATATATGTTTAGAGGCTGCGAGAACCTGACCGAACTCCCCGCGCTTCGTGCGACAACGCTGGCGGATAACTGCTACGCCTATATGTTTTATGGCTGCTCGAAAATTCGTATTTCTGACGTGGCAGGTACCTTTGATGGAATTACATATTCAGCCGAATACAGGATCCCGTCCACAGGCACGGGAACTTCGGCAGAGGATGCACTCGATGATATGTTCGGTAACACCGGCGGTAAATTTGAAGGAACTCCGAACATCAACACGACCTATTATCTTCCTGCGCCCGCTCCCGCTACTCCCAAGGTAGCTGAGGTTAACGGTACACAGTACGATACTCTCGAAGAAGCTCTCGCGGCTGCTCCCTCAGGCGCTACTGTTAAGCTTCTTGAGGACATCGACTTTAGCGAGGTTACTACTAACAGAAACGCTCACGACACTGGCGACGAACTTACGATTGACCTTAAAGACCTTACTCTCGATTTAAATGGTAAGACTATTACTACTGTAAACGCTTCCGTAGTATTTACAGGTAACGGCGCTACTATCGAGAACGGTAACTTTGCGCTTAAACATGTTAAAGCTGACGGAACAACATATCAGGCAGGTTCCTACGGTCTTTGTATCGACGGTTACGACAAAACGAACTCTATCACACTCAACGACCTTACTGTTGAGGGCGGTATCAATATCTGGGACGCCGACGTTGTAATCAACGACGTTACAGCTACAGCGACAGCTTCTAACTTCTATGCTATCTGGGCAGAGGGTAACTCCAATGTAGTTGTTAACAGCGGTACGTTCAGCGATAACGGCACCGCTAAAGCAAAAGGTCCTATCGCTACCGAAAAATCAGGCACAGGAACATTAGTTACAGTAAAAGGCGGTACATTCAACGCTACAAACAAGGTTGTTAACGCCGCTGCTCCCGGATCCGTTAAATTCGAGGGCGGTACATGTACTAAGCCTGTTCCCGAGCAGTATTGCGCTGACGGTTATATTCCGAAGGATAACGGTAACAATACCTACGGCGTAAAGGTTGGCACTTATGTTGCTCAGGTAGGCACAACTAAGTACGAGAACCTCCAGGACGCTCTTGACGTTGTTCCCGACGGCGGTACAGTTACTGTTCTTAAAGATATTGCGACAAGCGGAAATATCTTTGCCGATGGCTATGTAAGCGGCGGTAACAGAACTTACACTGTAGACCTCGGCGGTTATACTGTTTCAGGCGCTACATTTATTGTTGATAGCGGTAACAACGTAACCTTTAAAAACGGTACAATCGAATCCGCTACTTACGGTATTCAGAATAAAGCTACAGCTACTGTAGATTCTACAGCTACAGTTAAGTCAACAAGCGCTTCTGCATCCGCTGTATACGGCGCGGCAGGTTCTACAACTAACATCAACGGTACAGTTGAAGGCAACAAGTACGGCGTTATCGTAAGAGGCGGTACACTTAACGTTGCTGGTGAAGTTACAGCTGTTAATACAGGTATCGACGCAATTGACGGCGGTATTGCAAATCTCAACGACGGCGCTGATGTTAGCGGCAAATTCGCTATTGTAGCTCATAAGGACTCTACTGTTAATGTAAACGGCGGTAATGTTGAAGGTACAAGCCACGCTGTTTCAGGTAACGGAAAAGCGGCTGACGGCCCTTATACAATCAACGTAACAGGCGGTACTCTTACTGCTACAGACGGCGCGGCTATCTATAACCCGAACGCAACAGGAACTATGAATATTTCCGGCGGTACAATCACAGGTTCAACATCTGCTGTAACAGCTGGCGCTGACAGCACAAACAGTATCTCAGGCGGTACTTTTAACACACCTGTTCCCGAGGAATATTGCGCTAACGGATATGTTCCGAAGGATAACGGCAACGGCACTTACGGTGTAGGTCCCGATACTTCAAGCCCGCTTAATCCTCTTATGGTAGCTGCTGCTGATATCAACGACCACAACGCGTTCGAAATTAACTCTGATTACCTCAGAGGCACACTCTTAGGCGTACAGAAGAAAAATGCTATTGACGACGCTGAAATTACTTCCGAATCCCATCAGGAAAACGGCAGCGATATGCGTTTCGTAGCTGTTCTTGATACTGATTTAGTTCAGGATGCTGACGATTACGGTTTCGTACTCGCTAAAGTCGGCACAAATAAGAATTGCGCTAATACAAACTTTGATAATCTTAAGGTTGATATGGGCAACGGAGAAAAGACA
>CADBCC010000005.1 GCA_902793125.1 uncultured Ruminococcus sp.
GGTACTTCTATTTTTTGGTGGGCCATCAGGGACTCGAACCCCGGACCGATCGGTTATGAGCCGATAGCTCTAACCAACTGAGCTAATGGCCCTTAGCTTAGTTTGCGCAAGGTATATTATATCAATTTCTTAATTAAATGTCAATATTTAATTTAAGAAATACGGTAAAGCCGAAAGCTCGGCTTTACCATCCGTACATAAACCTATTTTTTCATTTTAAGCTTATTTCTGCTTAGCTTTTTTACCTACCATTGTAATACATACAACCAGCGCAACCGCGTAAAGAACCGCAATCGCGATTAAAACGATACTGTAGTTGTTGTTTGTGTTCTTTAAAAAATCTCGCTCCCATCGAACACGATTATGTCGGGCAAAACCGTTTTTGCGATAGATTTGATAGGCTGCTTTTATTAGTAAAGCAAAGAAAGCGCGCCCGCGGCACGCCTTCCTGTAATTCATATGTTTTACTCTTACTGATTATGAGCTCAAGCCGCAACAGCCTTGCTCTTGTCTATTCTCTTTGCCTTTGATTCAGTGATTCTCTTTCTGATCCAAATGTACAACTCAGCTCCGTAATATGAACCGAACAGAACCGCGATACCGATAAGAAGATTAATCCAGAGATTTGTAACTCGTACCAGCGCGGGACTTAATAAGCCTATAAGAACCCACTGGGCTATATAAATCTCCATAACATTCTTGCTCATTTTGCCAAGACATTTTGCCAAACGCTGTTTGGTTGCCATCATAATAAGATTAGCGACTACAAATTCGAGAGCTATTACTCCGTATCCGCAGATTGCGCACAGCGGGCTCATTGAATAATACTCGCCGTCAAGAGCTGAATGGGCGCCTGTGACTACAGCGTCGCTCGTTCCGAATACTGCCATCATAACTTGTGAGAATACAAGCGCTGCAACACCGGTGGCGATTGTGAAAATCATAACTGACTTACGGTTAGTTGCCTTTTTAAAGAGTATAGCCGCCCAGTAACCTATAATCGGAAATACAATCCAGGAAATAAACGGGAAGAATGAATAGTTGTTTTCTCTTATAAAGAGACCGATGAAAGTATCGAACCAAGCGTTACCTGTAGAGAAGGACTCGAAGCTGAATACGGCATTAACCACGAAGCACACGCCTACGATAGCCGCGCTTACAACCCCGGCAATCACGGGCTTATTTCTGAGACCCTTCATCGCGGCGAAGTACAGCATAGCGAAAGCTGCAAAGAAATAGATGTCTACAGCTATGATTGACGGAGCAACTTCCCAAACGGAACCGAAGGTTGCGGGGTCAATAATGGAAGGTATGTATTGTTCAAAGAAATTGATTACAATTCCAAGGATAACAAGCTGTCTCAATCGACTTATATAAGTTTTCGGTGTTGAACGGCTCGAGAAAGCCGCGCCCCATCCCATAGCCAGCATAAACACACCGGCGCTGGGAATATTGCCCATAAACTCAATAAACCATATAAACGGAGCGTCTATAGGCGAAGAAGGCTGTAAATGCGGTGACGCGTCGTACACATGGATAAATACCATAGCGATAATCGCAATCGCTTTAAGCAGGTCGATTTCTTTAATACGCTTCATTGTTGATGGATTGTAAACTTCATTTTTCACTTGTATTACCTCATTTTGTTTTTTATGGTTAAATAGTAGAATGGTTAACCCGTTGAGTATAATATATCATATCAAATCTTTGTTGTCAATAGTTTTTTTGTATTTTTATAAAATCTGCTCAATTTTTTCAAGATTTCTCCTTTAAACTAAAAAGCGTAAACCGCTAAACCAATTACTATTAAAAACGCAATAAGAAAATCTAAAAAAGGAATCTATAAAAATTTAAAGTGAAAAAAAGAAAAAATAAACAGAATAAAAAATCCGTCTATGATATCTGAATCATAGGCGGATTTCAACATTAAAATACGGTAAAGCCGAAAACTCGGCTTTACCGTCCGTACATAAACCTATTTTTTCATTTTAAGCTTATTTCTGCTTAGCTTTTTTACCTACCATTGTAATACATACAACCAGCGCAACCGCGTAGAGAACCGCAATCGCGATTAAAACGATATTGTAGTTGTTGTTAGTATTCTTTAAAATGATTTCGCTCATATTGTTGCCTGTAAGTCCGGCGATAGCCCACGCTGAAAGCGCGAGTCCGTGAATCTTACTGATTCTGTCCATACCGAAGCGTTCCGATAAGAGCGCGGGTAAAGTTGAGAATCCGCCGCCGTAACCAAGGTTAACGATAAGCAGAAGAGCGATTACAATTCCGCCGATGATTACCGCTGTTGTTCCTATTCCGTTTGAGATTGCTCCCGTGCAGAAAGCGAGAAGCGATACCGCGATACAGCTTGTAAAGATGATTTTATAAACTGTGTTTCTTTCTTTCATCTTATCCGAAATTGAGGAATAGCCGATTCTTCCGAGCGCGTTGAACGCCGCGGTGATTGACGGTACGATTCCGATAATCGCGGTCAGAGCGAGTGAGCCCGCAAATACGGTTTTAAGAATCTGAGTTTCGTATGTAATAAGCGCGAGTCCGCAGTGGATGTTGATAAAGAACATAATCCAAATTCCGACGAAAGTCTTGTCTTTGAACATCGAAAGCGGTTTGAAGTCCGAACCTTTGGCGTCGGGTTCAACCCAGCCCTCGGGCTTCTTGAGAAGAAGATGTCCCATAAACATAATTACGAAGTACGCCGCGCCTAATATGTAGAACATGGCGGAAATTCCCAGGCTGTCTTTAAGCGCCATCATAACGGGAGTGGCGATTGCTTTCGCAAGACCGAATCCCATAATCGAAATACCTGTAGCGAGACCTTTTCTGTCCGAGAACCAGAGCATAAGCGTTTTAACGGGAGTTAAGTAACCGATACCGAGACCGATACCCATTATACAGCCGTAGCAAAGGTAAATTCCGACGATCGCTAAAATGCCCGTAGTGAACTGGATGAATAATCCTGTTCCGACCATTCCGAGTGAAAAGCATATACACGAGATAAGCGAGGATTTGTGTATATCGCGTTCTACCAATTTACCGACGAATGCCGCCGACATTCCGAGGAAGAATATAGCGAGCGAGAATGCCCAGCCAACCGAGAAAGCGTCCATACCGATTTTTTCGGCGACAGCCTCCTTGAAGGTCGACCAGCAGTAAACTGTACCTACCGAACAATGGATTAACAAAGCGGGAACAGCCGCTCTCATCCACTTGTTGTTTAGAAAGTGCATTTTGATTACCCCTTAAATATAGTATTTAATTTTACACTCTATTTTACCATATTAAAGTATCTGAGTTCAATTCTCGAAAAGTAGAGTTTTTGCGGATATTATGTCTGTTTTTAGACACAATGCACAATATATTGTGGGATAATTCATTTATAGCACTATATTTTGTTAAAAATTTATCAACCATTCATTTTCTCTTAAAACGCGGAGCTTAATATGCACATAAAAAATACCGAAAAAATAAACCCGAAAACGATTCCGAAAAACATAGAATCACCTCGGGTTTATTATTTATAATTTTCTATTATTTATTCTCTATTGTTTATCTTCCTGAAGCTTGATAGTAATATCATAAGTTTTGTCTGCGGCGGGACGGTAAAGAGTTACTTTAACCTTATCGCCTGCTTTGTAATTTTCAAGGATATTGTAAACGTCTGTGAATGAGTAAACTTCCTTGTCCGCGATTTTTGTTATGATATCGCCTTTCTGAGCGCCTGTGCCCTCCATGGGACCGCCTGCTCCGATTTCATCTATACTGATACCGTAGGCGCCGTCTGAGCTTTTGGTAGCTACTGTTCCGACAATGCCGATTTTAACTCTGCCTTTAACGTAGCTGTATTTTATGATACTGTCGGCAACGGTTTTAACCGTGTTGCTCGGAATCGCGAATCCCATTCCTTCGTATTCTTCGGATGCGATTTTTGATGTGTTGATTCCTACGACCTGGCCGTACATATTGCAAAGCGGACCTCCGCTGTTGCCCGGATTAATAGCGGCGTCGGTCTGAATGAATTTGGCGTTGTTTGTAATTGAAGCCTGTCGGTTTAATGCTGAGATAATTCCCTTTGTAACCGAATTCTGGTAGTTGATGCTTCTTGGGTTGCCGATTGCGATAACGTCTTCGGTAACGCTGAGCTGTTCGCTGTCGCCGAAATTAGCGGCAGGAAGGTCTTTAGCGTTTACTTTCAGAACAGCAAGGTCATAACGTGAGTCATAGCCGACTACTCCCGCGTCGTAGGATTTTTTATCCGAAGTAATAATCTTGAAAAGAAAAGAAGTACGGCTGTTGTTGATTATGTGGGCGTTTGTAACGATATATCCGTTTGAGGTTATGATGATACCCGAGCCCATAGCTGTATAGCTGGTTGAGGTACCTTCCTGATCGTCCGTGTAGCAGATTATTCCGACAACGGATTTTTCAACGTTTTTAAAAGCGTATTCCGCGCCGCTCGGTGAAGCGGCAGCAGGTTTTTTGTTTATTTTTATACCGCCGAATTTCGGATCGGTTTCTTTTTGGGCGTCGGATTTTTTATATTCCTTGTCGGACTGCGGAACAGTTTCCGGCTGGTAATAATGTCCGCCCGGGATAGTCGGATAGTTATTGTATTCCGTTGAAGAGGGAGGATTAAAAGACGACTTACCCGCGTTTTCGCTGTTTATGTAAACAATAAATCCGATAAGGCTTGCCGCTAATATTGCGATTACTATAACCACAAAAGCTTTTACAGGACCGCTCATAGGCGTTTTCGCCGGTGTTTTGGGAGCGTAAGCGTAGTTTGGATTATTAAAGTTATTAGGCTGTACGGGATTTTGTACGGGCTGAGCGTACGGCTGTACCTGCGCGGTATAGCATTTAGGAGGTTGGGGGCTATAGGGCTGCCCCTGCGGATATTGAGGAGTCTGAACCGGAGCCTGCTGGGGTTGAGGAACCTGACGGAAGGGCGCCTGCGGCGGAATCGGCTGATTCACTGCGGGCTGAGGGGTTGGAATCTGCTGAGGGGTTGGAATCTGCTGAGGGGTTGGAATCTGCTGAGGGGGAATTTGCTGCGGTTCAGCCGGTTGCTGAATCGGCTGAGGAACAGGCTGCGGCTGAGGGGGAACCTGCTTGTTCGGTTCGGGATTAACCTGAGGTTCCGCTTTCGCAGCGGGAGTTGGAGCAGAGTTCGAAGGAACAGGCGGAACGCTCGGAATATTATTTTGATTATTATTAAAGTCATTCATTTTAAGAATCTCCTTTTGTACTGAATTTAAGCACATTACTTATTATATCTAATTTTTTATTAAAATACAACATTGGCAGAGAATAAAAGAAAAATAAATTATGAGAATTATTCCATAAAGGCTTTAAACTTAAAAAAATATAGTGTATAATTATTATAAACGTACAGTGCGGACGCGTATTGTATGAAATTTAATCTTCGGAGGTTTAATTTATGCCATTAGTTAACGCGAAAGAAATGCTTACAAAAGCAAAAGCTGGTCACTATGCTGTCGGCCAGTTCAACATCAATAACCTCGAGTGGACAAAGTCCATTCTCCTTACAGCTGAGGAGCTTCGTTCACCTGTAATTTTAGGTGTATCCGAGGGCGCGGGTAAGTATATGTGCGGTTACAAAACCGTTGTAGGTATGGTTACCGCTATGCTTGAGGAACTTAATATTACTGTTCCCGTAGCATTGCACCTTGACCACGGTTCATACGAGGGCGCTAAGGCTTGTATCGAAGCGGGCTTCAGCTCAATTATGTTTGACGGTTCACACTATCCGATCGACGAGAACGTTGCCAAGACTAAGGAATTAGTCGCTACATGTAACGAGTTAGGTCTTTCGATTGAGGCGGAAGTAGGCTCAATCGGCGGCGAGGAAGACGGAGTTATCGGCGCCGGCGAATGCGCTGATCCCAAGGAATGTAAAATGGTTGCCGACCTCGGAGTAACAATGCTCGCGGCAGGTATCGGTAATATCCACGGTAAATATCCCGAAAACTGGCAGGGACTTTCTTTTGAAACTCTCGACGCTATCCAGCAGCTTACAGGCGATATGCCTCTCGTACTCCATGGCGGCACAGGTATCCCCGCTGATATGATTAAGAAAGCCATTACTTTAGGCGTTTCTAAAATCAATGTTAATACCGAATGCCAGCTTGCTTTTGCAGCGGCAACAAGAGAGTATATTGAAGCGGGTAAAGACCTTGAGGGTAAGGGATTTGACCCGAGAAAACTCTTGGCTCCCGGTGCTCAGGCAATCAAGGATACAGTAAAAGAAAAGATGGAGCTCTTCGGTTCCGTAGGAAAAGCTTAATCTGAATTTCGATTAGCGCTTAAAGATTAAAAGTTAAGGTCGGGCAGACAGAACGGTTATTCTCTAACCTCTGTTTCCCGACCTTTACCGGTTTTATTCGCTTTTCTGTTTTATCTTTTTTAAAATTTCATATTTGTGTTTTGTCGCTATTCCTCCGCGGATATGGCGCTGGCGTTTGTTGGTTTCGAGTATTTCCCGTACTTCTTTATACAGTACGGGATTAACATTTTTCAGGCGCTGGCTTACGTCTTTATGAACCGTGCTTTTGCTTATTCCGAATTTTTTTGCTGCCGAGCGAACCGTCGCTTTGCTTTCGATAATATATTCCCCGAGCATAGCCGCTCTTTCTTCCACTATACCTTTCACATAAATGCCTCCGAGTAAAGGATTAATTAACGGTAAATTATATGCAGAAGGTTTTCCGATAATTCGTACAATATTATTGACATTTTAAAAGTCAAATTATATAATTAGAGTGGTAAGTAATAAGCAATTGATATTTTGCTTTTAAGGCCGCTGCCGATGATTTTTCGGAAAAGATTTTCACGAAAGAGAAAACGGCGGCAGGTTTAACTTGGAGAATGAAAATGAAAAAATTCGTTTCGCTGCTTCTTTCTATAATATTGATTATAACGAGCTCAGTTGTAATCGGCGCGGCTGATTTTGACTATAAAGACTCCGATCTTTTTGAAAAATACAGCCCTGTTGAAATTTTAAGTATTCACCCCGAATTTTCACAATACTTAGCTGATGAACTGAGAAAATGCAATACTGATATTGACCTTCGCGGATACAATATTTCCGTGAACGATATCGGTGCGATTTTTTTCAGCGTAATTTTCGAAAATCCTGATATTTTTTATGTAAAATCGAGCGGATTCGAAACTACCTCCGAAAGCGATACGGGTATCCTTGTATCAATCAGGCCGGTATATCTTTTTAATATACGTGAAATCCCCGAAAAAAAAGAGCAGGTGGAAAAAGCCGTGGATAATATTATCTCCGGCGTGGACGAAAGCTGGAGCGATATTTATAAATGCCGATATCTGCACGATATGGTATGCCAGTACGTTGAGTACGATATGGACGAAGAAAACGACGACCTGAATCTCCGTACGGTCTACGGAGCGCTTATTGATAATAAAGCCGTGTGTGACGGCTACACAACGGCTTACAATTATCTTTTATCCAAGGTCGGAATAGAAGCGCATTATATCCAGAGTTTAAAAATGCTGCACGCGTGGTCGCTTGTAAGAATAGGCAATAATTATTATCACGTTGATACAACTTACGATGACCCGAGTTACGATACTCTCGGAAACGTAAAACACGATTACTGCATTGTAAGCGATACACAGTTAAAGGCGGACGGAGTTCACCACGACTGGATTTGCGGATTAAAAGCAAGCGATAAAAGCATGGACGGTGTTTGGTGGAGAGATATAAGAACCATTATTTTCACTGTTGACGGTTATGATTATTATATGAACCAGCGTTACGGAAGCAGCGTATACGGCGCTTTTATGCAGAGGAATATCGCAACCGGCGGCGAGCATGTTATTGAGCGTATTACAAGACGATGGTATGTTGACGAAACAAAGGAGGCTTTCTGGGAGCAGGCTTTCTGTTACCTTGCTTACGACGGAAATTATTTTTACTATAACGACTGCGAGGGAGTATACCGTCATAAACCTAATAATTCCTCGAACTTCGACGTGCTTTATAAAAAGCCCGAGAGTCTGAAAGACAATATTTTCGGAATTGCGATAAAAATGGATTCAAATCTTTATATAAGCATAAAAGATAATCCCAACGTCGCGGACGAAATTTATTATATTGATAAAAACGTTTTAAATCAGAACACGGATTATAATCCGGGATCTTCAAAAACCGAATACGTTGAGGTTGAGGGCGGAATAAAGATTTACAGCTTTAACGAAAATATTGAGAATATAATTATCCCCGATCAGATTGACGGTAAAAAGGTTGTGGAGCTGTCCGCGAATCTTTTCAGCGACAGACAGGAGCTTAAAACCGTTGTTATTCCCGAAGGGGTTGAAGTGTTAGGCGATTATGTTTTCTATAACTGTCCGAACTTAAAGACGGTTATTCTGCCCGAATCGCTCAGAGAAATCGGACAGGCGGTGTTTAACGGCTGTACATCTCTTGAGGAGATAACTATTCCCAAAAATGTCGCTAAAATCGGCAAGAATGTTTTTTCGGGATGCGTACAGCTAACAATAAAAGGCCATAAAAACAGTGCCGCCGAAAGTTATGCCGCTTATTATAAAATTGGTTTCGAGTCGATTGATAAAACGCCCGAGCCGGCTACCGAGCCCGTAACTCAGGCGCCTGCATCCGCTCACGCTAAACCCGCAAAGCAGAAGTCCAGCCAGAAGTCATCTCTGTATGTTAAACAAAAGGCTCAGCTTTCCCTTAAAGGTTCGGGTATAAAATACTCAAGCAAAAAATCCTCAATCGCTACTATCTCCAATAAAGGGCTTATTACCGCTAAGAAAAAGGGTAAAACGATTCTTACGATTGAGACTAAAGATTATATTTACATAATTAACCTTACGGTAAAAAATCCGAAGCTTAATAAAAGCAAAAAAACTCTTAAAAAGGGTAAGAGTTTTAAGCTGAAAATTAAAGGAAAAGTCGGACGGGCTAAGTTTAAATCCTCTAATAAGAAAGTAGCGACCGTAAATTCCTCGGGAAAGATTAAAGCAAAAAAGAAAGGCAAAGCTACTATTACAGTTACAACTAACGGAAAAGTTAAGCTTAAATGTAAGATTAAAGTAAAATAAAAGGAGTCGGCAGTGCCGGCTCCTTTCGCGTGTAGAAAAAGACGTGTTGATTTTTAAACGTTTTAAATTTTCACCATATATACCCATATTTTTAGTAAAAAGTAATATTGAAAAAAACCCGTATTTGTTCTATAATTAGCTGTTAATAATTATATGAGAATTTTGAAAGAGGGGAAATTATGAAAAGAATTCCAGCTAAATTAATTTCCGTTGTTATCGCCGCGGCTATGGTGATAAGCGGTATACCGGTTTTTTCAGCCGCCGCAGCGGGAAATGACGAAAAGCAAACAATTACCGCTTTTGTCTATGATAATAACGGTAAAACTCCAAAAGATGATATCTCTGAGTACGCGAGTGCCGAAAATGACTACATTTATACGTCCACCACAGGCAGCGGCTTGCTTTCGGGCTCGATAACGGGTGAAGCCTTAAAACATCTCGAATGGTCGGACAGCGCCTACAGCGATGAAGCGGGTGATTCCACGGGTATAGTGCCGGTATTTACAGCCTCAAAGACTAACAACTGGGGCGCGCCTTATGTTTCTTTTTCTGCGGAAGGTTTAAGCGATTATAATTCGCTTTCTCTTTCGTTTGACTTTTCAGCGTCAAAAAAGGGACCCGCAAATTATAAGGTAACGGCTGTTGAAAAAAACACTCAGTCCGCGCCTGTTGAGTTAGGTTCTTTTACGCTTACAACTCCGAAGGTTATGAAATCTCTTAGCTTTGATATTCCCGAATCTTTCGCTACTGTATCCGCTTTGGAATTCAGAATTTCCGCTGACGGCGAGGCGACAGTCGCGGGAAGCACTCTGTCCGAGAGCCCGTCGGGCGGAGAGTTCGCTTTTAATAATATCTTTGTTAAAGGCGTTTCGAATACATCCGAAGAACCTTCTACGGAGCCTGCCGCTCCCGCAGTTACAACCGAACAGCTTCAGGCGTTAGTTGATACTGTTCCCGCCGATTTAAGCGTGTATACGGATGAAAGCGCAGCTCCCTTAAAATCTATTCTTGATAATAAAATCGGATACGATAATAAGCAGACTCCCGAATTAACCTGGACTCAGGGCGGACTCAGCACCGCTACGGGAAAAGCCGCGGGTTCAGCCAACTGGATTAAGTCTGATATGATTGACGCATCCGAGTTTAACAGCCTTTGCGTTACCTCGAAAAACGGAAGTGTTAATATTTTCTGGTATGATGAAAACGGTAACTTTGAGTGTTCGCTGTTTGACGATAACAAAAAAGCGCAGTCTATGCGCAATCGTAAATTCGCCGTAAATTATCCGAAAATGAGAATTGCGTTTTGCAATAAAAACGGAGTTGATCCCTCCGGCGGAAACAACGTGACCGCGGTATTCAGCGACAGAATACTTTTAGATCAGCTTTCGGACGACGAAACCGAAAACTTATATAATGAGCTTAACGGCGCTGTGAGTAAGCTTGAAAGAATAACTTCTCAGACTCTTTTAAATCTTTTCAATTCCGAATATAAATATCTTAACTTCTTTACCGATGAAAGCGTATCGGGATTAAAAGCGTTTTTAAACCGCCTCGGCAAGGGTAACGAAACTGCTTTGGAACTTAGCTGGAACCAGGGCGGAGTAAACAGCGGAACCGGCGTCAGCTCGGGCAGCTCAAAATGGATTTGCACGAGCTATATTGACTTAAAGAACTGCGATTATATCAAGTTAAAGAAAGAAATCTCATCATATAAAATGAACCTGTACTATTACGATAACAATAAAAAGTATATAGGTTCACTTTTTGAAAACGGTAAAAGTGAAACGCTTAATTACTCAGTTTTCCGCGTAAAATACCGTTACCTCAGAATCGCTCTCTGGAGCGGAGACGGTATTACTCCCGATACCGATACAACTTTAAGCGCTTCAATTTTCAGCGATGCCGATCTTAACGGCTTGGGCGACGCTGAAATCGTTTCGATGTACCGCGAGTACAAAGATCTTTTATCAGATACAACTCCCGTTTACAAAACAGCCGAGGTTCCGCAGGTTTATATTTCCACAAATAATGAAGACGGTAACGAATTGCTTAAAATGACGGGCTATGTATCTTCTTCCGTATCTGTTGTAGATACCGACGGAAGTGTTTTAACCGCTTCGGGAAAGATTAAGGTAAGAGGAAACAGCACAGCTTACGCAGAGAAAAAGCCGTATAATATTAAGTTCGATAAAAAGCAGAATGTCTTTGGATTCGGTTCGGCGAAGAAATGGGCGCTGTTAGCGAACGCCTATGATCCCACTATGATGCGAAATAATATCGCCCAGCAGTTCGCTAAGAATGTCGGTCTTGACTACACTTCAAATATAAAAACAGTTGAAGTCTGGATAGACGGATTCTATAAAGGCTGCTACGATTTTGTTGAATCGGTTGAAGTAGGTTCTACAAGAGTTGATATTAATATTGAGGGCAATAACGACTTCCTGCTCGAGCGCGAATCAACACGTGTTGAAGAAGATGTATTATACGTAACTTCCGACGGAATCCGTTTCGCGGTAAATGAACCCGAAATACCTACGGAAGAACAGTTAGGCTATATTTCCGAAAAGCTTGACAACGTTACCGATGCTTTGAAAACGCTCGACTATAACGCTATTAAAGAAGTAATTGATATAGAATCTTTCGCTGAGTTTTATGTTGTAAATGAAATTGTACGTCCCGCGGATTTCGCGTTCAGCTCAACAAGATATTATTATAAAAACGGAAAGCTTTACGCAGGTCCCTGCTGGGACTATGATATTTCCTCGGGAAATACGATAACAAAAGGATACAAAAGTATGCCTGTCCGCGACGCCCAGTTCTATAATTATCTTTTCCGGACAGAGGAATTTGTAACTGCTGTTAAAAACTGTTTACGTGACAATTACGATTATATCGAGAACATCGCCGCGAAAAACGGTCTTATTGATAATATGATCAAGCAGAACGGAAATGCTTACGAGAGGAACTTCAGTGATACCGACTGGACGCTCGAAAGATGCTATTACACAAACCACACCCGTATTCCCGACGCAACTTTAGAGGAGAATATAGCGTTCTGTAAGCAGTGGTTTAAGGATAGAGTAAATTATATTTTCAATTATTATAACGTTGAGCCTGCTCCGGCTACATCGGAACAGCTCAGAGAATTAATTGCTTCCGTTCCCGCTGATTTAAGCGTATATACTGATGAAAGCGCCGCTGAATTAAACGCTTTCTTAGGTAATAAAATCGGACACGATAATAAGCAGACTCCCGGATTAACCTGGACTCAGGGCGGGCTCAGCACCGCTACGGGAAAACCCTCAAGCTCAGATAAATGGATTAAATCGGATATGATTGATGTTTCCGAATTTAACAGCGTTTGCCTTACCTCTAACAACGGAAATATTAATGTTTTCTGGTACGATGAAAAAGGGAAATTTGTTTCTTCAATGTTTGAGGATAACAAAAAGGCTCAGTCAATGCGCAATCGTGAAATCCCCGTAAATTATCCGAAAATGAGAATTACGTTCAGCAATAAGAACGGAGCGGATCCGTCCTTGGGAAATAACGTAACCGCGGTATTCAGCGACAAAGTTCTTTTGGACCGGTTATCCGAAAGCGAAACAACCTCGCTTTATCGCGAGTTGAAAGCGCTTCTCCGTAATTTAGATTTAAAAACCGAATAAAAAAAGAGCCGGTATATCCGGCTCTTTTTGCGTACATAAGCATATTTATTTGTTTCCAAAAACTTTCTTTGCGGTGTCAACGGATTCTTTCGCGTCTTTGCAGTAGTAGTCGGCGCCGATTTTTTCGGCGTAATCCGCGGTGAGAACCGCTCCTCCTACGAAGAATATACATTTCGAGCTTCCGTCGGGATTTTGAAGTTCGGGAGTTTTTTTAGCTAAAGCGATAGTTTCCTCCATACTCTTTAACGTGGTTGTCATAAGCGCGGAAAGTCCGATTAATTTTATATTCTTTTTAACCGCCGTTTCGATAATTACTTCGGGAGCTACGTCTCGTCCGAGGTCAATTACCGTGTAGCCGTAGTTGTCTAAAAGAACTTTTACGATATTCTTGCCGATGTCGTGGATGTCGCCTTTAACCGTAGCTAAAATTATTTCACCTTTGCTGACGGGAGAACTGTCGGTTTTTGTAAGATGGGCTTTTATAACGTCGAAACAGGATTGCGCGGTATTGGCGCTTTGAATAAGCTGGGGCAGGAAAATCTTTCCGCTTTCAAAATACGCGCCGACTTTATCGAGCGCGGGAATAAGCTCGCCGTTTACAATTTCCATGGCGTCTTTGCTTTCGAGCGCTTTCTCGGTAAGGGAAGAAGCTTCGCCCTTAAGCCCGTTTATTATAGCGTCGGAGAGAGTTGTGTGCGAACTTGTGATTTTAGGTGTTTCGGTTTTAACTTCGTTATATGTTTTTATAAATTCGGTTGAGTTTTTGTCGATATTTGCGAGAACCTTGTAAGCCCTTACCGAACCGGTCATAAGTTCATCGTTTGGGTTGATTATTGGTAAATCAAGCCCTTCCTCAAGTGCCATTGTAAGGAAAATATGGTTGATAAGCGGACGGTTGGGAAGTCCGAAGCTTATGTTGCTTACGCCGAGACAGGTTTTGCAGCCGAGCTCGGTTTTTACCCTGCGCAGAGCGTTTAGAGTATCTCTGCACGCGGATTGTTCCGCCGAAACCGTAAGTGTAAGGCAGTCGATATAAACGTCCTTTGACGGAATACCGAGGGCGTTTGCACGTTCAACGATTCTTTTCGCGATTAAAAATCTTCCTTCCGCGGTTTTCGGAATACCGTTCTCGTCTAACGTCAGTCCGATTACCGAAGCTCCGTATTTTTTTACAAGCGGAAGCACGCTGTTTAGCGACTTTTCCTCTCCGTTAACCGAGTTTATAATCGGCTTTCCGTTATAAATCCTGAGCGCGGCGTCGATTACGTCGGGCTTTGTGGAGTCTATCTGCAGGGGGACGTCCACAACCGATTGAAGTGATTTTATAACTTTAACCATCATTTCTTTTTCATCGATTTCGGGGAGTCCGACGTTTACGTCTAAAATATCCGCTCCGGCGTTAACCTGGCTTATCGCCTGAGAGAGAATGTAGTCTATATCGTTGTTTAAAAGCGCCTGCTTAAAGAGCTTTTTACCTGTGGGGTTAATGCGCTCGCCGATTATACGCGGCTGATTAATCTCGACAGTTGTTGTAGCCGAACATACAGCGGTATCTTTTTTAGCTTCGGCTTTTTTAAATTTTTTAGTATCAATAACTTTTTTAAGCGCGCTTATATATTCGGGTGTTGTTCCGCAGCAGCCGCCTATAAGTTTAACGCTTCCGAAGTCAATTATTTTACCCATACTTTTCGCGAAATCCAAAGGGCTGACGTTGTAGGTATTGCTGTTGGGATCAGGGAGCCCAGCGTTAGGTTTTACGAAAACGGGAAGCGAAGTCCGTATTGTAAATTCCTTAACTATCGGAGCGAGTTCGTCGGGGCCTAAGGAGCAGTTAACACCGAGCGCGCTTACGCCCAACCCCTCTAAGGTGATTGCCGCCGAAGCTACGCTTACTCCCGAAAAGGTTCTTCCGTTTTCCTCGAAGGTCATGGAAGCGACAACAGGCTTATTGCTGTTTTCTTTAGCGGCTAACACTCCTGCCTTTAGCTCGAGTAAATCTGTAAAGGTTTCGAAGAAAATAACGTCGGCGTCTTTTCCCGCGATTATTTCCTCTTTAAAAAGTTCGTACGCGTCATCGAATGTTAACGATCCTGCGGGCTCTAAAAGCTGACCGACTGGACCGATATCGAGAGCGACAAGCGCCTTTTCTTTGCAGGCGGTACGCGCGTTTTTAACTGCCGCGGAGATAAGCTCATCCACAGTGTATCCGCTGTTTTTCATTTTATAGGAATTTGCGCCGAAGGTATTGGTCGCAATAATCTGCGCCCCTGAATCTATGTAGCTGCGATGAACGTCAGCTACAACTTCGGGACGTGTTATATTGAGCGTTTCGGGGATTTCTCCGAGCTTCAGTCCGCTTTTCTGGAGCATTGTTCCCATACCGCCGTCAAGTAATATAAAGTCTTTTTTCAGTAAATCATTAAAGTTCACAGTGTTCACCTGTTTTCCTGAATTTACAAGTTTTATTAAGATTGCAAATTACGCATCCGCGACGCTGTTTTTCAAGGGGAAAGTCGCTTATTCCCATAATCGCGGTTACGGATTTTGTGGGAGTTAAAAGGGAATTATCCGTTGTGCAAAGTCCGATTTTCCTCGGAGCGTCTAAAATGCTGAGGAATTTTTCCTGTATTTCAAGAGGATAGTCGCCGTATCCGGGAGAAAATCTGAATGTGAGGTATTTACCGGGGGTTTCTTTGGCTATTATTTCGTCTATCTTATTGCAAATCTGCTCAACGGCGGCGCTTGCCATCGCGTCTAAAACAACTGCCTTAGCCATATCCGTAACCGAAGCCGAACGAATAAGTTTATCGGTTTTCGCGCCTGTTGTAGCGCAGATTAAAAAAGCCTCGTCGCAGCCTTTAAGATGTTTTTTCACCGAGTTTCCGACAATCAATCCGCTGTTTTCGAGAGAGATTTTCTTGTATAAATATTTCGGAGAAATGTTTTCGAGTATTTCTTTTTCACATACCTCTATAAGAGATTCCATACTATCGTTCATCTTAACCTTGCTTCCGCCCATATAGCGCAAGGCTTCGGCGCGGTTAATCTCAGTGAGTTTTATCATAATAATTTGCTTACCGATTCGGTTATTCTGCGAGCAACGTAGGGGTTATTCATAGTATAGAGATGTATTCCGCTTACTCCGTTGGCAATCAGGTCAACGCATTGGTCGACGGCGTAGGCTATTCCCGCTTCTCTTAAAGCTTCGGGATTGCTTTCGTAACGGTTCATAACGCGTACGAATTTTGCCGGCAGAGAAGCTCCGCAAAGAGAAACCATCCGCTGGATTTGCTTTTTGTTGATAACAGGCATAATACCCGCCTCAATCGGAACGTTAATTCCCGCTAAACGGCATCGCTTTTCGAAATCGTAGAAAGTTTTATTATCGTAAAAGAGCTGGGAAATCAAAAACTCAGCGCCCGCGTCAACCTTCTTTTTGAGGTTTATTATATCGCTTACGTCGTCTTTTGCTTCGGGGTGAACCTCCGGGTAGCAGGCGCCCGCGATATGAAATCCGCCAACGTCTTTAATAAACTGCGTAAGTTCGCTTGCGTATCTAAAATCGGTTTTAGGCTCCGAGTCGGGTACAATATCTCCCCTTAAAGCGAGTACGTTTTCGATATTATTCTCCTTAAAAGAGTCGAGCGCGTTTTTAACCTCGGCTTTTGTGCTGTTAACGCAGGTTATATGTGCTATAGACTCAACCTTGTAATCGTTTTTTATTTTACCCGCTATAGCGCAGGTGTTGTCGGATGCGGTTCCGCCCGCTCCGTAGGTAACGCTTACATACGCGGGGTTCATATCGCAAAGCTCCTCCAAAACACCGTAAACGGATTCAATCGGAGAAGTTTTTTTAGGCGGAAAAACCTCGAAGCTGAGTAAAGTTTTATCGTTTTTATACATATCTAAAATATTCATATTGCCACCCGATACATAAAGTTATAGTTAAAATACAATCTAATAATATCATAAAAACGGGTTTTAGTAAACAATAGATTTGACAATACAAAAATTTGTGGTAAAATTATATTGGATATTTTTTAAAATTGGGGATATTGAAATGAAACTTTCACTTGTAGTTCCCTGCTATAACGAGCAGGATAACGTTGAGTTGTTTTTCGCAGAAACAGTAAAAGCTTTTCAAAACGTAAAATTTGAATATGAATTTATTTTTGTAAACGACGGAAGCAGCGACAAGACTCTTGAAAAGTTAAAAAAGCTTTATAAAGAAAAAACCGAAAGCGATATTACCGTTGTTTCGTTCAGCCGTAACTTCGGAAAGGAATCCGCCATTTACGCGGGAATAAAAAACGCGAGCGGAGATTATATTTCGCTTATCGACGCGGATATGCAGCAGCGCCCCGAGGTTGTGCTTGAGATGATTGATATTCTTGAGACCGAGCCCGAGTACGACTGCGTAGCGGCTTACCAGGGCGAGCGTAAGGAAGGCTCGGTAATGACAGGTTTTAAATCAGGATTCTATAAGCTGATTAATAAACTCAGCGAAGTTGAGCTTAAAGCCGACGCGAGCGATTTCAGAACCTTTAACCGAGGCGTTGCCGACGCTATTATTGAAATGTCCGAATACCATAGATTCTCAAAAGGCATTTTCAGCTGGATAGGCTTTAATACAAAGTATATTCCTTATGAGGTTCAGGAGAGAAACGCGGGCGAAACCAAGTGGGGCTTTACGAAGCTTGTTAAATATGCGCTCGAAGGTATTTCCGCTTTTTCAACCAAGCCTTTAAGCCTTGCGACTTATATCGGAATGATTTCCTCTGTAGCGGCTATAATTTACCTTATAGTTGTTATTGTTCAGAAATTGTTCTTTGATGTAGCTGTAACGGGTTACGCTACTATCGTTGCTCTTATCCTGCTTTTAGGCGGAATCCAGCTTTTCTGTATCGGTATTATCGGCTCATACCTCTCGAAAACTTATATCCAAAGTAAGAACCGACCGATTTATATAGCGAAGGAAATTTTGAAAAGAAAATAAAACGTAAGGCTTCGGCAATCGCCGAAGCCTTATTTTTTATTATACGCTCATCTGCGCTTTCCTGGTTACTTATAATCCCTTATATAAACGTAGTACGGTGAGTAGAGGTCGTTGTTATTAAGGTAATACAGCTTGTTGTTTTCTTTGCTCAGGGTTTGTGTTTCGGATATTTCCTTATCCGTGCCGTTTGTAAAAATAACCTGATTGTACTTGTTTATATTCACGTCGATTTTATAAACCTTATAGCCGTCGGAATCCTTTTTAACGTAGGTCATTTCCTCGCCCTTGTTTCCGTTGTTGAGTTTTGAGGAGAAGAGCTTGGCGTAAACATTATCCCATTCGTTGGTGTTTGTAAAGTAAATTGTTATATTTCCGTCTTTTGTATATTTTAAAAGATTTATATATGCGTTGGAAAGTTCCTTATAGGCTTTCTGCATATTTTTATCGGTTTGGGCATTTTTTATCGCTCTTTTTAAATCAACGTAGTCATTGTAGGAGCTGAAGCAGTACATTTCGTTTAAAAGCTCTTCGCTTTTTTTACAGAGCTCGTTAATATCTTTTGAGTTTATTTTTACGGGGCTAAACGCTTTCGGTAAAGTAACGGCTAAAACCGCTTTGGATTCGATATCCGCGTCTTTATCGAAAATAAAGGTTTGTACATTATCGCTCAGTGTTTTAATGGTTTCCGCTGAGGATATTTTTTTATAGTTAGTTCTTCCGCCTTCGATAATATATGACGCGGCGGGGTAGATTTTATCGTGATAGAGATTTTCGCCGTAATAAATGCTTAAATTGTCAAAAACCTGAACGTAATAACCCTCGGTTAAATCCTTGTATTCCTCATTGCTTGCTGCGGCGTAGCTCAGATTATGGCTGCTGTAATTAAGCAGGGTAGGACAACATACCGAACTGTCGTGAATCATATTGCAGGAAGTATCGTTCATATTCGAGTAGTTATAGCCGAATTTTAAAGCTATATGCGTGTGTCCCGAAATCCATGTTATTTTAGGATATTTCTCAAGAATGTTTCTGAAACGTACTGTGGTTTTGTGCTCGGTGCGCAGAGGTACTGTATAGTAATTGTCCTCGTCGTCTCCAGCGCCGTAGCCCTCGATTAAAGCGTGCTGGATAAGATAGATATTTTTATTTTTGTTATAATTGGATTTTAAAAGATTTTCAAGCCAGTCGAGCTGTTCTTTTGTAAACTCATCGCCCTTGTCCGGGCTGAATAAAAACTCAAGCGCCATAAAGATAAACAGATCGCCTGTTTTCGGTTCTTCTACCGAGTAGTAGGCTTTGTCTTTCGCGATAGTTTTTAAGTCGCCGTCGAGACCTGTAGCTTTTATAAAAGTGTTCAGCGAATCTTTGGGGCTTCCCGTGCGCAGTTCGTGGTTGCCGCTTCCCTCGTAAACGTAGCCGGTGTAATCCGAATCGGAAAGAATTTCCTGGAACTTATCAAATTCTTTTCCGGGCCCTTCGGTATTTGTGATATTATCTCCCGCGGTTATAATGAAATCAGTCTTACGTTTTGAGGCGGTCTCGAGAGCCTTTTTGAAATGCAGCTCCGAATATTTGTAGTATTGATTATCAGCCTTATCAATATGGATATCAGAATAATTCATAAACGAATAGTCGCAAACCGAGGATTGATATGGTAATCGTTTGTTTATCGGAATATCGTAAACCGCGTCTGCGTTTTTAACCGTTTTATCGCTGCCCGAGCAGGCTATGAGCTTAGTCGCGTCGGCGGGAATGGCGTTGTGGTCGTTAAAGGAGAAAGAACCTCCGTTTTTGATTTCGGCAATTTCATAAAAGCCGTCGAGAGCTTTTTTATCGTCAGCCCAGTAAAGTTTATATTTTCCCATAGGAACGGAGGAAAGTGTTATTTTTCCTTCGGCAAATCCCGCTTTATCTTTTTCGTCTCCCGTAAATTCGTAGGTGAGCTTGCCTGAGGCAAAGACAGGCGTAATATAAATACAGGAAGTTAAAATAGTTATTGATAAAATCAAAGAGAATATTTTAAGTAAATGTTTCATACCGCACCTCAAAATATAGTATAAAAATATAATAACATAAAATTTTTAAATTTACAGTATTTTACAGATAAAAAAAGAAAAAATATCACATAATATATTCGGGGTGGTTAAATTGAATAAAAATTACTATAGAAATTATCCTGTTAATCCCGAGGACGAAGAGGAATACTGTCCGGGAGTTTCGTCGTATGATTTAACGGGACTTGTTCCGAGCGAACCGCAAAGCGAGGATGAGCTGGACGCATATGAGGATATTTACCCTTATATGCCGGACGAGGGATAAGAACCTCTCCTCTTTATTTAATAGTTTACAAAACGGCAGGAATGTCCGCGGTTGATGAGGAAAATAAAAAAACACCACAGTGCTTTTAACTGTGGTGTTTTTTTGGATGAAATTGTGTGAAATGCTACTTATTGCAGCAATGTTTTGGCACTCTTTAATGTGCAATTATATTTTAACCCATAGTGATTAATAAATCAATATTTCTTAGCATAATGTAATTGCAAAATGGTGAAACTGTAAGGGTTAATTCTTTAACAGATATAAAGAGAAACAAAGCGGTAACATTTTGTAACGAACAACCGTTCTAATGTTAAAAAGTGATTACAAATATTACGTAAGAATAAATTTACAAGTCTTTCCATAGTGAAATATATGCATATATAGGGGATACTCTTTTAAGAACCACAACATTTAGTTGTTCGTACACTTTCATGCTTTCGTACTCAATCTCGCCCGAAACTCCACATATATAAATAGGAACGGAAGAATTTTTACAAAAATCTATAAACTCCGCGTCCGCCGTAGGCAGGGTTCCGCTGTGATATGATTCGATTAATACAGCTTTGTATCCGTCGGTATTCGGGATTTCCATACCCGGGTAAGCTTTAATCCAAAGTACGTGAGATTTCTTTGTAAGGGTAAAAATTCCCTCGTTTCGCTTTTGGTAATTAAAGAGAGTCCTTTTGAAACTGTCATTTTCAAAATATCCGAAAACAGGGGAAACGGAAGTAAGTTTATCGCTGTACGGGCTGTGGCTTAAAAGAGAGTCAGCTAAAAAAATCTCGGGGTGGTTTTCGTTTTTGTAGCTTACAAAAACACCGCCGATTTTTTCCTTAATAAACTTTACGGCGTATTTAAAATTGGAAAGCCCGTTTGAACGGCTGTCGCTGAGGATGTAGTTCGAGGAAACGAATACAACGGGGATCTTACTCTTTCCGAAAGCGATAGCCGCCGCCGCGGCGCTGTATTGCAGAGTATCTGTTCCGTGAGTAATAATTATACCGTCAAAGTTTTCCGCAAGTCGTTTTCCGATACAGCTGATAAGCTTTGTAAGATATTCTCCGTCGAGCTGTTCGGAAAGTATATAATAAGGCTGAAAGCTCTCGACGGAAATATCTTTGTCGAGAGCTTCGGTTAAAATGGATTTTGTTTTTTGCGAGGGAGAAACCGAGTTGTTTTTAACTTCGCCCGAAATAGTGCCTCCCGTAAAAATCAAAGCAAGTTTCATTTATTTTACCGTAACAAGTATTTTTACGTTTTTAACTTTTGTGTTTACAAGTACAGAAGCGGTAAGAGTAGCTTTCCCTTTTTTAACGCCTTTTATAACTCCGACGTCGTTTACTTTTACGGTGTTTTTGTCGGATGTTTTCCAGGTTACAAGATAAAGCAAATTGTTCTTACTGAGTTTTGTATTGATATCTTTGTATTCCTGACCTTTTTTAATAGTAAGGTACATAGGAGTTTTACTGTTTTTGAAATACCCGTAAACTTCGCTTACTTCTTTGCTTTTAGCGGAGCTGTATTTGCCTTTGTAGGCTTTTATATAGTATTTATACGAGTTTATCTGCGTGGGATTTTTAGAGCCTTTTACCGTTTTATCAAAATAGTACCTGTCTGCGCTGCTTTTTATTGAAGCGATTTTTTTATAGGAGTTCTTATATTTTAGAGAGCGGTAAATACGGTATCCGTCGGCTTTTGCGACTTTACTCCATTTTATATGAATACCGTTCATATCCAATTTTTCCTCAAGCTGGGTAAACTTAGGCTGTTTAAGATAAATAATCTTTGCCTTTTTACTGTATGCCGAGCTCTTTTTTGAATTTGAAGCTTTTACCTTAAATGTATAAGAAGTTCCGGATTTAAGCTTTTTAACCGTAAAGCTTTTTTTCTTTCCGCTGTAGGCAGTTTTAAATTTTTTGGAGCTTGATTTTTTATACATAAGCTTATATTTTGAAGCGTTCCTGACTTTTTTCCAGGATACTTTAACTCCCTTTGCGGAGTTTTTTACGGTGAGCTTAGGGGTTTTAAGCTTTTTCGCCGCCGAACAGAAAACAACGCTTCCCGCAACACATATCATAACAGCGAGAGCGATTGCGGTAAATGATTTTAATGTTTTCATAATTTTCACCTCAATTGATTTCATTTTAACATTTAATTAATTTAACGTCAACCTGTTTGAAGATTGTGAAAATATTGTATAAAATCCGGCTCAGTTTTGAGCCGGATTAAAAGTTTTACACAACTTCCACATCAAGGAAGATAGATTTTGTAAAATGTTTGTCGTAAATATTATTAAGAGCAGTACTTCCAACCAGGGAAACAATATTGACGGACTCGGATGAAGATTTGATCTCAACGGAAGCTTTGCCCTGATTTTCGGCGGTAATGATACTGTCGTTGAGAGAAATAGAGCCGTTACCGTCTGTTATAACGGCGGTGTATAAACCGTCAAGACTTAAAAAATCAGAAAGAGCTTTTAACTCCGCGTAATTTTCTCCCTGATTCAGCGTAATCGGGATATGGAAGTTATCGTTCTCATCATAATAATACGGGTTAGTATCGTCTCTGTGCGGGGTAAAAAACGTAAGCGGAGCCGAACTGTCTACTGATATATATTTGCCTTTTGAAGCGACAATTTTATATCTGTAAGCCGTCGGATTAACGCTGAGCTTAAAATCAATATATATTGTTGAAGAAGTAGCAGCTAACATTTCATAGGATGATTCGCCGGCCTTTCGCTTATAAATGATATATGAGTCCGCGCCCGCTACCCTGTTCCATTTTATTGAGATGGATTTAGAGTCTGTGTTTTCTCTTGCGAATACGCCGGTCACTTTGTCAAGGTAAGTTGTTGAAACCTGTGAGGATTCTTTTGAGTATGACTTTGTGCTTTTTTTGTAGCAAAGAATCTTGTAGGTGTATTTTGTGCCCGAAACAACGTCTGTATCTTCGTAAGAGCGGGCGATAACGGATTTGATTTTTACAAATTTATCCGAATCCGAGCTTTTTCGGTAGATTACGTATTTATCGGCGCCTGTTTTTTTAGACCATGTAAGAGAAATACTTTTATCTCCGTTTGAAATGCTTTTGATTACGGTCTGGTTAATACGGGTAAGTTTAAATGTCTTAGAGGCTTTGCCTGTTATCTTTCCGTTATAGGGTTTAATCTTATACGAATATGTTTTCCCTGCAGAAACGCCGTAGTCGTTATAAGAAGTTTTTTTGGTAGTTTTTATTGCTTTGTTATTTCGAAAAATCTTATATTTTTTAGCGCCGCTTACCTTTTTCCAGGTAATCTTAACAGCCCTTTCCTGATTAACTGCGGTAACTTTCGCAGGTTTTTTAAGAGTTTTCGCCGACGCGGAAACCCCGCAGACAAAAACTGCCGATAGAACAGCGATGACCGATAAAGATAAGCCGAGTATTTTTTTAAGATTATTCATTTTTTTCTCCTGTAAAAGCAATTACACAACTTTTTTGCGCATACGGTTATGCATAATCCATAAGAACGCGCTTACTGACAAAAGAAGAACCGAGATTACAAAAGTGACGGTGAGCGCCGAATTAAAGCAGGCGGTATACATAACTTTTAATGACCTTGTAAGAACAGTCAGTTTTGAAATAAAACCGCTGAAATAAGCCGTTAGCGCAAGTACTAAAGAAAGTAATCCCGCTGAGGCTGTTGCGTAGTAAATGTATCTTAACGCTATATGTTTCCACTCGTTTGTGAAGATAAAGATTAAAGCTATAGCGAGCACAACGATTAAAGTAACCGCTATAGATATATTCAATCTCGAATTGTATTTGTTGTAAAAACTCTGAAGCTGTGAAAAATACGCTATTTCAATATTGGACGCATAAATATCGGAAGCTTTTTTTACAAAATAATTTATACTGTCCTCGGAGAGAGTGCTGCTGTCTATTCCCGATTTGTTTATGTATTTTTCAATCTCGCTTCGCAGAGCTTTCTGGAAGTCCGAGGTGTTTACTTTTGGTTTGTTGCCCGAATAGAAATCATCAATATAAGCCTGTACATCTTTTCGTACCATAACTTCGTCGACAAATCCCTCAAAAAAGCTTTTGTCGAGTCCGCTTGCGTCGCCTATATCCATTAAGTTGTCGGTGATTTCGTCGCACAAATCTTCATAATAATGCGTATTGTTTAATGTTTCGGTCAGGAAAGAAGGAGAGAAGAAAGTGAATTTCACCGAGAAAAAAACTGAACACGCGAATAAGCCAAATCCCATCACAAAGGAAAGGATAAGGCTCATTATTGTTACGAAAGTTTTATTTTCAAATATTTTCATAATTATACCTCCGCTTAATCGTACAATCCGACGATTTTCGGACCGGAGATTTTGTCGGCGTAAACAAAGAAACGTTTTTCTGTTAAACCGATTGTATCAAAAGGATAGCAGGTGTAAAGAATAAGGTTTTCTTTATTTGCGTTTAAATCGTAAGATTTTTTGCTTTTAGCGTTATGGATTTTTGTATCTGTTACCTTGTATTCGTAATTTCCGTAGCTTGTGTTGATCTTTACGATGTCGCCTTTTTTTACATTTTTAAGTCCGTTGAAATATGTATTGTTATGTCCTGCTACGAGAATAGTTTTACCGTATCCGGGAATAAAGCTTCCCGCATAAACGCCCGCTCCGTTTCTCAGCGGAATTTTACCGTCGCCGAAAAAGAGCTTTGCGTCCACATCGCGGCCTTTTATTTTCAACTCGCCGAACTGCTTATCTATATTCGGAAATTCAACTTCCGAAGCGTCTATTGTATCCGAAGTATTGGTTGTCGGCACAAAGATATTTTCGAAAGATTTTGAGTAATCAACCTGGTTGTCCGAAAAAAACATATTTCCGATTGATAAAGCGTCCGAAGCTACCGAAAAGCTGACAGCAATTGCGGCTGCTCCTATTACAAGACTCATTACAACCGGGACTATTAAAAACTTTTTTACGTTGTTGTGAATTTTAACTCTTTTTTTCATACGCTGACGCTTTCTTGCCTGAAATGATTAAACCTGCTGCCGAAAGAATAAACAACACCGCTAAACCGGATACGGCGATATAAGTAACGGGACTTTGCTGCTGACCTGTTGTTTTTATAACATTATTTGAGTCGTCAACAACTACACCGCCGTTTTTAGAAATGATTTTTACATTTTTGGTATTTGAGCCTGCCGCGGCGGATAATTTAAGTACCGAGGCTGCCGCGCTTGCGTAATTCATAAGTTTCTGGCGCTCGGAAGAAGAAAGCTCGCTTATTTTTGATTTTCCTGTTCCTTTGAGGAAAGCGCGCGCCTGACCGATTATGGAATTAATCTTTGATGCCTGGGCGGAAGTCATATCAATTGTGTTAAAATTAGCTTCCGCCTGGTTGATGTATGACGCGGGGATATACACGTTGTTGCCGTTCATACTGACGGGAGCGCGCATATTGCTCAGCACGCTTGCTTCATTGGCGTTTATTCCCGCCGCGAAAGCGGTTGTAAACGAAAAGCAAAATACTGTTAAAACGATTAAAAACGCGATAATTCTTTTCATATAAATCAATCCTTTATAAAATCCAATAATCTATACATTATATTATAACCCTGATTTTTTACCAATACATATTATCACAAAGCCGATAAAATGTAAAGGAAATGGGGTTTTTTGAAAAAACTTTGTTAACAAAAACCGTCATTTTTACTTGTTTTTATAAAAAATAGGTTATTATGCTGAAAATACTCGCAGGATGAATTTATATATTGCAATTACAGGGTTAATGATGTAATATTATACTGAGTACGAGTGAGCTGATTTGCGCTTTTAATATACTGAATTTTATAACTCAATAACTCAGAATAAAAACTCTTTACGAGAGGTGCTTTTATGGAAAATTATACTAAAACGGAAAACAAAGAAACTTACGAAGTTTCAATTGCCGAGCTTTTTAAAACATTTAAAAAAGGCCTTTGGAAAATGATTCTCGCGGCTGTTGTTTTCGGACTTATTGCTTTTACTTATTTTAACTACTTCGTTCCGAAAACTTACACAGCAAAAGTTAAGCTGTATGTTGAAACATCGGAATCGGCAAAAGAAAATACTTACAACGCGCTGAGCAATTATAACTACGCCGCTGCGCTTGTAAATACATACATAGAAATGCTTTCCACAAATAATTTTTACGAAAAGCTTTCTGAAAATCTTGACGAAAAATATACTCCTATGGAACTTAACAAGATAGTAAAGTTTTCTAACGACTCGGAAGACGATGTCCAGACCGAGGTCTTTTCGGCAATAGTGTCGGCTTCTTCTCCGACTGAGGCGAAGGTTATTGCGGACAGCGTCGCCGATACCGCTCCGGGAGTTATATCTTCGCTTAAAAATAATGATACGGAATTAAAAATCGTAGATAACGCTACAGTGCCCACAAGCCCCTCTTCTCCGAGAGTATGGAGAAATACCGCGGTTGCGGCGGCAGCGGGATTTATGCTGATGCTAATTTACCTGTTTATACGCGAAATACTCGATAATAAGATTAAGTATTCAGCCGAAATTACGGAAATAAACGGTATTCCGGTTTTATCGGCGGTGCCCGATTTCGGTTCGCAACAGTTTTTACTTAAGGAAAACTCCGAGACCGAAGCTGTTGAAAGTGAGGGTTAATTATGGCTAAAAAAACAACAAACGAAATAAGCAAAGCGCTTAATTTCCAGACGACCGAAGCTTATAAAAAAGCAAGAACAAATATTGTTTACTCTATTGTAAAAAAAGGCTGTAAAAAGATTATTTTCACCAGTTCGTTTAAAAGCGAGGGAAAAACAACTACCGCGATAAATGTCGCTTTAGCGCTTTCCCAGCAGGTTGATACGAAAGTTTTGGTAATAGACTGCGACTTAAGACGTCCTACGGTTCATACCGTAATGAAACTTAACCCCAAAAAAGGATTGGTAAACTATCTTAACGATGAGTGTAATCTTGAGGAAGTTGTTACAAAATCCGAAAATGATAATCTGGACTTTATAACTTTCGGAGCAATTCCTCCGAACCCTTCCGAGCTTCTCGCGAGCGCAAATATGGCGGATATGATTCGTAAATTGGAAGAGAAATATGACTATATTATTTTTGACACTCCTCCCGTTAATATGGTAGTAGATATTGTTCCGCTTATTGAGTTTTCGGACGGCGTTGTGTTTGTTGTAAAAAACAACGATACAACTTATCCTGAATTTAACCGCGCGGTGGATTTACTTAAGCGAAACAACGGAAAAATTCTCGGAATAATTATTAACGGTATTCCTACAACCGAAACCAAAAAAGGCGGATACTATCTCTCGAAAACTAAAAAGAAGAACAGAAATACTTACTACGGATAAAAATAAAAAAGAAATAATTAAAGGAATCGGGGTGATTATATGTATCAAAAAGGTCGTTCAAACTGGCTGAAGCATTTTGATTTTCTGATTTTAGATTTATTATGTGTTAATTTTTCTTTTTTAGCGGCGTTTTTTCTGAAAAATGTCGGTAACAATATTTCCTTTACAAAAGAAAATGCGGGTAATTTTCTTTTGGTAATAAATATTATAGTTATTATGGTTGCCGTTTTATCACGTACATATAAAAACATCCTTAAACGCGGATTTTATAAAGAACTGGTAAATGTTTTAAAATTTGTAATTTTAATTTTTTTAGCTTCGGTATTTTATCTTTTCGCGATTAATACGGAATCCTCTAACCATCTGAGGGATACCGTTTATATTATGGCGGTTATACTTGTGTTTGTGGATTATTTCAGCAGAGTGATTTATAAAAGATTTCTGCGGTACGTATTAAAAAATACCGAGGACAGGTCTATGCTTGTTGTTACCACAAGCGATATTGCGGCAGATGTTGTAAATCATTTAAAAAGAAATGATTTGGAAACATTTAAAATTTCCGCTTTGGTAATTGTCGATAAAAACATGACAGGAAAAAAGATTAACGGCGTAAATGTTGTGGCGCAGGAAAACGACGCGGCGGATTATATATGCAGAGAATGGGTTGACGAGGTTTTTGTTGATATTCACAACGATAAAGATTATCCCTCTAAACTCATAAGCGAGTTCGAAACAATGGGACTTGTTGTTCATAACCGTCTCGCTAATTTCACAAACGCGGATACAAAGCGCCAGATGGTTGAAAAAATCGGACCGTATACGGTTTTGACTTCGACAATCAGTAGCGCGAGCGCGCTTCAGCTTTTTGTAAAACGCGCTTTTGATATTTTCGGCGGAATAATCGGATGTATTTTAACAGCCGTTTTATTTGTTTTTATAGCGCCGGTAATGAAAATAAAATCTCCCGGTCCTATCTTTTTTAAACAGGAGAGAGTCGGAAAAAACGGAAAAAGATTTATGCTCTATAAATTCAGGACTATGTATCTTGACGCCGAAGAAAGAAAAAAAGAGCTTATGGAGCAAAACCGCATTAAAGACGGAATGATGTTTAAAATTGAGTTTGACGAGCGTATTATCGGCTGCAAACAATTGGAAAACGGAAAGATTAAACGAGGCTTCGGCGGCTGGTTGAGAAAGCTTTCCATAGATGAATTTCCGCAGTTCCTTAATGTATTAAAAGGTGATATGAGTATGGTGGGAACACGCCCGCCTACAGTTGATGAGTGGGAAAAATATGAGCTTCACCACCGCGCCCGACTTGCGATTAAGCCCGGTATAACCGGAATGTGGCAGGTTAACGGACGCAGTAAGATTACTGATTTTGAAAAAGTGGTTGAACTTGATACTCAGTACATACGTGAGTGGAGCCTTGTTCTTGATATAAAAATCCTTTTAAAAACAGTATTTACTGTGTTTAAAAGAGAAGGTTCTATGTAATAGTTTTAAAAGAGGAGGAAAGTTAAATGAAAGGCATTATACTTGCGGGCGGTTCAGGCACAAGACTGTATCCTCTCACAAAAGTAACATCAAAACAGCTTCTTCCGATTTACGATAAACCGATGATTTATTACCCTCTTTCGGTTTTGATGAATGCGGGGATAAGAGATGTTTTAATTATTTCAACTCCGCAGGATACCCCGAGATTCGAAAATCTTTTAGGTGACGGAAATCAATTCGGAGTAAATCTGCAATACGCTGTACAGCCTTCCCCAGACGGACTTGCTCAGGCGTTTATTATCGGAGAGGATTTTATCGGAAACGACAGCGTCGCCATGGTTTTAGGAGATAATATTTTTGCGGGACACGGTCTAAAAGCAAGGCTGAAGCAGGCGCTTGAAAACGCCGAAACAGGTAAGGGCGCTACCGTATTCGGATATTATGTTGATGATCCCGAGCGTTTCGGAATCGTTGAATTTGATAAAAACGGTAAGGCGGTTTCAATTGAAGAAAAACCCGAAAAGCCGAAGAGCAATTACTGCGTTACGGGTTTGTATTTTTACGATAATAAGGTCGTAAACTGCGCAAAATCGCTTAAGCCTTCGCCGAGAGGCGAGCTTGAGATTACTGATCTTAACAGAATTTACCTTGAGAATAATGCTTTGAATGTTGAGCTTTTAGGACAGGGATTCACCTGGCTTGATACCGGTACTCACGAAAGCCTTGTTGAGGCCACTAATTTTGTAAAAACCGTTGAAGACCATCAGCACAGAAAAATCGCCTGTCTTGAGGAGATAGCCTATTTAAAAGGCTGGGTAGAAAAGGAAGAAGTGCTGAAGGTTTGCGAAGAACTTAATAATCAGTACGGCCAGTATTTAAAGGATGTGCTTGACGGAAAGTACATTGATGAATTGAATTAAATATTTCTTAAGTTGATAAAGACTTTATGGGAAAGGAAACGGAATTTATGAATATTATAGTTACAGGCGGAGCCGGATTTATAGGCTCTAACTTTGTTTTTTATATGTTAAAAGAGCATCCCGATGACAGAATAATCTGTCTGGACAAGCTTACATACGCCGGAAATCTTTCTACTTTAAAATCTGTTATGGATAACCCTAAATTCAGATTTGTAAAAGCAGATATTTGCGACAGAGCAGCGGTTGAAAAACTTTTTGAGGAAGAAAAACCCGATATTGTTGTCAACTTTGCCGCGGAAAGCCACGTTGACCGTTCTATCGAAAATCCCGAGATTTTCCTGCAGACTAATATAATCGGTACGGAAGTTCTTATGGACGCCTGCCGTAAATACGGAATAAAAAGATACCATCAGGTAAGCACGGACGAGGTTTACGGCGATTTACCGCTTGACAGACCCGACCTTTTCTTTACCGAGGAAACTCCTATTCATACAAGTTCGCCGTACAGCAGTTCAAAGGCGGGCGCCGACCTTTTGGTTTTAGCGTACCACAGAACCTACGGGCTTCCCGTTACAATCTCGAGATGCTCGAATAACTACGGCCCCTATCATTTCCCCGAGAAGCTTATTCCGCTTATGATAGCGAACGCTCTTAACGATAAGCCCCTGCCTGTATACGGCGAGGGAATCAACGTAAGAGACTGGCTTTATGTTGAGGACCATTGCCGAGCGATTGATTTAATTATCCGCAACGGCAAAGTAGGCGAGGTATATAATGTCGGCGGTCATAACGAGATGAAGAATATTGATATTGTTAAGCTTATTTGTAAAGAGCTTAATAAACCCGAGAGCCTTATAACTTATGTTACGGACAGAAAAGGTCACGATATGCGTTACGCTATCGATCCTACTAAAATCCATAACGAATTAGGCTGGCTTCCCGAAACAAAGTTTGAAGACGGTATAAAGAAAACCATTAAGTGGTATCTTGAAAACCGTGAGTGGTGGGAAGAGATAATAAGCGGAGAGTATATGAATTACTACGATAAGATGTACTCTAACAGATAATTTTGTCTTCAGGGCGGAAAGGTTGAGCGGTTGTATGAAAGTTTTTGTAACAGGCGTTTGCGGACAGTTAGGTTATGACGTTGTTAACGAACTCGTTTCAAGAGGCCATAAAGTTGTCGGCAGCGACATCGCCTCGGATTACAGCTTGGATAACGCCGAGTATTTAAGTCTCGATATTACGGATAAAGACGCGGTATTATCGGCTGTTGCGGACGAAAACCCCGACGCTGTTGTGCACTGCGCAGCGTGGACCGCGGTTGACGCCGCTGAGGATGAGGAGAACAAAGATAAAGTATATTCCGTAAATTATAACGGCACAAAAAATATTGCTCAGGCGTGTAAAAAAACTGACGCGAAAATGATTTACATAAGCACAGATTATGTGTTTAACGGCGAGGGCGAAGAACCCTGGCAGCCCGATTGTAAAGACTACGCTCCGCTGAGTGTTTACGGCGACAGCAAGCTTAAAGGCGAGCTGTCGGTAGCGGAAATTTTAGATAAATACTTTATTGTAAGAATCGCCTGGGTGTTCGGAAAGAACGGAAACAATTTTATAAAAACTATGCTGAATGTCGGTAAGAAATACGATACGGTAAAAGTTGTTTGCGACCAGATCGGCACACCTACTTATACCTACGATTTAGCGAAACTTCTTGCCGATATGTGCGCAAGCGAAAAATACGGATATTATCACGCCACAAACGAGGGTGGATTTATCAGCTGGTATGATTTTACAAAAGAAATATATAAACAGGCGGGATACAAAACCGAGGTAAAACCGGTAACGACCGCCGAATACGGAGCGTCAAAAGCCAAACGTCCTTTTAACAGCAGGCTTGATAAAACCAAGCTTTCACAAAACGGATTCAAACTTTTGCCCTCGTGGCAGGACGCGCTTTCAAGATATTTAAAGGAGATAGATTTTAATGGGTAAAATTACTGTAGAAAAAAATGTCGGCGGTATAGAGGGGCTTTGTGTAATAACTCCCGCTGTTTACGGCGATAACCGCGGATATTTTATGGAAACATATAACGAAAACGATATGAAAGACGCGGGTATAGACATCACCTTTGTGCAGGATAATCAGTCGATGTCCTCTAAAGGCGTTTTGAGAGGCCTGCATTTTCAGAAACAATTCCCCCAGACCAAGCTTGTAAGAGCGATAAAGGGTTCGGTTTTTGACGTTGCCGTTGATTTGAGAAAAGGCAGCGAAACATACGGAAAATGGTACGGAATTGAACTTACGGAAGAAAACAAAAAGCAGTTTCTTATTCCGAGGGGATTCGCTCACGGTTTTCTTGTTTTGAGCGAGACCGCGGAGTTTTGTTATAAATGCGACGATTTTTACCACGCGGATGATGAGGGAGGACTTGCATGGAATGATCCCGAAATCGGCGTAAAATGGCCGAAAGTTAAAGGCGAATACAAAGGGTCTCCGAGCGCTGAAGGCTATACGCTTGAGGACGGTACACCGCTGAACCTCAGCGACAAAGACCAGAAATGGGACGGAATATCCGCTTGATTTTTTAGCGGGAAGTATATATTTGCAGGAGAGAATTTATGGAAAAAAAGATTAAAATCGCTGTAGCCGGTACAGGCTATGTGGGATTATCTATCGCGGTGCTTTTAAGCCAGCGTAACGAAGTAAAAGCGGTTGATATTATTCCCGAAAAGGTTGAACTTATAAATGATAGAAAATCTCCTATTCAGGATGATTATATTGAAAAATACTTATCGGAAAAAGAACTTGACTTAAAGGCGACGCTCGACGCCGAAGAAGCGTATAAAGACGCAGAGTTTGTGGTTATTGCCGCTCCGACTAACTACGACAGCCGTAAAAACTTTTTTGACACTTCGGCGGTCGAAAACGTAATTGAAACAGTAATGAAGGTTAACCCCGAAGCGGTTATGGTAATAAAATCCACAATTCCCGTCGGATATACCGAGCATATAAGAAAGAAAACCGGAAGCCAAAATATTATTTTCAGCCCCGAGTTTTTACGCGAGAGCAAGGCTCTTTACGATAATCTTTATCCCAGCCGTATTATTGTCGGAACTGATATGGACGACGAAAGACTTTTAAACGCGGCGAAAACTTTCGCGCAGCTGCTCTCGGACGGAGCCGAGAAAGAAAATATTGATACGCTCTTTATGGGATTCACCGAAGCGGAAGCGGTAAAGCTTTTTGCGAACACTTACCTTGCGCTGAGGGTTTCTTATTTTAACGAGCTTGATACTTACGCGGAAACAAAAGGACTCAATACAAAAAACATAATCGACGGAGTTTGTCTTGATCCGCGTATAGGAACTTTTTATAACAACCCCTCTTTCGGCTACGGCGGATACTGTCTGCCTAAGGATACCAAGCAGCTCTTAGCTAATTACGAGGATGTGCCTCAGAATATGATGAGCGCGATTGTTGAGAGTAACCGTACCCGTAAAGATTTTATAGCCGACAGAGTTTTGGATATAGCGGGTTATTACAGCTACCGCGAAAATAACAGCTACGATAAGAGCAAAGAAAAAGAAGTTACTATCGGCGTTTACAGACTTACAATGAAGTCCAATTCCGACAACTTCCGCCAGAGCTCGATTCAGGGCGTTATGAAACGTGTTAAGGCTAAGGGCGCTAAGGTTATTATTTTTGAACCGACTCTTGAAGACGGCTCAACATTTTTCGGCAGCCTTGTAGTCAATGATTTTGAGGAATTCAAGAATAAAAGCGACGCTATTATAGCAAACCGATATGACAGCATTTTTGACGATATAAAAGATAAGGTTTATACAAGGGATATTTTCAGAAGGGATTAAATATGAGCAAAAAAGAAAAGAAGCTGTGTTTCGCGGCTTCTTCGGGCGGGCATTATGAACAGCTGTTAATGTTAAAGCCGCTTATGGAAAAATATAAAAGCTTTCTGATTACGGAAAAAACTTCGTATAATTCATCCGTCGATAAAAAGAAAATGTATTATATGCGCCAGGTTAACCGAAAAGAAAAGCTTTTTATTTTTGCGATGCTTATAAACGCTTTTAAATCGCTGTTTATCTTTATAAAAGAACGTCCCGATGTGGTGATTACAACGGGAGTGCTCGCAATGATTCCGATTTGCCTTTTAGCGAAGATTTTCAGAAAAAAACTTATTTATATTGAGTCCTTCGCGAAAATCACCTCGCCCACGGAAACGGGCAAATTTCTTTATAAATACGCCGATCGTTTTTATGTTCAATGGGAGAGTATGAAAGAACACTATCCCGACGCAATCTGCCTCGGCGGTATTTATTAAAAGGTGACGATTATGATTTTTATTACTCTTGGCTCTCAGAAGTTTCAGTTCAACAGGCTTTTAAAAGCCGTGGACGAGCTTGTTTCGGCGGGGAAAATTGACGGTGAAATATTCGCCCAGACGGGCTACAGCGATTATAAACCCGAAAACTACGCTTTTAAGCCTTTTGTTGACCGCGACGAGTTTAAGAACTATACCGATAAATGCGATATTTTTATTACTCACGGCGGAACAGGCGCGATTATCGGCGCCGTAAAAAAAGAGAAAAAAGTAATTGCCGTAGCAAGACTCGCTAAATACGGAGAGCATGTCGACGACCATCAGCTTCAGATACTCGAACAGTTTGACGAGCTCGGGCTGATTTACTCCTGTAAGGACTGCTCCGAACTGGAACAAGCGCTTGAGTATGTTAAAACTCATGAGTTTAAAAAATACGAAAGCAATACACAGACAATAATTGATGATATAGAAAGATTTATTAATGAATTTTAAGGAGAATAATCTTTGGATAATATTACAAAAAACATTGTATTAATGCCGTTTAATGTTTTATATAAAATGAGTCCCAAGTTGACTTTGAAACTGCTTTTCAGGCTGAAGCTCGGATATAAGCTGAACCTGAAAAATCCTAAAACTTATAACGAAAAGCTTCAATGGATAAAGCTTTATGATAAAAATCCTCTTATGCCTAAATGCTGCGACAAATACGCGGTAAGAGAATATGTTGAAAGCAAAGGTTGTAAAGAGATATTAAATGAGCTTATCTGGGAGGGTTTTAATCCTGAGGAAATTCCGTTTGACACCCTGCCCGAAAAATGCGTTATTAAAGTAACTCACGGTTCGACTTTTAATATTATTTGTGATGACACTTCGAAGCTCGACAGGTCAAAGGTTATTTCCGACTGCAAAAAATGGCTTAAAGCAAAATTTCTTCCCTGTTACGGAGAATGGTTTTACGGAATAGAAAAACCGAGGGTTATTGTTGAGAAATATCTTGAAGGAGATAACGGGAAATCGCTTTTTGATTATAAAATCTTTTGTTTTAACGGAATTCCTAAAATGGTATATGTGGATACATGGAAAAATGGTCACCATACCATAAACGCTTATGATATGGATTTAAACCTTCTTAAGGGCGTGGAACTCGGATTTCCCAATGATGAAACAACTTTAGTGGAAAAGCCCGATAAATGGGATGAAATGATAGAATACTCCAAAAAGCTGTCCCAAGATTTTAACCATGTTAGAGTAGATTTTTATTATACTCACGGGAAAATCTATTTCGGCGAATTAACTTTTACGAAAAGCGCCGGGTTCGGCAAAATTAAACCTTTGGAATTTGACTATAAAATGGGAGATATGCTTAGTATTCCGATTGATAAAAAATAATGCCTTATAGTTTATTCGGAAAAAGGGGTATGAATTTTTATGAAAAAAGTACTGGTTTTGTTATCGACCTATAACGGTGAAAAATTTGTTGAACAACAGTATAAAAGCCTCGTAAATCAGGAAAATGTTGATGTACACATACTTGTGCGTGATGACGGCTCTAAAGATAATACCATAAACTTGCTTAAAGAATTAGGCGCGCAGGATATTATAGAAGGAGCGAATGTCGGCGCGCGCGACAGCTTTTTTGAATTGATTGAGGCGGCGCCGGAGGAATATGATTATTACGCTTTTTGCGACCAGGATGATTTCTGGCACAAAGATAAACTTTTTTGCGCGTGTGAGCAATTAAATAAATCTCTGCCCGAAAAGCCCGCTCTGTATTATTGCGGACAGGTTATTACCGATGCTGAGCTGAATCCGGTTTATGTTCACAAAATGGATAAAACAAGAACTAAATACGCCAACTGTATTTTTATACAGATGGCGGGCTGTACGGCTGTTTTTAATAAAGAGATGCTTATGCAGCTGAAAAAAGGCAGACCGGAAAATATATTCGGTCACGATAGCTGGACATACAGACTTTGCGCCGCGTTGGACGGAGATATTTACGTCGACGAGGAAGCGCATATTGATTACAGACAGCACGGAAATAACGTTGTGGGACTTTCGAACAGTTTAAAATCCAAGATTTCCCGCGCTAAAGTTTATATATATAAACATAATTGCTCAAATTACGCCCGTGAGCTTTTGAGGCTTTATCCGAATGAGATAAGCGAAAAAAATAAAGCCTTTTTCCAAGCGGTAAGTGACGCTAATAATTCGGCTTCGGCGCGAAAAAAACTGCTGCACGATTATGATATAAACTTTAATAACCGAATGTTGAATTTAATTTTTAAACTGAAAGTTCATTTAAAAAAAATGTAAATCCGCTCGATTTATTGTTTGGCGGTATAAGGGGATGAACCTGTTATGAAGGCGTTGATTGTAGCCGGAAAAAGTGAAAACGGCGGCGCTCCTAAATCTATGCTGGAGACTGTAGAAAATATCCGAAAAACCTTTAATGTAGAATATACAGTTCTTCTCCATCAGGAAGGAAAGATTTCTAAGTACTGCCGCGACAATGGAATAGAATATTGTGTTGACGGTCACGAGCCGATTGTAATCGCAAGAGGCAGTACGAAAATACGCCGTCTTGCTAAACTTTTATTACGTCCGATGTTTATATTCAAAGCCGGTAAGAAAAATAAAGACGCGCTTGCTATAGTAGAAAAACAGCTGAATTTAAATGAATTTGATTTAATACATACCAACTCCAACCGTGACGGAATCGGGGCTTTAATCGCGCAAAAATATAAGACTCCGCATATATGGCACCTGCGTGAATTCGGTGAGGAAGACTATGATACGGCTTTTCTCCCTCCCTATAATATTGATTTTATGAACAGAAATACCACGCGTTTTATCGCAATTTCAAAAGCGGTTGAAAAAGCCTGGAAGCAAAAAGGGCTTGACGGAGAAAAGATTACCCAAGTTTATAACGGCGTTAATATGAGTCTGATCCTTTCGGATCCGGATCGTAAACAATTTAACGGTAAAGAACTTAAGATGGTCTTTACAGGTACAGTCTGTCCCGCTAAAGGGCAGAATGAGATTATTGAAGCAATCGGAAGACTTACCGATGCTGAGAAGAAATTGGTTTCGGTTGATTTTTACGGCGAGGGCGTGCCCGAGTACATATCTTCGCTTAAAAAGCGCGCCGAAGCTCTCGGCTTCGGAGAGAGGGTTAACTTCCTCGGCCATTGCGATAATATCGGAAGTCGTCTTAAAGATTATAACGTCGGCGTTGTATGCTCGCGTTCCGAGGCGTTCGGAAGAATCACGCCCGAATATATGGCGGCGGGGCTTATTACGCTCGCCTGCGATACAGGCGCTAATCCCGAGTTGATTGATGATGAAAAAACAGGATTCCTTTACCGTCGAAGCGATTTTGACGATTTTGCCCGATTGATTAAAAAAGTGCTCAATATGACGGCTGATGAAAAATTGGCTGTAAGCCGTGCGGCGGAGCAATACGCCAGAAAGAATTTTGTGGCCGAACTTAACGCAAAAAATATTTATCAGGTATATAGCGAAGTTGCTGATGAAAAGTAACAGGAGTTGTAAGAATGATTGGAATTATTACACCTTATAAGGTTAACAATTACGGAACTAAGCTTCAGGCATACGCGATGCAGTGTTTGATGAGTAAATATGACGACGCTGAGCTTTTAGGTTTTGTACCTGCTTCCGATTCGAGAATTACATCTGTTCTCGGAAAAGTCTATCTTAAAGCTAAGCTTAAATTAAGCGGTAAAAAACCCGCAAAAACTCCCGAAATGCAGAAAAGAGATAAAGCGATTAATTCCTTCGATTCTCATTATAAATTCGGCAGAACATTCAAAGGCAATTCCGAATGGAAAAAAGAGATTAAGAAGTATAATGCAGTCGTATGCGGCAGCGACCAGCTTTGGGCGCCGTCAAATGTGATTGCGGATTACTTTACGCTTACGCTTGTTCCCGATGAGATAAATAAGTTCTCCTATGCCGCAAGCTTCGGAATAAACAGCGTTCCATCCTCAATGAGAAGAAGATATAAAAAATTCCTATCGCGTCTAAACAGTATTTCCGTACGCGAGGAACAGGGGAAAAATATTGTAAAAGATGTTGCGGGTTTAGACGCTCAGGTTGTTTTGGACCCGACGCTTATGATTGGAAAAGAGCAGTGGGCAAAACTTGCGGATGAAAGCAAGATAAAAATTGACAGCCCGTACGTTTTCTGTTACTTCCTCGGCACAAATCCCGAGCACCGTAATTTCGCGAAAAAATTAGCTGAAGAAAAAGGGCTTAAGCTTGTAACAATACCGCACTTTAAAGAGTTTAACGAGGCTGATAAAGATTTCGGAGATATACCTCTTTATGAAGCGGACCCCGCTGATTTCCTCAGCCTTATCGCAAACGCTGCTTATGTATGTACGGATTCGTTCCACGGAACTGTATTTTCGGTTATTTTTAATCGCCAGGTTGCCGTGTTTGAGCGCTTTCAGAACAAATCCGCCGAATCTACAAACTCAAGAATATATACGCTTCTTGAGAATCTCGGTATGACTTCACAGCTTTTTAAAAGCAAAGACCAAAAAGATGATTTTGTAAATAATGAAATTGATTATAACGAGGTAAACAGCAGGTTTGAAGAGCTTAAAAAGGATTCTTTCGGATACCTTGACAAAGCAATCGGGCACGAAAGGCGCTGAAAAATATGATACAGATTAAAGAAAATAAAAATTGTATGGGATGCGGCGCTTGCGCTCAGATTTGTCCGAAGAATTGTATTGAAATGAAGGCCGACGATGAAGGCTTTCTTTATCCTGTTGTTGATAAAGAAAACTGTATCGATTGTAATCGCTGTGAACAGGTATGCTCTGTTTTAAACACGTCCTTTGTTCCTAAAGAAGGCTTTCCTGACGCGTATCTTATTTACGATACTGATTCCGAATGGCGTAAAAAAAGCGCGGCGGGAGGCGGATTTGCCGCTATAGCGCGCGATTTTCTTAAGCGTTATAACGGTGTTGTTTTCGGCGCGGTATATGACAGCGACTACAATGTTTACCACACGAAAACCGATTCTGTCGACGGAATAAAGTCAATCCAGAAATCCAAATATGTACAAAGCGAAACCCGCGATACATTTCGAATGGTAAAAGAAGAATTAAAAAACGGAAAGTACGTGCTTTATTCGGGAACTCCCTGCCAGATTTATGGGCTTAAAAGTTTTCTCGGAAAACTATCGGAGGACGAAAAACTTTTCTGCGTTGATTTATCCTGCCACGGTGTTCCTTCGCCGAAGGTGTTTCAGTTATATCTTGATTATCTCAGCCGATCGGAGAAAAGTCCGATTGCGACGTTTACAATGAGAGATAAACAGTACGGAAAAAACAATTACAAGCAGGGTTTCGGTATTTCTTTCGAGAACGGAAACCGTCAGTTCAATTCCCATCCCTCGGATTATTTCGGAAGATGTTTCTGGGGAGAGATTTCTTCCCGCCCGAGCTGTTATGACTGCCACTTTAAAACCGTATGGCGCTCAGCGGATATTACGCTCGGCGACTGCTGGTTTTTTAACAGCTTTGTTCCTTCGGAACAGGATACTATGGGTGTAACGCTTGCGTTTACCCACTCCGAAAAGGGCAAAGCTCTTTTGGAGAGCAATGAATTTTTATGTCGTTATACGGTGCCCTCAGAAAAGCTTATAAAGGTAAACGGCGGAATGATTTACAGCAGCGCTGAAGTTCATCCGCAACGAGAGGAGTTTTTCAAACGGCTGAAATCCGAACCGTTTGAAACCGTTGTGGACAGTATGCTTCCCAAAAAGCCGAAAAGCAAAAAGAATCAGCTGCTTGATACGCTGGAGCGCTTCGGTATAAGACTTGAAAAGCTTCGCAGGAAAAACAGAGAACGCCGTATTAACGCGTTGCTGCAGAGAACAATTCCCGATAACGCTTTGGGTGAAATGAAATAAGAGGTAATACATAATGGATATTGTATTTGTAATACTTCACTACAAAACACATAAAGACACAATCGAGTGCGTCGAATCAATTCGAAAAAAAATAGATACGGAAAATTATCATATTGTTGCCGTAGATAACTTTTCCTCGAACGGTTCGCTTGAGATATTGAAGAAGGAATATGGAAACGATTCGGATGTTACTTTGGTTGAAAACAACGAAAATTTAGGGTTCGCGAACGGACTCAACGCAGGTATCGATTACGCCCGAAAGCATTTTGATCCCGATTTTATCGCTCTTATAAATAATGATACACAGCTTGTAAGCGCCGATTTTACAAGCGTTCTGAAATCCAAGTATAATCAGTACAAATATGCCGTTTTAGGTCCGATGATTATTACTGCGGACGGGCTTTGTAATGTCAACCCGATTCAGAAACATCCGCGTGACGCAAAAAGCGCGCGCGCTGCAATAGAAAGATATAAAAAGATTATCAAGCTGTGCAATATGCATCTTTACGGGTTGTATTCTTTCTTAAAAAAGTTTAAAAAGAAAAAAAGCGCTTCTAAAAAGACAATGCACCTTTACGATCTTACCGATTGTAAAACGCACGGCTCGTTCTGGGTTTTATCGAGAGAATACTTTTCCCGTTTCGAGAGATTAAACCCAAGAACCTTTCTATACGGAGAAGAAGATATTCTGTATCTGTCTGTAATTAAGGAAGGTTTGCATACACTTTATACGCCCGATATTTGTATCTATCATAAGGAAAATTCGGCAACAGATACGGCGCTTCCCAATTCCGCCGAAAGAGCGCGTTTTGTAAGTAAGCATTGTATAGATTCTTTGAATATTTATCTTGAGTTGCTTGAATTATGAAACTGAATTAATGAATCGGGTTTTATAAAAGGAGAGAATGATGAAGATAACAACAAGACAGATTGTTTTGAGCATTTTAGCCATCTTTGTAATGTTCCTTCCGAGGAAGGTTTCAATTTTCGGAGTGTTCAGTTTTCGCGTTTTTATTATAATAGCCGCGTTGATGGCTTTCTTGTTGTTGGGTATCCGCATAAAGTTTAACGGAGTACTCAGGATGCCGACTTTCTGGATATATATCGGAATAGTCGCGGCGATTCAGCTTGTGCACGGAGAATATACAACATTGTTCGGTACTTTGCTGGATACTGTGGTGTTGTGCTTAGTACTGAATTCCTGTTTGAGTGACAGAAAAGACCTGGATTTCTTTATACGGCTTTTTCTGTATATGCTGATTATTTATTCGGCTTTCTGCGCGGTGGAAACAGCGACGGGATTCAGCCCGTGGAGTTTGTTCGGAGCAAAAGTGAATTCTTATGTACGCTTTGGAGTCCACCGTTCATTCGGAGCTTATACCACCTCTATAAACAACGGTGTGTTCCTGCTTTTGACTTTCCCGTTAACATGGTACGCTCAAAAGTTTTTCTCCGATAAACGTTTAGCTACCGCGGCATTGGTTGCGACGTGGATCGCCTTAATTTGCACTTTGAGCCGCGGACCTATTTTGTTTGCGCTTTTATTGAATATAATTATTGTCTGGAAATCGGGAATATTCCGCTTCTTTAAGCGTAACTTCGTTAAAATTATTTTTGCCGCGGCTATTTTTGCGTTTATACTATTAATTCCCGCGGTTCGTTCGAATCTTTATAAGTTCTTTACTATGTTCTTTGCTATTTTCGATCCGTCTGTGGCGCAGGGAATCAAACAGGATTTCGGAAGCAACGCGGAAGGCTTAGGACAAAGGACAATGCTGTACTCCTGGGTATGGCAGGATTTGGGAACGCATAAATTGTTCGGGCTCGGCGCGAATACGCCGATGCACCATGTATGGAGACCTAACCAATATAACACAGCGATAAAAGAGTCTATAGAAAACTTCTATTTAGCTACGTTATATCATTACGGTATTGTCGGATTAACCGCTTTGGTTGCGTTCTTAACGGAATCATCTGTTTGGTCATTTATGAAATATCGTGTCGAGAAAAAGGTTTTCTTGCTGAAAAAAGCCAGCGAATCAATCCATTTCCGTGTTTGTATTACTTTCTTTTGCTATTTCGGAACGGTATTTACCGTAAGTTCTATTGACGATTTCAAAATGTTTTTGATTCTGCTGGTATTCTCCGACGCTTACAGCAGATTTATTGTAAAAGCGCGCCGGGATGAAAACACTTTACTTTCTTCAGCTCCTTCAAACTGACCGAATAATACTTGTATTAAATGATGAAAGGGTTTTTTAAATGAGCAAAATTAAAAAACTGACAAGTAAATACAAGAATATGTCTCCTGTTGCGAAAACTTCCATCGCGTTAATTATCGCCCGTTTCTTCCAGAAGGGACTTGCGATGATTACAGGTCCGATTTTTACCCGTATTATGCCGTCTTCGGAATACGGAATTATTGCGACCTTTACAACATGGCAGTCGATATTACTGATTATCGCGACTTTAAATATGTCCAGCGGTGTATTTAATAACGGAATGCTGGAGTTTAAAAAAGACAGAAACAGGTTTACTTTTTCAATCCTGTTGCTCGCGAACAGCATTACGCTGATATGGGGTATAGTCTATGTAGTATTTTATCAATGGTTGTCCCCGATTATCAATCTTCCGATTCCGTTGATGATTATTATGGGTTTATACTTCCTGACGTTCCCCGCGTACAGCTATTGGATGGGAAGAGCGAGGTTTGAATTCCGGTATAAACCTGTTTTAGTGCTGACGATTGTTGTATCTTTAGCCTCGACATTAGGCGCGCTTGCGCTTGTTTTACTCGCTGATGAGGGAGAAAAATCCACAGCTAAAATTGTCGGAACGGAATCCGTAATGATACTTGTGGGTATTATTTTCTACATCATTACTTTTATTAAAGCAAAAGGAAAGGTAAAATTCGAGTATTGGAAATACGCGCTGGCGATAAATCTGCCTTTGGTTCCGCACTATCTTTCAATGCATGTGCTTTCGGGTTCCGATAAAATTATGATTGCTAATATGGTAAGCACAAGCGCGACGGCGATTTATAATGTTTCTTATACCGTAGCCGCTATTCTTTTGATTTTCTGGGATGCGGTTGACTCGGCGTTTGCCCCCTGGATTTACCAGAAAATGGAGAAAAAGGATTACGCTCCGCTGCAAAAACGAGCTCAGTCAATGATGGTTGTATTCGCGCTTTTCGCGCTGCTTATAACGCTGTTCGCTCCCGAGATTATACGTATTTTAGGACCCGAGGAGTATTACGAGGGTATTTATATTATTCCGTCTGTTGTATCGGGAGTTTTCTTTACCGCCGTATTTACTTTATATATGCGTGTAGAGCTTTATCTGAAAAAGTCAACAACAATTATGATTGGTACTGTAGCCGCCGCGTCAATGAATTTGCTGTTAAACTGGATTTTTATTCCGATTTTCGGTTATTGGGCGGCAGGATATACAACGATGGTATGTTATATGATGCTCGCGCTGTTCCACGCGATAAACCTTAAACGCCTCGGCTACGGAATGGTTTATAACAATAAGATTATCGCATTAATGGCGATTGCTTTGTGCGCGGTTATTATCGCTTGTATGTTAACGTATCAGTTCACTGTTATTCGATACATCTTAATCGCTATACTTTTCGTTATTGCGTTAATTAAACGAAAAGAAATTATCTCTCTTGTAAAGGGCAATAAAAAGGAGAAAGCAACATGATTGAAATAGGTTCTCTCGGTCTTTCGTTCGGTTCGGGTAATAAAGGCTGTGAAGCCCTTGCGTATTCTTTCCTTGAAGCGGTTGAAACAATTGCCGAAAAACGAAACGAAAGAGTTCAGATTAATTTTATAAAACCGCTTCCTTTTAAACAGATTATTAAAAAACATTCCGTAAAAGCCGTAAAGAAAAACTACTTTCCGAAAAACGATTATCCCCATATTCAGTTTAATACTTGTTTTTTTCTTAACAAAAACGGAAAAGTTATTTTTCTGAACAATGCAAGAAAATGTAAATGTGTCTTTGACTTTACAGACGGAGACAGTTTTACCGATATTTACGGTCAGGAGCGTTTCTTTGCCCGTACAAGAGTAAAGAAGGCGGTAATTGATAAAAACGTGCCGCTGATTTTAGGAAGCCAGACTATCGGCCCTTTTCATGACGCTAAGGTACGTCAGCTTGCGGTGGAAGTTATAAAAAAATCCGCCGAGGTTTATGTAAGAGATAAACAGTCTTTTGAGTACACTTTAAAAATCAGCGGAAGAGAACCTAAGCTTACATCGGATATCGCATTTTTGCTTCCTTTCGATAAAAAGGAAAACACTCCAAAGGATAAACCGAAACTGGGAATAAACCCGTCGGGACTTCTTTGGAACGGAGGATATACGAAGGATAACCAGTTCGGATTAACGGTTAACTATCGCGATTATTTAAGAAACGTAATTAAGGAGCTGAGGGATTCTTTTGAAATCCACTTAATACCACACGCATTCAGAGCCGATAACGTTAAAACAGCGGATAACGATTTGGATGCTGTTAAAGCTTTGCACAAAGAATTTCCCGAAACAGTAGTTTCTCCCATACCTGAAACTCCGATGGAAGTTAAGTCTTATATAGCGTCAATGGATGTTTTTACAGGCGCGAGAATGCACGCGACAATAGGGTCTTTTTCAGCAGGCGTACCTGTAATTCCGTTTTCTTATTCAAGAAAATTTGAGGGATTGTTTGAAAGCCTGAGTTATCCCTATGTTATCCACGGTAAAGAGTATTTAACTGAGGAAGCTGTTAAGAAAACAGTGGAATTTGTCACAGACCGCGAGAAGCTAAAAAATGAAATGGCGGATGGAACGCTTATCATAAAGAAAAGCAACGATTGTATTATCAGCGAAGTTGAAAAATTGATATTTGATTTGTGATACAATTTTTTGTTAAAAGGAGATAATTATGGATTTTTATTATACCAACGGAAGGAATGTTCAGATATTAATAAGCGTTTTAAAAGCGAATAATATCAGTAAGGTAATTGTTTCTCCGGGTACAACAAATATCGAATTTGTTGCGAGTATCCAACATGACGATAGTTTTGAAATGTATTCCTGTGTTGACGAACGCAGCGCCGCGTATATGGCGTGCGGACTCGCGGCTGAATCCGGAGATCCCGTAGTTCTCACTTGTACAGAAGCTACCGCTTCAAGAAACTACTTTTCAGGTCTTACGGAAGCGTACCATAGGAAACTGCCGATTTTGGCGGTAACATGTCTGCATGATTACAGCGCAATCGGACATTTAGAGCCCCAGGTTATCGACCGCAGCGTATCTCCGAATGATGTATTTAAGCTTAAGGTTGAGCTGACAAATCACAATGAATGGGACAGTGTTGTGAAAATCAACAACGCTGTTCTTGAACTCACACGCCGCGGCGGAGGTCCCGTACATATTAATCTGCCCTGGTTGAATAAAGATTTTGAGCTCCGGACTAAGGAGTTTCCTCCCGCGCGCGTTATAAAACGCTACAATTATTCCGATACTCTTCCTGATCTTCCTAACGGCAGAATCGGAGTTTTTGTCGGAAGCCATAATGAATGGACAAAGGCGCAGACAGACGCGATAGACAGATTTTGCGAAACAACGAACGCTGTTGTTTTTTGCGACCTGACGTCAAAGTATTACGGAAAATACCGCGTAAAAACTCAGCTGTTAGCTATGCAGCCCAAAGATTATGATATTTTTTCGCGCTTCGATTTGCTAATCCACATCGGCGAGGAAACGGGTGACTTATATACACACGGAAAACTCAGAAGATGCACAAAAGAAATCTGGCGCGTGAGCCCGGACGGAGAGCTCCGCGACAGTTTCCGCAAGCTTCGTAATGTTTTTGAAATGAGCGAAGAGTATTTCTTTAACTATTACGCAAAAGGCGAAAATTATAATAATACCGTGCTTTCCCAATACAAAAATGACTACAGCGGGCTTATTGCCTCTGTTCCGGAGCTTCCGTTTTCATCGGTTTATGCCGCAAGCGTAATGTCAAAAGCTATCCCCGAAAACTCCGTGCTTCACCTCGGCGTAAGCGATACAATAAGGGTATGGTCAATGTTCCCGTTGTCGGAAACTGTACGCACTTCCTGCAACGCCGGATGCCGCGGTATTGACGGATGCGTTTCAGCGCTTATCGGCGCGTCGCTTGTAAACAAAGATAAACTGTATTTCGGAGTAACGGGCGATTTAACGTTTTTCTACGATATGAATGTTCTCGGCAACCGCGAACTCGGCAGCAATGTCAGAATTATGATAATTAATAATAACGGCGGAAATATTTTCCGCCACAAGAACGCGCCTGCCGAAAGACGAATGGGAATGGATAACGCGAATAAATTTGTTGCCGCCGCGGGACATTTCGGAAGAAAATCGCACAGCCTGCTTAAGCACTACACACAAGATTTAGGCTTTGAATACCTGAGCGCCGATAATAAAGAAGAGTTCCTTAAGGCTTATAAGCGTTTTACGGAACCTAAGCTTACCGATAAGCCGATGTTCTTCGAAGTGTTTACAACAGCCGAAAACGACAACGAGGCTTTCCATATAATGCAAACAATTGCAACAGATTCAAAACACCGCGCAAAAAGCGTTGTTAAGAATATTCTCGGAAAACAGGGAACTCAGATTGTTAAAAAAATAAAAAAATAACACCGTTTATTTACGGATTGGAAACTTGCCGTATAATGTTTTTTGAGGTGGATTTTATATGAATATACTGATTTTGGGCGGAACAGGCGCGATGGGCGTTCCGCTGACGAAGCTTTTGTTAGATGACGGCAACAACGTAACTGTTACAAGCCGAAGCGAAAGACCTTCCGATAACGCAAATTTAAAATATCTCAAGGGTAATTCAAAGGACCTTTCTTTTATTAAAGACGTTCTTTCGAAAAACAAGTGGGATGTCGTTGTTGATTTTATGACATACAACACCGCTCAGTTTAAGGAGCGTTATAAAATTTTTCTTGCGAATACAAAACACTATATCTTCATTAGTTCTGCGAGAGTTTACGCTGAGTGCGAAGGAAAAATCACCGAAGATTCCCCGCGCCTTTTAGATGTTACTACTGATGAGGAATATCTAAAAACGGACGAATACGCGTTAACAAAAGCAAGACAGGAAGATTTGCTTAAAAACTCGGGCGAATCAAACTGGACTGTTATAAGACCTACTATTACATACAGCGATATCCGTTTACAGCTTGGCGTAATGGAAAAGGAAAACTGGCTTTACCGCGCGCTGCACGGCAGAAGTATTGTTTTTTCCGAGGATATACGCGACAAATATACTACTATGACAACTGCCGAAGATGTGGCTTTAGGAATACGCGCGTTAATCGGAAACGAGAAAGCTATAGGCGAATGTTTCCATATTACCTCGGATTATTCGTATAAATGGACGGAAATCCTTGACTGTTATCTTGATATTATCGAGGAGAAAACCGGAAATCGTCCTAAGGTTTTTTATACCGAAAAAGCGGTAAAATTAAAATTTCCGTCAGCGAAATACCAGGTTATTTACTGCCGCTATTTTGACAGACAGTTTGACAATAAGAAAATAGCTCAGTTCATAGATATAAGTCAGTTTGAAAAGCCGATTGACGGATTGAAAAAGAGTTTGGAGTTGTTCCTTGAACACCAGAATTTCAAAACGATAAACTGGACATTCGAAGCTTATAACGATAAAGCGGCAAAGGAATGGACGAAACTCAGCGAGATACCGGCGGCTAAAACACGTTTAAAATATCTTTACAGCCGAATATTCGGTTAGTATATTGAATTTTTCTTTCTTAAAATATTTAGTAAGGGAAGTGTAATTATGAAATACGATTATTTAATTGTCGGTTCGGGACTTTACGGAGCGGTTTTCGCTCAGATGGCGAAAGCTAAGGGTAAAAAAGTTCTTGTTATTGATAAGCGCCCTAATATTGCGGGTAATGTTTATACCGAAAAAGTTGAGGGGATAAATGTTCATAAATACGGCGCGCATATTTTCCATACGAATAACAAAGAGGTTTGGGATTATGTTACAAAGTTCGCGGAATTTAACCGCTTTACAAATTCCCCTGTAGCGAATTTTAAAGGCGAGCTTTTCTCTTTGCCTTTTAATATGTACACATTTAATAAAATGTGGGGCGTAGTAACTCCCGAAGAAGCTCAGGCTAAGATTGACGAACAGCGTTCGGAAATTAAAGGCGAGCCCGAGAACTTAGAGGAACAGGCGGTTTCTTTAGTCGGACGCGATATTTACGAAAAGCTGATTAAAGGCTATACCGAAAAGCAATGGGGAAGAGATTGTACCGAGCTTCCGCCGTTTATTATTAAGCGCCTGCCTGTGCGCCTTACTTTCGACAATAACTATTTTAACGCGCTGTATCAGGGAATACCTGTCGGCGGTTATACAAAGCTTGTTGAAAATATGCTTAAAGGAATTGAAATAAAACTCAATACAGACTATCTTAAAAACAAAGAAGAATACGATAAGTTAGCGGATAAAGTTCTTTATACCGGCGCTATAGACGCGTATTTCGGTTATAAATTAGGCAACCTTGAATATCGTTCGGTTCGTTTCGAAAATGAGATTCTTGATAAACCTAATTTCCAGGGTAACGCCGCGGTGAATTATACGGACCGCGAAACTCCTTGGACGAGAATTATCGAGCATAAATGGTTCGAGTTCGGAAAGGATGAAAACGGGAACGATTTACCGAAAACCGTTATAAGCCGTGAGTACAGTTCCGAATGGAAGCCGGGCGATGAGCCTTATTATCCGGTTAACGACGAGAAGAACTCCAAGCTTTACGAGGAGTATAGAAAATTAGCCGAAGGCGAAAAGAACGTTATCTTCGGCGGACGTCTCGGCGAGTACAAGTACTATGATATGGATGCTGTTATCGCTTCCGCGCTGAAAAAATGTGAAGAAGAACTTTAAGTATAACAAAAAACCAAAACCTGAATCAGGTTTTGGTTTTCTTATTTTTATTAAGTATTTTTAATTCCGTAACAATCTTTTTGTTTTTGAAAGTAACCGCGTTCAGCGGTCTGTAGATGTAGTAAAAAGGAAGAAGGAACGGACGGCTGTTAAGTTTCGGATAGAATTCAAACATTATTGACTTAGGCGGAAACAGCCGCGATAAAAAATAGCCTGAACGGGAATTTTTTTCTCTGCGGTTTTTTATCATATGCTCAACCGTTCCGTATGTTCCGCTTGAAATAATATATAACTCTTCTTCAGAAAAGTTCTCAAAGTCATTTTTTTCGAACCATTTATCCGCTAATTTGGCTATCTTTTCCGAGAATTCGTTTAACCCAAGAAGTTTCAGCTTTTCATTTACAATATCTTTGTTTAATTCAGGAGCAAGTTTTTTATTAATAAAATAAAAATCCATAATTGACCGTATACCGCTTCCGCTTCCTGCGTAATGTTTGTACAGGTGTACGGTTTCGTAAATATAAAAATCCTCTCCGCTCATATTATAGCGGCAGCCGTTTTTTTCACATTTCGTGAAAATATCGTCAAAAAAGGAACGATACGGCGAGTATTTCGGAAAAAGACTATTGTGTAACTCAACAACCATAAAGGGTTTTTTAGATAAAGGCTGGTCGTAATCAACTCCGCCTTTTTTAAGAGAATATCCTTTTTCCAAAAGAATCTCCGTAGCTTTATCACGTTTATCTTTTATCAGGATATCAATATCGCTCATATATCGAATATCATCAGCCGGATAAAGGCGGCTTACGTTAAAGCCTTTAACCGGCATATATTCTATCATATTTTCCTCGAAAGCAGAGCATATAATGTCAAATTCTTCGCGCTGGATCATACTGCGGTGGATGCACTTGTTTCTTATATCCATCCATTTTTTCAGAAGCTCGGGTTCGGGTTTGGCTTTAAGATGTTCTATCGCGTAGAAAATCGTGTTGTCAATACTGTGTGATTTCGTAAACTTAAAAATAAAATTCCAGTCCGGTTCAAAATCAGGCTCTTGCGGGGAGTTTTCGTTAATAACGGCTGAAATTAAAGAGAGCGCAAATTTTATATCTTTTAAATTTTCATGTTTTAAAATCCGATTGCTCATTGCTTTTCCTCTTTTCACTTCGATTATTATACATTATCATTGACGGATTTACAAGTGAATAATAATTAATAAGATTGTGATACTATTCATATATTTATTTGCGGGTGGTTTTATGATATGGATAGTAACCATGGTTATAATATTTGTTGTGATTCTTTTATACAGCTGTGTTGTGACCGGAGCAAGAGCGGACAGAATTATTAAAGAAATAATGAAAAAATCCCAAAGGAAAGATTAACTCCTTTGGGATTAATTCTGTTTTTCAACTATTTTATATTCATCGTACAGATTAAAATAATGGCAGTCGCGCACAGTTCCTGTTATGAATTTTGCCATCTCATCTTCGTCTAAATTTATATCGCAGATATAACATTCGTACTCGTCGTCATAAATATAATGCGCGCAATGTTCGCAATCCGTCATAAGGCACCTCTATTCATTTTCGTATTTGCTGTAATTAAACGGCGAATAATTATTTATGCGTTCAAGGACTTCGTCCCCTCTTTCGCATACAAAAAACAATTTAAGGCATTTTTCGGACAAAAAGCCTTTTTCTACCGCGGAGTAAAGCATTTTAAGCATATCGTCAAAATAACCGTTTATATTGTAGACCACAATCGGCTTTCTGTGCCTGTCGAGCTGTTTAAGCGTAAGTATTTCAAAAAATTCTTCAAATGTGCCGATACCTCCGGGCATCATAACGAAAGCGTCGCTGTTTTGTTCCATAAGTTTTTTTCTAATGCGCATTGTATCGGTTTTTATTATTTTGCAATCTTTAAACATAACGTCTATATTATCGAAAAATCTCGGAATTATGCCGATAATATTACCGCCTTTTCGCTTGCATCCGCGGGCGACAGCTCCCATTATTCCGAATTTTCCCGCGCCGAAAACCAATGTGTGGCCGTTTTCGGCGAGCAGTTCCCCGAAACGTTCTCCCGCGTTTAAAAAGGATTTATCAATTTTTTCGCTTGAAGCGCAGTATACGCAAATATTCATAGATGCCTCCGAAGCTTTTATATTAACTAATCTATTATAACATATTTCACAGGGATTTTTCTATTGTTATTTTAGCTATAAAAAGAGGAAGGTTTTTGTGAGATTTTTTCAGGTTGAATATTTTTTAAATTAGTGTTATAATTTGTGATATTCTATAATTAAGTATTAAAAAGGAGGTATAATTATGCAAAAACGCAAATTTACCGCAAAAGAAAAGACAGCGCTTATTGTTTTGGTTGTTCTTATGATAGCGGTAATCGGAATAGGAGCTTTTATAATTGTAAATAACGTGAATAACGCTAACCGTGAAGCGACGAATACAAGCCATACTACCGTTAAAATAACAACTCCTCCGGATGAAGAGACAGTAGCCGAAAACGGAGCTACCGAAAAATCCGCAGAGACAGTTAAGAACGATAAAAAGGATAGTAAAAAATCCTCCGCGGCTTCTTTATCTAAATCGTCCTCGAAAAAGAGCTCCGCTAAAACTTCAAAAACGTCAAAATCCAAAATCACAAAAGCACCCAAAAAGCTGCCTAAGCCCAAAAAGGCGGGTAATTCCAACGAAGGTGTAATCCCCGTTGTTACGCCTAAAAACAACACTTCTCATAAATCAAACGACAAGTGCGTGATTAACGGAGTTACATGCTATGTGGGAGATACAATAAGCGTTACGCTTAATCTGAAATGCTCGAAAACCCTCGTTAATTACCAGGGATACACAACTTTCGATACGGATTATCTAAAATGCAAATCCACAAAAGCAAATGTCGGAATTGTGAATAATAAGGATGAGAAGATTTATTACAATGCGTCGGACATAAACGGAATGGATTTCAGCAGTGAAGGAACTATTTATACAGCCCAATTTACCGTAAAGAAAGCGGGCTCGACTTCAATAAAAAATACATTGCAGATTCTTACCGATATGAACGATAATGAAGTAAGTATCGGTTCTGTGAAGGATTCATTGAACATCTTTAGTTAAAATTGCATAAATACCAATAATGATGTTGTGCAAAATGCCGATAGATATTTTGTCGTATATTATGATATAATACATAGGTACGTTTGATACTACAAGACTACTTAGGAGGATTCAAAATGAAAAAAACTACAAAGATCGTAAGTGCAGCTATGGCAACACTTATGGCAGCTTCTACATTAGCTGTCGGAAGTATTTCCGTATCTGCCGCATCGCTTAAAAAGCCCACAAAGGTTAAAGCTGTAAACGTAACTAAGGGCATTAAGATTACTTGGAAAAAAGTTAAGGGTGCTAAGAAGTATCAGGTTTTCCGCGGTAAAAAGAAGATTAAAACAGTAAGTAAGAAGACCTATACCGATAAGAAGGCTAAGGCAGGTAAGACTTATAAGTATTATGTTAAGGCTTTAAAGGGTAAGAAGAAGAGTAAGAAGTCTAAGGCTGCTAAGGTTGTAAGACTTACAAAGCCCACAGTTTCTTCTGTAAAAAACATTAAGAGCGGTTCAGCAGTTTCCTGGAAAAAGGTAAAGGGCGCTAAGAAGTACTATGTATACAGCGGCTCTAAGAAAATCGCTACAACTACAAAGTTAAACTATACATACACAAAGGTTGCTTCCGGTAAAACTTACTCCTACAAGGTTAAGGCTGTTAACGGTAAATCTACTTCCGTTGCTTCCGCGGCTAAGAAGGGTATGTTCCTTTCAGCTCCTCAGGTTAAAGTAACCGTAGCGGGCAACAAGGCTACTCTTACATGGGATAAGGTAAACGGCGCTTCTGAATATGAGGTTAAGACAGCAACTACAGCAGATAAGAATATGAAGAGCGCGGGCAAGGTTAAGACAACTTCTTTTGAAATTGACCTCGGTGCTAATCCCACAATGTGGGGATTCACAGTATCCGCTATAAACGGTTCGGCTGTTTCAGCTAACGGTGAAGCAGCTTATGCTTATATTCCCGAAGGCTGCTACTTCACAGACAAAGACGGTAATCTCCACGTTAAGATAGCTCTTAAGAAGGGCGAAGATTACAAAGACGGCAGCTACTTAACTAAGATTTTAGCAGGCTTAAACAACACTGACTATGCCGTAACTGTTGATGAAGAGAGCGCTAAGGTTGTTTCAGCAAAGGACGGCGTTATCACAGGCGTAGCCGCAGGCGAAGGCACTGTATTTGTTGAGTTAAAGACAGAAGCTGTTCAGAAGACAATCTACACACTTGTTTGCGATATTACCGAAAAGAAGTTTGGCAACGAACTCAAGACAGGTAAAGTTTACGTAGACGTAACAGTAACAGAATAATTATATTTGTAGTATCTTTAAAGGATTGGTTCTATTGAGCCAATCCTTTTTTATACCGTAATTAAATTGTAGGGAAACTAAGTTATTTAAATGATGTTTAAGTGAATCTGAAAAAAGTGCGCCCGCTCGGCGTGTGAACTGCCGGCGGGCGTTTTTTATTGCTGTTTTTTATTGTCAATTTTTTCGCTTACAATTTTATACATAGTGTAACGATTAAAGTCTTTTATCTTTTTAAGGGAGATTACCTTGCCTTTTGGCGCGTAATGGTCATTGTAGTATATTTGGAAATCTCCGACCTTACCGTTTAAAACATCCGGGTTTCCGGAGTAATTAAACAGCACAACAATAATATCGCTGTCAACCGTGTCCTTAAAGAGATGGTTAATTCCGCGGGATTTTAAACTGTTCTTATATGTTTTAGAGTGTTTATCCCAGCCGCCGAAAGAAATAATATTTTTCGGTTCATCCGATTCAACCAGAGCGTTAAAATTGCTTTTATCTCTGTATATTCCGTCTTTTAAGAAAGTATTATCCTTATGAGACTTAATATATTTTTGAACTTTTTCATATTCCTCGGGATATTCAACATATGTTACTTTCATGAATAAGAGAGCGCCCGAGGAAATTGCTGTAATAACAAGCGCTGCCGCGGCTATTCGTTTCAGAAGCATAGGGTGCTTTTTGAAATTAATTTCTTTCCGGTTTTCCTCGTTAAGCGAGAACAGCATAAAAGCGTATGCGGGAAGGTAGAAACAAAGCGAAGCCGTAAAGTGTATTCTCGATAAATACAGATAAATATAAAGGGCAATAACCGCTAAGCTTAAAAAGAAAGTAATTATTTGCTGATGCTTATTATAGAAAATCGCGACATAGATGGTAAATATGGAAATCGGAAGTATAAGAAGATTACAGTTGTCTGCGCTCGCGGTAAGCCCTCCTGTTGTTAACAGCAGGATCCCCCACATAGAGGCGAACAGAACAATCGGAAAAACAATATAGAATTTTTTTCGCGAAACAAAAAACAAAATCCAAAGCGTAAACAGTACGGCAATCGCGATGAAAACATCCAGGATTATGAGTCCGCTTTTAACGTGATCCGACAACCCTTCTCCGATACGGGTCATTAAAACTTTAAGCGAGCTTTTACTTCCGGCTCCGTCATAAGCGTGTTCTGCTGAATAGCTGCTTATTGCGTCTAATTTCTCCTTTGTGAAGAAATCGTCGTCTACGCACCATCTTTTAAGGATATTGATTTCAGCGAAAGATTTAATGTCAATTGAACGGTAAAAATCCTTATTGGCGAAAAAGTTGGCTGATCTGTAGTCGTTCACCTTTGACAGAGATTCATTATACCCGAGAAAATCTTCATAATTAGGATCGGTATATTTCATCGATTCGGAAAGCATATTTGCGCCGAATATAATAACCGCGGTCAGTATAATTGCAACAGCGGGTTTTATAAAGCTTTTAAATGTTTCTATAAGGGAGTTCTTAAACCCGAGTTTTTTATTCTTTATAAAGTCAGATAAAAACGCGCCGAAAGCAAAGGCGGCTGTTACCGCGCAGAGCGAAACAAACGGGTTGAATCTTACCTGTGAGCCGAGCAGCGCCAGAAACGCTCCGCCGAAAAATTGAAGCCGTTTATATCTTTTTCTCTCCTCGTATATACAGCCGTATATCATACTTAATATTCCCGCGGTTGCGCAAACGGCGGCGGTCATTGTAAATTGAATTGTAATAATAAAAAATGAGAAAAATACAATATCAAAAACAATTGATAAAAATAAGCCTTTTTTAACCGGAAGCCTGCAAAGTATAAAATAGTTGATTAGTCCAAGTGAGATAAAGCATATTATTTCATGCAGGATATAATAGAAATTCAGATTTATCCGGTAAAAAACAGGCTGCATTATTGATACGAACCAGGCGAAAAAATATCCGACAAAGCCGATTCCTATTTCGCCGTTTGAAATCAGCCTGACAATTCCCGGGTCATCTCCGCCTGTATAGATATGAAACCCGTTAAGAGGAAGATAAATCAGGGAAAAAATCAGACACAGTATTAAAGAAGATAAAAATTTATGTGTCGCTATAAACTTCAGCAATACATTTTCTTTTGTATTTTTTTCTGTAATTAAGTCCTGCATAAACATAAAATTCCTTTCGGATTATTATGTTTATATTCTATAATATATACGGCGATTTTGTCAACGCACTTTAAGAAAGGTTCCAGTTTTTTTCGGTTGCAATCGCTATCTGTTCCGCGGTTAGCTTATTTATGTTTGATGAGCCGATTATTAAGTTATAGGTGATTTGGCCTGTTCGGTCGGCTAAGGCGTTAAGCCAGCTTACAATCGTATTTACCGTATATCTGGTTGATGCCGATAAATTGAGATTGTTAGCGTTAAATCCGTTTTCGATTGTAACATTGGTTAAATTTGAGCAAGCGTTAAACGGCGTTTCACCCGTATTTGTTAAAGTATTGGGAATTGACAGTGATGTAAGCGAACCGATAGCCGCGAATGAAAAAAATCCTAAACGTTTTACACCGTGACACAGATTGACGTTTGAAAGTCTTGTGCCGCAGAACGCCTGGTTGCCTATCGAAACAATATTGCCGGGGATAGTTATGTCGAATAAATTAAAACAATCGTAAAAAGCGTGGAAGGGGATTTCTGTTAAGCCTGTTCCGATATTTACAGAAGAAAGATTCGTACAGCCCTCAAAAACGTTGGAGTTCATAGATATAACGCTGTCGGGGATTGTGATTTCGGCAATGTTTGTGCAATACGAAAAACAAGACACCCCTAATTCGGTTACGGTATTCGGAATAATAAATCCGTTTGTATCGGAACGGTAAAATAAATAGTCGCGAAGTTTAGTTGTACCGCGCGGTATTTCGTATGTTCCGCTTAAATCTCCTTCGAAAACATCTATTACATCGGATAATACGACCTGCGGGATAGTGCGTATAAGGTTTCCGTATTCCGATTTAGGAGTGCTTTCGCTTATTTCTACGGTTGCGGAAGCAATTGCGTTTTTAATATCCTCGAAAACGTTGTCGTTATACGCGATTATATCTTCCAATTCTTCAATTCTCGCTATATACACTTCCCGAGGGGTTATCTCCTCGCACAAACCCGTAAACGGGTGAACGCGAAGAGCAACCGGATTTGTTTTACCAATAACCCTGCCGCCTGAGGTTATTTCGATATACATCTCGTGGTCGCCGATAAATTCCGTAATATCGTTTGTTATCGGAAGCGAAAACTCGTTCTCCTCGGTAAAGTCAAGGGGATACCTTATGTAATCTCCGCCGAAAAGCACATAAAGCGTAAAGTCGCAGTTTGCGGTATTTATTTCGCCTATAGTGTCATTTATCTTTATTCTTATATTACCGATTCGGTTTTCGCCGTAATACACCTTGGCGTTGTTTACGGCGCTCAGGTGTTTGTTTGAATTCAAAACAAGAGTAATAATAAAAAGTCCTCCTTTTAAATCTTCAGTTAACTTAGATTTTGTAAAAAACGCTGTGCACTTACATATACAAAAAATTTCGAAATTGCATAGTTTTATGCAATTTTTCAAAAAACTTTTAAAAAATTCCTTTGTCAAGACCTTTTTAAAATTATTCTTACGGCGAATTAACCAAAATTGAAAAGGCATTTTTGTGGACTATAACTAACCTCTAAAAATATTGCACAAAATTTGGCATTTTTCGAAAAAACTGCACAATTATTATTGACTTTACCCCCAAAAATATTGTAAAATAGTATAGCTAAACTTATCGGTGTATTAGTATGCCGTGATATTGGTATTATGAAAAAAGTATTTAGAACACAGCAATTACGTCAGGAGGGATATTGTGTCTTTGAAAGAATATTTTAAGAAAAATCGAAAAAGACTCAAAAGAAGAAAGAGAACTATTGTCGCTCTGAGCGTACTTGCGGTTCTGGGCTTGGCTACTGCGACATACGCGTGGTTTACCGTTAATACGTTTGTCGGCGTACAGGATTTCGAATTAGAAATAAGCACCGGCGACGATTTAAGAGTTTCAATGGATAACCATGGTTCCGATATTAATCAGTATACCCACACAATAACCAACGAAATGCTGAATTCTTATCTCAGAAAGAATTACAATACTTCCCTTAAAGATATTATCCTTGACCCCGTTACAACTTCCAACGGTAAAGATTTTACATACCAGAAGGGCGAAAAAGTAAGCCCGAATAAAGATGAGTCTTATTTTGAGTTTGACTGCTACTTTATAGCTACACGCAACATGCACGTTCATCTTACTAAAGAGGGCGCTGACGAAGACGGAAAAGCAACGGGTAAAAACGACGGAACAAGCGTAACAACTTCTTCACCCGCTCCCCAGAGCGATGTTGTAAAAGCCTGTAGAATTGATTTCAACAGCGCTGACGAATCCGTTAAGACTTACGAGCCTAACAAGGGCACAAAGGTAACGGCTCTTAATACTTTTGATCTCCCGAGCGGATCGATGAATTACGGAAATGATAACCAGCTCTTTACCCTGCAGAAACTTACTCCTAAAAAAGTAACAATGAGACTTTGGCTTGAGGGCGAAGATCCCGAGTGCGATAACGATATCCAGCGCGCTAACTTAACCGTAAAATTATCATTCGTCGGTATCAGAGAGGGGAAACAGAGTCCGGGCTAAAGAATGAATAATGAAAATCAGATTCCGAAAGGAGAAGGTAGAAAATGCCATTTAGAAAAAAGAATAAACAGGTAGACGCGCCGACTCCCGAGGAAGTCGCAAAATTAGGCAGTAAGCACGAGATAAAAGCCGCTAAAGACCATAAATCTTCGGTGTACGATCACTTCCACGCTCAGGAAAACGCGAAGGCAATCGCAAAAGCTAAGAAGCGCAAGCGTATCTACGGAGGAATTTTAGCCGCACTTGTATTTACGTTACTTGTAATGTACATAATCTCAATGCTTCTTACCCAATGGGGCGATCTGGTAATTTCAATCGGCGATTTGCGGGACGGTAAAACAATTATGCTTTCCGAATCCGCTTCGTTTGACGACGCGGCAGTAAAGCTTAACGGCGGAGCTGTAAAGGACGTTACTAATATTACCAAAGCCTGGCTTCCGAAAAATCTCGACAAAGAGAAAGACGGCCAGCACAACGGAGATAATTATCTTGCCTATACCTTCTACCTGAAGAACACAGGTACACAGGATTTAAAATACAATACTACGATGACAGTAACAGGTGTTTCCAAATCCGCCGACGAAGCGGTCCGTATCCAGATTTATAAAAACGGAAAAGATAACACCTACGCGAAAGGCTCTTTCAGAAGCCGTAAAACTGCCGAAACGGACGCTACAAAATGGGTTAACAACGATGATATCCTTAAAAGCAAGGATTCCGAGCTCAAAGCCGGCGCTGTTGATAAATTCACGGTAGTAATGTGGATTGAGGGTAACGACCCCGAATGTGTTGACGCAATCCGCGGCGGCACAATCCGCAGCCAGATGGTATTTGATGTCGCTTCTGACGAAACGAAATCAAATTAACAATTAGCGATTAGCAATTAACAGTTATTGGAGGTTGGAATGAGCGTAAACGAAAGCATCATCGGTCCAAAAACGTTTGATTTTGCTGTTAGAATTGTTAATCTTTTTAAAAACATGACTACCGAACGTAAAGAATTTGTTTTATCAAAACAGATATTACGTTCCGGAACAAGTATCGGAGCTAATGTAACAGAAGCACAATACGCTCAAAGCCGTCTTGATTTTAAGTCGAAAATGAATATCGCTTTAAAAGAAGCCGGCGAAACTGAGTATTGGTTAAAATTGCTTAAGGCTACCGACTATCTTACAGAAAAAGAATTTAAATCTCTTAGTGACGATTTGACACCTATAATAAAGATGTTAATCAAAATTGTTCAAAATTCAAATTGAATAGCTATATTTATACAGTCGGGAAACAAAGTTCTCGAATATAACGAGTTATCTTCACGACATTAACTGTTAATTGTTAATAGTTAATTGTTCACTAAATCTTTTGTTCATTCCACCGCTTAGCCGTATTGCTGAGACGGCGGCGCGGTGTCGTGATATATTTAAAAACTTAGTTCCTATGTGTTTTGGAACAAAAAAATTTAAGGAGGATTCTCTAATGAAAAACACAAGAAAAAAGATGTTATTATCATCAATCGCTATGCTTCTCGTTGCTCTTATCGCTTTAGGTTCAGCAACATTCGCATGGTACATCACAAACGCTACTGTAACAGCTGAAAAGAACCAGTTCAGCGCTGCTGCTGCTGACGGTCTCGTAATTCGTCACACAACTTCTGACGCTTGGGGCGCAAAAGTTACTGATCTTGCTACTGCTTCATCATTAACACCCGGTGCTCTTAACTACAGCGCTTTAGGTTCTATCTTTGGTGCTACAGGCCAGGGTACTGCATTTGATGACGGTACATTAAGCGGCGCTCTCTCTGCTGCTGCTGTAGAGAACGGCCAGGTATTCTTAGTTGACTCTTTCTATGTTGCTTCTTCAAGCGGCGCTGCTAAGAACGCTACATTCACAATCAAGTCCGGCACAAAAGAAGGTACATACCTCAACTTAGCTGTTTATGTTGGTTCTACACTCCAGGGCGTTTACACATCTGCTACAAACGTAAGCTCAACAACAAAGATCGGCGGAACAGCTGCTAATCCGACAACAGGCGCTGGCACACAGACTTTAACAGCTCTCGCTGCTAACACAAACGCTGGCACAATCTCTGCTGCTGTTAAGGAAAACGGCGGTACACAGATTACAGTTATCGGCTTCGCTGATGGTTACAACCCGCTTTGTAAGAACAGCGCAGCTGACGTATCTACAATCGACGTAGAGTACAGCTTCACAGCTACTCAATCATAATTTAAACTTATAGTTATTATTTAGTTATTTAGTTTAAATAAAGTCTTAAAGTCTGATCAGCTAAATTGATTAAGAATTGAATCCTTTGCCCCGAGCCGAGTGCTCGGCTCGGGGTTTTAAGACAAACATTCAGTCAGCAGGTTTGTTTGTTTAATCCGGGTAAAGGCTTTGTCGCTTATATTTATTGATTTATTGAATGATACTTATTTTATTAATGTTGATATGTCGATTTAATTATATGTGATAAAGTCGGCAAAGCCAAACTCCCCGGGGTTTCGGAGAGGATTCGGAATTTGCCGAGACGCAGGTTTTGGCAGAAAACTATTTTCCCTTTTTTAAAAAGGGAAATTAAAAAGCATTAAGCTTTAAAATCATAGGAAATGGAAAGGAATTTAACCTAAATGAAAAGCCCTTTTATAAAAGTTTTAAATATTATTGTGGATGTACTTGTTGTATGTGTACTTATTATTTCCGTGCTCGTACTGACTATTGTATTGACCGCGCAAGGCGAGGGTAAAGTTCCTTCCGTATTCGGTAAAGCGCCTATCTCTGTATTGAGTGATTCAATGCACGGCGACGCTCCCGATGATTTTGATAAGGGTGACTTGCTTCTTTGCGACGTGCTCGACAAAAACGCCAAGGATAATCTGAAAAAAGGCGATGTTATAACATTCCAGGAGGATATTAACGGCGACGAAAAGTTAGAGTATGTAACCCATAGAATTTATAAAGAAAACAAAGACGGCACTTTCCAGACAAAAGGTGATAACAACACAACTTATGACCAGGATCCGAAAGGCACAACCGTTTTTGATAATATCGCGAAAGACGATGTTTTAGCTAAATATACAGGCTCGAAAATAGGCGGCTTGGGTGGTATTATGCAATACCTGCAAACTCCGCTCGGATTCTTCCTGTGTATCCTGCTCCCGATGATAATCTTCTTCCTTTATCAGGCTGTACGAGTTGTACTCAACCTTATGGCGTATAATAAAGAGAAGGTTATGCTTAAAGCTCAGGAGGCTATTGCCAATGCTGACCTTACCGAGGAGCAAAAACAAAAAGCAATTGAGGAGTACTTAGCTGCTCAAAATCCCGCTTCCGAACCGGCCGAAGCTCCGGCTGAAAACGCGGAGGAAGCATCTGAACAGTAAAAAATAAATTTGACAATTAGATTTTATTCGTAAATGCTATGCATTTGCCCCTAATAATTTTTCAACATAAAGCTGAAATTCCGAAGTACAGCGTTTTGCGTTCGTAATGTTAAGGAATTTCGGTGGAAAAGTTAAATTATTAGACATTCGAAGACACTTTGCCTGACTATGTATTTCGAAGTTGAGCGTAAATACGTTTGAATGAAAAGGCTTACATAAGCGAGAGCCGAGGTCAGAAAGCTCTTAGTTAAGGTGAAAGATTTTTTTAAGGAGATAATTCATGGATACAGTTTTTAAATTTCTCTTTCAATTTTTAGGACAGTTTTTTGGTTCTATCTGGAACGGAATTGTCAGCATACTCGGAGCGTTTAATATCCCCGAATATGTAAATATTATATCTCGTTATACTACAGCCCTCGGCGGATTGGCGTGGGTAGTGGCAATTATCGCAATCATACTCTTATTGGCAGTTTTAGGATTAATAATTTTCTTTATAGTTAACTCCTTAAAGAAATTTTTTAAAGCAAGACGCGCTCGTAAAGACGCAGGCTCCCTTGTACAGGAAGTTCAGGCCCTTAACCGAGAAGTTATGCGTCTTAACCTTGAGAAAGATAAAATTCTTTCGATGAAGGTTTCACAGATCGGTCTTAACCCGAACGAGATTTCCGAGCTTACAGGCGAGGAACTCGAGACCTTAAACGGCGGGGAAGAGGACGGCGACAGCGGCGAAGTTCGTTTCCTCAAACTTACCCAGCTCGACGAAGAGTGGGCAGACTATCAGCCGCCTGAGTATGATAACGAAATTACACTTCCTGAATTTTGTGACCGATTCCGCCTTTTTGCATGCTCAAGACTTGGTTTGTACTACGATATAGCTATGATCCGCCGTTTCGTTTCGGCGTTCGCTTCAACAAGACTTATCGTATTACAGGGTATTTCCGGTACAGGTAAAACATCACTTGCGTACGCTTTCGGTAAGTACGTAAGCAATGACTCGGTTATTACTCCGGTACAGCCTTCATGGCGTGACCGTTCCGAGCTTTTCGGTTACTTTAACGAATTCACAAAGAAATATAACGAAACAGAACTGCTTCGCGCTATGTACGAAGCTAACTATAACGAAAATGTTTATCTCGTAATCTTAGACGAAATGAACATCGCCCGTGTTGAGTACTACTTCGCGGAAATGCTCTCTATTCTTGAAATGCCGAGAAGAGATGAGTGGATTGTTGACCTCGTTCCCAGCCAGTGGAAGAACGACCCGAAGCAGCTCGTTAAGGGTAAATTTACAGTACCGCCCAACATGTGGTATTGCGGTACTATCAACAACGATGACTCTACATTCGCTGTTACCGATAAGGTATACGACCGTGCTATGCCTATCAACATTGATAACAAGGGTGTTGCTTTTGAAGCTCCCGATACACCTCCTGTTGTAATTAACTATCACCACTTTGAGGATATTCTTAATAAAGCAAAAGCGGATAATCCTATCTCCGACGACCTTCTTAATAAACTCGCTTTGGTTGACGACTATATAATTGCTCACTTCAGAGTAGCTTTCGGTAACCGTATTATGAAGCAGATTAAGGACTACGTTCCCGCCTACGTTGGTACCGGCGGAAAGGAAATCGACGGTTTAGATTACATACTCGCGCGTAAAGTATTACGTAAATTCGAGGCACTCAACCTCTCTTATATCCGAGATGAAATAGACGGTCTGATAGCATATATGGATGAGTTATTCGGCGAAGAAAACATGGGTGAATGTAAAGATTACCTGCTCATGCTTAAGAAATTAGCTTAATCATCCTTGCTTATAGGCTCGCCGAATTCTCGGCTGCCTTATAAGGTGTTTGTTTGGAGAGTTATTAGGACTATTACTGAAAAAGAGGTGAGTGATTTTTGGAGAATTTTGATAAGTACTATCGTTCCTATAAGTACATGCAAAGGCACCTCGCTACAGACTTTACCGCTAACTATCTCACAACCAATATGGAGGATAACGATAAAGGAGAAGATATCCTTTCCGGTAAGCTCCATGAAAAGGTTATTGATATGGAATGGGTTACCGCTATTGAGGATACCATTCCGTATATCGAAAGAGCGATTGATGAACAACGTCGTTTCATCGTCGAGAATAACGAAGTTTACAGAATTGATAAAGCAAAAATCATAAATAAGGATTCTGTAAAACACTTAATTCAACACACAAATTACATTGACAGTATTGACGATACGGGAAAAGTAACTCCGAATAAAGTGCTCACAATTGAGCGTGAGGACTCGTTCGAAACTTACGAAAACCGTTTCCTTATAACATTAATTGAAAACGCGCTTAACTTCGTTGCGGATAAGTACCGCAAAATGGTTGACGCTCCTACCGATACATATGATAAGGTAGAAATGAACCGTGATATGGTTATGAATAACCAGCATATCACATTCAAATTTGAGTATTCAAACGAAGTTAAGGACGCAAAGGCCGATGACCTCGACGTAAAAGATTTCGAGAAACTTTCGGACTTTGACCGTGTACGACGTATCCGCGAAAAGCTCAACAGCATTTTGAATACGGATATGATGCAGGCGCTGAAAAAATGCATTCGTGTTAAACCGCCTATCAACCGTACAAACCTTATGGTTAAGAACCCGAACTATAAAGCGGGCCTTGACTTATTCAACTACCTGTATGCTTACAATAAACCCGGTTACGAAATTGTCGGAAGAGACTTCTCGGGTAATATGGACAAGGATGTTCAGCAAGGTATTTACTACGCTATGGGCTTCCAGCACTTTATGCTTTCCATTTCTACTAACCCGGCTCTGAAGAAGATGCTCGAAGAGCGTTACCAGGAGAACCGTAAGAAACGTGAGCAGACAGGCGATACCGAAACAGCTGAGCTGGTGGAGAAAATCCGTAAGGAAGAAATGAAGATTCGTCTTCAGGAAATCCGTGAACGCGAGAAAGTTATCCGTGATCAGAAAGCTGAAATTGCCGCTCTTAAACGAGAAATCGAGAAGCGCGACAAGACAATTGAATCCTTAAAGAGCAATATCCGCGCCCTTGAGGACCAGATTAAAAATCTTGAAACCGAGCTCCAGAAAACAAAGGCTGAACTTCTTAAAGCTAAGGAGCGTATCGCCGAACTCGAGGCGAGGGTTGAAGAGCTTGAAGCTCAGGTTAAGTATCTGCAGTCGGTAATCGAAGAGCAGAAAGCTAAAATTGCCGAACTCGAGCAGATTAAAGCTGAACTTGAAGCTAAAATCGCGGAGCTTGAGCAGGTTATTGAAGAGCAGAAGGCTAAAATCGCCGAGCTCGAAGAAATTGTTGCTCAGCAAAAAGCCCGCATAGAGGAATTAGAGGCGTTTGTTGCCGCACTCGAAAAGACTAAAGCTGAATTAGAGGAAAAAGTTGCTAAATTAGAAGCTGAAAACGCTCAGCAGAAAGCTACTATTGAGGCTCACGAAGCTACAATAGCCGAGCAGAAAGAAGCAATCGCAGGACTTGAAACTGCTATTGCGGGAGCTAAAGAGCAGATTGAACAGCTTAATTCCACACTTTCCGAGCGCGATAACACAATTTCCGAGCAGAGCGCTCAGATTGATAACCTCAGTTCAAATCTTAATAATGTTACAGCTGAACTTGCGGCTGAGAAAGAAAGCCATAAAGCGGACGTTGAGGCTGAGAAAAACGCTCACACATCTCACGTTGAAGAACTCAACAAAATGTTTGAGAATGAAAAGGCTTCTCTTGAAAAGTCGCATAAAGACGCTGTTGAAAAAATTAATCAGGCTCACGCTTCCGAGCTTGACAAAAATAAAAGGCTCCACGAGGCAGAGAAGCAGAGGATTCAGAAAGAAGCCGACAGCCGTGTTAAAACAGCTCAGAAAGAAGCCGATAAAAAGGCTAAAGCTGAGATTAAAGAAAACAAAGCCAAAGCTCAGGCTGAAGCCAAGAAAGCCGCTAAGAAGGCTAACGAAACTGCCGCTAAATATAAGAAAGAGCTTAAAATCGGACGAGGAATTGACGGTCTTTATAACTATGACCTTACTTTCGGCGCTCTCGGCGTACAGGCGATGAAAGCGCAGAGCCTCGCTTCCTCGGGCGGAATGTTCAACATTCCCAACATTAAAAATATTGCGTGTCTGTTTGTGGTTAACGACGGAAAACGTCTTACCGTTTATTCGGGTGATATGAACCGTATTGAGGTTGTTAAGAAATTTAACTCCCTTAAATTAGACGACTGCAAACAAACTGTGGCTGATTCGCTCAGCAGTGCGGATAAGTCCTGCGCGTATTTAACATACAAAGATATGGAAAAGAATACTGTTAGTGATTTTGCGGGCTTCTTAAAGTCTGACGCCGAAATCAAATCAACCGAAATTTTCCACAACAAAAACCAAAAGAGCGGAAAATCCGTTCTCGGAATTTACTATTACAGAGGTTAAGATGAAAACTAACGCAAGCCGTGACAGGCGTCTTTTGATTACTAAAAATTCAATATTGATGCTTGTTATGCTTGTGGTTGTTTTCATGGCTATATGGGCATGGTATCTGAATCCCTTTACTCCCGTAACCGCGAGTAATACTGAAATTTCCGCCGCGGGTACGGATGATATTGAGCTCGCGCTTCCTGTTAAGGTTGACGGTGTAGATTATTTCCCTGTAGATAACACCGAATGGAAGCACAAAATCGAGTTCAACGATTCAGGCTATTTTAAAAACCTCGTAAAAGACATAACAAGTAACGGAGAGCAGTTCGCGATACCGAACTTCCAGGCTTCCGCGGGTCTCGAAAAGGGAAGAACAGTTATCCCCGATGACGTTTGGACTGAAGGGCTCTCGAGTAAAGCAGCTCTAACCAATGACTCCACTCTTGATGATGACCAGTATAATTACATTTCTCTGGATTTCTACGCGAGAGCGAAGGTAAATAGCTTCCAGGTTACTGGCGGTTCATATTTAGCTGCGGGTTCCGAACTCGGAAAGCATATAGACAGCAGTACCGGAGATATTGTAGGTGA
>CADBCC010000006.1:0-22871 GCA_902793125.1 uncultured Ruminococcus sp.
AATAAAAAGAACGGTAAGATTACTTTTAAAAAGGGTAAGTACAGCAGGAAAACTTATAAAATCAAGCTGAAGATTACCGTTTCGGGAAATAAGGATTATAACGCTAAAACTCTTACCAAGGTCGTAAAGATTAAGGTGAAATAACGCGTAACAGTTATATTGATTGGTAATTAAACACAAACAGACCGCCGCGTTTTGCGGCGGTTTTGTTATATATATTACTTTACACAAAAAAAGCCATTTTAGTTGATAATATTTATGTTAATATTCTTTAAAATAATTCTCTAAAAGAAAAAAGTATGTGAATGATTTTGATATAATCTAAACTAAGAATAATATGGGGTTTTATCTGAAATCCTGTAGGAGGGAAATATTTTGAAACATATTGCAAAAACACGCAGCTTCTTTACAACTAAAGTTCTTCCTATGACTTTAATTGTTTTATTGATCGCTGCAACAGTTTCGGTGGCATTCACAGTTTCAGCTTTTAACACTTCAGCTGTTACAGGCAACAAAGATGTGCCTGTCGGAACAAAAGCTCAGTCACAGGCAAGCGACGCGTTCTGGGTAGACGCGGAATATTTCGACTACCTTTCCGACTCAGAGCGTGATAACGGTTATCTTAAACCTAACCAGGCAGGTACAAGCTTTAACGGCTCGGACGACGACTGGTATCCGTTTAAGAAGTTTAATAACCAGATAAGCAGCGCTTCGGCTAATGTACAGCATCCGCTCTACTTCGGTAACTATTGTGATAACCACGACGCCTATCCTTTTAAATTGACGGATGGTAATATTACAGGCCGTGAGACTCACAACGGTACTATTACACAGAACGATAAAACAGGTACAAACTTAAGCTATCTTACTCAGGGCTTAAACAACTTTAAATACCTTGAGAACGATTCCAACGCTTTAACAGATTTACATACCGCTGTTCAGGGTATCGCGGCAAACTCTCTTGATAACGGTTCGATTAAAAACGCGGACGGCGGAAAAATGCTTTACTTCGATAAGGAGAAACTCGGCACCAGCGCTAAAGTATTCTCATCCGCGTTCCCCTTCCGTTCAAGCAAAAACGGTAAAGTAACTACTTATTCCTTCGACTCCGAAGGAGCTAAGGATAACGTATTCTTTGATTGGGACGGCACAACTCCCAAGACCGTAAACTACGGCCAGGGTACAACCTACGGCGTTAAGGACGGTCTGAGCTACTTTATGAGCGACGAGCAGTCCGGCTACGGTATCTATCCGTTCAACAACTCTTCGGCTACTAAGGGCGCAAGAGGCGGTAACGATAACCTCGACCACGGCTTCGGTATCAAGATGGAAATGGACTTTAAGGTTCCCGAGGGCGGTCTTTTGGATGACGGTTCTCCCGTTAAGTTCACTTACACAGGCGACGACGACCTTTGGGTATATATCTCAAAGCGCGACGGTTCAGACTCGCAGTTAGTGCTTGACCTCGGCGGTAACCATAAGAAAACTACAGGTACAATCGACTTCAGCACAATGCAGGCTACAGCGAACCTCGCTGCCGATGTTGAAGATAAAAACGACAGCAAAGACCTTTATATCTACGACTCCAAGGGCTGGGGCGCAGGCCAGAAAGTCCACGCCTGGGGCGACAATATAGGCGGACAGTGGTTCGATGTTGAACAGTGCGGCGACTTCCCCGTTGCTAAGGGCAAAGACGGCGCTAAGGTTAACGTATATAAAGTCAGCGCGGAAGCTACAGGCTCCGAAGGCGCTAAGCTTAAGGATTGTAAATATTTCTCAATCGTTAAGGGTAAAAACAACTCCGACTGGGAAGATACACCTAAGTACACAGGCGGCGAAAAAGGCGCAATTGAAAATACCGCAAACGATACAAACAGCCAGATAGGCGACGCTAAAGCAGGTAAAATCGCGGATCGTTTAAATAAAATGTCCTACAACGATAACCCCGCTTACAACCTCGGCGGCGACGTTATTCCCCAGGTTAAGGGAGAGAAAAAGACAAAAGACTTCGGCTTTACACGTAAGTCAAAAGCTACGAGTTCCGCTTACAAGAACCTCGATCCCGCCGAAGTTTACCATATGACTATCTTCTATATGGAGAGAGGCTTAATCGAGTCCAACTGCAGTATGGCGTTTACAATGACTCCCGCCCAGAACGAATTAGAAGTTACTAATAAGGTTGAAATCGACGGAGTTAACCCCGCCGAAAGCTTTAAATCCGATGTTGAGGCTATCGTTAAGAACGATAACTTCCACTACGATGTAACCGATACAAACAAGCCCCTCGAAGCTGACCTTAAAGACGGCGAGAAAACAGGCGATACGTTCAACAATAAATATCCTACAGGCGCTAAGATTAACGTAAACGAAACTTACGATACAATTTATACATATAAGACAGACTGGCAGGTTGTAGACGTTGCCGATAACAATAACATTATAGCCAAGAGCACCGACGGCACCGACTCCAAGAAAACGGATGATTTCGATTTTGTAAATAAAAACAGCAATATCGATCCGGCTAAGATGAGAGTCGACTACCACAACGTAGCGGTTTGCGCTCCTCTCGAAATCAGCAAGGAAATCGTTACTTCCGAAGGAACTGCTTCTAATAAGAACAATGAATTTGCCTTTACGATGTTAGTTGACGTAAGAGGCGGTACTGACTATAAGGCTTATCCGCTTGTATATTCTACGGATCCGACCGCAGGTATGCAGATGAGCGACACAGGACAGTTTACTTTCAACTCGTCCGACACAGTAACAGTATCGGGACTTCCCGTTGGTTCAAGCTACATTGTAACAGAAACAGACGCTGAGGGTTATACCCCTGCTGAGCCTGTTATCTCAGGCACGATTAAAGCGGAAAATAATAATACAAATCCGAATAAAATCACATTCACAAACAAAGAGAATCCCACAGAACCTCCCACAGAACCTCCCACAACCGAGGAACCCACAGAGCCTCCTACCGAGGAGCCCACTACAGAGCCTGTTGAGCCTACTACAGTAGAGCCCACAACAGTTGAGCCTACAACCGAGGAGCCCACAGAGCCCCCCACAACAGTAGAGCCTACTACAGTAGAGCCTACTACAGTAGAGCCCACTGAACCTCCCACAGAGCCTCCTACAACCGAGGAGCCCGCAACCGAGGAGCCCACAACCGAGCCTCCCACAACCGCTCCCGTAACCGAGGCAGCGTCCGAGAAAGAAAATACTCCTGAAATCAATAAGAGAATTGTAAACTCCAAGTTCACAGAGTTCTATTCAACAGCTGCTTTCAACGAGACAGTAACATTTAAGCTCGACGCTAAAATCACAGGTTCTAAAACAAGAAAGCTTAACGAGTATACAATCGTTGATACAATGAGCGAAGGCTTTACTTTCGATAAGATTAAGTCCGTAACTTTAGACGGAAGCAAGAAGCTTAATTCTTCCGAATACAGCGTTAAGATGACTGACGAGGGCTTTGACGTAAGCATCGCTAAGTCCGTTCTCGATAAAGACGAGTTCTACGATTATAACGACGTAATCGTTACTTATACAGCTAAGCTTAACAAGAACGCGGTAATCGGCGCCGACGGAAACCCGAACAGCGACTCCCTTAAATGGGTTGACGCTGACAACGTTTCCCATACTAAGGACGGTAACGAAGTTATTGTTTACACATTCCAGATTGATGTAAACAAGGTCGATTCCACAAACGACGATCCGCTCAAGGGCGTTAAGTTCGGACTTTACTCCTCCGAGAGCGACGCTAAGAACGGAAAGAACGCAATCTCTTCCGCGACTTCCGACGACGAAGGTCTTGCTTCGTTCCCCGGACTTGATAAGGGTACTTACTATGTTCGCGAGACAAAGTCAATCAAGGGCTATAACCTTAACACAAAGGTTTACACAGTTAAGATTGCTCCCAAGTTCAGCGGAACAGAATTAACTTCACCCGAAGAAGGCACAGTTTCCGTAACAATTAAGAACACTCCCTCTAAACTTCCTAAGACAGGTATGATGTCAACGGTTATGTTTACAATTATCGGAGCGCTTCTTATAGGCGGAGCAGGCGTACTCTTCCTTATCGCTTCAAGAAAGAAGAGCTACAAATCTCTCAGCCACTTATCTAAATAATTAAAAATATCTTAAATACGGGCAGGCTTTTGAGCCTGCCCTTATTGTTTAAATTTGCAAATCAATGAAATAAGTATTATAATAAATTAAACTGACTGAGGGAGGTGAACGGTTTGAAAAAGGTTATTATAATTATCGCTTCGCTTATGCTGATTGCGGGTTTGGCGTTTTTGCTTTTTGAGCCTGTATCAACTCAGATTAACAGCTATACGGCGGGGAAAATCGCCGACGAATTTGACGAGGCTGTAAAGAAGGCTGAGAAAACCGAAAAGAAAAAACCGAAAAAATCCTCCGAAAACCGGTCGCAAAATACACAGCGGAAAAACGAAGTTACAAAGGAAAGCTTAAAAGCGCTTTTAAAAGACAGTAAAAAGTACAACGAAAACATCTTTTCAAACCAGGGAACCGTAAGCACAAGCGAATACACGTCCGCCGCTCTTAATCTTAAAAAATACGGAATTTACGATAATATCTACGGCTATATTTTTGCGCCCTCAATCGGAATGAAGCTCCCGATTTACCTCGGCGCGAACGATACGATGCTGAGCCACGGCGCCGCCCATCTTTGCAACACCTCGCTGCCTTTAAGCGGAAAAAACGTCAACTGCGTTTTAGCGGGGCATACGGGCTTTCGCGGACGGGTGTTCTTCGATAACCTCAGCGGTCTTGATATCGGAAGCAAAGTAAGCGTAAAAACATATTTTGAAAAACTTAATTACAAGGTAATAAATAAGCATAAGGTATCGCCCGATAATACCAACGATGTCTATATAAGACCGGGGCGCAACCTTCTTACCCTCGTAACCTGTGTGTCGCGCGGAAACGGAAAATTCGATAGGTATATTGTTGTATGCGAGAAAAATTAGAATTATTTATCTTTTCAAAACATTTTATTTGTGATATAATGTTTTAATAAGGAAGGAGGATAGCTATGTTCCAAAAGATTCAATCCATTGACGATAAAGTAATTGATAATATTATCAAGCTTCGCTCTCCTTTGAAAAACAGAATTATGATAGCTGCCTCTACTGCGGGAAACGGCGGAATGATATGGTTCGCGATAAGTATGCCGTTTCTTATTTATGCTCCGTGGCGTCTTACGGGCGTAAATATTATCTTCGCGCTCGCCTTTACCCAGATGCTTTGCGAGATTATTCTGAAACATATAGTAAGGCGCGAACGTCCGGTGTGGAAGCTCGCCGACGAGGAGCAGCTTGTCCACCGTCCAAAGTATTATTCGTTCCCGTCGGGACATACCTCGGCGTCGTTCTGCGTTGTTTCGGTAATGATGCTGCGGTGCCAGCCTTTTACATTTATTATTGCGCTGTTCTTCGCTGTTATGATAGCGTTCTCGAGAGTTTATTTAAGGGTGCACTATCTTTCCGACGTTCTTGTCGGAATGGTTTTAGGACTTGTGTGCGGAGCGGCTTCGGTTTCGCTTTTTAACCATTTCGCCGAGATGCTGGTTTAGGCTGATTTTGTGCATATTAATACAATTTTACGGATAAATCGTATGTAATTCTCACATACGATTTTTTCTTATTTTTCTTTAATGTAATTGACAAGCGCATATTACTATTTGTAATACAAACTTTTATATAATTTTCTTAAAAGAATATTGTGGAAAACTCTGCGGAGAATGTGGAAAGAGAAAAAAACTTAAATTTTACGCCGATAAACACTATATGCAAAATAGTTATTAACATTTTCAACAGAGTTTTCCACATTTTTGTTGAATAAAAAGAAAAATACAAATAGTATATTTCTAATAAAAAATAAATATTTCGCGTTTTAATTCCTTTTTAAAATTAACTGTTAACATAATGTAATATTTTCGCCTGTTTCTAATTTTTCGGTGTATTCCGGCATATACATAAATGATATGTATAAAAGGAGTATAGTATGAGAAAAAATGTTTTTACGGCGATGGAGCTTTCGGGAATACTGTTTTGCGCGGCGGCGGTGTTTTTTCTTCGGGAACTTTACGAGCTTAACCCTGAAAGCACGGCGGGTATTCTTTTCGGATCTGTAAATCACAGCGTATGGGAACAGCTTAAACCTATAATACTTTGCTACATACTTTACGGTTTAGCGGAGCTTATGTGCGCTATGCCGTATTTCAGAAGGTTCGTATCCGCTAAAGCTGTCGGGCTATACGCGTCTGTAATTTTATACATCCTGATAAAAATATTTCTCCCGGCTGAGTTCGACGGAGCGCTTACGCTTATTTCAATCACCCTCGGGTTTATAATCTCAAAAAAACTTACTGTATTTAAGAAAGATATATCTTTTATGTTCTGTCCGGCGTGCCTTATGCTGCTGCTTATTTTCATTATGTACTTTTCTTTCAGCCCGTTTCCGCCAAAGACAGATTTGTTTCTTGATAAAGAAAGCGGAATGTACGGTATCATTCCCGATTATATTGATAAAGGAGCGAGTTATTTATGCGGTAAGTAAGTTTAGGTTATCTGATAATCATAAGCTCCTCAAGATTATAACTTGATTTTCTTTTACTGTTAAAATTTTCATAATTTTGATTTTTATTATTATAATAATTATTTTTATATTTATTATTATAATTATTATTATACTGCGCACTTTTTGCGTTTAAGTCGGAACTTTTTGCGCTTAACTCGGAACATTTTGCGGTTGTCTGAGCAAAATGTTCACCTTTTACCGATGAACTTTTTTCATCGTTCAGCTTCTCCCGGTTGAGAGTAATGTAACGCTTTCTTCCGTGTTTCTCACAAAAAATGTACTCTTTTTCCCGTAAAGATTTTACAGCCTTCGCGACGCACCTGTCGCTGATTCCGAATGTTTCCGCCAAATATTTATTCGAGGCGAAAGAAACCCCCTCGTCATCCGAAAGGTTTACAATAAGCCCGAGCACTGCTTTTGCCGAAAGGCTTAAATTACGAAGATGTAAAATTGAATAGGGCATTTTAATAAAACGTTCCATAAAAAACCTCCTTTACCTATATATACAAAAAATGCGTTAATTGCATATTTTTACGCAATTTTACGCAATTTTTTTAAAAATAATTTTAAAAAATTTTTACGTACACGCTTGACGCGGAAAATTAAATATAATTCTATTAAAAAATAAATATCCGCTCGAAATTTGCTATAATAAACATAGCTATGACTATATAACAAGGATGAAAATAATGAAATCGGAAACCAACGAAAAACGCAGCGATATTATCGTCGGAAGAAATCCCGTAAGCGAAGCGATTCGAAGCGGACGCGAAATCGACCGTATCGTTGTTACGAAAGGCGAGAAAAACGGCGCTGTAGTCGGAATCCTCGCCAAAGCGAAAAAACTTAATATTCCGATAAAAGAAGCGGACGTACGTAAGCTTGACTACCTCTCGGGCCACGCTAACCACCAGGGGATAATCGCCTATACCGCGGTTAAGGAATACTCTTCGCTCGACGATATTTTCAATTTAGCCGAAGAGCGTAACGAAAAGCCTTTTATCGTTGTGCTTGACGAGATTGAGGATCCCCATAATTTAGGCGCGATTATCCGTACTGCCGAATGTACGGGAGCCCACGGAGTTATTATTCCCAAGCGCAGAAGCGCGGGGCTTAGTTTCGCGGTTTCAAAAGCTTCCGCGGGAGCGGTTGAGTATGTTCCCGTGGCGCGCGTAACGAATATAAGCAGCACAATTGAACAGCTTAAAAAGCGCGGAGTCTGGGTGTACGGAGCCGATATGAACGGAACGGATTACACCGAATGTGACTTTTCAGGCGCGGCGGCGCTCGTTATAGGAAATGAAGGTAAAGGAATAAGCCGTCTTGTACGCGAGAAGTGCGACGAAATCGTTTCGCTTCCGATGAAAGGAAAAATAAAATCTCTTAACGCTTCGGTAGCCGCGGGAGTTTTAATGTACGCGGTCTCATCGAAAAAGGATTGATTATGAAAAGAAAAAAGAACAAACCCGAACAAAATAAACCTGAAGTAAAAGAAGTTAATATTGCCAGTGAAGGCGCTGAAAAGGGCAGCGAAAAAGAATTCAGACTTGAGCAGATTTTAGCGGAAACACGTTATATTTCCGAGAGGGACGCTATGCGTAAAGCTGCCGAAAAATACAGTCCGAGACCTGAGATGGACGAAATTTTCAGCACAGCGGATAAAAAAATCCGCCTTACAAACAGCAACCCCCTCGAGCTCGATAAAGAGGAAAAAGACGATAACGCGATAAAAGGCGAAAAGAACGCCGCTACAATGCAGGCGCAGATGCTCATGGATTCCGACGACGAGGAAAGCGTGGTAAACCTTACTCCCGAAATTCCCGAAGGCGCCGAAATCGCCGAGGATGTTATCGAGGAGAGTCCCGTTTTTTCCGAGGTTGATCCTGAAATCGGAACGATGTTTAACGCGGACGACGGCTCGCTCGAAATCCTTAGAGAAAAACGCTCGGGAGCCGGTCGCTACGAGGGCAATTATGAAAAGAAATTCGGAGTTAAAAAACCCGCTCCCGACGCCAAAACAATCCGCTCCAAAGTTCCCGTTTATAAGGATGAAGACGAAATTGAACAGCTCCACGTAAAAGCGGGAAGATTTTCCGAGGTTGTTTACGGCGAGTACGAGATGTACCTGCGCTCCAAAAACCCCTCAATCTCCCAGGTTATAAAAAAGGAAATCGCGAAAGTTGAAACCGTTACCCCCGAGGGCGATACCCGTTCGAAAAAGGAAAGAGTGCTTTCGGCGGTAGTGGGAATCTTTTCCAACGATAATTCCGACGACTCCGATCTGCCCGCTGACCAGATTGTAACGGTTGAAGATTATACGGGTGAAAAAGATGTACGCAGTATCTTTTTTGAGCTGAATTTAAATATAAAGAAGCTTTTCGCAAGAAGTATGTTTATGGGTATAATTACCTTTGTACAGCTTGTTTTAGCTGTGCTTATCGGTATTTTCCCCGAGGTTGTGCTAAAGCCTCTGCCCGGAGCTCCGATACTTTACGCGATAGTAAATTTCCTTATAGCCGCGTCTGTAATTTTTGTAAACAGAATAACCATTTACTCGGGGCTTACCCCGCTTATAAAACTTAAAGGAAACTCCGATACCGCGCTTGCGGTCGCTTCAATCGGAATGGGAATACAATGTCTTGTTTCGATGTTCCGCCTTGCGGGGGTTACTAAATTCGAAATCCAGTTCTACTCGCTTATTGTCTCAATTGGATTTTTGTGCAACTGTCTCGGAAAGCTGATGATGGTTTTAAGGGTTAAAGACAACTTTATTTTTGTTTCGTCGGATACCCCGAGCCACGCTGTAAAAATTTACACAAACGAAGATATCGCCAGAAAGATGATGAGCGGAACGGTTTACGACCGCCCGATTATTTCCTATCATCATAAAACAAAGTTCCTCTCGAACTTCCTTAAAATCTCCTACGCTCCCGACCCGAGCGAGGACTTAGCGGGAAAAATCGCTCCTGTTACCTCTATTTGTGCCTTTGTAGTCGCGATTCTATACGGCGTGCTGCACGCGTCGTTTACGGGAGCTGTCGATACTTTGGCGGTGATGAGCGCTGTAAGTATCCCTATCTGCACATTGCTTGCCGTAAATCTTCCGATGCGTATTCTCTGTAAACGTCTTAACCGCAAGGGCGCGATGATTGCGGGTTATCCGTCGGTTAAGCAGTTCTGCGACACAAACGCGGTTATGATAAATTCAACTGATATTTATCCCGAAGGCAGCGTTAAGTTAGACGGTATTAAAAGTTTCGCTAACCACCGCACCGACGAAATTGTACTCGCGGCGGCGGCAATCCTGCGCGAAGCCGGAAGCCCGATGGCGTCCGTATTTAACCGAGGTCTGCTCAATAAGGCGCAAAATGAAGCGCTACCCGAGGTTGAAACCGTGCTTTACGAAGACGGTATGGGACTTGTCGGACGGGTAAAAGGCCAGAGAGTTCTTGTGGGAAACCGCACTCTTATGCATAAATACAATATAAATACACCCTCAATGGATTACGAGGAAAAATATATTATCGAGGGAAGAAGAATAACCTACCTTGCCCAGCAGGGCGAGCTGATAGCGATGTTCGTTACAACTTATACCCCCGATCCCGAAATTGCCGAAGCGCTGAGAAAAGGCGAGCAGAGCGGGCTGAGCTACCTTATCCGCACAACCGACTGCAACATAACCGCCGAGCGCGTTTCCGAGGATTTCGGACTTTATTTCAGAAGTATAAAGATTCTGCCGACGGGACTCGGCAACGTCTGCAAAGAAGCCCAGTCCCAGGTTGAGGAAAGATCAAGAGCGTACCTTGGAACCCGCGGTAAAATTTCCTCAATGGTACGCGGAGTTGCGGGCTGTATCAATATTAAGGGAAATATCTCCCTCGCTATTGTAATCCAGCTTATCGCGCTGATACTCGGAATCCTGCTTGTCGCTACATTGTGCCTGTACGCGGGCAACGAAGTGGTCGGTACAATCCAGATTCTTGTGTACTCGCTGTTCTGGGCGTTAGCGACGCTTATTTCACCGCTTATACAGCGGTTGTAAGGAGGAAGAATTATGCTTATTGCTCCGTCATTATTATCGTGTGACTTTTCGCGTTTCGGAGAAGAAATTAAAAGAATGGATAACGCGGGAGCCGACTATATGCACCTTGACGTTATGGACGGCCATTTTGTGCCGAATATTACTTTCGGCGCGCCCGTAATGAAATATGTAAGAAGCTTTTCGAAAAAGCCTTTCGACGTCCATCTTATGATAAGCGAACCGCTTAAATATATCGACGATTTCTGCGACGCGGGAGCCGATATAATTACTTTCCATATCGAAAGCGACAGCGATCCCGATTTGACTATCGAAAAAATAAAGAGCCGAAACGTAAAAGCGGGCGTTGTAATAAAACCTAAAACCGACGCCGAGAGCGTGTTCCCGTATTTAGATAAAGTTGATATGGTGCTCGTTATGACGGTTGAGCCCGGCTTCGGAGGCCAGAGCTTTATGGCTGATATGCTTCCGAAAGTCGAAAAGCTGAAAGCCGAAATAAAAAGAAGAAACCTTGACGTTATAATTGAGGCTGACGGCGGAATAGGCGAGGGCAATATCGCTTCCTGCGCGAAAGCGGGGGTTGACGTAGCTGTCGCGGGTACGGCGGTGTTTAAAGCCGAAAACCCGAAAGAAGCGATTGAAAATTTAAAAAAAGCTTGTGAAATAAATTAAGCTGTAATAAAAATCTTTTTGAGGCTGACTCTTTTTTGTCAGCCTCTTTTGTTGTGCAAAATGCATAAATGTAAGCTCTTAACTTTGTTGAAGATTTTTCGGGATTTTGTGCTATAATTAAAAAAAGTAGGAATAGGCATTTGCGGATTATGAATTTATAATACTTAGAAGGAGATTGTTATGAAAAAGGTAAAGATTTTTTTCAGTATATTTTTATCTGTACTGATTACCGTTTCGGCTTTTGCGGCTGTCGATGTTTTTGCCGCCGAAGGCGCTCTTGATATAAAAACAGCCCTTAACGGCAATCCGACAGGAGAAATTATAAACGCCGAAAAAGATACTCAGGTTAAAGTCGCGTTTTATATGCAGGCGCCGATGCTCCTTGAGGACGGCCAGGGCACGCTTTATTATGATTCATCCAAGCTTACTTTGGACGAGTTTAAGATGCCGAATGTTACATCAGGTCTTATGACAAATAAGAAGATACCCGATCAGGTTAAGTTCAACTTTATGGGCGTTGATTCCGATACAGAGTCAGGACTAACCGACTTTAAAGAAAACAAAGTATTTGTAACCGCGAAATTTACGGTAAAGGATGAAGGCGAGACAACCGTTAACCTCGTTATCGAGGATTTAGACGGATATGAAAACGGCAGCAAGGTCGAGTACTATACTTTTAGCGAGCCTGCTCCCGAAGCCGCTTCAATTACGGAAAGTCTTTCCAAGCCTGATTTAGTTATCGGCGGGGAAGAAACCGAGCCCTATTATCAGGAAACCGAACCCGAAACACAGGCAACCAATGCGCAGGTTGAATCGGGAAGTTTAGATATTACAACAGCGCTCAACGGCAATTTTACAGGAACTGTCCGCGCTGAAACCGGCGCTAAAGTTACCGTTACATTCAATATGCAGGTTCCTATGCTTATTGAGGACGCCCAGGGCGTGCTTTATTATGATTCATCTAAACTTTTTTTAGACGAGTTCAGTATGCCCAACGTAACATCAGCTCTTGCGGTAAATAAGAAGATACCCGATCAGGTAAAGTTCAACTTTATGGGAGTTGATTCCGAAACAGAGTCGGGAATAGCGGACTTTAAAGAAAACAAGGCGTTTGTAACCGCTGTATTCACGGTAATAGACGAAGGCTCAACAACCGTTAACCTTGCAATCGAGGAGTTGGACGGATTTGAGAACGGTTCCAAAGTTGCTTACTATACGTTCGGTAAGCCTGCTCCCGAAGCCGCTTCTATTACGGAAAGCCTTTCCAAACCTGATTTAGTTATCGGCGGGGAAGAGACCGAGCCCGAAACACAGGCTTCCGAAGCGCAGACCGAAACTCAGCCCGAATCTCAGGAAACACAGCCCGAATCTCAGGAAACCCAGCCCGAATCTCAGGAAAAGACAGAACCTACGGGAGATTTTGAGCCTTCTCAGCCCGAAACGGAAGAATTCACATTACCGCCCGCCGAAGTAAAAACATACAGTTATATTCCGAATGAGGAATCTATAGCCGACGGAAACAGTTTCAGACTTACTGTACAGGATACTAAAGGTCAGTTCTATAGCTACGAACTTAAACCCACAGGCGAGACCGTTGACGGTCAGCAGGTTTATCAGGCTGAGATTCCCGCGGAAATAAATCCCGCTGTTATTAATTATCAGGTATTCAATGACGAAACATATATAAGCCAGGTTACAAAGAGCGCATATGAAGTCAGCGACAATATTGTTGTTAAATACGACGGTTCATTTACCGAATTGTTCTTTGACGCTACACAGCCCGTAACCAATGCCCCCCAGCCCGAAACAAAGAGATTACCTCCCAAGCCTGATTTTATAAAACCCGTAAACTCTGATACCCAAAACCAAAAATCCGACGCTTCTGAAACGAAGAAGGCTAACCCCGTTAAGGTGAAAGCTAAAAAAGCCGTAAAGGTAAAAGCCAAGAGCCTTAAAAAGAAAGCGCTTAAAGTTAAGATTTCCAAGTTCTTAAAGATAACGGGAGCAAAGGGAGATTACTTTTAAAAAGGGTAAGTACAGCAGGAAAACTTATAAAATCAAGCTGAAGATTACCGTTTCGGGAAATAAGGATTATTACGCTAAAACTCTTACCAAGGTCGTAAAGATTAAGGTGAAATAATAATATCGAATTACCGAATTAATACAAATGAGCCGCCGCGTTTTGCGGCGGTTTTTGCCTTTGTAATTTTGCGTATTTTACGGAAAAGTTAAAGTTTAAATTTATCTATGTAATAAAAACTGACTTTCTTATTTATATTGCACAATAAATTAAATCAATCCTTGGTTAAAATCACGTAGCAAATATTTAAAAAATATGTTAAAATATAAATATCTATAGCTTTAAAATCCGCGCAAAAATATTAAGGAGGATTTCCGATTATGAAAGTATTATTAAAAACTACAAGCGTGATATTAGCATTGCTGATTTTAGTCTTAGCGGTGCCTGTTTTTGCTGCCGACAGTTACAACATAACGGCGGAAAGCACCCAGGGCATTTTCGGAAATGTCTCCAAAGCGTATAAGGCGGGTGATGAATTTGACCTGAAAATATATGCCAAAGCCGACGATTACCTTTTAAACGGAGATATAAAAATAAGATTCAACAGCGATGCTCTGTACGCCGAAGAAGCGGCGGCAGGATTCTCCGCGCTGAATATAAGCGGTGACGGAAGCGCGGAATACCAGGAGACTAACGATTATATTTCCTGTACTTTCAGCGCGATGAACGGAGCTGATTACCATACGGAAAAGGAATTTATTACAGTTCATTTTAAGGTTAAAGAATCTTTCACCCAAAACCAGACTGTAAGCTTTGATGTTTCTTCGCTCGCGGGTATCCAGATTCTGAACAAACCCTCGACAATGCTCAATTACGTTAAGAGCGGCGCGTTGGTTGAAGCGAATAAAGACAGACTTTCGATGAGAGCGGAGCTTTCGGATGCACCCGAAGAGCCGACAACCGAAGCACCGACCGAAGCACCGACCGAAGCGCCTACAGCAGAACCGACCGAAGCTCCTACCGAAGCGCCTACAGCAGAACCTACCGAAGCACCGACCGAAGCGCCTACGGCAGAACCTACTGAAGCTCCGACCGAAGCGCCTACGGCGGAACCGACTGAAGCTCCGACCGAAGCGCCTACAGCGGAATCGACCGAAGCACCTACCGAAGCGCCCACGGCGGAACCTACTGAAGCGCCTACCGAAGCGCCCACAGCAGAACCGACCGAAGCTCCGATCGAAGCGCAGACAACAGTTGCGCCCACAACTATTGCTCCCCAAACGGCGGAGCCGACGGAAACTCAGACAGACGCTCCCGAAGTGTACACGTTCCTCTACAAACCTTCGCTTGAAGAGGAATCCAAAAATTATAATTACAAACTGAATTTTAACGATATATACGGCTACAGCCCCCAGAACTGGCATCTTTATTCGTTCACAAAAGCGGGCGAACGCCTCTATAAGGTCGAAGTCCCGAAAGATTACGACAAGGTAAACGTACTCCAGTATCAGGTTTACGATGGCGATACCTGGGTGTCCCAGATTGAAATTTCGAATGTTAATCTGAGCGATTATGATAACAAGGTAATCGAGGCTGTTGTTCCTGTTGAAATCGAAACCAATCCCGACAAATATACGGTAACTGCCTCCGGTCGCCAGGGCTTGTTTGAAAGCGTTTCCAAGTCCTATAATCCGGGCGATACATTTGAACTCAATATTTACGCGCAGGCAGACGACCTGCTTTTAAACGGAGATATGAAAATCTATTTCGACAGCCATTCTCTTAAAATTACCGATTTGGCGGCAGGTTCGGCGCTGAGCGATTTTTATCCGAGCGATTACGATGACGAGGAACTGCTTGAACAGCAGGGATACGTTTCCTGTAACTTTAATATCCGTAAAGGTGCCGATTACAAGGACGAGAAAGTTTTAATTACCGTTCATTTCCGTGTTAAAGAATCTGTTTCAAAAAATCAGACAATCAGCTTTGACCTGAGAACGCTTAACGGAATTCAAAACCCCAACAAACCCGTAACAATGGTTAATTACGTTAAGAGCGGAGCTGTAGTTGAAGCTAATAAAGATTCGTTCGGAATTAGAGCGGAGCTTACCGACGCTCCCGAACAGCCTTCGACCGAAATTGCGGACACTTCCGCTTTGGAAACGGAAGCAACTGCTTCTTATACTTCCGCTTTAGAGACCTCAGCTACAGACGTTTCCGCTTCGAGTGAAGTTCAGACCGACGCTTCTGATAAATATACTCTGCTTTATCTGCCCTCAGCCGCGGAGGAAGCAAACGGCTACAACTATAAGCTTAATTTCAATATCCCGGGCGGAAACTCTCCCGAATACTGGAAACAATATAGTTTTAGCGCCTCGAGTGAAACGATTGACGGAATCCGCTTATATAAGGTGGAAGTGCCTAAGGATTACGATAACGTCCAGATGCTCCAGTATCAGGTTTATGACGGCGAAACCTGGCTGTCCCAGATTGAGTTATCGGGCGTAAAACTGAGCGATTACGATAATAAAGTAATTAAAGCGGTTAAACCCGTTGAAGCTGAAACCAATCCCCCCGCTGAGTCGGGCTATAAAATTACCGCCTACAGCCAGCAGGGACTGTTTAAAAACTTTACAAAAACCTATAACCCCGGTGACGAGTTTGACTTCGAAATTTATTTAAGAGCCGATGAAGTGCTCCTTAACGGAAATCTGTATATCCATTTTGACAGCGAGGCTCTTTACGCAACCGACGCCGCGGCAGGCGATAAGCTGAACGCTATCTCGCCTCTGTTCAGCGGAGTGGACGACGAAGAATTCCAGGAAACTTACGGATATGTCGCCTGCGTATTCAGCGCTACGAACGGAGCGAATTACGGCGCGGAAGATCTTCTTGTTAAGGTAAGTTTTAAGGTTAAAGATACAATTTCCGAGAACCAGCTTGTTAATTTCAGCGTTACTACCTTAACGGGAATCCAGAACCCCCGTAATCCGAACACAATGGTTCCCTATATAAAGAGCGGCTCGGTAGTTGATGCCAATAAAAATAAATTCAAAACAAGAGCTGAACTTGTCGCGGCCAATATTCAGCCCGTAACTAATGAGACCGAAACTCAACAGCCCGCAACTGAAGCTCCGTCTACAGCAGAACCTACAACAGCAGAACCTACAACGGTCGAGCCCACAACAGTCGAGCCTACAACGGTAGAACCTACAACGGTCGAGCCTACAACAGTTGAGCCTACGACAGTCGAGCCCACAACAGTTGAGCCTACGACGGTTGAGCCTACAACAGTCGAGCCTACGACAGTTGAGCCGACCACCGTTGCGCCTGCTACTGCCTTGCCTACTGCAACCGCTCCTGAAATGTATACGTTATACTATCTGCCTCTGCTTGAGAATGAAGCGGAAAGCTGTAACTACAAGCTCAGCTTTAAAGAAGCAGGCACTTCAGCCCCCGAAAACCTGCATCAGTACGACTTTACTATGTCCTCAATAAAGGTTAACGGAATGCATATTTACTCAGCAAGTGTTCCGAAAACTTACAACAACGTTGACTATTTACAGTATCAGGTCTACAAAGGCGGCACCTGGATTTCCCAGGTTGATTTCGAAAATGTCAACCTGAGCGATTTTGATAATCATGTTGTAAAAGCTTCCGATTATATCGTGCCTGAAACCGAGCCTCAGACTCAGGACGAATCGGTTTATACAGTTACGGCTAACTCCCCGCAGGGACTTTTCAGCGATGTTTCCAAGAGCTATAAACCCGGCGACGAGTTCGACTTTAGCGTATACCTGCAGGCGAACGACCTGATTTTAAACGGAGATATGAAAATCTATTTCAACAGCGACGCGCTTTATATTGAAAGCGTAACCGCGGGCGGAAACCTGACCTCTGCTGTAGAGCCCGTAACAGCGGGCGCGGGCGACGCTTCTTACCAGGAGAAAAACGGCTATGTAGCCTGTAACTTCAGCGCTACAAGCGGAGCCGATTACGCGGTTACAAGCGTGCTGATTACCGTTCATATAAAAGTTAAAGATACAATTTCCGAAAACCAGACTGTAGTTTTTGACGTAAAGACTCTTACGGGTATAGAAAATCCCAATAAGCCCTCAACAATGGTTGAGTATATTAAGAGCGGTAAAATTGTTGAAAAGAACCGTGACAGATTCAGCGTAACCCCCGATTTGGGAGAATTGCCCGACCCCTCAACCGAAGCTCCTTCAACCGAAGCTCCTTCAACCGAGGCGGAAACCGAAGCTCCCTCAACCGAGGCGGAAACCGAAGAGCCTGCCGATACAGCTCCCGCGACGGACGAAACTCCGAGTGAAACACAACCCGATACTACGAAGGAGCCCACAACCGAAGTTATCCCGACCGCTCCCGCAAAAACATACGCTTTCTACTATCTGCCTTCGGCTGATGAAGAAAACGCCGGTTACAACTATGTTCTGAGCTTTATGGATCTTAACGGAAGCGAACCCGAAAATTATCACAATTATTCCTTTGAAATTACTCCTGTCGAATCCGACGGTGTGCATATTTACACAGTAAATGTACCGCAGGATTACGACGAGGTTCAGGTATTGCGTTATCAGGTATTTGACGACGATAAATGGGTATCCCAGACTGAGTTTAAAAACGTAAAATTAAGCGATTTCGCATACAGAATTGTAAACTCGGGCGAAAGCGATAACCCCGAGCCCGCAACCCAAGGCTCCACAGATTTCACATCCGATACCGCTTCAACAGAAGAAATAGTATCACATCCCGTAACTGAGCCCGAAGGAACAACTCCTTATGCTACCGATTCAACTCAGCCCGACGCTACAAATCCATATGTAACCGATCCCGACAATACTTCGCCTTATGGTACCGATCCGAATTATACAAATCCGAACGAAACAGGCGTCGCTCCCACAACTCCGTATATGACCGATCCTTCATCAACAGATCCCGGCGCCATTCAGCCTACCCGCCCCTCGCAGGGAAGTTCATCGGTTAAAAAAGCCAACACAATTAAAGTCAAGGCTAAAAAAGCGTATAAAGTTAAGGCTAAAACCCTGAAGAAAAAATCCGTTAAAGTTAAGATTAAAAAGCTTCTTAAAGTAACCAAGGCTAAAGGCAAGGTAACTTTCTATAAGGTTAAGAAAGGTACAACTAAGAAGATTTATAAGAAAATTAAAATTAACAAAAAGACGGGAAAAGTTACTCTTAAAAAGGGTAAGTATAAGAAGAAAACCTATAAGATAAAAATTAAGGTTAAAGCAGCCGGAAACAGCGCTTACAAAGCTAAGACTATTAATAAGGTTGTAAAGATTAAGGTTAAATAAAAATAACGGCGGCTCATCTGAGCTGCCGTTATTTGCGCTTAGTTGTGCAATACATACAATTTTCTAAGTTAAAATTTGTGCAGTAAGTCGGAAGAAAATATGATAAAATTACAGTAGATTGTAAAGAAAGGTATTTAATTATTTAATATGAAAAAATTTTGCAAGGTACTGAGCGTGTTTTTATCCGCGCTGATTTTTACGGCGGGGATTTCGGCGTTTGCCGCCGAAAGCTGTTCGATTACGGTTTCAAGCCCCCAGGGCGTTTTTGCCGATATAACGAAGTATTATAATTCGGGGGACGAGTTTGACTTAAAAGTTTATGTAAAAGCCGACGAACCCCTGCTTAACGGAGCGGTTTATTTCCGTTTCGACAGCAGCGCCTTATTTGCGAAAAGTCTTAAAGCGGGCAGTCCTTTAAGTTCTTCCTCTCCGATTATCGCGGGGGAAGACGACGCTTCTTACCAGGAGAAAAACGGCTGCGTCGCCTGTACTTTCACCGATACAAACAGCATAAACTATAAAACGGAAAGCCTCCTGCTTACTGCTCATTTTAAACTCAAAAACGCAGGCGGAAATCAGAATATTAAGATTGATATAAAAAATCTTACGGGTATAGCTGATCCCTCTAAACCCGCAACTATGGTTTCCTATATTAAAAGCGAGTCGGTAGTTGAGGCTAATAAAAATAAATTTACGGTTCGCTTTGAGCTGACGGGCGGAAATACTCAGCCCGAAACAGGAACTCCGACTACAGCTCCCGTAACGCAGCCCGCGACAACCGCTCCAGCGACCGCAGCGCCCGATACACAGGCGCCGACCGCCTCGGCTTATGAGCTCGGCGACGTTAACCGCGACGGAATTTTAAATATCAAAGACGCTACCTTAATCCAGAAGTATCTTGTTCAGCTAAAAACACTTGACGACGAACAGAAAGCGCTCGCCGATATTAACGGCGATAAAGTTATAAGCATAAAAGACGCCGCAAAAATCCAGCATATTATCGCTAAACTTGATTAGAGAAACGTTTTAAGAAGTTCTGCCTTCTCCTTTAGGGGAAGGCTTTTTTCGGCCGGAATTCCCGTTCTAAATAAAAAAAGACCGCCGAAGCAGTCTTTTTTATACGCTTACCGCCCGTTTGAGCAGCTCGATTTTTCTATTGAGCACCTGTCGTTCCTTATCGCGCGCTTTTGTATTTTTGGAAACATTAGCCATCGCGCTCTTTATCGCGTCTTCCATCATAAACACTATGTACTGCAAGTCGTCCTCGTTTTTGAGGTTCAGAGCCGAGCGGTCGATATACTGCGAAAAGCTTCCGAGAAAATCGTGCTCGTGAAAACGGTACTGCATATATTCCGAGATAAGGTCGCTGTTTTGGTCAAAACGGTCGGGGAAAACAACCATATCCTTATAGCTCTTTTCGTCCGTAAACATAACGTCGTAAATTTTCATCGGAACCTCGAAAATATCTCCGCCGTTATAAATAAGCTCGTCCTTTATAAACTCGGTCATCTTATCCATCATATCGTTAGTCATAAGCTCAACCAAATCAAGCTTGTCGTCAAAATACTGGTAAAAACTTCCGCGTGAAATCCCCGCGTTCTTGATAACGCTGTTGATGGTGATTTTTTTCTTGTGGCCTTTTTGGAATTCTTTTCTTGTAACGTCGATAATCTTCTTGCGCTTTTCGGCGGGAAGATTGTAGAATGTGCGTTTAATCATGGTTTAACCTCCGTTACTTTTTTGCTGATATTCTTTAATATATCAGCTTTTAGATAATTATATCCCGAAAAATTCTAAAGTCAATAGCAAATCAATAAAATTCAGATAATGTTCACACAAATTGTTTTTTACTTTTCTCTTAAATATCATATAACTGTCACATTAGGGGATTATTATATAACCACAATAAGAAAACAGAAATTTCTTAAATAAATTTGATAACATCTTTACACTTTTTTCATAAATTTCCTTCCTATGGCAAAATTGCCTAAGCAGAAGCTCCCGAAAGGGGGCTTTTGCTTTTTTAAGGGAAGGGGTAAGTTTTTGTTGTTTTTACATATAATAAAACCGCCTAAATCGGCGGTTTTTATTCGTTAAATTCTTTCCCTGTAATTAAATAATCTATAGAAACGTTAAAGTATTTCGATAGCTTTATAAGCATTTCTAAGTTGGGACATCGTTGTCCGTTTTCGTAATATGAAATTGCTTCTCTGCTTATATTCAAATCCATAGCCACTTTAAGCTGGCTGTAGCCCTTTTTCTTACGTATAGCGTAAAGACCAATCATTTTCATATAATTACCCCAAAAAGTTATTGGTTCTTGACACTATTGTAACAGTATGTTACTATAATTATGTAACAGTTTGTTACATAATTAATAAAAGGGGGATAAAAAATGGCTAATAACGATAAAAGCACGAATTTAGGATTCGGTGGTGGTTTTATCGGTGTTGTAGGCGGAGTATTGTGTTACTTTGGCAGACACATGAACGGAGATATTGAAAGACAGATTTCTTCTGTTTGGAATACAGGCTCAAGAGATGAAACAGGAGATATACTATTTTTTATCGGTGTGGCATTGATTATAATCGGAATAATTATGATAGTAGTGAATATAGTTCAATATTATCAGCCGAATCAGCCGAATACAAATTCAGCAAGCGAAAATAGTAAGGAAGAAAAAAATGATGATGAAGTATGGAATGGTTGGATTTGCAAGAAATGCGGTAGACGTAATTATGTTTATGTAGGAACTTGCGGTTGCGGTTTTACAAAAGCAGAAAATTTAAAAATGGAAAAACCTCCGGCTGAAACTAAAAAAACTGTAAGTTGTCCTATGTGCGCTACACAAGTCGAATTCGGAATGTTTTTTTGCCCGAATTGTAACCAGCGTATAGATTGGTCAAAAATAATAGATTGGTCAAAAATAGCTGAAGAAGAAAACAACGAAAATAATAAAAAAGTTATAAATACGCAACATAATGAATTAGAAAAAAATCATAAGTTTTGCACAAACTGCGGAGCGGAAATAGTTAAGGGAGAAAAATTCTGCGGCGTTTGTGGAAAGAAGATTTAATTGCAAAAGGGGTTTAAAAATGAAAATTAACAAACGGGATTTTGGAGCGATAGGTTTTGTTATTGCTATTATGGGAGCTATTTCTATATATGTCGGATGTATTAGAAATGCAGGGCTGCTAATTGATGATTTGGGAAAAGATGCTGGGAATATATTCATTCTTTGGGGAATAATCGGAATTGTGGTAGCGGCATTATTGGTCTATGTTTCAATTGCGATGTTTTTAAAAAACAATCCTGAAAGTTTAAGTGGGATAAAAAAATACGTGTTCGGAATTGTTGGTATAGTTTTAGGAGTAACAGGCGGTATTCTTTGTTTTGTGGGTCAGCAGATAAATGATGATATAAAGCGTCAATTAGTTTCTTATATTGAGAGTGGAACAAAAGATGCTACAGGAGATTTATTGTTTTACAGTGGAATTGTGCTTGTAATAATAGCGGTTTTACTAATACTAATAAATATTTTTCGATTCTTTACAGTCCATAAGAAATAAATCTTGCGGCTCCTATGGAAAGAAAATTTAGTAGAAAAAAAGGAGATAGTAATGTTAAAGAATAAGATTAGTTATTATTTATTAGGTATTACTGGATTTGTTTTAGCGTTTTTTGGAGGTTTCTTATGCTATGAAGGAGACTTATTAATTAAAAACTATGAACATCAGTTGGTATCTTATATCGAAAAAGGAGAAAGGTCTTATGACGGAGAAATAAAGCTATTCTTAGGATTAGCCCTTGTTGTAATTGGAATAGTATTAATGTTGATTAATTTTGGACGATATTGGAATGAAAATATCGCAACTCCACCTCGTGAAATCGACTAAAAACCAAAACCGCCGAGGTTTCCCCGGCGGTTTTCTATGTGAAAATATAAACTTAATCAATAACTCTTAGCCCTAATCCCTTTATCCTTAGCCTTTACTATACATTAAACCTGAACAGTACGACGTCGCCGTCGTTCATAACATAGTCTTTTCCCTCGCTGCGGTAGAGGCCTTTTTCTTTTGCGGCGGCGATTGAACCGCATTCCGTTAAGTCCTTAAAGCTGACAACCTCGGCTCTGATGAATCCGCGCTCAAAGTCGGTGTGGATTTTACCCGCCGCCTGCGGAGCTTTTGTACCCTTTTTA
>CADBCC010000006.1:22911-144951 GCA_902793125.1 uncultured Ruminococcus sp.
CCGCGGTTAAGTAGCTGATAAGCCCGAGCAGTGAGTAGCATTCCTTAATAAGACGGTCGAGTCCGCTTTCCTCGAGGCCTAAATCGGAGAGGAACATCTCCTTTTCCTCGGCGTCCATATCGACGATTTCCGCTTCAATTTCGGCGCAAATAGGCAGCACGCCCGCGTTTTCTTCCTTTGCGACTTCCTTTACGGTTTCTAAGAACTTATTGCCCTCGATTCCGTTCGAAAAATCCTCGTCGCTCATATTCGCGGCGTAGATAATCGGCTTTGTTGTAAGCAGAGCGACCTCCGCCATAATCTTCTTTTCGTCGTCGTCCATTTCGACCGAGCGCGCGGATTTTCCCGCGTTAAGCGCTTCGAGCACTCTTTCGAAGAGGTCTAAGTCAGTCTGATATTTTTTATCGCCCTTAATGAGCTTTTTTGTCTTTTCAATTCTTCTCTCCAACATTTCGACGTCGGAAAGAATAAGCTCAAGGTTAATTGTTTCAATATCGCGTTTCGGGTCAATACTTCCGTCAACGTGAACGATGTCGGTATTTTCAAAACATCTTACAACGTGCACAATCGCGTCACATTCGCGGATGTTGGCTAAGAACTTGTTGCCTAAACCCTCGCCCTTGGAAGCGCCCTTAACGAGCCCCGCGATGTCTACGAACTCAATCATAGCGGGGGTGTATTTTTCGGGATCGTACATCTCGGCTAACTTGTCGAGACGTTTGTCGGGAACGGCTACAACGCCGACGTTCGGCTCAATTGTACAGAAAGGATAATTCGCCGACTGCGCTCCCGCGTTTGTAATAGCGTTAAAAAGCGTGCTTTTTCCGACGTTCGGAAGCCCTACAATACCTAATTTCATATATCTCAATCTCCTTGTTTTAAGCTTTTTTGATTATATCATAAAAACGCTGAAATCACAATAGAAAAATTAAGCCCGAACATTTCTGTCCGGGCTGATGTTTATAACACGATTTATTTAACTTTAACCTTTACTGTTTTGGTAACCGTCTTTGCATAATAATTCGTATTACCTTTGGCGGTTACTTTTACTTTAATCTTGTAAGTGCCTTTCTTTGCCTTTTTCCACTTTTTGATTGTAATTACGCCCTTTGAGTTAATCTTAACAAGCTTGCGGATTTTCTTTGTTATACCGCTCTTGATTAGATTAAATGTAACCGTACCCTGAGCGTTGTTTACAGTAATAGCTTTAATCTTTTGAGCTTTCTTTTTAAGCTTTTTAAGTTTAACCGTCTTAGCTTTTACGGTTACCTTAATTGGGTTGTTTTTTTTAGTCTTAACCGTCGGCGAGGTAGGCTTGGTCGGCTTAGCTTCGTCATAAACACTTCCGTCGGAAGTAATAACCCTACCGTCAGCGGCTGTAATCTGAGAAGCAGAAACATTAAACTGACCTACCCAGGTTTCATCCTTATAATACTGGAACTGTGCCATATACAGATTAATATCGGCGGGAATTTTAACCGTATAAACAGGTACACCGTTATAATTCATTATCGTCTTCGTCATATCGTAGTTTGTGATATTTCCGTTCATATCCTGAACAACAAGCTTTATATTGTCACTCTTAGCGAGAACATCCTTATCGGGCAGGTAGTTAATCGTTTTGGTATCGGAAGACGAAGTTATCGGTTCTGTGGGTTCAGTAGGTTTATATATAACAGTGTCTGTAGTAGGCTCGACAGTTGGTAGTTCTACTGTCGGCTCAATGGAAGTCGATTCAGTAGTGGGCTGTTCCTGTGTTGGTTCAAATGTCGGTTGTTCTTTTGTAGGTTCAATCGTAATAGGCTGAGTCTCGGCAGGCTCTGTCGGCTCAGTAGATGGATTAGGTATTTTGGGATCATCAGCACCGCTTATCTCTACAAAATTACGGTTATAATTCAATGCGTAGGCTTGCGCTGTTGAATTTTTATATCCATATATAGTCGCTGTTGCTGAAATAGTTTCATAATCGCTACTTATATCGCACTCAGGATTTAATATTATAATTGATTTAAGATTATAACAATTCCAGAAGGCATATTTTCCAATTTTATCAATATTTTCAGGAATTATAATATTCTCCAGACTTGTACAGCCATAAAAAGAATTAGAAGCCAAATCTTTGACGCCACTACCTATTTTTACATTTTTCAAAGAGGTACATCCTTCAAATGCATAGCTTTCTGAGGAATATATCTCTCCATATCGATATAATATTGTTCCTATTATTTCAACACTATCAGGAATTGTTATACTTACAAGACTTGAACAGTTTTTAAATGCATATCCTCCAATCCTTGTTATATTGTCGGAAATATTAATATCCATAAGACTGATACAATCCATAAACATACGAGCAGGTATATCTTTGATATTATTACTAAGATTAACGGTTTTTAAATATGAACAATTTGAAAAAGCACCACTACCAATAGATGTTACGCTATCGGGTATAGTTATGCTTGTAAGCTTTGTGCATCCTAAAAACGCATAATCTCCAATAGTTGTGACAGAGTCGGGAATATTTATGCTCGTAAGACTCGTGCAACTGTCAAATGCATAATCACCGATATATGTGACAGAGTTGGGAATTTCTACGTTCGTTAGTTCCGCACAGCCGTAAAACGCATAATGTCTAATAGTTGTGACAGAGTTGGGGATTTCTATGTTCGTAAGTCCCGCACAGCCGTAAAATGCATAAAATCCAATAGTTGTGACGGAGTCGGGGATTTCTATGTTCGTAAGTCCCGCACAGCCGTAAAATGCATAAAATCCAATAGTTGTGACAGAGTCGGGGATTTCTATGTCAGTAAGTTCTGTGCAGCCGTAAAACGCATTATCGTCGATATTCTTAACGCCGTTTTCAATAATTACTTTTGTAAAATTTTCATTTTTCCAAGGTGAGTCATAACCAAGAGAAGAATTATCCATAAAGCCGTTTCCGCTTATTGTTAGCACGCCATTATCGTTGAGCGTCCATGTACAGTCGCCCGTAGTTCCACTTTGTACGCCAGCGCTTTTGGCTGAGTTTTCAGCCGCAAAAGATTCAAACGGCACAATGGTGAATATACTAATCACTATAAGCGCAGATAAAATTATTGATATTATATTTTTCATTTTCTGTTCCTCCTAATAAAAAAGTGCGCCAACCGAAGTTGACGCACGAAAAACGCATTGCTCCGATTGCTGCGACACAATTTCAATACATGCTACAAACGTAAACAAAGTATGACTATAGAGCGTGCATTTTTACCTATAAAAGCAAAAAAGCATACTTATAGTTTACGTTTGTTTTATGAAATTATGTCGCACCTATATTCTATCATATTTTGTGAACTTTTTCGCTTGTTTTCTTGCACAAAGTTTGATAGTTAGATTTATGCAACTTGCACATATTAAGATAGACTTATAAAAAAACGGGATAGTTGGGTTGCAAATGCAAAACCTACTATCCCGTATAATTTCATTTTTTGAATTATTATATTATTTAAAGATTCTTATTAGTTTCCATTTTGTTCGATGCCCATAGCAAATAATCAATCTTCTTTGTGTTACTTATCCATGTGTATTCTGGTAAAACTCTATCAAAAGATAGTATACATTCTTTTGCCTCTTCAGTATCTAAAAATGTTTTATACCATTTTTCAATTTTTTCATAAATATCAATAGCGTTTTTTACCTTTTCTTCTCCTGCACCACTTAAATTCAAATTCAATTTATTTGTAACATGTTTATCCCAAATAGGTTTATCTGTATTTAAGGTTGAATACATTTTACTTGAAAAAGAAGGCTCAACATTACCAGTATTATTATATAAATCCGTAATTATATCTGAAAAAGACAGAGAACGTTCCTTTGCTTGTTCAAAAAGGCAATAATAATGTTTGCGCCAAGTTTCATTTCTAAGAATCTTATAAAATCCATTAAATATCGTTTGAAAAGAAATATCTGTTGAGAAATTAACCTTATGAACATGATTAATAATGTATTCATATTTCTCAAGTTCAAAGTTAGCAACCATACGTTCATCAGAAAGTACATTTAAATCGATTTTCATAATTTTACCTCACTTTTAATTAATTATTAGTACAGAGCATCGTAGCTAACTATACTCAGTACCGATTAGCACAATAAAAGCATTTCTATGTTCCATATGTTTTCAATAAATTCAATTGATTTAGCAATCTTAAATTACATTATTAATTTAACATAGTTTTAAAGAAAAATCAATCAAATGATTACCTCTCAATAGCTTTCGTTAATTATTTTATTTTCAAAATCTCAACTATATCTTTCCCGTAATAAGATACATCGCGCCGACTATTATCGGTTGGAGCACAAAATTTAGATAGTTAGATTTATGTTATATGCACACATAATGGCTGTTGTTACCCGAACTCAATAGGGCAGCAACAGCCGTTAATTAATTATTGATACAATACAGTTTTACCGGTTGGTTTCTACATCTGCTTATATCTCAATAGAGATGGATTACAATATCTTTATCTTTGTATACAAGCATTTTTATATATGATATAATTAACTTGTTGCCGCCCCCAGACAGGCAAGGGAAGGGGGTGCTGCGGTTATGAATGTTCTCGTGAATTTTGCATTATCTATCATGGCAAATATAGTAGCCTGCTATATTTGTAAATGGCTGGATAGGTAACCGATCACGGCAATCAGCCTAAGGTTTAAGCCGCCTTGCAAAAAACGGAATAGAAACCCCCGCGAGATTGCGCCTCGCGGGGGTTTTGCTGCATTTGAACATTCTCGTGAAATGTTTTGCCTGATAATATTATATAACATATTTCAGACAATTGCAAGTATTTCCAAAATTTTTTATTTTATGCCTGATATTACGTTAACCAAGTTACCTGATTTCTGAATTCCTGTATGATTATATCACAATAGCATTTAATTATCAAATAAAAAAATTTAAAACTTATCTAAAATTTTCCCGTAAAAAGATACAGCGCTCCGATTATAACGGGCTGGTGTACAAGGTATATAATCAGCGTATGCCGTCCGATAAACGCAAGAGGTCTTATATGCGTCTTTTTTAAAGATTCGGGCAGGTTTTTTGCGTATCTTCCTAAAATCGTTCCGATTAAAAACATAAACATCCACGGCAGAAGCGGGTTGTAATCCGTGGAACGGAAATTTTCCGTGTAAAATCCTATCGGCGCGGTTAAATCGGTTTGGTATAAAGCTTCGGGAAGCTTAAAGCTCCATATTCCCTCAATCCCGAGATAGCCCCTGTGGACGTTGTACGTCAGGATAAAAAGAAACGCGAAGATTATAAGCCCGAAAACCGCGGGGATTTTATCAATATATTTTTTTATAAGCCCGAAGCCGATGTTCATAACCGCTAAAAAATGCAGTATTCCGAACCATATAATCTGCTTCGGCATAAAAATCCAAAGTATAAGCGTAATCGCCGCGGAAATCAAAAGCAGTATTAAACCGCGTTTTACGTTGTTTCGGCTGAGCTGAAACGAAATTCCCGAAATTAATATGAACATAGCGGGAAGTATCGGCTGCCATATTCTCATAACGGCGAAGATTTCGTAAAACGCTTCCATAGAGAAAACCATCGTCATAGAGTAAAAAAGATGATACACAACTACTAAGATGATGCAGACTCCGCGGACTTCGTCAATTAAATTTATTCTGTCTTTCAAGCTTTTCTCCTTGCAGTATTTTAAAAAAATTGGTACAATATATTCTAACACAAATACAAGCGTCAAACAAGAAAGGATTTTTATTATGTTAAAAGCCGGCGACAGCCTTAAAATAAAAGAAAAAGTTGACGAATCTATGCTTGCTGTTTCCGTCGGAAGCGGAGACCTCGAAGTTTTGGCGACGCCGAGCGTAATCGCGCTTATGGAAAACACCGCGGCTGCCCTCGCGAAAAAAGGGCTTGAGCCGGACTTTACAACGGTCGGCACAAAAGTCGATATCTCGCACACAAGCCCGACGCCTTTGGGAGCCGAAATCGAAGTTGAAGCTCAGCTTAAAGAGTCGGACGGAAGATTTTTCAGCTTTGAGGTAAAGGCTTTTGATAAAAAAGGGGTTATCGCGTTCGGAACTCATACGCGCGCAATTGTAAATGCCGAAAAATTTATGAAAAAGGCGGATGAAAAGTATGATGAAATATGAGTACGTGCTTTTTGATTTGGACGGAACTTTAGCCGAAAGCGCATCGGGAATCCGCTACAGTTTAGAAAAAACCTGCGCGGAACTCGGCTTTTCGGGAGCTGATTTTTCCGACTATACAAAATATATCGGACCTCCGCTTGTGAGTACATTTAAAAATATTTGTAAATTCCCCGAAGAAATCTGGGATGAGGCTTACGATATTTATATGCGTCATTACGATGAGAAGGGTATTTTTATGAACAAACCCTACGGCGGAATCGAAAATGTGCTGAAAAAGCTTAAAAAAAGCGGGGTTAAACTTGCGGTATGTTCTTCTAAGCTTGAGGAAAACGCCGTTAAAGTTGTAAATATACTCGGGTTGACTTCGTATTTTGACGCAATATGCGGTTCTAACCGCGACAGCACCCGAAAAGATAAAAAGGATTTAATTCCCTACGCTATGAAAAAATTAGGCGGAACCGCGGAAAAATCGGTTATGATAGGCGATACATATTTTGACTCAATCGGCGCCGAAATATGCCGCGTTGATTTTATAGCCTGCGCGTTCGGTTACGGAAGCGTTGAAAAAATGAAGGAATATCCGTATATTGCCGTAGCCGGGAAGGCGGAAGATATTTTTAATCTCTTAAAATAAATTATAAATATTACTTGTCCAGCATATAATCAATGGGGTGATTATATGCCGATAATTTATATTAATAAGAAACACGTCGGAAAGATAGCGGCGCTTTTGCTTTGCGCGGTTTTGCTTACGGTAATCTGCTTTTTAGTAACAAGCGAGCGAAAAGGCTTTGTCGCGGAAACCGCTTCCGGAGACGAAACGGGAAGATTTTTTACCGAGGTTTCGGATATGAAGTCGCGCGTTAAGTTTTTTAACCAGTTTAATATTAAGATAAAACCCGATTCCGAAATCAAAGACAAAATCACGATTCCCGAAAAATTCAACGTAACTTACAAGTATTACAACTCTCTGCAAAAACAGGCGGGATTTAACCTTGAGAATTTTAAGGGAGTTAAAGTTGAGCGCGCTGTTTACAGGATGAAAACAGGCGAACTCGTTACCATTCTGATTTACAAAGGCAACGTTATCGCGGGACATATCGAAAGCGGGATTTACGGCGAAACCTACAGACCGCTGATTAAGGAAAAAAATGGAAAGACTCGATAAAATTTTAGTGTCGCAGGGTTTCGGCTCGCGGCGCGAGGTTCAAAAGTTAATAAAAAAGAAGAATGTAACGGTTGACGGAGAAGTTGTATCTTCTCCCGAACTTAAAATCGATCCCGAAAACTGCCTTATAAAGGTAGGCGGACAAGCTGTTGAATTTAAAAGATATATTTATATTATGATGAACAAGCCCGCGGGAGTTGTATCCGCGTCGAGCGATAAGCGCGAAAAAACTGTTATAGACATTCTTCCCGAAAATTTAAAGCGGAAAAATCTTTTCCCCGCGGGAAGACTCGATAAAGATACCGAAGGGCTTATGATAATTACCGATGACGGAGATTTCGCCCATAAACTGCTTTCCCCGAAAAACCACGTTTATAAAAGATACTACGCCGAGCTCGACGGAGAACTCAGCGAAGATATGGTTAATAACTTTAAAAACGGAATTGAGTTTAAAGACGGTACAAAATGCCTCCCCGCAAAGCTCGAAATTAAGGATAAGCACAGCGCTTTTGTCGAAATTTGCGAGGGAAAATTCCACCAGGTAAAGAAGATGTTCAAATCTCAGGGACTTAACGTAAAATATCTTAAACGTGTAAAAATCGGCGGACTTGAACTTGACGTCAAATTGCACACAGGAATGAGCCGAGAGATTACAAAATATGAGAAATTCGTAATATTTATCGGCAAATAGCACAAAAATCAGCTGCAACTTTTGTCACCGTACTCGTTTTATATAAAAACCAAGATGAATATTTGGTTATTTTACAAATGGTAAATTATAGATTTTAATGGTAGAATATATATGTTGAAAAATTATTTATATAAATTGTGGAGGATTAATGTATGGCAAATGTAAGTTTAAAACATGTGTATAAAATCTATGACGGCGACGTAACAGCTGTTTCTGATTTTAACCTTGAAATCGATGATAAAGAGTTTATCATCCTTGTAGGACCTTCCGGTTGCGGTAAATCAACAACGCTTCGTATGATCGCCGGACTTGAAGATATTTCTAAGGGCGAACTCTATATCGGCGACAGACTTTGTAACGATGTTACACCTAAGGACAGAGATATCGCGATGGTATTCCAGAACTACGCGCTCTATCCTCATATGTCCGTTTATGACAATATGGCATTCGGACTTAAGCTCAGAAAGATGCCTAAGGAAGAAATTAAAAAACGCGTTGAAGAAGCGGCTCGTATCCTCGGTATTGAGCAGTACCTCGACAGAAAGCCGAAGGCTCTCTCCGGCGGACAGCGCCAGCGTGTTGCTTTAGGACGTGCTATAGTACGTGATCCTAAAGTATTCCTTCTTGACGAGCCTCTCTCAAACCTCGACGCTAAGCTTCGTGCTCAGATGCGTACAGAGATTTCAAAGCTCTACCAGAGACTCGGTACAACATTTATCTACGTAACCCATGACCAGACTGAGGCTATGACAATGGGTACACGTATCGTTGTTATGAAAGACGGTTTTATCCAGCAGGTTGATACACCTCAGAACCTTTACGAAAAGCCCTGCAATGAATTCGTAGCAGGATTTATCGGTTCACCTCAGATGAACTTTATCGAGGCTAAGGTTGCCAAGGGCTCCAATGGAGTTACTATCAACTTCGATAAGTATCAGATTCCCGTTCCCGCTGACAAATCCGCGGCTCTCGAAAGTTATATCGGTAAAGACGTTGTTTTGGGAATCCGTCCCGAGCACGTTCACGATGAACCCGAATTCCTCGAGAAAGTTGACGCTGATACTGTTATCACAGCTAACGTTGACGTTACAGAGCTTATGGGCGCTGAGATTTATCTCTATCTCAATATCAACGGCCAGCCCGTAACCGCTCGTGTTGACCCCGCTTCAAAGGCTAAGCCGGGCGATAACATCAAGATTGCTTTCGACCTTAGAAGAATTCACGTATTTGATAAGGAAACAGAGCAGACTATTACTAACTGATTTGAGTTCTACAAGAATTTTTCTTGAAAATGATATTGGAAATCAATCCTTTTAAACGAACGCTCCCAACCGGGAGCGTTCGTTTTTGTGTGAGAAACATTTCTCTATTAAATGCAAAGTATCCTATACGGAATGAAGATTTAGTTGACATATAATTATAAAAGTTGTATAATTTATTTAAACATATATATTTTTTATGTTTAAATTCAACAATAAGGAGCTATGAGATTATGCCGAAAGTACCGATTAAAAAATTTGTATCAATTATTTTATCAATAGTTATGATGTTTAGTATAAGTGTGCCGTTATCAGCGCCCACTGTCGCTGACGCGGCGTCAAAGCGCGCAAAGGCGGTAAAGGCTTACAAGAAATTTTTAAAGAATAAAACAGAGTATAGTCAATTCTCTCTTATTTATCTCGACAATAATAATGTCCCGGAGCTTTTAGCTAAAAGTGGAGATATGGTAAGTATTCTGACTTATTATAAAGGAAAAGTTAAAGATACTTATTATGTTTCTAACCTTATGTACACCGCAAAAGGTAAATTTGATTATTACAAAAAGACGGGAGTGATTCGCAGAGGCGGTGTAAGCGACGGATATTCTACATTGGGTTATCCTAAACTATCTAAAGGCAAAATGAAATCTACCGTGTACGCTTTTTATGATATGAGAACAGGTAAAGCAAAGGCGTATTATAAGGCAAACAATAAAAAGATTTCAAAATCTAAGTTTAAATCTTTGATTAAAAAGAATACAAAAGGCAAAAAAGTTTCCCACGCTAAATTCCATTCTAACACCAATTCGGGAAGAAAAAAGTTCTGTAAATAAACGCCTTCATTTAGCTTTACCGCGAATTCTGCAAACGGTTGGGCTCGAACCGCTAAAAAGTACATCTTGACTCAACATTTTCCGATGAGTTTACCGAAAGTGATTATAAATGTAAAAAAGGAGATGTTGCGCCTTATTATGCTTATTATGACGCATTTAGTTTTTATGTTCCCGCTAAAGGGAAGCTAACATTAAGGGTTGAATGCGAAGATGATATAGCAAGCTATTGTGATAATATCAAAGATTAAAGCAAAGAAAATAACTAAGCTAAAGAAAAAGTACTACGTTCGAATAAGAACGTTAAAAAATGAAAGTAGAAGGGATTAACAAAACCTACTACGGAAATTGGTCCGCTAAGAAAAAAGTAAAAACAAAATAGGAGGAGTTTTAAATGAAAAGAATTATTTCAATTATTATGTCAGTAGTTATGTTGCTATCGGTTTTATCAGTCGGCGTTACCGCGAACGCAGCGGAAAGCTGGGCTGATGACGCTGAAAAAGTGGAGTTCAATACATCTTTTAACGCAACATTAGATGAAGATCAATTTGAGGAAATTGATGATGATGAGTTTGACGCGATTTATTACAGAGCTTTTGAATTTTATGTTCCTGCGTCAGGAAAAGTAACATTTAATTTTGAATCGGATGAAGATTTATCTGAGTCGGTAGCTTTTTATCTGTATGAAAAAGAGAATACAAACGAGTATTTAAATGATTTAAACTCAAAGATGAGTTACGATAATGAGCGTAAGAAATATAGTTTTAGTGATACAATCGAGTTATATGAGGGTACATATTATTTGCGGTTAGACTCATATTACATCGAGGACACTGAAGTTGATTTAAACGGCAGCTTAGATTTTAAGCGTGCTCCAACAATAGAAGTATCGGACAAAATTTATAACACTACGGAGAAGCCTGTTATCTTTATTAAGGATATAAAATTTTCAGATACAGGATTTACTGATCCCAATTCTCCGAAAAAACATATTCAAATAAGCTTTGACAGTCATTTTTGTAACGCGAACGCTTATATTTACAGGAACAATGAATTGTATTACGCAACTACCGTACATACCCCTCCTGATTACGAAGTTAACGGTGACTTATACACAAGTTATATGTCTTCCTCAATTCTTTTCCTCATGGAAAAAGGTACTTATTCGGTGATTATGAAAGGTGAAAATTCAACGGGAACAGCGGAGTCAAAAAAATATGAATTTGAAGTTACAGGCATAACTCAGCTGACTTTAGAAAGATATTGCGAAGATATTAGTAATTACTTCCCGCCGGTAGAGGAGTCGGATGATCCTGTATATAAAGCTAATCCGATGAAAGTTAAGACATCAACCAAGACAATTAAGGCGAAAAAACTAAAGAAGAAAAAGCAGACCGTAAAGCCCGTTAAAATAACAGGAGCTAAAGGCGCGGTAACTGTAACAAAGGTTAAAAAGGGCACAACCTCGAAAATCTACAAGAAGATTAAAGTTAATAAGAAAACAGGCGCAATCACCTTTAAGAAAGGCAAATACACGAAGAAAACGTATAAGATTAAGCTTAAAATAACAGCAAAAGGTAATTCCTCGTACGACTCGAAAACAATTACCAAGGTTGTTAAAGTAAAAATTAAATAACAAAAGATAAAGGTCGGAAGATTTAATCTTCCGACCTTAACTTTATCTGTAAATTATTTATTCTTAACTGTTTCTTTAATAACTTTTCCGATGTTCTTTTCGGTGAGACCGAATTTCTCTAAAAGTTCCCAAGCGGGACCGCTGTAACCGAACTGGTCCTGAACGCCGATTCTCGTTACCTTAACGGGACATTCGCTGCTTGTTACCTCGCATACCGCGTCGGCTAAACCGCCGATTACGTTGTGTTCCTCAACAGTAATAATCTGACCGCATTCCTTAGCGGCTTTGATTACGATTTCCCTGTCGATAGGTTTAATTGTATGAATGTTGATAAGGCGGGCGTTGATTCCCTCGCTTTCGAGCGCGTTAACGGCTTTTCTCGCCTCATTAACAACAAGTCCGCTCGCGATAACCGCTATATCATTACCCTCGTGGAGAGTGATACCCTTGCCGAGTTCAAATTTATATGTGTCGGGATCATTAAAGCTGTCGATAGCCAAACGTCCCAAACGGATATATACAGGGCCTTTGTGATTAATAGCGGCCTTTGTGGCTTCCATCATTTCAAAGTGGTCGGCGGGATTGAGTACAACCATTCCCGGAAGTGTACGCATAAGAGCGACATCCTCCAAGCACTGGTGAGTCGCGCCGTCTTCTCCTGTTGAGATACCCGCGTGCGAACCCGCGATTTTAACGTTGAGCTCGGGGTATGCAACAGAGTTTCTGATCTGCTCGTACGCTCTGCCTGTTGAGAACATAGCGAACGACGCGGCTACGGGAGTTTTTCCCGCTGCGGCTAAACCTGCCGCTACGCCTATCATATTAGCTTCGGCAATACCGCAGTCAAAGAAGCGTTCGGGGTATGCCTTTCCGAAAATCGCCGTTTTTGTCGCCGCGGCTAAATCGGCGTCAAGAACAACGATATCTTTATTGGTTTCAGCAATCTCGCAAAGAGCTATTCCGAAGCTCTCACGGGTTGGTTTGCAAACTACTTCTGCCATTATACCTCAGCCTCCAATCTCGCGATACTTTCCTCAAGCTCTTTTACTGCAACTTTGTATTCCTCGTCGTTGCAGGCTTTTCCGTGCCAGCCCACTTCGTTTTCCATAAAGCTGACGCCCTTGCCCTTAACGGTCTTCATAAGAATAGCGAAAGGCTTGCCCTTGGTTGAGCGCGCTTTCTCAAAAGCCGACGCAATTTCGTCGAAATTATGACCGTCTATTTTAGCGACCTCAAATCCGAAAGACTCGAATTTTTTATCGAGAGGTTCAATACCGCAAACTTCCTCAACGGTTCCGTCAATCTGAAGGCCGTTCTGGTCCACGATAAATACGATATTGTCGAGCTTGTGGTGAGACGCAAACATCGCCGCTTCCCAAACTTCGCCTTCTTCGCACTCGCCGTCGCCGAGTACGGTATAAACACGGTAATCTTTTTTATCAAGCTTACCCGCCAAAGCCATTCCGCACGCGGCGGAAACACCCTGTCCGAGCGAGCCGGAACTCATATCAATACCCGGGGTGCTTTTCATATCGGGATGGCCCTGAAGCATAGCGCCTACATGACGCAGAACCTTAAGCTCGTCCCAATCAAAAAATCCTTTAAGAGCCAGAACCGCGTATAAACTCGGACAGCAATGTCCTTTAGAAAGAACGAAGCGGTCGCGGTTTTCTTCTTCGGGATTGTCGGGATTTACATTCATTTCGTTAAAATAAAGATAGGTAAAAACATCCGCCGCCGAAAGGGAACCGCCGGGGTGCCCTGATTTAGCGTGATAAGTACCTATAATCGCGCCTAAGCGAGCCTTAGCCGCAAGAACCTTTAACTGTGCGTTATCAGCCATAATGATTACTCCTTTATCACATAAAAGATCTCCACATACAAAATCATAATACCACACAAAATTAAATATATTGTTCAGTAAAAGAAATTTTTGGATATAAAAGGTTGAAAGTTTTCGGATTATGTATTATACTATACAATGCTGGATTTTTTGATTATTATTGAAATTACGATTTAAGGTGAAAAAATGCTGCTTTGTACAGACGTAGGCAATACAAATATAAAATTCGCGCTTTATGTAAACGAAAAGCAGATTGTAAAGCTGAGATTCGCGACTGATCCTAAAAAAACCGACGATGAGTTAGCGGTTGAGCTTTATACTATTTTTAACATAAATAATATAGATATTAAAAAAATCGACGGCTCGATTATCTCGAGCGTTGTTCCCGCGGTAACGGAATCGCTTGTTAAGGCGATAAAAACCGTTACCGGCTGCGAGTCGACTGTTTTGGGACCGGGGGTTAAGTCGGGGCTTGATTTAAGAATCGACAATCCCGCGACCTTAGGCTCCGATATTGTTGCGATGTGCGTGGCCGTTAAGGAGCTTTATTCCTGTCCCGCGGTTATTATCGGACTCGGAACCGCTACAACAATTCTTTATCTTAACGAGAAGAAATGCTACTGCGGCGGCGCGATTTGCCCCGGAATCGGAATTTCTCTCGACGCTTTGACAAATCACGGAGCTTTGCTCCCGAGTATAGATTTGAAAGCGCCTAAAAAGGCGATTAACACAAATACCGAGGACTGTATACGAAGCGGAGTTATCCTCGGAACGGCAAGTATGCTTGACGGTATGATTGACCGTTATAACGAGGAAGCGGGCGTGAATTCGATAGCTGTCGCGACCGGCGGACTCGCCTCGCTTGTTGTCGGAAACTGTAAACACGATATTATCGTTAATGATGATTTGGTGTTGGAAGGTTTAAGATTTATTTTTTCGCGTTGTGCGAAAAAGTAAAAATTCTCAATTACAAAAGGCTTTGCCTTTGTGATAAAAATTTGCGCTGTACTTCTATTTGACGGGAGGCGGCAGCAGGAGGTTTTTTATTATGTCAAATTCAGGTAAGATTTACCGTACGGTAGGATTGGGTATACTGACAGCGATTATAGTTGTGCTTCAGGTTATAACAACCTATTTTCCCGTAAAACCGTTCGCGATAACACTCGCGCTTATTCCGATTGTAATCGGCGCGGCTCTCTTTGGCTCAAAAGCGGGCGCGTATCTCGGAGCGGTTTTCAGCGTTGTAGTTGTACTTATGTGTATATTCGGCGCGGATTTAGGCGGCTCAATGGTATGGAACGCCAACCCGTTTTTATGCGTTGTATTATGTCTGCTTAAGGGAACTCTCGCGGGATTCTGCGCGGGACTCGTATACAACGCGTTATCCAAGAAAAACGCGGTTTTAGGCACGGCGCTTGCGGCGGTTGTTTGTCCCGTAGTAAATACAGGTATATTTATTTTGGGAATGATTTTATTGTTTAAGCCGTTACTCCAGAGCTGGGCAGGCGGAAGCGATGTTATCTACTATTCGGTAACAGGTTTAGCAGGTATAAATTTCCTCGTAGAACTCGGTGTGAATATTATTCTTGTTCCCGTAGTTGTACAGGTTGTAAACGCTGTAAGCAAGAACAAATCTACAACGGCTTGATTTTTTAGCTGTTGATATATATGAATTTATCCCGAATCCTTAATTAAGGCTCGGCGATATAATGTTTCAGAAAGGAACGTCCGCGATTCAAGCGTAAACGCAGAACTTATCCTCTGTATCAAAAATTAACAGAGGTATTTAATTGCGGGGGATATGATATTTAAGAAAGGAATATCCACGCTTCAAGCGTAAACGCAGAACCTATCCTTTATATCCAAAAACTGACAGAGGTGTTGAGGTGCGGGGGATATGATATTTCAGAAAGGAACGTCCACGACTGACGAGGATAATTAAAGTATGCAGGGGAATATAATTAAACTGTTGTTTAACGCTCAGGACTATGTTTCGGGACAGCAGATGTCCGAAAGTCTCGGCGTTTCCCGACAGGCTGTCAATAAAGCGGTTAAATCGCTTAAAGACAAAGGCTTTAAAATTAAATCAATAACCCGCAAGGGATATAAGTTAGAGGACTTTCCCCGGTATCTTTGCGAGGAAGCAATTAACTGCTATCTTAATACTAAGATTATCGGAAAAAGTATTAAGGTTGTTGAGTCCGTACCTTCTACGAACGACTATCTTAAAAAACTTGCCGATGAAGGCGCCGATGCGGGAACGGTTATACTCGCGCGCGAGCAGACCGCGGGCAAAGGCAGGCTCGGCAGAGGCTGGGAATCTCCGAAAGATACCAGCATCTCGCTTTCTCTTCTTTTACGTCCCGAGCTTACTCCGAATGAGATAAGCTCAATTACTCCCTTATCCGGACTTGCTATGTGCAGGGCGATTAACGATTTCTGTATGCTCGACAGCCGTATAAAATGGCCTAACGATATAATTGTCGGAAAGAAAAAGTTAGTCGGAATCCTTACCGAGATGTCGGCTGAGTTCGATATGGTGGACTACACGGTTACGGGTATCGGAATAAATGTCGGCCAGACGGTTTTTCCCGATGAAATTTCCCACAAGGCAACGTCTATCCTGCTTGAAACAGGACGTCATATCGACCAGAATAAATTTATAGCTACTGTTTTAAATTACCTTGAGCAGGAGCTGATTATAAACCATTACAGCCTGGGAGGCCAGGCGGTAGCCGATTACCAGAAGCTTTGCGCTACAATCGGCCGCCAGGTTACTTTCAGCCGCGGAAAGAGAAAGATAAGCGGTATGGCTGTTTCCGTAAACAATTCAGGAGAGCTTGACGTTATGCTTTCCAACGGTACAATAGCTACGGTTAACTCAGGCGAGGTAACCGTCCAGGGAATATATTAAAAAAACCTCACTGTTTCAGAGCAGAAACAGTGAGGTTAAATTTTTATATTCTTTCAATATCCAGTATGTATGAAAATCCCGTTACTTCAAAAATTTCGTTAACGGTATCATTTACGTTAATTACTTTCATCCCCCGTTTGCTCATTAATTTCCGGGCGCCGAGAAGTATTCTGAGTCCCGCGGAAGAAATGTAGTCAAGTTCCTTAAAGTCAAATATCAGTTGCGTACAGTTGTTAATTTCCTGATTAACTACAGCTTCAAGCTCGCGGGATGTTGCTGTGTCAATTCTTCCCTGAACGGAGATTGTAGTTGTGTCGTTATCTTTTTTTGTATGTACAGTCATTTTGTTTCCTTTATTCTTTTAATCTCAATAAATTCCTGAGTTAATGTGTGAGGTGTGCGTCCGTTTACGGCAAAACGGCATTCATCTAAAGTTTTCTGCATTTTTTTAGACATTTTTTTAATATTGTTATACACAAATTCATCTTCAGTATCAACCGAAAGAACAAATTTGTCTTTGTAAACGAAAACGTCTTTTATCGCCTCGTGTTTTCCGAATTCAATTATATCCTTTTTGTTTGTGAGTGTACCCGAGTCGTAAAGAAAACTGAGATTTCGTCCCACGGCTACGTCAATCTCGTCAGCAAGACGTATGAGCGCCGAAAGATAAGGGTAACAAATTGTGTTGCCGCTTTCTACGGGCATAGCAATCGGGTACTCGTTTTCGTCGGTGAGGTCGGTTTTTCGGTGTCCGCGTGAAATCTGGATAATAGCGTTAAGGTGTTCTTCGGACGGAATATCAAAAAGCGCCGAATATTTTTTAATAAACAGCCCCGAAAACTCATTGTGAAAATCACGGATAATATCCGGAATAGAGGCGTCCTTATGAGTTTCGAAATAATCGCCGAAGTCTATCTGCTTCGCGAACTCTTCGTAATCCTTTTCTTTAATTCCCATTCCCGTGTCGTGGAAATAACAGCCCATAAGCAGGGAATAAATCTCGTCGGCGTTAAGCGTCTCAAGCTGAGAGCCGATTATACTGTTGCAGAAATCAATCACGTTTAACGAGTGCAGTTCGGTATGGTCGGTAAAAGTCGGGAAAATAAGAAGATAATTAGACAATATATGCTGAAGTCCGAATACGGATTCAGTAAATCGGTTGTGAAGTTCGAGGTTTAATTCGCGCAGCCTGCGCTCCATAGCGTAATCATAATCGTTGCTCATTTTTGCTTCACCTCTCAACCGGTAATCTACAGCTATTATAACAAAAAAGGCGCGTAACTGTCAATTGATTTGGTTACGCGCCTGATAATTCTTTCGAATTAAATAACGCCTATGCTCTGGAGAATTGTAATTACATACATAAGGATGAATAAAGCGACAATTATATACATAATCGGGTGAATCTTTTTAAACTTGCCTTTTGCGAGCATAACTACTACATAAGAGATAAATCCGAACGCAAGGCCGTCTGTGATTGAATAGAAGAACGGCATTCCTACTACGGTAAAGAAAGCGGGAACCGCAAATTCAATATTGCCCCATTCAATGTCCTTAATAGAAGCGCACATAAGAATACCGACAATAATAAGTACGGGAGCGGTTGCGGCTGTGGGTACAAAACCTACTACGGGAGAAATGAACAGCGCTAACGCGAAGCATATACCCGTAACTGTTGAAGTTAAGCCTGTGCGTCCGCCCGCGGCAATACCTGCGGTGGATTCTACGTATGTTGTAACTGTGGATGTACCGAATACAGCGCCCGTGGAAGTCGCTATAGCGTCAGCAAGCATTGCTTTTTCGATTTTGGGAAGGTTGCCGTTTTCGTCAAGGTAGCCTGCTTTGTCGGCGGCGCCGATAAGTGTTCCGATTGTATCGAACATATCAACAAGAACAAGTGTAATAAGAACGGCTATAAGCGAGGCAATCGGGGCGGTGAACAATTCTCCGATACCTGTAAAGCATTGTCCGAACATCGAGAAGTCAAGGTTGGGAACCCAAGTTTGGGGAAGTGTAATGCCCATATCTATACCGAAGCAGAACTGGCAGATATTCGCGATTACGGCTGTTGAAATCATACCGATAAAGATACCGGCTTTAACGTTCTTTACAAGAAGAACAGTAATTATTAAAAGACCTACAATAGCAAGAATAGCGGTCGGGTTGATCATTTTGCCTGCTAAAGGCTTGTTGGGATCTATAAGTTTTGTAAAGCTGAGGTCAACTGTTGTATCGCCGCCGCTCTGTTTATCAACGACGATACCGGCGTTTACAAAACCGATAATTGCTATGAATAAACCGATACCTGCGGTAATTGCCTTTTTCAGGCTTAACGGAATTGCTTTTACTATAGCGGTACGGGCGCCTGTAACTGTAAGAAGAATAAAGAATACACCCGCGATAAATACAGCGCCTAAAGCTGCTGCAGGAGAAAGTCCGAATCCTAAGCACAGAGTATAAGCGAATACCGCGTTAAGACCGAGACCGGGAGCCTGAGCCATAGGATAGTTGGAAAGCCAGCCGATGAGCCAGGTGCCTATCGCAGCGGCAATACATGTAGCTGTAAATACCGCGCCGCTCGACATCGGGTCGTGTTTGTACGCTCCGGCTTCAATAGCCTGTTTAAAAGCTATATTGCTGTCGCCGATAACTGTCGGGTTAAGAAAGATGATATAAGCCATTGTAAGGAATGTGGTGATACCGGCTATAATCTCTGTTCTTACGTTTGTACCGTGTTCTTTTAATTTGAACAGTTTTTCCAAGAGAAATTACCCCCTATAAGATTTTTCGCTTAACCGATACGAACATCGATTAAAATACATTTCAAATTATAGAATAAAATCAACAGAATTCAATGACATAAAAGAATTATTTTGACAAAAATGCTAAATGTAACGAAATTGTAATGTTTATAATAAAAACCGCCTGCACTACGCAGGCGGCTTAACTTGAATAATAACAGGATTCTTTTAGTTTAAATCATTCATCACTTTACCTATATCGGCATTTATACAGATTGCCTGTTCTTCTATTTCATCAGGACAGTAGCATTCGCCGAGATTAATACAAATATAAACGGCGTTTTTATTTTGTGCCGTAAGTTGCCAAAACGGATACTTGATAATAACAGGTGTATTTGCTCCAACGCCTAATTCCAGATACACTATATTCTTATCTTTGTTTTCCTCGATAAAGGCGTTATAGCGCTGAGCGGCTTTGTGCCAGCCCTCGTCTTCGACAAATCTGTTATCCGCTCTGAGGTTTGTTGTCATTTCTTTGCCGCAAACAGGACAATGCGGAATAAGTTCGCTCGGTACCTGCATGTTTTTCTGTTCGCTAACCATTTTTATAATAACATCTTTATTGTCGTAGGTCTTATTGTGGCAGGGAATTGAACATTGGAACAGTCCGTAATCACCCTGTGTGTAAAACAGCCTTTTCTTATCAAAGCCTGCTTTTTGGAATTGATGATCCACATTCGTAGTAAGGACGAAGTAGTTCTTATTCTTAACTATCTTCAGCAGGTTGTCGTATACCGGTTCAGGCGCGTCAATATAACGGTTATAATAGATATGTCTGCTCCACCACGCCCAGAACATTTCCTGCGAGGGAAAAGGATAGAAACCGCCTGAATACATATCGGTTATGCCGTACTTTTCGGCAAAGTCGCGGAAATATTTGTAAAAACGCTCTCCCGAATAGGTTAATCCCGCAGATGTAGACAGCCCCGCTCCCGCGCCGATTATAACAGCGTCGGAGCGTTTAATACTTTCTTTTATTTTCTCAATCTGCTGAGAGTAATTCTCGGTAGATGTCGTAATCGTTATCTTTGAAAACATTGAATATCACCCCTAAATTGTGATTCTTTTGATATTCTTTTACGGTATCAACGGCAATTTTAGCCGCTTCTTTTTGCGGGAAACCGAACACGCCCGTACTGATACAGCAGAAAGCGATATTATCCACGCCGTTTTCGTCGGCAAGCTTCAGGCAGGAAAGGTAACAGCTTTTCAGAAGCTTACAATCTTCTTCGGTTAAGTATCCTTGTACAATTGGTCCTACTGTGTGGATGATATATTGGCACGGCAGATTATAGGCAGGCGTGATTTTCGCCTGACCTGTCGGCTCGTCAAAACCTTGTTTACGCATAATTTTGCCGCAAGCGTCGCGAAGCTGAATACCCGAAAAGGTATGAACGGCGTTGTCGATACAGCCGTGACAGGGCTGAAAACAGCCGAGCATTTGTGAGTTGGCAGCGTTGACAATCGCGCCGCATTTCAGCGTCGTAATATCGCCCTGCCAAAGATAAACGCCATCCTGAACAGGCGGTAGATCTTTTATATCGGTAATTCCTTTTTGCTTGATTTCTTCCTGTAAATATTCGTCTTGAATGCGCAGAAACTTCTCGCTTGTTTCTCTCGGCATACGGATATTGAACAATGAGCGGAGCAACCGCTTTTGATTATATTCGTCGGTTGGTATTTTTATCTGCTCGCCGCGCTCAGAGAGCAAATGATTGATTAAATATAATCGTCTTTCTGTCTGTGTCATTATTATCGCCCGCTTTCAAAAAAAGTGCCCTGCCATCATTATATAGGCAGGGCAAAACACAGTCAATGATTGTATCGGAATTATTTTCTTACGACGCTGATTCTCTGCTGAATATGTCCGCCCTTTTCAATCTCGTCGACCATAGCGATTGCGTAATCGGCGTAAGAGATAATGCTCTCGCCTCTCTCGTTGAGGGTGAGTTCTTCTCCCGCAAGGATATATTTTCCCGTGCGCTTGCCGTCAGCCTGATAATCGCCGGCGGGGGATATGTAAGTCCATTTAACATCATTACGCTCTCTGAGCTTTTCGAGAGCCGCCGCCATTGCCGCCGCGAGGGGCTTGAAGGCGTCGGGGAAGTCGGGAGTATCGGATACCTGCATCGTGTGTTCAGGGTTTACGTAGAGGCTGCCCGCGCCGCCTACTACTAAAAGCCTTGTGTCTGTGCCTGAAAGAATGTCGCAAAGGTGCATAAGAGAGGTTGTGTGAAGCGGATAGGTTTCGTCCGTCCACGCGCCGAAAGCGTCAACCACCGCGTCGAAGCCCTTAACGTCCTCCGTGGTAAGATCAAACAGATCCTTCTGCACATAAGTCTGAGCGTTTGTGTTGTTCTCGCCTCTGCCGAACGCGGTTATGTCAAAGCCTCTTTTAATTGCCTCGTCGATTACCTTGTTTGCTGTTCTGCCGTTTGCCGCTATTACTGCTAATTTCATTTTGTTTACCTCCGTAAATTGTTTTGGCTTTGTTGTAACCTTTCTTGTTACAACTATAATATAGCACAGTTTTGTTGTAATGTCAACAGTTACAACAAAAATTATTAAAAAATTTTTCGCACCCTTTTAAGAGTGCGAGTTCTGTTCTAAATATTTATTTGTATCTTTAAAAATATCTTCAAGCGAAATGCTCTGCATTTCCTTTTCCATAGCGCGCTGTATCTGTTCCAATCGACCGTCTAAAACAGGGTGAACGCTCCTGCCGACAGGACAATCGGGGTTTGGATTCTCGTGAAAGTGGAACAACTTTCCGTCGTCAAGACTCTCTACCGCGTTGAACACATCGAGTAGATTAATCTCCGAGGGAGCTTTGGCAAGGCTTGCGCCGCCCGATCCTCGCTTAACTTCGATCAATCCGGCTTCTTTGAGCTGACCAAGCAGTTTGCGGATAATGACGGGGTTGACCTGAATACTCGACGCGAGAAAATAGCTGGTGATTTTGTATTCGCCCTCAAAGGTATTTATACAACTGAAAATATGTATTGCTATGGTGAATCGGCTTGAAATCTGCATATAATCATCTCCGAATGTAGTATAACGCCGACTCGTTGTAAAGTCAAGTGTTACATCGAAATTCATTTTGGATATTTGAAAGCTGTATTGCCCTTTTTGTGTTAAATAAGAATTTATAAGAAAAAATCGGCTGTACAAAGTACAACCGATTAATAATACTATTGTTAAGATTTGTTTTGGCTGTACGGGCTCCGTAATATTTGTGCGCAAAACCCGACGCCACGTAAAACCCGCCGTTTATGAAATTGTGAATATAAGTAAAACTTTTCCATAGGCGGATTTGGCTGTACGGGCTCCGTACTTTTTTCAGAAAAACATATACCCGTAAAACTCCGCCGTTGATGAACTTAGGTTTTATAAAAAAGTTTCCAAAGGCGGAATCGGCTGCACGGGCTCCGTGCTATTTTGTACCGAAAATTCTGTCGCCCGCGTCGCCGAGACCGGGGCAGATGTAAGCGTTTTCGTTAAGACAGCGGTCCAGACATCCGACGTAAAGTTCAACGTCGGGATGCGCTTTTGTAAACGCCTCAACTCCCTCGGGAGCCGCGATAATGCACATACACTTAATATCCTTACCGCCGAGCTCTTTTATCTTTGCAACAGCGTCGATAAGCGAACCTCCTGTTGCGACCATCGGGTCAACTACAACGATAAGTCTCCTGTCAATCATCGGGGGAAGCTTGCAGTAATAAGCGTGCGGCACGTGAGTTTCTTCGTCGCGGTACATACCGATGTGGCCGATTTTCGCGAGAGGAACAAGCTCCATCATACCGTTAACCATTCCGAGTCCCGCGCGTAAGATAGGAACAATCGCGAGCTTTTTACCGTCGATAACAGGCTGAACGGTGTCCTCGATAGGAGTCTTTATTTCCATTTCCGTAGTTTTTAAATCGCTTAAAGCTTCGTATCCCATAAGAATAGTAATTTCTTCAACCAAGCTTCTGAAGTCGTTTGTAACTGTAGTATCCATACGAAGCATTGTTATTTTGTGCTTAATAAGCGGGTGAGTCATAATATGAACTTTTTCCATATTCTTTATATCCATTTTGTTTGCACGTCCTTTCAAACTTATAGTTTATATATTACAAAAAATGGGGACAAAAGTCAACCAACAGCCGTTAAAAAAGCCGAAATAAGGTTAAATTGCCCGAAAACTGTTGTAATATAGGAAATTATCCGATATAATGTCTACTTGGTACGTTTAAAATTACATTATTTTAAGGAGGAAAAGATTATGAAAATGATTTTCGACGTAAATGATAAGCCGAAATTCTCGCAGCTTATTGTGTTCGCTTTCCAACAGCTGCTCGCAATTATGGCTGCTACAATTGCGGTACCGATGATTGTCGGCCACGGAATGAGCACATCAGCCGCTTTATTCGGAGCGGGTGTAGGAACTTTGGTTTACGTTGCTTTTACAAAAGCTAAAAGCCCTGTATTCTTAGGTTCTTCTTTCGCGTTCTTAGGCTCGATGGCCGCGGCGTTCGGCGGCGGTGTTGCCGTGGGACTCGGATTTTTAGGACTTATTATCGGCGCGGTTTTCGCAGGTCTTGTATATGTAGTGATCGCGATTATCGTAAAAGCGGTAGGCGTTAAGTGGATAAGCAAAATTATGCCCGCCGTTGTAATCGGACCTACAGTTGCTATTATCGGACTTTCTTTAGCGGGCAACGCTATCGGCGATCTCGGCGCTACAGCCGACAAATTCGCGGCGGCTTCTTCGCCTTTAACTCAGTACGCTTCTATTCTCTGCGGTCTTGTTACATTAGCGGTAACAATGCTCTGCTCCGTTTACGGTAAGAAAATGGGAAGGCTTATTCCGTTTATTATCGGTATTTTAGCGGGCTACGCTACAGCTTCGCTGCTGTACGTAATCGGAACCCTTACAGGTCACGACAGCATTAAAGTTATCGACTATTCCGCGCTTACAAAGTTATTTGAAAATATCACAATCAACAGCTTCGTAGCTTTACCTGATTTTACATTCTTAAAGGCGTTCGGAGCTTTCGGCTCGCTTTCGCCCGCTTATATCGGAACAATCGCGGTTGCGTTTGTTCCCGTAGCGTTCGTTGTTTTTGCCGAGCATATTGCCGACCATAAAAACCTTTCTTCAATTATTGAGAAAGACTTGCTTGAGGATCCCGGCCTTTCGAGAACTCTCCTCGGTGACGGTGTAGGTTCAATGGTAGGCGCTTTATTCGGCGGATGTCCCAATACAACATACGGCGAGTCTGTAGGATGTGTAGCTATTACAAAGAACGCTTCCGTAGCGACTATTATCTGCACAGCGATTGAGGCTATTGTTATTTCCTTTATTGCTCCTTTCGTAGCTTTTCTTTCAACAATCCCCGCTTGCGTAATGGGCGGCGTATGTATCGCGCTTTACGGATTTATCGCGGTATCAGGTCTTAAAATGCTCCAGAAAGTTGACCTTGACGATAACCGAAACCTCTTTACCGCTTCGGTTATTCTTATCGCAGGTGTCGGCGGAATGGTTGTTAACTTCGGTAACGTTACGGTTACGGAAGTTGCCTGCGCGCTTATCCTCGGTATCTTAACCAACATTATGTTAGGCAGAAAGAAAAAAGAAGATAAGTAAATTACAAATTAACAATTAATAATTAACAGTTATGGTCGAGAAGATAGCTTGATAGATTATCAAAGTTATTTTCCCGACCATATTAATTTGCGAGTTGAGCTTACATAGCAAAAATTCGGTCGGGTGACAAAAGGTAAGCTCATTTACCATTCTGTCCGCCCGACCGAAACTGTTAATTGCTAATTGTTAATTAAAATACTTTCCTAATATTTTTATGTTTCCTAAATCTTTGCCGTTCTCGGCAATCCTCGCGCAGGCTGGTTTCGAGCAAACGTAGGCGTCGGAAAACTCCCCTAAAGCCGACATAAGATTAAGTGATAACGGAAGAGTTTCTATAATAAGGTAATATTTCCCATCGCAAAAATAAATTGTTCCGTTAGCAGCGGGGAATTTTTTAATCGCGACGCTTGCCTGTATCAAAGCTTCAACATCATAAAAAATACAGACGCAGCTTTTATCGCTCTTTTTTATTTTATAAACTTTACGGCTGTGCTTTTCGGTAAGGGTTAGAAGAATAAGACATCCGCTTTTGTGCGGAAGCGCCTCAACAAACATCCGCTTGTTGTTTACGCTGAGGCCTGTTTTTGTGCAGGCTAATTTCAGAAGTCTGCTGAGTATCCGCCTCGAGTGGGGGTCGGAAAAGCCGAGGGTGTCGTATTCAAGCGAAAAGTCTTTCATATCGTCGCAGCCTAAAATTATCATAACCTTGCCGGAGTCAATCTGTTCAATCGTCATCAGTATCACCTGTTTACATAATATGTGAGGCGGGCTCGTTTTGCAAGTGATTATTACTGGAAACTAAATTTTTCCTGAAATAAATAAGCTTTTTTGGTTTTTTTCTATTGCACATAATTACTTTTTTGTGTTAGAATAAAAAAAGAAAGCCCGCGCTTTTACAGAAATATAAAAACAGGAGATGATTTTATGCCTAAATGGTTAAAAGACGCGATTTTTTACGAAATATATCCGCAGAGTTTTTATGACTCAAACGGTGACGGAATAGGTGATATAAGGGGTATTATCGAAAAAATCGACTATGTAAAACAGCTCGGCTGCAACGCTATATGGCTGAATCCTGTTTACGATTCTCCGTTTAAGGACGCAGGTTACGACGTAAGAAACTATAAAAAAATCGCCCCGCGTTACGGAACCAACGAGGATATGGCGGAACTTATCCAGGTTGTGCATAAAAAGAAAATGCGTATTATAATGGACCTTGTTCCCGGCCATACAAGCGATACCCACCCTTGGTTCAAGCAGGCTAAACAGGCGAAAAAAAATAAATTCTCCAACCGTTATATTTTTACGGACTGCGTCTGGAACGCTCCGCCCGAGTATCGTATGATGTGCGGACTTTGCGAGCGCGACGGAAACTATATGGTAAATTATTTCAGCAGCCAGCCCGCCCTTAACTACGGCTTTGCCGAAATTACCGATTCGAAGTGGCAGCTTCCCGTTGACCATCCCGACTGCCTGGCAACCGTTAACGCGCTAAAAGATATTATGAAATTCTGGCTTGACCAGGGCGCCGATGGATTCAGGGTTGATATGGCGGATTCTCTCGTTAAGAATGACGAAACAAAGGAAGCTACCGCGGCTATCTGGGCGGAAATAAGAAAAATGCTCGATTCCGAATACCCCGAGGCTGCGCTTGTAGCTGAGTGGTGCAACCCTCCCGCGGCGATAAATAAAGGCGGTTTCCATTGCGACTTCTACCTTGACCATATAGGAAACGGCTACAACGCTTTGTTCAGAGGCGGAAGCTGGGGAGATAAGGCTTTCTTTAATAAAAACGGCGAGGGTAATATAAGGACTTTTATTGACGAGTATCTTCCCGCTTATAACGAGACTAAAGAAAACGGATTTATAAGCCTGATTACTTGTAACCACGATACTCCGCGAATGACAGCCTACCTCGACGAGGACGCGATTAAAATCGCTTACGCTACTATTTTTACATTACCCGGAGTGCCTTTCCTGTACTACGGCGACGAAATAGGAATGCGTTATCTTAAAGACTTAACAAGCGTTGAGGGCGGTTACAGCCGCACAGGCTCGCGTTCTCCGATGCAATGGAATAAGAATAAAAACTTCGGATTCTCAAAAAGCGATACTACCTATATTCCCGTTGACAGCGACGAAAAAGCGCCGACCGTTGAAAATCAGCGCCGTAAAAAGGGAAGTATTTATAAGGTTGTAAAGGATATAATCAAACTCAGAAAGAAGAATAAAGAGTTTTCCGCGGACGGAGATTTCGAGGTGCTCTACGCCGAAGAAAACAGCTTCCCGTTTGTATATAAACGCGGTAATTTTGTTGTCTTCGTAAATCCGCTCGACAGACTTGTGGACGTAAGATTTGATTACGAAATAAAATCCGAGGTTTATAAGATAGGCGATTATGTTCAGTCGTGGGAGAAAATGGCTTTAAGCCCCCAGAGCTTTGTAATTGTCGAGATTTAAATATTCAGATATAAAAATGACCTGCTCAATTTGAGCAGGCCATATTTTTTGCCGAAATCTCAGCTGAAGCTGTTAATTATCTTTGCCGCGTACATCTGAATTAATGTAGCGTCGCGGATAGAAATCTTCCGGTCGAAGTTTGTATCGGCGTAAATTTTTTGCTTATCGTTCATTTGCGCGGTTTGGATAAGATATTTCTGAATATAGGTTGTATCGGAAATATTAATTTTTCCGTCGCAGTTCGCGTCGCCGATAACTGAATTGTCAGAGTAGCTTTCGGACTCGAACGAGTAAACAATTTTCGTTCCGTAGTCAGTAGCTAATTCGGTTGTATGGTACAGAAGGTTGTTTTCGCTTACGGCTATATCGTCGGTCTGGGCGTAGTTGATGCCGTCGTTAAAAATTATATTCGCGTAGCTTTTATCGAAAACAGCTTTGTAAATATCCGTGCCGTCGGCGGTTTTTCCGATGTACTGAGCGGGCTCTCCGGGCCATGTCGCTTTCGGGGTTTTGCTCGTCCATACGTAGAAATTAACCTGTTCCCAGTTGCGTGTATTTTTAAAGAAAACGGTGTAGTTGTCGTCCGGGCTATCCTGTTCTTCATAACGGGCTACTGTAAATGTATTGTTTTTAAAAGTGATAACCGCTGTTGTATCGCTGTCGGGTTTGAATCCCGCGTTGGAATGGTTGCCGGCGGGGGAGATAAACTCGGAGTTTTCAAAGTCGGCTTCGTAGTAATTTCCGCTTTCGTCAATTACCTTGAACGAATAATTTGTGCCTGCTTCAAAAGTTTTGATAATTGTGTAAGAGCCGTCCGCTGTTTTGTAAAGCTTGTTTTCCGCCGCGGTAACGCCCCAGCCGCCGAAGCCTGTTCCGGTTAAATAATATGACTTGCCGTCTTCGCCGGAATCTGTCGGATTGGGAGAATCGGTCGGTGATTCTTTAATAAGCTGTGAAGTCATCCAGTCAGCTCTCGCTTGCGTCCAGTCTTTAAGATAGCTTAACTCGCCGCTGTAATCGCTTGTGTAGTTTTTATTAAGGCCTGATCTGTAGCGTGAACATACCCACATAAAATCCCACATAACATAGTTGTTATAGCTTGCCTTCGAAATTGCCGAAGCGTATTCACCGATACTTTTAAGCTTTCCTTCGGAAGCTGATGTTCCGAGCAGCACGTTAATTTTCGGAACAAATCTGTCTTTCCAGATTTGCGCGCAGAGCTGTTCGAAGTTTTTGCCGTCGGAAGCGGTTCCTTTAAGGTTGAACGCCTGTCCAAGCGGATTTACGGTAGTTATTCTTTTGTTGTAGGTATAGGTCGCTTTTCTTGTAACCCAGCCTTTAATGTTACAAGTGGACTCGGTGCATCCGTCGCGTATACAGTCAACCGCGCCGAGGTCGGAGTCGCAGTCCCAGATGGGCGCGGCGTAGAATTTATCTTCCTCGGCGTTATAGGTGAAATATGTGCTGGTGTAGCCGCCGTCACAGTTTTTACCGAAGTCCTGAAGCAAATACTGAGTCGCAAGACTGTCGAGGTCGCAGATTTTCTCCAAGTCCGCTAAAGTTCCGCCGTAAAGAGCGTTTTCAAATTCCTGGTACTTATTTTTAATGTAGTTGTACTGGGTGCTCATACTCTCGTCGGTCTCGTCATATCCGTCTAAATCGGGAGTTTTAAGAACAACGTGATAACCCTTGTCGGTTAAAAACCAGACATCATTAGCGTAATTCCATACGTCGACCTCAACGAGGAAGTTGAAACCCGTATCTTTTTTATCCGACTCGTCTTTAAGAGAAACAACGGAATTTTTTCCGAGTTCAATTTTCTGGCACGCAATGTAGGAACCCCTGTATACTCCGTTAACGAAAAAGTCGATAAAGCTCTGGTCGGGAGCGTAAGGCGAGCCGACTTCATTCGCAAGGTCATACATAATTGAGTTTCTGATAAGAGTTGAGTCTTTTGCGTTCGAAACGAACGAGAACTTTTTGCTTGAGGTATGGCCTATAGTGGTCATACTGCTGAAGTTAAGGTTAAAAGGTTTTTTGTCGGTATCGCGCCAGTTTGTATTTCCTCTGCCTTTAATTTTTTTAAGGGTAGTATCCAGAACGCTGTCTCCGCCCGCAATCGCGCAGTCGCTTCCCGCTGCGGAGTTTTCCTTGTTCTGAATAAGGAAAGAGTAGAGGTCGGTATTCTGAATTTCGCCGTTTGCGTCGGTATAGGAGTTTTTGGTATCGTTAACATAAACCGAGGCTTCGCTGTCGCTTTTGAAAATTTTTAGAGAATAGCTTTTAGAAGCGACGGTTACGTTAATACTTTTACCGTTGGTATAGTTTACAAAAGCGCTTGTGTAAGAGGGAATAGCAACTCCGTTTACAACCGCTTCGTCGGGATAGTTGTTGTAAATCTCAACCTTTGAATCGTCGGCGGTATTCGGCAGGAAAAAGTATCTTACTCCCATTTCCGCGTTGATTCCGCTGTAGGAGTTGTCCCATCTTTGCCACGCCTGAGCGCTGCTGCCTCCCAATGTTGCGTGAGCGTACAGCGCGCCGTAGTTTTTGTCCGCGAATTTCGGGTACGCGTCGGGGTTGATTAAACTTTCGTTATCATCCGCGTAAGCCGATACGGCGGTACAGGCAACCAAAAGAATTGCTATAAACATACAAAGAAGTTTTTTTGATAATTTGTATTTCATGTTAATCATCCTTTCTTTAACCGGAATGAACTTCTAAATATCCATTTTCATTATACTTTGAAAATCTGAAAAGTTCAATACAAAAACAAAAAGTGTTTGTGAAAATCACAAACACTTTAGGATGATTTTAGTTTTTAAACGTATTTTAGAGCATATTCTTACGTTTAAGAATAAACATAGTTACAATACAGATAATAACCGTAGCTAAGCAGACTATGCTGAATCCGTGAACGGTTCCCGCGAACGGAAGCCATTTAAGGTTCATTCCGTAAATTCCCGAGATAACCGTCGGTATAGCCATAACCAAAGTAATTGAAGTAAGGTATTTCATCACGTTGTTAAGGCTGTTGTTCATAACCGCCGAAATAAGCTCTCTTGTAGAGTCGATAATGTTTCGGTAAATGGTAGCCATCTCAATCGCCTGATTGTTCTCGATTATTGTATCCTCAATCAGCTCTTCGTCCTCGGGGAACTCGTTTATTCGCTGAAGACGAGTAATTACCATGTTATTAGCTCTGAGCGATGTTGCGAAATATACGAGAGAAGCCTCTAATTCATGCAGCGAGATAATATCGTCATCCTTCGTTTCTTTACCCGCGCGTTCCTCAATTTCGGTACGCGCTTTGTCTATGTTTCTAAGGTCGTAAAGATAAAGACGCGAGATGCTGTAAAGAATATGGTATACAAACCGCATACGTTTTCTGGTGCTGAAATTACGCATTTTAAAGCGGAGATTTTTTTCGAAAATATCCACTTCCTCGCGGCAGACCGTTATTACAGCGTCGGAAGTTACGATAATTCCGAGCGGAATTGTTGTGTAATAAGGCTGGTCGTTGCGTATTTCCGTAATCGGAATATCGACAAGAATAAGGGTATAGTTATCCTCAACCTCGATACGCGAGCTCTCCTCGTCGTCAAGCGCGGCTACAAGGTCGCCGAAATCTATTCCGTAGTGGTCGACAATCTGCTGGTTCTCTTCGGCGTCGGGAGCCGTAAGTTTAATCCATACGTCGGGTTGAAGTTCGCTTACCTCGTTAAGAATACCTTTTTTAGTTGTATAAATATTCAGCATATTAACCACCTCGTTTCATATTATTCCATTTAAATTTATTTTACATCATTTTTATTATATAATCTATAGTCAAATTTGTTAAAGATACTATTTATTAGAGGGTATTTTTATTGTTTTTTTATGTTTTAGTGAAGCTGAAAAGCAAATTAACCAAATTTTACCCCTGCCTTTGTTGCAAAACGTAAAATGTAATGACGTTATATTGACATATTTACTGTTTTTACTTATAATTATATAGATATATAAGATACATAGGTATGTGAAAAGGGAGGTGGAAGAGTATGAAAAAGATTACGATTCATAAAATCTTTTTAGCGCTTGTAGATGTATTTTTTATAGCGATAAGTATGCTTATAACAAATTATATTATGAGCCGTGTGATTCCGAATTACGTAGTAAGCTATAAACAGATTCTGTATATTATTCTGCTTGATTCGCTGTTCTGCATTTTAATACTCTACGCTATCGGTTCCTACTCCCGGACCTGGAAGAGTATAGGGTATAAAGATTATCTGTACTGCGCTATAGGAATGTTTGCGGGGCAGTTTTTATCAATTCTGGTTTTAATGCTGCTTAATAAAAACCCCTCGAAGCTTGTGTTCCTCTCAAACTTTATAATTTCAACTTCGGGAGCCGTGCTGTTCAGGGCAGTGTTTAAGAAAACCTTTATGTCGGTTTATAAAGCGGGCTCCAATATAAGCAAAAACAAAGTGCGCACGCTTATCATCGGCGCGGGACAAGCCGCTCAGATGATCATAGACGAACTTTCTTCCGCGAAATATGACGAGGATAATATTTCCGAAAAGTATGAAGTTGTCGGTCTGGTTGATGATGACCGCGGAAAAAGCAACTCTAAAGTTAAAGGAATCAGAGTACTCGGAAATACTAACGATATTCCGAAAATTGTTTCGTCGGCGAATGTTGAACAGATTATTTTCGCGATACCTTCCTGCTCTGAGAAGGACAGAAAGCGCATACTTGAGATATGCTCTAAAACAAAGTGTAAAATAAAAGTAATCCCGTTTTTGGGAAATCTTATTTTTGACGAAGACCATACCGAGCTTATTTCCCAGGCGAAGGATATTAAAATCGAGGACTTGCTCGGAAGAGAGCCGATTAAATTCGATAAGCAGAATATTAAAGAATTTATCGGCGGTAAGGTTTGTCTGGTAACCGGCGGAGGCGGTTCAATCGGTTCCGAGCTTGTACGCCAGATTGCGAAATATAAAGCTAAACAGGTTATTATCGTTGATATTTACGAGAACAACGCCTATGAGGTTCAGCAGGAACTTCTTATGGAATACGGCGATTCGGTAAATATTGTAACCCTTATCGCTTCTATCCGCGACTACGAAAAGATGGAAAAAATATTTAAGCAGTACCGCCCGAATATTGTTTTCCACGCCGCTGCGCATAAGCACGTTCCGCTTATGGAGGATGTTCCCGAAGAAGCGGTTAAAAATAATATTTTCGGCACATTCAACGTAGCGACTTTATCCGAGCTTTATAAAGCCGATAAGTTTGTTATGATTTCCACCGATAAGGCGGTTAACCCCACAAATGTTATGGGATGTACAAAGCGTGTTTGCGAGATGATTATTCAGTACAAAGCGCAGTTCAGCTCCCATACCGAGTTTGTAACAACCCGTTTCGGAAATGTTTTAGGTTCCAACGGCTCCGTAATTCCGCTGTTCCGGCGCCAGATTGAAAGCGGAAACCCCGTAACTGTTACACACCCCGATATAATCAGGTATTTTATGACGATTCCCGAAGCGGTTTCGCTGGTGCTTGAGGCGGGTTCAATGGCGTCCGGCGGAGAGATTTTCGTGCTTGATATGGGCGAACCCGTTAAGATTGTAACCCTTGCGGAAAATCTTATCCGTATGTACGGAAAAGTTCCTTACGAGGATGTCGAGATTAAATTCACGGGACTTCGTCCGGGAGAAAAGCTCTACGAAGAACTTTTAATGGACGAGGAAGGTTTGAGAAATACTTCCAATAAAAAGATCTTTATCGGAAACCAGATTGAAATCGATCCCGAAAAACTTCTTACCCAGCTTGACGAAATCGAAAAATTAGCCGATTCGAACGAAAGCGAAAAAGTGGTTGAAAAGTTAGCCGAGATGGTACCGACTTTTAACCATAAAACAAACGTATAAATACTAAAGAAGGGATACTCAAACGAGTATCCCTTTAAAATTAAAACTCTTTATAAAGAATTTCCTGAATAATGAATTTCGGTCTGTGCTTGCTTTCAAGGTAGATTTTGCCGATATACTCGCCGACAATTCCAAGCATAAGAAGCTGCATTCCGCCGAGTCCCCAAAGCGATACGCTGAGGCTTGCCCAGCCGCTGACTGTATTTCCGAGGAAGAACTGCACAATGCAGTATATTAAAATTATTACCGCGATTATAAACGCGATTATTCCGAGCACAAGCGAAACCCTGAGCGGCTTAACCGAGAACGAGGTTATTCCGTCGAAAGCGAACGCTAACATTTTTTTAAGCGGATATTTTGACTCGCCCGCTAAACGTTCGTTGCGTTTGTATTCCACAACCGCGCTCGGGTAGCCGATCTGGGGAACAATTCCTCTTAAAAATACGTTGACCTCGCCGAACTCAAAAAGCCCTTCAACAGCCCGTTTGCTCATAAGTCTGTAGTCGGCGTGGTTGTTCACGATATCTACGCCGAGAGCTTTCATAAATCTGTAAAAGCCCTGCGCTGTATTCCGCTTGAAACCGGTATCGGTATCGCGGTTATTTCGTACGCCGTAAACAATATCGTTGCCTTCGTAATATTTATCTACAAATTTAGGTATAGCGTTGATGTCGTCCTGTAAATCCGCGTCTAATGATATTACCATATCCGCGTACTCTTTCGCGACGGAAAGTCCCGCTAAGAGCGCGTTCTGGTGGCCTTTGTTGCGGGAAAGATTTATTCCCACGAACATATCGATATTAGCGTGATATTTTTCAATAAGCTTCCATGTATTATCCTTGCTTCCGTCGTTTACGAAAGCGATTTTGCTTTCGGGAGCGATTTTTTTATTGATAATCATATCAGCCATAATTTTATAAAGCTGTTTTGAAGTTTCCGGAAGAACTTCCTCCTCGTTGTAACACGGTATAACCAGCCAAAGTTTATCCATTATTATACCTACCTTTATCTGATTTTTTTCTGGAATTGATACCCGCATTTAGGACAGCGGATAGTATGGGCCCCTTTTACATTTTTTACCCTTAGTTGAGCTTTGCAGTTAGGGCATTTATAGTAGCGGTGAGTGCGTCCGTCGCGGAATTTTTTATAGGTGATTTTAAAGAAATCGCGGACTTTTTCGTAAAAGGGTTTGAATACGCTGTTTTCCTTTTCGCGCTGATAACAGTTTCTCGAAAGCGTTCGGAATACGCATAATACGAAAAGCGAAAGCGCAATCACCTGAATTATAATATGCGCGGGGAAATTGTAGACGAATCGCGTAATTATATTAAGTACAATCGAAAGCACAAGCAGGGTTTTGTTGAGTTCGTCAAACCCGTATCTTCCGCGCATAAATTCCTGAATTTTATATAAAAAATTCTGCATTAAATCATCCCTTATATAGTACCATTAAAATTATAATACTTCAATGCATAAAACCTTAATTTGGTCTGAAAATGTCGAGTCTTTCCATCGTAAGCAGACCGAAACGCTCCCGGACCTCTCTAAAGGAGGAACTGCGGTAGATTTTACGGCTGTCTGAGTCCGCGAAATTAACCGCTGAAAGCGCGGCAATCTGAATTATTACGGCTAAGAGAATTACAATTATTTTCGCTGATATTCTGTATCTTCTGAATCCGAAAATCCTGTGCCCGAAAAGCATGTTGAATACATAGGGAACAATAAGCGCGATTAAATAAAATTTTACGTCGGATAACGCGTTAATAAATTGACCGGGCGAAAAGCTTTTGAATGACGAAAAAGTAAAAAAGCTTTTAAATATATCAAAATAAACTATCTGTAGAAAATAGAAAAACGTAAGTAAAAATGTAAACACATTACAAAGCAGACGGTTTAAAGTATTAGGTCCCAATGTGCAGATAAGCGTTAAAAGCGCTGCAATCGGAAAAGAGAATCCGACGGTATAAAGCAGGTTTATCGGATTAAAAGGGGTTTCGCACGCTAAATTGAGCACAATTTCCAGCCATAAAATAAGCGCGGGAAAATATATCAGTGACAAAAAGTTGTTGCCTGTTTTTCTTTTTACGGTTACAAGTTTTTGAGCTTTTCCGAACCCGTCTCCGTAGTCCGAAGTAAGGTTCTGTACGGGAGCGGGATTTGCGTTTTCCCGGCGCTGAGGACTCTCATACCGCCGGGGCGGAGTTTCCTGTCGTTGAGGAGGCGGTGTATCGCTCCGTTGAGGCGGGGGAGTATCCGTCTTTTTGGTTTTACCCGTAAAAACATCGTAGTCGGGAAAATGCTCAAATAACGAATTAATATCAGCCATTAAATCATTCCGTTTTTCATTATTTCGATTTCAATTCACATTATTATAATTCTAATACACAATTATAATATTATCAAGTATAGTTACACAATTGTATTCTTTGGAGCCGTAAAATAACTGTAGACATATTAAGGATTAATTGTTATAATAAAAAAAGAGGGCAATTTAATAATTGCGCAACGGAAAGGCTCAGGTGATGATTATGAAAAAATCAAAAATGATTTTATCGGTATTATTAGCCGCCGCGGTTTTGGCGTCCTGTTTCGTGTTTAACGCTTTCGCGGCTGACTCAAAGCTCAACTCGGGCGAACCCGAAGAGCATACCCACAACTTTGTCGAGAAGTCAAGGACTGACGCTACCTGTACAAGCTCGGGAGAAATAGTTTATGAATGCAGCGAATGCGGAGAACCAAAAATTGATTTTCTTGATATTTTAGGGCACGATATGGTTTATCACGCGGGCGTAGATCCGACCTGCACATCCAAGGGTACCCGTGAGCATTGGCATTGCTTAAGATGCGGAAAAGATTTCCTCGACCAGAGCGGCGATACATTTATTGAGAAAGAGGATACTGTCCTCGATAAGCTCGACCATATGCACCAGTCTTTCGGAAAAACCGTAAGCGCTACATGCTTCTACGCGGGCTCGGTTGCGGGAGAGAAATGCACAGTTTGCGGAAAGATATTTAAGAAATCTTCCGTTGTTCCGAAAAAAGCTTTCGGAAAAATAAAGCTAAAAAAGGGTAAAAACAGTTTTACCGCAAGCTGGAAAAAAGTAAGCAAGGCGAAAGGCTACCAGCTTAAATACAGCCTTAAAAAGAGCTTTAAAAAAGCTAAATCAAAAACGCTCAAAGGTAAAAAGCTCACCGTTAAAAGCTTAAAATCAAAAAAGACTTATTATGTTAAAGTAAGAGCCTTTACAAAAATAAACGGCAAAAAGGTTTATTCAGGCTGGTCCAAGGTTGGAAAAGTAAAGGTTAAATAACAGTATAATTTAAATAATGTATCATAGCAAAAGCTCAGGCAAACCGCCTGAGCTTTTTGTGGTTATTTTATTTTAACTTTAACAGTTTTGGTTATGGTCTTAGCGTTGTAGTTTATGTTACCCGCCGCGGTGATTTTTACTTTAATCCTGTAAGCGCCTTTCTTAGCTTTCTTCCACTTCTTGATTGTAATAATGCCTTTTTTATTAATCTTACAAAGCTTGCGGATTTTCTTTGTGATACCGCTCTTTACTAACTTATAAGTTAACTTACCCTGATTATTCTTAACCGTAATCGCTTTAAGCTTCTGAGCTTTCTTCTTAAGTTTTTTAAGCTTAACTGTCTTTTTCTTAACCGTTACCTTAATCGGGTTAGCCTTTTTGGATGTAACTTTCGGAAGCGCAGGTTTTGGAGCGCTCGGCTGAGTCGGGTCGGTAACTACAGGCTGGGTAATCGGTTCGTTTGTTATCGGTTCAGTTGCTATTGGTTTGGTAACAAAAGGAATTGAGTCAATCTGCTCGGTTTCTCTCGGAATGGTTTCTGCGGGCTGGGTTTCAGGTGGTTCAACGGTTGCGGGTTCTCTTCCTTCATTTACGGTGAACGCCTTGATTTTCGCGTTTCCGAAGTTGAAAATCTGAGCGATTTCGAGATTTTCGTTAAGCTCCTTCGGAGTCGTCCATTTTCCGTCAAGACGTACGAAAGTTTCTCCGTCGTTGCAAATGACTTTGTTCGAAGCGGGACCTACAGATATTTTTTCGCTGTCAACCGTTGTTTCAAGATTGAGGTAAGAAACCTCGGCGTCGCTACCCTTATCGTATGATTTTATGTTTTGTACAATCGCGAATTTCTGACCTTTCGGAAGGTCTATCTCTTTGCTGAGCTTAATTGTGTGGAAGCCCGCGAATTTAACATTATCCTCAGATGAGTATACAAGCCCGCCTTCCGTAGGATTGCTTTGTGAGCCGTCTAAGAGGTAAATATCGGTTTTTACAACAGAGTCTGTCGCGTTTGTATATGTTGAAAAAGCCTTGAGCTTTTCGTTGCCGTTAGCTGTAAACACATTGCTGACGAGAGTTCCCGTATCGCCTGTTCTGAGGGAAAGTCTGAGGTCGTCGTGGCTGACCGCGTAATCATACTGGTAGTTGTTGTCGTAATCATATCCGTCATCGGCAATATCAACATTGTATACGCAGTGAGCTCCTAAGGTGCGGTCGCAGTAATAAATCCAGAAGAATCCCGTTCCGCGGTCTTCGCTGTCGCGGATACCGCATTCATACGTGTATTTGTTCTGAATATTCGGATTCAGCTTTTTCATCTGCTCAAGAGATGTGTTTCTCTCTTTATAGTAATCCTGCGTTTCGGCGTATGTCATACCCATTATGCCTTCACGGTCAACATCCCAGTTTTTGAAATGGGAATTCATATAGTCATAACTGCCGAAGGTGTTTTTAACGAGCCAGGCGCCGTCCTCGGGAGGAGCAGCTTTGCCTTTGCCGACGTAATTGTCCTTGGAGAAATTATCGTCCCAGCCGACTATCAGCGCGGCGTGGCCTGTACCGTTAAAGGATTTATTACTATAGATTGTACTGCTTAAATTATCGCCGTCTGAGTTATAGCTCGTATTCACGGCGCCGTAATCCAGAACAGCCTGTTTTATAATGCTTCTCGCTTTTTTATCGTAGCTTTTCCATTCGTTCTGATTAGCGTTATTCTCAAAAACCGAAGTATTCGGAAGAAACATACTGTCGGTAAGTCTCGGAGCTTTATCGAAGGATTTCGCGCTTAAATTCTCAGGCAGGTTCCACGACTTGGTTTCTGTAATATAGCTGATAGTTCCGTCCCAATCGTTCGGTATATGAGGATACTGCTCTTCGGTAAATACACCCCTCCACGCGCTGAATAGCGTTTCGCAGTACGAATTAAATCCGCCTATAGTAAAACGGTCGTTGCTGCTGTCGGGATAAATATATCCCTCGCCCGCCTGCGAAGGGTTCTCGTCGGCTTTGAGCGCCTCGCCCAAAAACCACGCGGCGGCTTTAGGGGAATAACATTCCGTGTTTTTGAGTCCGCTCAGTACAGGCTCTTCGAACGCTTTACTGTCTATTTCGCCGCTTGGATTTTTAAGGCGGCTTTTAGCTTTAAGAGCGGAGCTTTCAAGCATACCTACAGCCGTCTGAGCCCAGCAATCACCGAGAGGCTCCTGCAATCTCGGCGTTGTGCACTGATTAATGTTCGAAAGAAAATACCGCGGAATACTGTCGGCTTTTGCGGTATCGTAATCTATAGAGGAGAGAGCTCCGTACAGCATATCCTGAACAATAGGCGCGTGATATTTTTTATTAAGCTCTGTCAGCTGTTCAATATCACTTTCATCGCTCACGTTGTCGCCGTTGCAATCGTAAATAACCGAGCTTTTTTCTTTTGCCGACACGCTGAAAGCGGAGGTAGGGAAGAGCCCTGTTATCAAAGCCGCGCAAAGCGCTGCTCCTATAATTCTTTTTGAAAATTTCATAGCAATCTCCGTTCTGCTGAATAGGTTATATTGCTTATATTTATATAAAGATTTTTAGTATTCCTGCATCGGGTTGTAGTGCGAGCCGTTGTATCGGCACTCATAATGCAGGTGGGGGCCGGTTGACCAGCCTGTAGAGCCTACGTAACCGATTTTCTGGCCTTTGGTTACTTTGTCGCCTGTTTTAACTATAGCGTCCGAAAGGTGGCCGTAGAGGGTTTGCTTTCCGTTTGCGTGGTCGATCTGCACGTAGTTTCCGTAGCCGCCTCCGCAGCCGCAGGAGCCCGATTTGCCCCAGTTATGAATACAGGAGTTGTTGCACGCGGTTACCGTTCCGTCGTGAGCCGCGACAACCTCGGCGCCTAAAATTCCCGCGCCTGAAATATCAATACCTTTATGCGTATAGCCTCTGTCTTCTCCGAAGGGAGAAACTACCGCGTAGTAACCGGGTACAGGCCACGCGAATCCCGAGCGCGTTACGTGGATTGAGCCCGCCGAGCCCGAACCCGAGCCTGTTCCGCCCCGGGTGTATGTTGCGCTCTGGTATTTGCTTTCTTTCTTGTAAAGGCTGTCTAAAATCTTCTCGTTTTCTTTAAGCGTAGACGAAAGCTTGCCCTGCTTTGTGTTAAGAATTCGTTCGGATTTCATACGCTTGTTTTTGGTTTTTGTAAGCGCCTTTTTTTCGGTCGAGATTTTATCGAGCTTAGCCTGGATTTTCTTAATAAGTTTTTGGTCGTAATCCGAAAGAGTTTTTACAAGCTCAAGCTTATCTACAAAATCGCCGAAATCTTTCGCACCGAGGATAATCTCGAGCGACGAAGTATCCCCCGCGGTATAAATAGCGCGGATTCTTTTTTTAAGAATATTAAACTGGTTTCTTATTTGGTTTCTTGATGCGTTAATCGCCCTTTGTTTTTTTGCGATTTTTTCTTCGAGCTTGGCGATTTCAGCGTGTGATTCCTTAATTTCCTTACCCAGAACCTCAATCTGTTTTACAAGCGCCGCGCTGTACTGTTCTTTGTTCTGAATATCGGCTTTTGTCTTTTTAAGGATCTGTTCGTACTTGCTTTCCTTTTTTTCGAGACCGCTGATTTTTTTGTCGTAGCTTTTGGATTTTTCAGAGGAAGTCTTTGACGACTTTTTTGATGAGGTTTTTGAGGATGTTTCCGATGCGGGTTTGGTTTCTTTATCAGCGGAAAAACTCGGTAAAAGTACAGGCGAACACAAAATGCCGATTACAAGTATCGCCGAAATAATTTTTTTATACATAGTTATACCTTCTTTTAGTAGTCAGTGGGCAGCTTCCAGCCCCCAATATAGTCGTCTCACTCGTCCTAAGAGCGGACTCGTGATACTCCTTATTTGGCGCAGCGCTTTTAGTAATTTGGTGTGTAGTATGTCGCAACTGCTTCCAGCCCAAAATATAGTCGTCTCACTCGTCCTAAGGGCGGACTCGTGACACTCCTTATTTTGCGCAGCGCTTATGCTCCCTTAATCTGCCGCAGGCAGCGGTCGCAACGCTACCACCCTAAAATCTCATTACCCTCTTTTTTGAGGTATTTGCGGATGGAGATGAATCCCGAAAGAGCGCCGATTGTAATACCCGCCGCTACGAATATCAATGCGACATACCATATTACGTTGAAAATCGGAATTGCTGTAAAGTGTACAAGGTTGGATACAATTTCCACAACGCCGTTGTAAAGGAAAATCAGCGCTATTGTTGAGATTACGGAAGCGATAAATCCGATAACCATACCCTCGACAATAAACGGAATACGTACAAACGCGTTGGTCGCTCCGACGGATTTCATAATGCTTATTTCAAATCTTCGGTTGTACATAGTTGCGCGTATTGTATTTGAAATAATGAACAGCGAAATAATCGCTAAAGCTAAAATAACCCAGATGCTTAAGGTCTGCACAAGATTATTAACCTCGGTCAGTTTGCGGGCAATATCGCTTCGGTTTGAAACCGAGTCAACGCCCTTTAGCTTCATAATCTTCTCGACGGTCCGGTCATATTTCGAAAGGTCTTCCATAGAAATCTTATACGCGTCGGGAAGCGGATTATCGTCTTCCAAATCGGAAAAAAGTTCTTTTCCCAATTTTTCTTTATACTCTTTTATTGCCTCTTCTTTCGAGTAATACTCGACTTTGTTTATGTTGTTGATTTTCTGAAGATCTCTGCCTAAATAAACCGCCTCGATTTTCGAGAGGTCGTCTTCTAAATATACGGTGGTTTCGTTGCTGTCGCCTACCGTTTCTACAAGATCACTCACGTTCATCGAGAAAAGCACCGCGCTGCCCGTAAGAACGAGGCAGGAGATTAATACGCATACGGAGGCGATACTCATAATGCGGTTTGCCCAAACGTTTTTAATGCCTTCTTTTATTAAATAACTAAGTCCGCTTAACTGCATTACTCATCACCGTCCATTCCTCTGAGCTCAGCTAAAACCGCGTCTACGGAAGCTTCGTCAACTTTTGAATCTTTTCTTGGTGAGAGCGACGCTAATATTTCTTCGGCGGAAAGCTCTTTTTCTTCATTATTTTCTTCCGAAGTTTCTTCTTCGAATTCTGAAATTTCTTCCTCTGCTTCGGGGATTTCCTCTTTTTCGGGTTCGGAAACTTTTTCCTCTGCTTTGGAGGCTTCTTCTTCGGGTTCGAAAACTTCTTCCTCTGCTTCGGGAATTTCCTCTTTTTCGGGTTCGGAAACTTCTTTCTTTTCTTCGGGGATTTCCTCTTTTTCGGGTTCGGAAATTTTTTCCTCTGCTTCGGGGATTTCCTCTTTTTCGGGTTCGAAAACTTCTTCCTTTTCTTCGGGAATTTCCTCTTCGGACTCGGAAACTTCTTCCTTTTCTTCGCTGTTTTCTTCCGCGTCCGAATCCGTTTCTTCTATATCTTTTTCGTCCTTATAGGCTGAATCCATATCTTCGAACAATGCGAAAGCGCTGTTTGTATCGTTAATAACGCGTCCTTTTTCTATTTCGATAACGCGCTTATTGAACTGTTTTACAAGCTCGTGCTCGTGGGTAACTACAAGTATTGTCGTGCCGGATTCCTCGTTGATTTTAGCGAGGAGTTCAATAATCTCATAACTCATCTCGGGGTCGATATTACCCGTGGGCTCGTCCGCGATTATAATGGCGGGGTTGTTTACAAGCGCTCTCGCCAGGCTTACGCGCTGCTGTTCGCCGCCTGAAAGCTCGCTCGGACGGTTGTTGATTTTATGAGATAATCCTACTAAACCTAAAATATAAGGCACACGTTCTTTAACCTCCGCGGGAGAAGCTCCGATAGCTCTCATCGCGAAAGCGACATTATCGTAAACCGTCATTTTTTCAATAAGACGGAAATCCTGGAATACTATTCCCATATTACGTCTAAGATACGGTATTTTTTTTCTTTTTAAATTAGTTACTTCTGTTCCGTTAACAACAATCGTACCCTCGGAGGGGGATTCTTCGTGCATAATAAGCTTTAAAAATGTGCTTTTTCCCGCTCCGGAAGCGCCTACGATAAACGCGAACTCGCCTTTTTCTATAGAAATATTTACATCGTTCAAAGCGTGAGTTTGTGAATCGTAGAACTTGGATACATTGTTAAACTCAATAATTTTTTCCATATAACCACCGTTATTTATAAAAGCCAAAGTGCTGTCAAAATCGACAGCACTCATTAGCTAAATATATTTCATTAATACTTTGTCGGATTAGCTGTAAGGTATTTCTTAACCATAAGCGCTACCTTAAATACAATAGCGTCCTCGAATTCTCTTAAGTCAAGACCTGTAAGCTTTTTAATCTTTTCCAGACGATATACAAGAGTGTTGCGATGAACGAAAAGTTTTCTTGATGTTTCGGAAACGTTTAAGTTGTTTTCGAAGAATTTCTGGATAGTAAATAAAGTTTCCTGGTCAAGAGTTTCAATCGAACCTCTCTTAAATACTTCTCTTAAGAACATATCGCAAAGCGTGGTAGGAAGCTGGTAGATTAGTCTTGCGATACCGAGGTTATCGTAACTGATAATATTCTTTTCGGTATCAAAAACTTTTCCGACTTCCAAAGCAACCTGAGCTTCTTTAAACGAACGCGCGAGGTCTTTAATACCTGTTACCGCTGTACCGATACCTACAACCGAATGGGTGTAGAACTCGGACGAAAGCGTATCAACAATCGAGGAAGCAAGTTTTTCGAGGTCTTTGCTATCCGCCGCTTCCGAAATCTCTTTTACGAGAGTGATTTCGGTTTCGTTAATATTAATAACGAAGTCTTTGGACTTGTCGGGGAAAAGATTCTGGATAATATCGAGAGAGGAAACATCGGTTTTAGAGGTTATTCTGATAAGAAGGCAAACTCTCATAACGTCGGAGTTGAAGTGAAGCTCACGGGCTTTAAGATAAATATCGCCCGGGAGAATATTATCCATAATTACGTTTTTGATAAAGTTTGAGCGGTCGTATTTTTCGTCGTAATACTGTTTGATATTAGTTAAGGAAACCGCCAAAAGCTGAGCGTATTTCTGAGAATAATCGTCATTTCCCGAAACAAATACAGCGTACTCGGCTCTTGCGTTGTTGCCGAAAGATTTATAAGTAAATCCGTTAGCTACAAAAGGAGACTGAGAAAGCAGAGCCTCGCTGTTAACGCTTTCATCAACTTCGCCGATTTTTCCTAAATCGGAACATGCTATTACAACAGAAGTCTCGTCGATAACGCCGATAGTTCTGTCGATAGCGTCTTTCATCTGGTGAATAATTCCTTGAAATAATCTGTTAGACATAATTCAATCCTCGTTTCTTCACGAAATTTTACAAAACCGATAATCGTTAAATCATTCTTAATATCCATTTTACACAAATCGGAAGAAAAAATCAACCTTTATGACAAAATTAATCATATTTTTTTAGAGAAAATGACTAATCAAGTGTTCCGGAAAATAAAATGGGATACCGAAAGGTACCCCAAGAATTGAATAAATATTGTTTTTTTAAATATCCGTAAGACATTCGTCAAGTTCTTTCGCGATTTTTTCTTTATCGAGTTTCTGGCCGATAAATACGAGTTTAATCATTCTGTCGCCGTATTTTTCGTCCCATTCTTTTCGAAGCTGAGGATCTTCGGAAAGAGCCTTTTTCTGAACCGCGATAGGAGCGGAGGCAATCCACTCGGCGTAGTCGGTCGCCTGAACCTGCTTGCCCGCCTGCTCAAGCATATACGCCCAGTCCTTATCCTCTTTAAACCAGAAAATACCTTTTGCGCGGATGATGTTTTTCGGGAAGCTCTGGAGCCATTTTTCAATTTTATCTCTTTCAAACGGCTGACGGCGGTAATATACATATGTGCCTATTCCGTATTCCTCAACCTCGCCCTCGCCGTGGTGATGATGGTGGTGATGGTGATGATGGCCGTGATGGTGTTCATCGTGCTCATCCTCGTGATGGTGTTCGTGCTCGTCGTGGTCGTGATGGTGCTCGTCGTGGTCGTGATGGTGCTCGTCGTGGTCGTGATGTTCGTGTTCTTCTTCGTCCTCTTCGTTTTCTTCGTTGAGAATCTGAACCCAGGCGGGGGAGTTGGCGACTTTTTCAAAGTCAAACGACTTTGTGTCGAGCACTTCGCTTACGGCTACGTCGCCGTGAGTTGTTTCGATAAGCTTGGCTTCGGGCTGAATCGCGCGGATAACCTTTCTTATCTTAACGAGTTCCTCGTCGCTTACGAGGTCGACTTTATTAATAATAATAGTATTACAGAACTCAATCTGCTGAATAATAAGATTTTCTATATCTTCTTCCTCGATATTATCGGAAAGGAGAGTTCCGCCGCATCCGAATTCGGTGGAAAGTCTCGCCGCGTCAACTACAGATACAACGTTGTCAAGATAGCAAAGCTTTGGAATATTCGGGTTGTTGTAGGAGCCGTCCAGCATAGAGATTGTCTGCGCAATCGGAATCGGTTCGCAGATTCCCGAAGCCTCGATAAGAATATAGTCAAATTTATTCTGCTTAATAAGGTCGCAAATCTGCTCGATTAAGTCGGTTTTAAGAGTACAGCAGATACAGCCGTTCTGGAGAGGCACAAGGTTATCGTCCTTTTCGTTTACGATACCGCCCTTCTGAATTAAATCGGCGTCGATATTAACTTCGCCTATATCGTTTACGATTACGGCTACCTTGTAGCCTTCCTGGTTATTAAGCACATGGTTTAAAAGCGTAGTTTTGCCGGCGCCTAAATAACCCGTAAGTAATGTAATGGGAACAATTTTACGTTCTTTCATTTATACAATCTCCTTTTTATCTTGTTTCCGATTAATTATAACACCAAAATCAGAATTTAACAATATAAATTTTACTTAAAATGTACGCAAAATATTCATCAAATGTATAAATATACAAATATTCATAAAAATTTACACAAATTTGCAAAAAACTCTTGAAAAAATCCTCGCTTTGTATTAGCATATAATAGCCTAATAATAAATAAAGGAAAGAGGTTTTTATTAATGAAAAGAGTTATTTCACTTGTACTTGTAGCGGTTCTCGCTTGTTCATTTGTACTCGGACTCACCGCTTGCGGCGGCTCTTCCGATTCAAAGACAGCCGAGGTTAAAGAGCTTCATATGGCTACTAACGCGGCATTCGAGCCTTATGAGTATTACAAGGGTAAGAAAATTGTCGGTATCGACGCTGAAATCGCTGACGCAATCTGTAAGAAGCTCGGCTATAAGCTCGTTATTGACGATATGGATTTCGACGCTATTATCACAGCCGTTACTTCCGGTAAGGCTGACTTCGGTATGGCGGGTATGACAGTTACCGACGAGAGAAAGAAATCCGTTGACTTTACAGACAGCTACACAACAACTACCCAGGTAATTATCGTAAACGAAAAAGACAGCAAGGTAAAGAACGCTGACGATTTAGAGAAAGCTACAATCGGTGTACAGCGCGGAACTACAGGCGACGTTTATGTTTCCGATTTAAAGGAAGCAAAAATCGAGCGCTTTAACACAGGCCCCGACGCGGTATTAGCTCTTACACAGGGCAAGGTTGACGCTGTAGTAATCGACGGCCAGCCCGCAAAGGCTTTTGTAGCTAAGAACAAGGGTACTAAGATTTTAGACGATCCTTTTGCTGAGGAAGAATACGCTATCTGTCTTAAAAAGGACAGCGACTTAACAAAAGACTTCAACAAAGCTTTAGCTGAGCTTAAAAAAGACGGTACAATTGATAAAATCAACAGCAAGTATATCAAGGAATAATTAAGTATTATTTTTTAGGTCGGCTCAAACCCGGTTTTGAGCCGACATTTTTTAAAGGGAATAAATATGCAAGAATTATTTAGTAGTTTAAAAGAGCAGTTTATAAGCACCTTTATAGTTGAGGACCGCTGGCTCCAGCTTGTTGAGGGACTCGGAACAACTCTTTTAATAACGTTTTTCGCTTTGCTTATCGGACTTGTCGTAGGTTCGCTGATTGCAATTATCCGTTCTACTTACGAGATGAACGTAAAAGGCAGAAAAGCGGGACGTGTTTCCGATTATATAATTAAGGTTCTTAACGTAATCTGTAATATATATCTTACAATAATAAGAGGAACTCCGGTTGTAGTTCAGCTTATGATAATGTATTTTATTATCTTCGCTTCCTCAAGAAACGGCGTCTTCGCGGCGATTCTCTCGTTCGGAATAAACTCCGGCGCGTATGTTGCCGAGATTATCCGTTCGGGAATTATGTCTATTGACAAAGGCCAGTTCGAGGCGAGCCGTTCGCTCGGCTTTGACTACAAAAGAACTATGGCGTTAATAATTCTCCCGCAGGCGTTAAAAAACGTACTGCCCGCGCTCGGAAACGAGTTTATCGTGCTTTTAAAGGAAACTTCCGTTGCGGGTTATGTAGCGGTACAGGATTTAACCTATATAGGAAACCTTATCCGTTCGCGTACTTACGAGGCGTTTTTCCCGCTTATCACGGTAGCTGTTATCTACCTCGTTTTAGTTCTGATATTTACATTCCTGCTCGGAAAATTAGAAAGGAGGCTTCGCAACAGTGACCACTGATGATGTTCTTATTAAAGTTGAAGGACTTGAAAAAAGCTTTGACGGCGTTGGTGTATTAAAAGGTATCGACACCGAGATTCGTAAGGGCGACGTTATTGTAATTATCGGAGCCTCGGGTTCGGGCAAGAGTACATTTTTACGCTGTCTTAACCTTCTTGAAGTTCCTACGGGCGGAAGAATTTTATTTGAGGGTACGGATATAACCGACCCCAAGGTTGATATAAATCTGCACCGCCGTAAAATGGGAATGGTGTTCCAGCAGTTTAATCTTTTCCCGCATCTGTCGATTATGCAGAACCTTGTTTTAGGACCGATTAAGCTTTTAAACCAGAGCAGGGAAGAAGCTAAGGCTAACGCTTTAAAACTTTTGGAGCGCGTAGGACTTGCGGACAGAGCGGATGATTTTCCAAACCAGCTCTCGGGCGGCCAGAAACAGCGTGTCGCGATTGTACGCGCGCTCGCTATGAATCCCGACGTTCTTCTTTTCGACGAGCCCACTTCGGCGCTCGACCCCGAAATGGTCGGCGAGGTGCTGGAAGTTATGAAAGCTCTCGCTAAAGAGGGAATGACCATGGCGGTAGTTACACACGAAATGGGCTTCGCCAGAGAAGTCGGAACCAAGGTTGTGTTTATTGACGACGGCGTAATCGCCGAAGAAAATACCCCCGACGAGTTCTTTAACAATCCCCAAAACCCCAGACTAAAGGACTTTTTGTCGAAGGTGCTGTAATAAGTTTTAAGTAAAAAGTAATAAGTTTTAAGCAATAAAAAACGTCAGCGTTTTCGGTAACGATTCGCTGACGTTTTTAACTGTTTAAATTTCTGAGAACTGACTACTGATTACTGTGAACTGCTTTATAAACCTCAATATGAATCTGATGCTTTAATCTGAGCGGTTCGTTGTACTTGCTTAAAATACATCGGTATTCGTTCTCGAATTCCTTGATTTTACTCTCCGAAAGGCTCGCGCCGATTCCGCGGCAGCTTATTATTCTTCCGAGCCACTGTTCCTTTGAAAAAGTCAGCGTTGCGTCGTAAGATTCAACGGCGTCAATCTTAAACCTGTTATTTGCCCAGCTCGGAAAGCTGTAATTAAATTCCTTAAATCCGCCGCCGTTCCAATCGGGATTGTATTTCAGCACAAGCTGTTCCATCTCAAAAATCTTTTCGTCCTCAAACGGAAGCCAGTCCATAAAAATTTTGCAGAATATTCCGTTCGGTTTAAGAATCCTTTTTATTTCTTCCGCCGCTTTTTCGGCGTTAAAATAATGGAAGCACTGTACCGCCGTAACAACGTCAAAACTGTTGTCGGGGAAGCCCGTATTTTCCGCGGGACAGACCTTGTAGCTGATGTTAGGTATATTCTTTTCTTTTACGAGATGTTTTCCGAACTCTATCTGGTTTTCGGAAATATCGGTCGCGGTAAATTGTGCTCCCGTATGACTTAAGTTTATCGGCAATACCGCCGTACCGCTGCCGAGGTCGAGGATTTTCTGATTCTTTCTGCCGATTCCGAAGTCAATCAGCTTTTCGTACATACTTGCGGGGTAAATATCCCTGAATTTGGAATATTCCCCGGAAACGCGTCCGAAGTCGAACTCGTTTCCTTTATCAATATAATTCAGTTTCATCTTATGTAAATATATTTCGCGATTTTCTTTTTCTCGCCCTGATAATCGCCCATACCCTCGAACTCGAATTCGAATCCGCATTTTTCCATAACTTTTTTTGACGCGAAATTGTCCGCAAGGCAGATTCCGATAATTCTGTCGAGTTTCATCTTGTCGAGCATATAGGGGATAAAGGCTTTTACCGCTTCGGTTGCGTAGCCGCTGCCCGTGAATTTTTTCGCTATATGATAGCCGATTTCCCAGCCGCCCTCAATGGGAACGAGCTGAACGTAGCCGATGTTGGTTTTGCCGTTAAGCAGAACCGGATGTACAAAAGGGCCTTCATTTCCGCCGTAACGCGAGATTAAAAACTCTACGGTTTCTCTTGCTTCGTCGACGGTTTCAAAAACCTCGTCGGGTACAAATCTTCGGTTGTCCTCGTCGAGCGAGTTTACGTGCACATCGTATGCCATATCGGGCGTGAAATCTGTTATTGTTAATCTTTCTGTTATGAGTTCCACAATTTTTTTATCTCCTTTTCGTTTAAGTTTTCGCCGATAACGATTATAATGTCCTGACCGTTTTTTATCGGCTTAAGTTCAAATTGCTTTTCGGTCGCGTTGAGTTCGAGCCAGTTTGCGTTTTCTTTTAAAAAGCCTTTTATCCTGTAAATGTTTCCGCAGTCTTTGTTCTTAAAAAGTTTTTTTGAAACCGACTTGATTTTGTTTCGGGTAATTTTTGAGTTCATAAAATAAACGCTTGAATACCCGCCCTTAAAATGAGATTTTTTAAAGTCGTTCAATTCATAACCGCAGTTTAAAATTTTATTGAAATCGTCCTCGGTAAAGTCATCCCAGTTTTTGGCGATAACAATGTCGTTGATTTTACGGCGGCAGTTTACGCTGTTTAAGGCGGAGTTAATCTCGTCGATTTTTGCGTTGATTTTAGTTTCGTCGGAAAGCTGGGTTTTGCTTAGAATAATTGCTCCGGCGTTCGCAGCCTGATTGGCGAGAATGTAGCTTGATTCTTCCGAAAGATTGCTGACGGCGGCTGCGTCCGCTATGGCGATTACGTTTCCGATTTTAAACCAGCGGTCGAGCGGTTCTTCGCGCAGGGTGTCGAAAAATTCATCAACATCGAATATCCCCGACGGTTCGATAATCACCCTGTCGAAATTCTGCATACCCATTGCGATAAGCTTGGTTTTGAAACGGCGTTTGTGACAGTCGTAATCACACGCGCCCGCGATTGTCTCAACCTCGCACCCGAGCTCCATAAGCTCGGAAAGAAGCATCATATCGACATTAACCGCGCCGTAATCGTTTTCGATTATCCCGATTTTAAGCCCTCTGCTTAGAAGGTGCTTAACGTAGAGTTTAAGAAAAGTGGTTTTTCCCGAACCTAAAAACCCCGTAATTAAATCAATTTGTGCCACAAACTCACCGCCTTTCTTTATGTATTTTACCATATTTCGAGCGCAAATAAAAGTGTTGACTTTTAAATTCCTATGCTATATAATGAGTAAGCTGAAAAATAAATACCGAGGTGTAACTCAGTTTGGTAGAGTGCTTGGTTTGGGACCAAGATGCCGCAGGTTCAAGTCCTGTCACCTCGACCAAAAGGGCGGTTTTTTTAACCGTCCTTTTATTGCGTTATAATGCTCTAAACCCGCATTAAAACTGAATATCTTAGTTTTAATAAAAAATTGTGAGTTTTAAGTTGAGTTAATTTAAAATTCAGTTGAATTAAGATAAAAAAAGATAAATTGCTGTCAATGACAGCAATTTGAAGAAATTTCAGATAGCAATTTTACTATCATTCGTGCTATCAGTCGAGAATTATTACATTAAAAAGAAATCAAAATACCAGCAGTTTCAATATAGAATAAAACTCAGGAGAGATAAAAGATCTTTCCTGAGTTTTATTCATTCTATGAAAACAAATCAATAGCTTAAAAAATGTTTTTTAGCTAAATATCATTGACTCTTTCTTTTATAATAGATGTTAACAGTTCGGTATATTGTTTATCATCCATTACATCGATATTTGTTTTAGAATAGTTTATACTATAGTCCTGATGCGGGAAAGCTTTTATTAAATAGATTAAATCATGGCGAATGAAGTCTAAAAGCAAATCTGATATATGGACGCTTCTGTATATTTTATCTTTTACAGACATTAGATAATAGTATTGCTCTTCGGTTAGATCGGGACCATTTTTCTTTAGTTCGTTAAGTTCTTTTAATCCGCTTTGTGCAATATCGTCAAAGTAAAAGAAACGCTCTATAATATCAATTAAATTTTCTAAATCACCATTTTCTATGTATTTATTAAGCTCGCTATAATTATAATGATGATATGGAAATTTTTTTATTATAGATTTTGATTTAGAGGATAGATTAAAAATTTGTGCTAAATTATCTATAATATTATTTCTTGTAGTTAAATCAACACGCCCTAACAAATAATCCGCGGAAACGCCAAAATAATCACATAATGTATTTATTTCATATATATTTGGTTCTGTATCATTGTTTTCAATACGAGAAATCTTGCTTCTTTCGATGTTGGTTGCATTGGCAAGTTCTGTTTGAGTAATATTCTTTTCATTTCTAAGTAATTTTAGTATAAAAGAAATATTAAAAATGTATTTCATAATGTGTAACCTCCGATCTTTTGTGCGAAATCTGCACAAATATGACTCCTTGCAAACTATTTGCGTAAAAATATTGTGCATATTATTGACGTGATTCTTTAAGAATATTACAATGTGTTTAGAATAAAGCCAGAATTAAAATTCGTCAGCAGATGGCGCTACTGACGAATTGAGAAATCGCTAACCTATATTGAACAAATCAGCTATAACTCTATTAATTATTATACACCTTTTTTTCAATTAGTAAAGCATTTCAAATGGTTTTATTAATTTTATTTGAAAGGAGAGTGTAAACGATGAAAGAGGATAGTAAAAGCATAAAAAAATTGCACGACCTAAATCTGCGTATTATGGGGATGCCTTTTTCGGAGGCGTTTGTCAAGGTTATGAGTACATATATGATTACAGTTGAAAAGCTTGAAAAGCAATCATTAATCAGCAGTAAAACTATAGTACGCTATCGTAACGGACATACAAAATATACAAAGACAACTGTTGTTCAAATATGCTTCGGAATGCAGTGCCATATTTCCACTTCACAGATACTGTTGTTTAAAGCCGGCTATGTTTTAGGCAGTAGTTATGAGGATGTTGTTTATTCTTTAATTCTGGAAAATGTAAAGGCATTGGATATCTATACAGCGAATGAACTAATTGCTAGCGTTAACAATACACTAACATTTAGGGAAGATATGATTACCCCGTTTTCGGAATAAACCACCATATTTTAGATTTGAAATAAACAAAAAACTTTAACTAATTTAAAAGAAGTTGAGAGTAAAAACTCCCAACTTCTTTGCTTTATTACAGTACACTCAAATACATATCGAGTCTTTCGTTTATATACTTTGCGAACAGATTTTACATAGCGGATAGGTTGTTTTTAACATGATATTCGTCGAAAGCGATATAATACGCTATGAGGTCTTTTGCTTTGAAGTTTTCGCGATATATCACACCGACAAATGTTTTTAACGATATTAACGTTAAAAACGTTGACAATTTCACAAAATTGTTGTATAATATATATTAGAAAGAAGGGAGAATATGTCCGATTACAATAATGTTAAGCTTATAAGAGAGATTTATGGTGCGACACAGGAAAGTGTTGCAAAAATTGCAGGGGTTAGTAGATCTACAGTATCTCTTTGGGAAAATGGTAGTACTAAAGCCTCTAATAGTAAGCGTGAAAAAATGTCTATTTATTTTGGGATTGGACCTGAGTTTTTTTATGATAAAAAACTGAGCGAGGAAGCTAAACAAGCTTTAATTGATAATTCTAAGCGAGAGGAAGAAATAACTAAAGCTTCAGATAACAAGCGCAATAAAGTTGAAGAGATTTCATCTATGTTGGAGGCTGTAACTTTTGAAGAAGCGAGAAGTCGTTTTATGTTTTCTATGAAAATGTTGCTAGCAACAGCAGATGAAGGTGAACTTGATGACCTAAAGACTTCAGTTTTTATATGCGAAAAGATGTTAAGAAGACTAAAGGCTGTTGTAAAAATAAGAGAAGAAGAAGAAAGCGATAAAAAAGAATCACATGAAGAAACATTATTTGATTTATTGAATCAATAAAAATTACAAACAAATAAAAAGAAAGGTCTATTGAGATGGGACCTCAATAGAACCTTGGGGAATGAAGTTTGACTTGGCTGTCAAAATACATTATGACTATTTTATAACATTTTTTTTGTTAAGTCAATGTTTCTTGCAAAATAAGACAGGAAAGGAAGGAATTTAGTAGTCGGCGCTTTTTATTTGTTTGATTATCATAAATTTATAGTATGTAAAAAATTTTAGTCTCCTTTTATGGAGAGAAAGGATAATAAATGAAGCAATATATAATAAATGTTAATAAAGACAATAATGGAAACAACGAAATACACACTTCGGATTGTTATTATAAACCAGAAGAGAAAAACCAAAAAGAATTAGGATATTTTAACGATGAAATTGAAGCGAAAAACTTCGCGAAGCAAAATGGTTGGTCAAATGCAGATGGCTGTTTTCATTGTTGTAGAAAAGCACATACAGGTTAAATATGTTTACAAGGCGGTCAGGTTTTCTGATCGCCAATTTTATTAACTTGCTTCTCAATTTAATCATAAATTCGAAAATGAATAAATTAAATATTGACAATGAATAATATATCATTTATAATCTAATTATATCATTAAAGGGCAAAATGACTAAATTAAAAGGAAAATGATAAAATGAGAAAAACTAATTATATCGAGACAATAAAAACTCTGTTCAAGCCTGATATTATATCTATGCTGACTCGTATCCACGAGTATAAGGGCGAGCAGATGTTGTTTATAGAAGCCAAGAAAGATGTACTGAAACAGTTGGTTGAGGTTGCGAAAATTCAGAGCACTGAAGCGTCGAATAAGATTGAGGGAATATATACCTCAGACCAACGTCTCAAGAAAATCGTTATGGATAAAACAAATCCTCGCAACCGAAGCGAGCAGGAAATCGCGGGTTATCGTGATGTGCTTTCTACTATTCATGAGAATTTTGATTATATCCCGCTTAAACCCGGTACGATTCTTCAGTTGCACCGTGATCTTTACCGCTATAGCGGAAGCTCTATCGGAGGAAATTATAAGAATTCTGATAATGTAATTGCTGAAGAAGATGCTGAAGGCAATCGTTTTGTCAGATTTCAACCGATACCTGCTTGGGAAACATCTGAATCTATAGATACAATTTGTAACGCTTATAATGAAGCTTCAAAAAATCCGGAAGTTGATCCGTTGCTGTTAATACCGGTTTTTATACTTGATTTTTTATGTATTCATCCATTTAATGATGGAAATGGACGAATGAGCCGGCTTCTTACTTTATTATTGTTATACCGCAGCGGTTATATTGTAGGAAAATATATTAGTATAGAGAAGATTATTGAGCAGTCTAAGGAAACCTACTACGAGGCTTTACAGAGCAGTTCGGCAAATTGGCATGAGGGTGAAAACGATTATACCCCGTTTGTAAGATATATGCTTGGTGTAATAATTGCGGCGCATAAAGACTTTACCTCACGGGTAGAAGTGCTTACCACTAAGAATCTATCCAAACCGGAACGTATTAGAGAACTAATAAAAAACAACCTCGGAAGAATTACTAAAACTGAAATTATGGAACAGTTTCCCGATATAAGTCAGACAACGGTGCAGAGAGCTCTGGCTGATTTATTAAGCAAGGGAGAAATAATAAAGCTAAGCGGGGGAAGATATACCGCGTATATGTGGAACAGGGAGAATGAAGAATGATAACAGGTGAATTAAAAAACAAAATAGACGCGCTATGGGATATCTTCGCGGCGGGCGGAATCGTAAACCCGCTGGATGTAATCGAGCAGATAACCTACCTTATGTTTATCCGCGACCTTGACGACGTTGACAACATTCGTTCAAAGGAGAGCGCTATGCTCGATTTGCCGTACAAGAGCATTTTTGCCGACGAGGTAGAAATCAATGAGCGCAAGGTCAACGGTCAGCAGCTCAAATGGTCGGTGTTCCACGATTATCCCGCGGGCAAAATGTACTCCGTTATGCAGGAAATGGTTTTCCCCTTCATAAAGAATCTTCACGGCGACAAGAACAGCGCCTACTCAAAATATATGGACGACGCTATATTTAAAATTCCCACTCCGCTTGTGCTCTCAAAGGTGGTGGATTCCCTTGACGGTATCTACGAACTTATGAGCAAAGAGCAGTCGGGCGACGTCCGCGGAGATACATATGAGTATATGTTGGGTAAAATCGCCAGCGCGGGACGCAACGGTCAGTTCCGTACACCCCGCCATATTATCCGAATGATGGTTGAGCTTATGAATCCGACCGCGAACGAGGTTATCTGTGATCCCGCCTGCGGAACATCGGGGTTTTTAGTAACCGCGGGCGAATATCTGAAAGAGAATCGCAAGGAAGAAATTTTCTTCAATAAGGATAAGAAAGAGCATTATATGAACTCAATGTTCCACGGCTACGATATGGACAGAACTATGCTCAGAATCGGCGCGATGAATATGATGACGCACGGCGTGGATAATCCGTATATCGAGTACCGCGACAGCCTTTCCGACCAGAACACAGACAAAAATAAATACACTCTTATACTCGCTAATCCGCCGTTTAAAGGCAGTCTTGATTACGATACGGTATCGGCGGATTTGCTGAAAACCTGTAAAACAAAAAAGACGGAGCTACTGTTTATCGCGTTATTCCTGAGAATGCTGCGCATAGGCGGGCGCTGCGCCTGTATCGTACCCGACGGCGTACTTTTCGGCTCGTCAAAGGCGCATCAGGCAATCCGCGAGGAGCTTGTGGACAAAAACCGCCTTGAGGCTGTTATCTCTATGCCCTCGGGCGTGTTCAAGCCCTACGCGGGAGTCTCTACGGGAATACTGATTTTTACAAAAACAGGTCACGGCGGTACGGACAAGGTCTGGTTCTACGATATGCAGGCGGACGGCTTTTCGCTCGACGATAAGCGCACGCCCGTGGAGGAGAATGACATCCCCGATATTATTGAGCGCTTTAATAACCTCAGCGGGGAAGAAGCGCGCGAGCGTACCGAAAAATCATTCTTTGTACCGAAGGACGAGATAGCTAAAAATGGCTACGACCTCTCTATAAACAAGTACAAAAAGATTGAGTATATCCCCGTAGAATACCCGCCCACAAGCGAGCTCTTAGCCGAGTTGAAAGATTTGCAAGAAGAAATCAACAAAGGCTTAGAAGAACTGGAAACAATGTTAGGAAAGGATAATAATGCGTCGAACCGCAAGAGATAAGAAACGCGTTATAAAAATCAAACTCTGCCAAACAGAGTCGGCAGAGTTATTGACGAAGAATTTGTTGGAAGCGCTATGGCAACAATTAAACCTAAAAATTAATCTAAAGGCAAGTAATAATAAATATGGTTTAGTGATTTATCCGAGATAAAAAACACCACCTACGAGACATTCGTCCCTTCAGTAGTTCAATTATATTTTAGCTTGTATTTTGGATTGTGTCAAGATTTCTTTAATTGTTTAAAACAATAATAAAAATAATTTGTATAAAAATAGCATTTGCCAAAGAATAAAGATAATTGGAGAGATTAATATGACAATTGATTATTTAGAAGGATGTTTGACAGAAGAGGAAAGACAGGAAATACAAAGCGTTAGTTCTGATATATATATTCATTTTTTCGTAGAAAAACCGGGGATGTCTTATGCCGCACTAGATGATTTGTATGGTCATATTGTTATCTGGTTGACATCAAGGGAAGTGCAGGCATTTATAAATGCAGTTGAACTGTTGTCTATCTTTTGTAAAATTGTTAAGAAAATCTGGGAGTATTCAAATAATAAATCAATTGTAAGAATTGATTCAGAAATGAAAAAAATTATTCATAAAAAGAATACTATTATTCAAGTTGATAATATAATGATTCTTAAACCTGAAAACCTTAATAATTTATCATCAGAAAATGAATACCTGCATTTAGCTTTATCCGCTATTGCGAATGGAAAGTTGCCAAAGAATAAAGATATTGTTATAAGCTACGATGGTGAGCCTCATTTTGAAACTATTGAACAGTATGCAGAACGAAAGAATAAGAAGTAGGATGAGGGCGTAAATGAGAGAAAAAAGAATTGGAGGAGATGTTGAGTGAGTAAGGTTAAGCTGATAGATATAATTGAAAACCCTTTATCCGGTGAATGGGGCACAGATGATGATACAGGAAAAGGTATTCCTGTGTTAAGAACTACCAATTTCACAAATGAAGGAATAATCAATTATGATTCTGTAGTTACGAGAACAATAAAAAAGAAGAATATATCTGAAAAATATCTTGTTAACGGTGATATAATTATTGAAAAATCAGGAGGAAGTGATAAACAGCCGGTTGGAAGGGTTGTTTACTTTGACAATGAAGAGAATAAATTTCTGTTTAATAATTTCACAGGGTTATTAAGAGTAAAAGATAAAAGCAAATGGAATCCACGATTTGTTTTTTATTCTTTATACTATAATTACCAAATAGGAGGAACCCAACGTTACCAAAATAAAACAACAGGACTTCATAATTTAAAAACCGACCAATATATTAAAGATTTTGAAATAAAAGATTTTCAAATTCAACAGCAGGAAAATATTGTTGTAGTATTAGATAGAGTTTTACAATTAATTCAATTACAACAACAAGAGTTAGAAAAACTGGACGAGCTTATCAAATCACGGTTTGTGGAGATGTTTGGGGATTCCGATTATCCTATACTAAACTGGAATGATGTTTTTTATACAACAACTGGCAAACTTGATTCTAATGCTATGGAAGAAGATGGGAAGTATCCATTTTTTACATGCGCAAAAGAGGTATCGCGTATAAACACATATGCTTTTGATGAAGAAGCTTTGTTATTAGCTGGTAATAATGCGGCAGGAAAGTATGATGTTAAGCATTATTGTGGTAAATTTAATGCTTATCAAAGGACTTATGTATTAACCCTTAAGCAGGATTGGTCTTATGTCCTTTTTCAGCATCAACTAGAGGATAAGCTAGAATATTTGCAAAATCAATCATTGGGTGGTCTTACAAAGTATCTTACACTTAAAATACTAGGGGAATTAGAGTTTATAGTACCACCTGTTGAAATACAAAGTATATTTGCCGACTTTGTAGCTCAAATTGAAAAACAAAAAGAAACCGTAAAAAAGAGCCTCGAAAAACTCGAAACTCTTAAAAAATCATTAATGCAGGAATATTTTGGATAAGGAGAGAAAATGAAAGAAAACTTCAAACAAGTATTACGTTATTGCACAAGAGTAAAAGATCGTGGTACTGTTGGAACATTCCAAACAATAATTATTTACTGTATAAGAGTATTGATAGCGTCAGTTGTCATTTCAGTAATTTGTGAGTGTTATAATATTGAGCACTCAGGGTGGATTCAATTTGTTGAGAATTATGCAATCGGAATAGCATGTAGTGTTGTTATTGTTATAGTAACAACTATTGCACAATTCTATGCCGAACGAAATAAAGCTTTAAATAAATATCTTTCAGATTCAATGATTCTTTCCCATGCTTTATACGCATTTAAATTAATGCTTGATAAAAAGGGAAAAGAAGGAAGCGATAAATTTGCTGATAGGCTTTTAAATGAAATTCAGAATTATAATTATTCTGAGAAGGAATTGTATTGGTTCAAAAAAAGTATAGACGACCAATATGTAAGTGTACATAGTGAGCTAAACTTTTTAGTTTTCAGATTGAAATCTGCACCAGAGGATATCTACTTTCTTACCTTTAAAGATATAAAGGATAGTATTGTCGGCACAAGTGATTTTTGGGAATCGGTTTATTCTAAAAGACATAATTTCTTACATGATATTGCCGTACAGGTGCAACTGGAGGCAAGAGAAGAAGATGAAGAAGGAACAAAAGATTGATTTATTAGTAAAAGTTTTAATTATGAGGTATTAAAGATAAGGAGAAATATAATGGATTTTAACAATCAGGTGTTTAACCCTCAATTTATGAACGAACAGTATTATCAGTCCGTTAAAGCACAAATGGATATGTATAATCAAAAACAAGATGAGAATGTATACAAAACAGTAAAAGCGTTTCACGATCTTATCGAAGCTTCAAGAAGTTTAGATCCGGCTCATCAAGAAATTGCAGCATATGGGTGTTTAGCAGAATTAGCTAAAATGAATGGATGGACATATTGAGTAAATAACAAATAGGTTTAATATGCGGTGGACAAGGAGTTGTGTTAATGATGGACTCTAATGATAATGGAGTATCGAAAAATGAATTGACAGAGTTGATACATAATTTCCATTATCAAGTTAGAATAATAAAACTCTGTTTGGATGAATTGGACGCACTAAAAGAGGTTGGGAATGATAGATTAAAAAAGCTGAAGGCTAATAACTTTTTCTATATAGCTCATACTTCAATTATTTTTCGGTACGAAGTAGAGCTTTCGAAGATATGTAATGCTAATAAAGAAGGAAGCATTAATTGGATATGTAATAGAATAATAGACAATATAGAATATTTTAGACACTCAAATGAAGTCGAAGCAAAATGCAAACAGCTAAAGAAAGATGTTAAAAAGTATAAAAATACACTTGGAAATATTATTAGCAACAGATTTACTGGATTTCTCAATATATTTATATAAGGAAATTGGTAGTGATAAGAAAAACTTAGGATATGTTACTCATCCTGATGATGTTAAACGTATATTTGGCCTTAAAACAGATGGAGATTTAATTATAGAAGAACTAGCCAAAAAATACAGTTGAGGAACATGGAAAGGGGGATTAATATGAATATAACTTTTTTAATAGGAAATGGATTTGATTTAAACTGCGGATTGAAAACAAGTTATAAAGATGTATATGTAGGTTATTGCGAAACACCATCACAATCTGATTTAATAAGAGAGTTTAAAGAAGACATAGAAGATGATTTTAAAAAAAATAAAGGTGGTAAATTAGAGCGATGGGGTGATTTCGAAGTTGCAATGGCTGGCTATATGAAAAAGTTTAAATCGGAACAAGAATTCTTAACGTGTCTCAGGGATTTTAAAAACTACTTAAACCAATATTTATTGACAGTGGATAGCGAATTTGGTGAAATAATAAACTATATTAGAGATAGCTTGTATGGTGAAATGAAGGATTCTCTTTTTAGTTTTTACAAAGGGATAAATAATAATACAACTTATGCTATTGAAAACCAACAAATATCAAATCGAGGTAATAGAATATCCAGTAATTATAAAGCTATCATTTTTAACTATACTTCAGTATTTGAAAAACTATGTAATATTAGAAATAAAGGCGGGTTCGCTTTACCAAATATAGATACCATTCATATACATGGGGTATTAAATAGCAATGTTGTGTTAGGAATGGATAGCTCCAGCCAACTAACAGATCTAAAATTTAAGTTAAGTTCCAAAGGGAAAAGGGCGTTTGATAAGAATTTTTTTAATGAATCATTTGATAGACGTAGAAAAGAGGCAGCGCTTGATGCTATAAATGGTAGTGATGTAATATGTGTGTTTGGCATGTCTTTAGGAATTTCTGATTTAACTTGGAGAACAACATTGTTGGATTGGATCTCCCAAAACGAACAAGCTCATTTGTTTATATATAAGCACAATATGAGTAATATGAAAGTATGGAGCGCAGATGAAAAAATGGATTACGAAGAAGATGCCAAAAATGACTTGTTATTAAATGATTGGAATATCAATATTAGTGCAACGGATACTTACTTTGACAGGATACATATACCTTGTGGAAAAAGTATTTTTAACATAAAACCAATAGTTGAAAACTATAAAAGTGAGTTAGAAGAGGAAAAAGAAGAATTTAGAAAGCAGTTAGAATCAAATAAAAACAGACCAAAAGAAAATGCTATAAATTAAAACTAATATAACTTATTATAAACAAAGCAGGTGATACATATGACCAACTTTGATTTTCTGAAAAATGACGAAGGCTTTTCGACGTTTGCTGATGTTGCGATTAACGCCGAAAAAATTCTGCATATTGATCCCGCGGCAAGCGCGCTTAACTGCCGCAGGGCGCTTGAGCTCGCCGTAAAATGGATGTATTCCGTGGACAAAGACCTCGATATGCCTTATCAGGAAACTCTCGCGGTTCTTACATCTACGCGCGACTTTAAGGCGATTGTGGACGACAGCCTGATTAAGCGTATTGAATATATACGAAAAGTCGGTAACGCCGCCGCCCACGGCAACGGTAAAATCAGCGTCAAAAAAGTTGAGCTTAGTATCGAGAATCTGTTTTACTTTATGGATTTCGTCGCTTATTGCTACGGCGAGGACTATAAGGAAAATACTTTTAATCCCGAGCTTCTGAATCTTACTACGGAAGAAGCGCTTTCGTATGTTACCGAGAAAACGGTTGATTTAGAACAGCTTATAAAAGAGAATAAGCATCTTAAAGAAGAATTGACCGATAGGCGTGAGGAGCAGCGGAAAACCTATAATCCGAAGCCGCTTGAATATACCGAGTACGAAACCCGTAAGCTGTATATTGATACAATGCTTGAAGACGCGGGCTGGACTTTGGGCAAGGACTGGCTCAACGAGGTTGAACTGCCCGGTATGCCGAATAAGAGCGAGCTTGGCTACGCCGACTATGTGCTCTACGGCGACGACGGCAGACCTCTCGCCGTAATTGAAGCAAAACGCACCTGTAAGGACCCCGCTGTCGGCAGACAGCAGGCTAAGCTCTACGCCGATTTGCTCGAAAAGCAGTACGGAAGGCGGCCTGTTATCTTCCTGACCAACGGCTTTGATACGCGTATTGAGGATAATCTCTATCCCGAGCGCAGGGTGGCTTCAATCTACTCAAAGCGCGATCTGGAAAAGCTTTTTAATCTCCAGTCAATGAGGACAAGCCTCAGCAATATTACCGTTGATAAGAATATCGCGGGACGTTACTATCAGGAGGCGGCTGTCAAGGCTGTGTGCAAGACCTTTGAGCACAACCGCAGAAAAGCCCTGCTCGTTATGGCTACGGGCTCGGGCAAAACAAGAACGGTTATATCCCTGTGCGATGTGCTTTTGCAGCACGGCTGGGTAAAAAATATTCTGTTTTTGGCGGACAGAAATTCGCTCGTAACTCAGGCAAAGCGCAGTTTTGTGAATCTCCTGCCCGATTTGTCCGTGACTAATCTCTGCGAGGATAAGGAGAACTACAACGCTCATTGTGTTTTCTCTACCTATCAGACGATGATTAACTGCATCGACGACGTTAAGGACGAGGAAGGCAAGCTCTTTACGGTGGGGCATTTTGACCTGCTGATTTGCGACGAGGCTCACCGTTCGATTTACAATAAATACAAGGATATTTTTACATATTTTGACGCTCCGCTTGTCGGTTTAACCGCCACGCCGAAGGATGAAATTGATAAGAACACATATGAGATTTTTGAACTCGTGAGCGGTACTCCGACCTACGGCTATGAGCTTTCTCAGGCGGTCAAGGACGGTTATCTGGTCGACTTTATGTCGGTGGAAACCAAGTTGAAATTTATCGCCGAGGGCATAACCTACGACGAGCTTTCCGACGAGGATAAGCGCGAGTATGAGGATACCTTCACCGATGAGGACGGCAATATGCCCGAGAGCATCGGTTCGTCGGCTCTTAACGAATGGATATTCAACCGCGATACTATCAGAGAAGTGCTGAATATCCTGATGACTCACGGCTTGAAAATCGATTACGGCTCAAAGCTCGGCAAGACGATTATCTTCGCGAAAAGTCATAAGCACGCCGAGAGAATCTTTAAGATTTTTAACGAAGAATATCCGCAGTACAAAGGCTACGCGAAGGTGATTGATAATTATACCAATTACGCCCAGAGCGCGATCGACGAATTCTCCGACGCGAAGAAGCTGCCTCAGATTGCGATTTCCGTCGATATGCTCGATACGGGCGTTGACGTGCCCGAGGTGCTTAACCTTGTATTCTTCAAAAAGGTTATGAGTAAGGCGAAATTCTGGCAGATGATCGGACGCGGTACGCGGCTGTGCGAAGGCTTGATTGACGGCGCTGATAAGAGTAATTTCTATATATTTGATTTCTGCGGAAACTTTGAGTTCTTCCGTATGAGCGAGGGTAAACCCACGCCTGCAATGATTGCTGTGCAGGGCGCTATATTCAACCTTAAAGCGCAGATTGCGATGAAGTTGCAGGACTTGGTGTATCAGACCGACGAGCTGAGAGATTTCAGGCAGTCTTTGGTTGACGATATGCTTAGAAAAACCCGCGAGCTTAACAAAGAGAACTTTGCGGTTCGCCAGCATTTGAAATATGTCGAGAAGTTTTCCGCACCTGAGAGTTATGTAACTCTGACGAATCAGGATATTTATGATATAAAAGAGGAGCTCGCTCCGCTCATTATACCCGATGAGGACGAGGCTTCCGCGGTAAGATTTGATGCGCTGATGTACGGAATCGAGCTTGCGTACCTTGTCGGTAAGAAATACGGCAAAAGAAAATCTGACTTATTGAGAAAAGTCAGGGGTATCGCTTCGGTAGCGAACATTCCCGAGATTGACGCTCAGTCCGAGTTGATTGACGCGATTATCCATACGGATTACGTTGACCGCGCGGGTATAAATGAGTTTGAAACTATCCGCGAAAAGCTCCGTGACCTGATGAAGTATATTCCGAGAGACGGCCATGATTACGATACCAATTTTACCGACGAGATTATGTCGCTCGACTGGAACGAATCCGACCTCGAAAACGATGATCTCGCGAATTATAAGCAGAAGGTAGAGTTCTATCTGCGTCAGCATATTGATTCGGGAGCGGTTGCGAAGCTTAGGACGAATGTGCCGCTTAATAAAGAGGATATTGAAGAACTTGAAAACGTTCTCTGGACTCAGCTCGGTTCTAAATCTGACTACGAAAACGAATGTGGCGACAAACCGCTCGGCGAATTTGTGCGCGAGATTGTCGGTATGGATATGAACGCCACTAAAGAGGCGTTTTCAGAATACCTCAATGACGCAAACCTCGACAGCAGGCAGATTTATTTTGTCAATCAGATTGTCGAGTATATTGTCCATAACGGCATTATGAAAGACCTGTCAATTCTTCAGGAGCCGCCGTTCACCGATAGGGGAAGCGTGGTGGAAATCTTTACGGATATTTCCCTCTGGCTCAGAATCAAAAAGACGATTGAGCTCGTGAATTCCAACGCGGCAGCGTAAAAGTCGGTTAAGAAATACTATTAATTGAAAACCGCAGTACACAAATTTTGTGTACTGCGGTTTTTATATAGGTCATCCTGTGTCCTTATAATGTGGTGGAATAAGTGCTACTATGTGTACAGAAAGTTAAGTCGGCGGTACTTTCAATAAACTTAAAGGAGGTTCAAATCATGTTGAACTTAAGTGAATTAATCATTGATCCACGTTCGGTGGGTAAAAAGCTATTCCTTGTAGGGGTGAAGCCTGTCTACGAGTACAAAGACGGACACCGCGTGTCTGATGAGGTAATCGGCTTTAAGTACGATATTGCTCTCCCTGAACACGAGATGGAAAAGATTTCCGTTCGCATTGACGGTGAGTGCCGTATTGGAGCGCCTGAATCATATCAGGAAGTGGCGTTCGAGGGCTTAAAACTAAGTCTGTACTGGACACCACAGGGTCACCAGATAAAAGCGACAGCAAGTAACATCAAGGCTGTGGGAAAGTGATTTTAAGTTTACTGCTGTGGAGGTCGGGCAACCCTTTCGGGTTGCTCGACTGTAACGGCAGCGCCTAAGATAGTATTACCTTAGGCGCATTAGTCGCAAAAACAACATTTTTCCCGGAAAGGAATAAGAACATGAAAAAAGATACACAGCTTAAAGCTGTACAGATAACGATTAATAACCCCGAGGAACACGGCTACACAGAAGAAAAAATTGCTCAAATCCTTACACAAAGCAGGATTAGATACGCTTGCATGTCACGTGAAATTGGTGACAACGGTACGGAACATATACACTTGTATGTTTTATTTCCCTCATCTCGCCGCTTCTCGACACTGAAAAAGCGATTCCCGAAGGCACATATCGAAAAAGCGTACGGAAATCCCTACGATAACCGCGACTATATTCGCAAAGAGGGAAAGTGGAAAGATACAACAAAAGCCGAAACTTCCATTGAGGGTTCATTCAAAGAGTTTGGAGAAATCCCTGATTCTTATTTACTATGTATGCCTGAAATGGACGAAATTTACGAGGATATTAAAAATGGTGTCAGTACATCAGATATTCTCGAGAATCATCCTAAACACCTCTTTAGGGTCAACTCAATTGATGCGGTTCGCCAGGCGTATCTTTCCGATAAATTTCGGGAACATCTGCGAGAGATTGTAGTCACTTACATATACGGAGCAACAGCTACAGGTAAAACGAGAAGTATATTCAAGAGATATGCACCCGAGCAGATTTGCCGTATAACTACGTATGGTAAAAACGGTGTAAAGTTCGATTCTTATCGTGGCGAAAATGTATTAGTTTTCGAGGAATTTGCCTCGCAGATACCTATTGAGGAAATGCTTAACTATCTTGATATTTATCCGATAATGTTACCCGCGAGATACAATGACAAAGTGGCATGTTTTACGAAAGTATATATCACTTCCAACTTACCGATTAACCGCCAGTATGTAGCGATACAAGAGCATAAACCTAAAACATTCCAAGCCTTTTTACGTCGTATAAACTACATCGAGCATTTCAAAGCGGACGGAATTGTAGAAAAAACAACTTTGAACAAAGAGGTGAAGCTTAATGAATAGCACAAAGGAATGGCTCATGGAAACTTGGAGAATCAGAGCTCACTTATATTGGCTTTGGAACGGCATAAAACGCATAGTGAAAGAAAAACGTTCTGCTATCTTTTCAATAGTTTGCTGGTCGATATTCCTTTTTATAACAGGTTTTGTATTTAAAGGTATAGCAGAAAAATTCTGGATAGATGTATTTTTTATTACAGGGTATTTTTGTTATCTTATCTATAAAGGTAAACCGAAAACTGCGGGACGAATTATGCGTGATTGCGTTAGAATCGGGCTCGTCAATCATGTAGGTGAAACACCGATTATGATTGAAAATGAAACGGATAACGGAGGTATATATCATATTACTTTTAGAAATTTCGGCATACCTATTTCTAAATGGAATGACCACAAAGAGGATATTGAATTTGGTTTAAATTTGAACATAACTGATATAAAAGAAAATGGTAAGAAATATATCGTAATTACAGCGGTATCCGGTGAAAATATACTCCCTGATTTTGTTGCGTGGAAAGATTCCTATTTGCCGTACAAAAACTTTGAACTCGCTTTAGGTGAAACATATACAGGAAAAGTAATGGTTAATTTAGCGGTATCACCACATGTTTTATTAGCCGGTAGTACAGGTTCGGGGAAAACAATTCTGCTAAAACTCTTGTTAATGCAGGTATTGAAAAAGGGGGGAGAAGTTTATATTGCTGACTTTAAAGGCGGAGTGGATTTCCCGAGAGTATGGCACAACCATGATAAATGTCACTTTATTACAGAGAAAGAGGACTTACTGAATAAGCTTGACGAAACTGTGGTTGAGTTACACCGCAGAAAAGTGCTGCTCGCTGATTCGGATTGTGCGAATATAGATGAGTATAATCGTAAGTACCATAGACATTTACACAGAATTATTTTCGCTTGTGATGAATTAGCGGAGGTAACAGAAAAGTCTGGGCTGGATAAAAAGCAGAAAGAGGTAGTTTCTATGATAGAGGCTTCCCTTTCGACAATACTTCGCTTAGGAAGAGCTATGGGGATACACGCCTTTTTATCTACTCAAAGACCGTCGAGAGATGTAATCCCCGGAGTTGTAGTTAACAATTCCGATATAAGGATTTGTGGTAGGGCAGATGATGTCCTCAGCCAGATTGTGCTTGATAAAACCGACGCGAGTGATTTGATTTCAAAGTCGGCTCAAGGCAGATTTTTAACAAACGATGATGTTCTTTTTCAAGCCTATTGGTTTGATGATAGTAGGTTGTAGGAGGTTATAATATGACGAACAATGATATTCAATTTCTTGGTTCAAAGGATGTTGCAAAAGCATTTGGTTGTTCGCTCCCGTTAGCTCGACAAATTATGCTTCAATATGGTTTTCCACTAATAAAGGTAGGAAGAAGCCTAAAGGTGGAAAAGCAAGCTTTTCTTGATTGGACAAGAAACCAAAATAGGTAAATCAAAATTGACACACAGCATTTTCGGAGATATAATTAAATATACTGAAACTGCTGTGTGTTATGATTTCGGAAAGGATAAACAAAAATGAAATCATATCAACCAAAATACGCAACAAATGAAAGAGGTCTCGGTTCTATTTATTTTATTCAAAAACGAAATTGTTATGCCGGGGCGATAACGTTAGAAATAAACGGTCGTAAAAAAAGAAAGACAGTTTACGGGAAATCAAAACTTGAGGTACATGACAAGCTTTTGGATTTACAGATTAAAGCAAAAACAGGGGAGTTAGTTGACAGAGATTTGACAACTGTTTATCAGCTTGCTAAAAAGATGATTGAAGAACAGTTTGCATTGAATGAAATTAAAGAGAGTTCATATGAAAGAAAACTCGAAACTCTGAAAAAACTGGAACCGATTTGCAATATCCCGATTCAAGATTTAACTATTGATCAAATTAAACGTTTTTTTATGACTCAGATGAACTATTCTCAGTCGACAATTAATAAATTATATCAACTTTTAAACTCTGTGTTAAATGAGGCAAAACTAGAAAAAATAATTACAGACAATCCAATGCGACGTTTTAAACGTCCGAAATCCAAAAAGACGCAGGTTAAGGTTCGCGGATTAACGATTGATGAACAGAAGAATCTTTTATATGTCTTAAAAAACAAAGAAATTGTACACGGCGAGCAAATGCTTATTGCGATGTTCACGGGTATGAGAATGGGTGAGATTAATGCTCTTGAGGTTAAGGACATTGATTTCAGAAACAGATGTATCCATGTAACAAAAACAGTTTCCCGTGGAAGTATAGGTGAAGCGTTAATTAACAATCGACCTAAAACCGAGGCAGGTATGCGAAAAGTTCCTATTAATGATGAAATGATTCTGTTTTTAAAGGGCTGTCTGATAGGGAAAGAGTCAGGCTTGATTTTTACAAATCACGGTAGCATAATAACAACTAACATGGTAAATAACGTTTATGTCCGCACTTTAGAAAAGTACAACATCATTGATAATACTGTTTACGGTAAAGTCAATTTACATTCTTTAAGACACACATTTGCGTCTCGCTGTATAGAAAGTGGAATGCCTCCAAAAGTTTTGCAGAAAATTCTCGGTCACACTGACATATCCATAACGCTCAATACCTATACAGATGTATTTGATTCGTTTATGAATGATAAGTTAACGGTTACAGACCAATATCTTAATAATGTAGGGTTATCGATTCTATGATTTAGTAAAAAATGCTGTCAATGCTATATTGACAGCAGGAAAAATTTTAAAAAATCGCATTAGAACGCCGAAGTGTACCAACACCTCGACCAAAGTAAAAGGGGCTCAACGAGCCCCTTTTGCTTTGGTCAAATTACGGTGACAGGACTTGAACAGCCCGTTAAGAAAACAGTCCTGCGGACTGTTTTTAGGGCGCCGCGCAGATGAAACATTTCCCATTTACGTGAACCCCACAAGCGAGGAGGAAGTTCTCTATAGATGACGGTATGTCACCTCGACCCAAAGGAAAGCAGGTGACAGAACTTGAAGCCGAGCGTTTAAAAATTGACCCAGTGGGTCAATTTTAGCGAGGAGCGCAGATGAAACATTTCCCATTTACGTGAACACAACAGGCGAGGAGGAAGTTTTCTATAGATGACGGTATGTCACCTCGACCAAAAGTAAAGCAGGAGACAGGACTTGAAAGGCGGAAAAAGGAAACGGTCCTGTGTGACCGTTTCCCCGCCGTTGGATTTAGTACGTTTCTTAGTTTTGCACCGATTTTACAAGCGAGGACTGAGTTTTCTAAAGATGAACCTAAGTCGCCTCGATAAATCCGCAGGATTTATTACAACAATTAATTGCTTTTCATAGTTATTAATGCTAAAATATTATCGTAAGGAGGAGATTCTATGAGAATACGCATTACAAAAAGAATATTGTTATTTGTTATGGCGGTTGCAATAGCGGCGATGTGTTTTACAGGCTGCGAAAAACGCAAGGCAAGCGCAGTAATCGAGGATATTATTACCTATCACGGCTGTTATGATAAACAGGCGGAGGCAAAGGTAAATGAACTTTTAAATGAGCTTAATGATATTGACAGTAAGCAGGGTAAGCTGTGGAAAGATATAATGGATTATTGGGAGTACGCGAACACAGACTTGAAGGTAAATACCGATAAACTTCCCGATAACCTTTCGAAAAAGAACAATTTGGCTTTAGTTGTACTTGGGTTCGAGCTCAATGACAACGGCACAATGAAAGATGAGCTTATCGGCAGGCTGAAGGTTGCGCTTGCGTGTTCGAAACAGTATAAAAACGCTTACGTAATCTGCACCGGCGGCGGTACGGCAAAGAATAATAAAAAAGTTACCGAAGCGGGACTTATGGGCGAGTGGCTGGTTAGTCACGGACTGGAAAAGAACAGACTTATTATAGAGAATAAATCGCTTACTACCGCCCGGAACGCAGAGCTTTCGTATAAAATTGTACTTAAAAAATATCCCGAAATTGATTCTGTCGCGATAATAAGCAGCAGCTATCATATTCCTTGGGGTTCGCTTTTGTTTGAGGCGGAGTTTATGAAGTACGCTATGGAGAACAATGTGCCGGAAATCCACGTTGTTTCTAACTGCGCTTACAAAACCTCTAACGAAACCTATAAAGAGAGTGAAATCCTCCGCTGGGAAACAGGAGGAATGCTCCAGCTTGTCGGCAACGACGACCTTGCTATGAAGTATTATTATAATGAATATGAAAAACCGAAGCTTTAACTCAGTGAATTTATATTCATTAAAGTCTTTTTCGGTAGATTTGTTAAGATGACGGTATGTCACCTCGACCATATGTTTAAAGGGAGTACCGACTACGGTGCTCCCTTTTTATATTTAAATATTGCAGGTGACAGAACTTGAAGCCGAGCGTTTAAAAATTGACCCAGTGGGTCAATTTTAGCGAGGAGCGTTGATGAAACTTTTCCCATTTACGTGAACACAACAGGCGAGGAGGAAGTTCTCTATAGATGACGGTATGTCACCTCGACCAGTATGAGTGTTCATAACGGATTTACGTTATGGACACTCTTTTTATTTTCGGTTTGTTTTTCGGATTTGGCTTTACAAAACCTATGCTCGCTATAGCATTAGACAATTAATGATATACAGTTATGTAACCGGCAGGCATCAAGACCTACTCATTTTGCAGTATTATCCTCTCTGCTTGAACCATTTATTCTGTAGATATCACAGAAAAAATTTATCGTATTTCGTAAAATAACCATTGACTTTTATAAAATATGTGATATAATCAAATCATAATACGAAAGGGTGGGGACACTTAATGATACGAAAAAATTTGGCAAATTGGTTGAAAGCTATAATCATTGGCACTTCGGTTTTCGGAATAGCTGTTTATTTCGGTGTAACTCCGGTTTTAGGAAAAACTATAGCTAACGCAAATCCTGAATTTAATTACTGCTTTTTGCCATGGCTTATATTTATTTGGATCACGGCGGTTCCTTGTTATGCTGTGCTGGTTTTAGGGTGGAGAATTGCCGGAAACATCGGCAGAAACCATTCTTTCTGTAAAGATAACGCTCGATATATGAAGTATGTTTCCTATCTTGCAGTAGCCGATAGTGCGATATTCTTTTTCGGGAACATTGTATTTTTGTTTCTTAATATGAATCATCCGGGCATATTACTACTGTCGCTACTCGTAACATTTGGCGGCATATTGATAGCTATAGCCGCAGCAATACTCTCGCATCTTATTATGAAGGCTGCCGATATTCAAGAGCAGAATGAGCTTACAATATAGGACGGTATGTATATGAACGGAAAAATAATAATAAACATTGATGTAATGCTTGCAAAAAGAAAAATGAGCGTTACCGAGCTTGCTGAAAAGGTGGGAATAACGCTCACAAATATATCAATTCTTAAAACAGGCAAAGCGAAAGCTGTCAAATTTACAACGCTTGCCAAAATATGCGAGGCATTAGATTGCCAACCGGGGGACATTTTTGAATATGTGTCCGGTGATGTTTAATAGATACAAAATATGGTGTTAAAAATGAAAAAATACATTCTACCGATTTTTTTGTTATTTTCTATCTTTTTTATGAACTCCTGCTCTTATATGGGTTTAAAGCCTCACGGGGATATTGTTATAAATGTTATAACAACAAAGGAGACTAATGAATGGGAAGAAAAAAACGAATCAGATAAGAAATACTATGCCATTTACAGTAACGGCATTTATCAAGAAACAGATAAATTCAAAGCTGATGATGTTAACATATACCATGTTGATCCTCATGAAACATTTTTAACTGAAATAGTTGGAAACAGGATAGTAAACACAGTCATTAAGCCGACCGTAACGGATAATAACAATAATCTTATAACTCCCGATGATAATATGATTAATATTATTCACGCCACAGCAAATTCAATAGAGCATGATATTTGGAAATTTGAAATATTCAAAGACAATAATAAATATTTTGCGTTTATTTGGCTTAATGTTAATTGGTGTTCACCGTGTGAATTGTACGAATACGACATTGATAAAAAATCCATACATCAGCTTTGCGAATGGGATGAAATAGATATATTAGGAATCTCTGTTCCGGATAGCATAAATAATTTTTCTTCGGATAAATAATTAAGTCCGTTATGAACACTCCGACCAACGCAAAAGGGCTCAACGAGCCCTTTTTGTGTTGGTCGAAATACGGTGACAGGGCTTGAAGCCGAGCGTTAAGAAAATGCTCCTGCTTGTCCAGCCCGGAATATAGTCGTCCGTCTCAACCTAAGAGCGGTTTCGCCGTACTCCTTATTCCGCGCAGCGCTTTTGCTCCCTTTATCCGCCGCCGGCGGCGGTCGCAACGCTACATTATAGCTGTGACACACGCCCCAACAGGCGAGGACTAAGTTTTCTACAGATGACGGTATGTCACCTCGTTCAACAGCCCCCATACCACTTTTAAAAAACTAATAGACATTCTTTCTGAATTCTTATATAATAGTCTTATAATCTTAAAAGGATACTAAATCAGAAAAGAAAGATTAATATGAAACTGTTTAATTCAAAAAAATCCAAAAACTCATCGGGAGCTAAGTTTGAGACTTCTCCCTATAATCCCGAAACGCAGTACGCCGTAATCAGAAGTTCAATCTGTACAGGCGAGAAAGTCGCCGGCTTCAGGGATAAAAAAGACGGACACTTTACCGAAGTTATGTTAATCCGCTCAAAAAAGGATGAACAGGAGTTTAAAGAAAAATATAACGTTGATTCGTTAAAAACCGAATACTAAAGCTAACCGCTCTGCCTATGTGCAGGGCGGTTGTTTTATCTAAAAAATCGCAATTAAAAAATAATTTAAAAAAAATTAAAAAAATTTTCAAAAAGGTGTTGACAAACAGAAATTTATATGTTATATTAATGGCACAACAGGTTAATCAAACAAGTAATTAACCAAATAAACAAATAGAGAGGTAACTAATTATGAAAAACTCAAAGGCAAGAATCGCAGCATTAACAATGTCAACAATGATGATCGCATCTTCTTTCTTAGCTGTTTCGGCAATGTCCGCAAGCGCTAAAACAGAGGTTGTAAAAGACGGCGGAGATTCAATTGTAGATATGATAAATAAAGAAGCAAATCCCGTTGTCGATAATACAACTAAGCTCAACACATGGGCAAAGGCTTATAAATACAGCGCGGCAGGAAAAACAAAGAAGGGTTACGACTGGACATATAAAACCGATAAAGATAATATCAAAGTAACTTGCAAGTACGACTTTAAGGCTCATAAATATAACTTCACTCTTACAGGAAAGTCCAAGGGCAAAGCGAACTTTACTCTTATGTATAAGACTAACGATAAGACATGGAAGAAAGTTCCGATGAAGCTTACTGTAGACGCTAAGAAAAACATTATGAGAACAAAATAAGTTTTGAAGTTAATTAATATATATAACAACGTACATTTAACATACATTTTCAATTTCCAAAATAAGGAGCGTTTCCGACCCCCTCGGAAACGCTTCTTAATTTATATGTAATATCTTTTACTTCCTATGCCGATATAGTTTTTGCCTTTATATTTTCCTTTCTCGATTTCACAAATCAGGGTGTATTTTGCGCCCTTTTTAAGAGTGACCTGCGAACCGAATTTTTTATCAATAACAGGCTGTGCCTTTTTATCGGCTTTAAGCGTATAGGTTTTAAAGGCTGATAAATCTTTTTTATCAAGATGTTTGTTCATTATCCAGCCGGTAATCTCTCCGCTTTTAACTTTTGACCAGCCGAAGCCGTCATCCTCAATCCACGTTACCTTATCGCCTTTTTTAAGGGTTTTAAGGTTTTTTGAACTGTTGCCGATAACGTCTTTATAGGCGTACTGATAAATCGCGCCTTTTTCCGTAAGCGCCGCGGTTTTCTTTTCGGCTTCGTATTTCGGGCGGATGAAACAGTTTACTTGGCGGTTATAACGAGTCTGCTCGAGAACATAACCGCCGTTTGTGTAATTTGTGTTGCTTGTATTGCCCTCGATTGTTTTAAACGAAGTTGAGTTAATTACCTCGCTTACAATTCCGATATGCGTATGCTTGGTATGGTTTCCGCTGAAATCAAAAATTACAAGGTCGCCCTTTTTCAAAGTTTCCTTATAGCTGTGTTTCTGAGCTGACATAATAGACATAACAACTCCGCAGCTTGCGACTTTCTTTCCGCCGCAAAATAAACCTGAAGCGCCGAGCTTTTTAAATACATACCAGATAAATACAACGCACCACGGATAAGCGTCGCCGCTTACCTCGCGTCCGTAAAATTCGGTATTGAATTTTACCTTATTATTGCCGTTGTCTTTTGCGCCTATGTATGAACGTGCTTTTTTAATTATTTCGTTCGCTGTAATAATATCACTCCTTGCTTTTTTTGCTTAAAATATCAATCGCTTTTGTCAGCGCGTCGGGGAGAGGTATTCCCATAAGCCCCGCGTTTTCGATTATTGAAATCGCTTCGTTAGCGCAGAAGCCGATTATTACCGCGTCGCGGATATAGTTTGTGCCGAGATGTAAATCGAGCCTGAACGCAATCATTACTATAATAAGCGTCATTCCTTTTCGGCAAAGGCCTTTCCAGCCCGCGCGGCTTTCGAGGGTTCCGCTGTCGGTTTTTTTGGAGTTTTTAAACACTCCCGCAACCATAATTCCGCTTACATAATCTATGCACATAAACATAATCAGCGTAATTATTCCGCTGCTCCAGCCTCCGAACAACGCGGCGAAAGCTCCGCCGAGCGCTCCGAAAAGCGCGCATAAGATTTCTTTAAGGCTAATCATACTTAACTTCCTCGTCGCTCGGAGTATCCTCCTCAATCTCGATAAAATTGTCCTTGCGCTCGCCTTTGGCGAGGTAGATTTCCTTTGCTCTGAGAGTTTGAGTTTCTCTGTCGGTAATTACCATACCCTCGCTTGCGGTAAGTTTTCTAAGAGTTACTGTTTTACTTTCTAACTGCATATTTTCTCCTTTCATAAAACGCTGTGCACTTATATATACAAAAAAGTTAAAAATTGCATATTTTTACGCAATTTTTAAAAACTTTTTCATTTTTTTATTTTTGGAATCATATAATTATCAGAAATACAGTTCCTATAAATAGAAAACAGGGTGATATAATGCTTACGGCGTTGACTGTAAAAAACGTGATTCCTAAAAACTGTTTGGAAAAAATATTTAATAGATTAAGAGGAAATTCGATTAAAACTGAAATAAAGAGCGCGCGCGGAGTAGTTTTGCGCGATATAGTTTATATAAACCGAAACGGAAAAATAAACTGGTACGCGCTCGACGGCGAAATCGGAGCCCAGCGCAACCAGCTTTTGTGTACGGATAATATAATTTTTCCGAAGAATTCGGGGTTTAAACGGTTTGAGAATATTGAGTTTAAAATTCAGTTAGCCTGCAACTTAGGCGTTTATGTGCTTTCGAAGCTGAAAAGCGAAATCCCCGATATAAAAGTCGGGGTGTTTGATAAAAACGCCTGCTGTACCAATCTTTTGGAAGAGCTTATTAACTACAGCGCGAATATTGTTGTTGTAACCGATTATAAGGATGAATACGAGAATACCGCTGAAAGAATTGCTTTTTCCGAGGGCGCGGTTGTTTCCGTAAGCGAAAACCGCGACGCGCTGAGCGACTGTCCGCTTGTAATAGCGCCCGGGCAGATTAACGAAAGCCTGCCTGTTTCGGGCGGAGCGATTGTTCTTACCGCGTTCGCGCCGACGATTTGCGTAACGGGGCTTGTGTATTTCGACTACCATTTCCGTATGCCTAATATGTTCGATGAATTAAAACCCGAAAGCCTTAGCTGTGAGTATTTCGCGGGCGCGCTCTATACAAAAGGCAGGCAGTACGAACTCGGTTCAATAGTTCCTACTACCTGCTCTAACTTCAGCTCGTCCCAGACTCCGCGCTCAATCTGCGATTATCTTATACGCCTTTGCGGTAAATGAAACTGAGCCGCCGCTTGACGCGGCGGCTCAGCGTTTAGCTGAATTATTTAACTTTTACCTTGAATAAACTTTTATTTTGAAAGCTTGTTGTGAGCCAGTCGGGTGAGTACTGCGATTAAGTACGTCGCGATTAAAATAACCGGCATTGAAATATACCAGAAACCGCCTCGGTTAAAAGTATAAAAATCCATCCAACCGCCGTTTTTCTCTCCGATAATTACAACTTCAAAAAGATAAACCGCTCCGTATAAAACGCACGGAATAAGCGCTAAAAAGGTTTCGGAGAATTTTATTTTTGAGTCGGTCTCCAAAAACACAAAGGTAACAAACGCCGCGAGCGGTCCCGTCAGATGCATATGAAAAGATGTATCAAAAAGCAAAAACTTAATATCGTACTGCGGAAGCAACAGCGTCATTACGGTTATAAAAGTAAGCATTACCGATACCATTCCGACGTATTTAAACACTATCGCGCCGTGCGGAACTTTATCTCTTTTGCCGCGCAAAACCTGAACCTCAAAAGGGATTAAAACAAGCGAGCTTAACGCGGCTAATATGTTTGAGTCCGTGGTGAAAAATTTGTAGGAATCAACGCCGTTTTCAACAAGCGGATTACTGCTGTAAAAATAGTACGAAACCGCTATCGCGCCTGTCGCGAGTACAACTAAAATATTTATAATAAGCGCGGCTAAAATCTTTTTGTTCATAATTATCACCTTTTTTAATTATACACTTTTGTTTCAAAAAAATCTACCCGATAAAGCTAATTGTGAAAACAGGGGGTGATCTGTGTTGATGAATTAAAAAACTTCGTCCTCGCTTGTGAAATCGGCGGAGAGCTAAAAAGCGGGCTAAATCCAGTCCGCTGAAAACAATCACACAGGATTGTTTTCCGAGACGCGGACATTAAAAAATAATCACCCGATAAGGTTCAATATATAAACAGGGGGTGATCTATGTTGATGAATGAGAAAACTCAGTCCTCGCTTGTGAAATCGGCGGAGGAGACGGAATAAAAATCGGTATATAGCTTTACCGCGCCCAGCCCGGAATATAGTCGTCCGTCTCGCGCTAATAACGCGTTCGCCATACTCCTTATTCCGCGCAGCGCTTTTGCTCCCTTCATCCGCCGCAGGCGGCGGTCGCAACGCTACCTTCAACTCCGATCTATTATAAAAAAGCAGGAAGCACAGGCTCTTATTATAACTTTTATGTAGAGGAAGGGGGGTGATCTGCGTTGATGAATTAAAAAACCTCGCCCTCGCTTGTGAAATCGGCGGAGAGCTAAAAAGCGGGCTAAATCCAGTCCGCTGAAAACAGTCACACCGGACTGTTTTCCGAGACGCGGACATTCAAGTTCGATCTATTATAAAAAAGCAGGAAGCACAGTTGTGCTTCCTGCTTTTTGGTGCTGGTGATCGGACTTGAACCGATACGGATTATTAGTCCGAGGGATTTTAAGTCCCTTGTGTCTGCCTATTCCACCACACCAGCTAATAAGACGGGTAACAAGGTTAACCTTGTTACCCTGTGGTGACCCGGACGAGAATCGAACTCGTGTTACCGCCGTGAAAGGGCGGTGTCTTGACCGCTTGACCACCGGGCCTTATTGGTAGCGGAAATAGGACTTGAACCTACGACACTTCGGGTATGAACCGAATGCTCTAGCCAGCTGAGCTATTCCGCCTTATTTTCTGACGTATAAAGTCAGCATTAGTTATTCTATAATAAAAGCCCCGATTTGTCAATACCTTTTTGGGAAAATATTTCGCTTTTACGGCTTTTTATCTTGAATTATCAAGCATTATATATTATTGTTTTAAACTTATTATGGTTGTTTTTATTTTAGTAATTCATTGTAAGATATTTCGAGAACTTCGACAATCGTTTTTAGTTCATCCAAATATATATGTCTTTGTCCTACCTCAATTTTCGCAAGCGCGCTTCTGGTTAAATCACAGCCGTTTACCTGAAGCTTCGCGGAAAATTCTTCTTGTGTAATGTTTTTTGATTTTCGGACTTTCCTTATTTTTTGACCTATTTTTTTATCATAGCTTATATCCATAGTTAATCCGCCTTGCGCTAATTCAGAACATTTCCGTTGACTTTATTGTATGCGTATGTTATTTTATTTATATAGTAATTGTATAAATACTATGAATTGTAAACAGGGTGAAAAGGAGGTTTTGAAGTTGAAAAAAATAATTACATTATTATTAACATTTTGTATAATGCTTACTTCAATAAGTGTTGTATCCGTAAACGCCAAGAAAAAAGTTTATTCCTATAACAGTAAAACAAAAAAACTTACTATCAGCATTAAGGGAAAAATGCAATATGATAATGAGAATGCACCTTGGATACACATTAAGCAGCCCAATCATATCGTGTTTAAAAGCGGAATTACAAGCATAGCAAAAGCTGGATTCGAGTTTAGCGTAGAAGGAAATACCGGTCATAGAAAAAACTACTACGATCGAATTAAAACAGTTAAACTGCCTAATACGATAAAAAAGATTAACTCATATGCTTTTGCTAATTGCAATAAATTAAACGAAATAAATATACCTAAAAGTGTTAAATCAATTGGAGATTCTGCCTTTGAGGATTGTAAAAACATCAAAAAGATTACTTTGCCTAAAAGCGCAAAAACAATTGGGGCGTCGGCATTCGCGGGCTGTTCAAAGCTAAAGAAAATAACAATTCCTAAAGGAAATCAAAAGATTTCATCGGGGCTTCTGTATGGTTGCAAAAAATTAAAAACGGTTAAAATATATAAAGGTATAGAAAAAATTGAACATGAAGCTTTTGAATTTTGCAAGCAATTAAACAGCATAAGGTTGCCATCCTCTGTAAAAAAGATTGGTTATAGCGCGTTCAAGGATTGTAAAAAAATAAAGAAAATTAATCTTCCTGATTCTATCAAAGAAATAGGAGAAGGAGCATTTTGGGATTGCTATTCTTTAAAATCAATTAAGTTACCTAAAGAATTAAAAACAATTAAAAATTTTACATTTTTTTCTTGTAAAAAACTTAATAAAGTAACAATTCAAAATCAGGTTACGAAAATAGGAAATTTCGCTTTTGCAGATTGTCGAAATCTCAAAATAGTAACAATTCCCAAAAGTGTAACAAAGATAGGAACTCGTGCACTTGGTTATAAGTATTCGCCGACAGATGACGATGATGGTAGATATTTGTGTATAAAAGGCTTTACAATAAAAGGGTATAAAGGTACAGCCGCAGAAAAGTACGCTAAGAAGAACGGTTTTAAATTCGTAACAATATAAATAATGCAAAACTAAGGGCGGAATGTTCACCGAACATTCCGCCTAAACTTTTACCTCTTACCTTTACAGGCTTGCCGCTCCGATAATACCCGCGTCGTTGCCGAGTGTAGCCGCGCAGATCTGAGTCTGTTTGTCGTTGTGCTTTGTAATACGCTCAGCTTCAACAATAGCCCTTACGGGAGCTAAGAGGTTTTCGCCCTGTTTGCTTACACCGCCGCCGATGCAGAGTACGTCGGGCTGGAAGATGTTGATTACGTTAACTATACCGCAGGCAAGGTAGCTTATATAATTGTCGATAACTTCCTTGCCGGTTGAGTCGCCCGCTAACATTGCGTCCCACGGGGTTTTGCCTGTAACATTGTTCATATCTCCGCCTACCGCGTCGAGCATATATGAGAATTCCGCTTTTTCGTTTACAATAGCGTCCTTAGTCTGGTTGATAAGCGCTGTTGCCGAAGCGTAAGCTTCCCAGCATCCGCGCCTTCCGCAGCCGCATTTTTTACCGTCTTTTACAATTACCATATGTCCGAGCTCCGCGCCCGCGAAATTGGAACCGCTGTAGATTTTTCCGTCGATAACTATACCGCCGCCGACGCCTGTGCCTAAAGTGATTGCGACAGCGTTTTTGCAGCCTTTAGCCGAACCCGCTAAAAACTCTCCTAAAGCCGCGGCGTTAGCGTCGTTTTCAATTTTTACATATTTATGGAGACGTTCCTCCATCATCTTGCTGACTTCCCAGTTTTTAAAGAAAAGGTTGGGAGATGTTTCTACAATTCTCGTTTCGGGATTAACCGCGCCCGGAACACCGATTCCGATATACGCGATATCATCCATTGTAAGTTTAGCTTTTTTAATTGCTTTTTTTACAACGTCCGCCATCGAATCGCATACATCCGCCTCGGGACGGGGGATAGCTGTTTTGCACTCAGCCTTAGCTATAATTTCATATTCAGATTTTCTTGAATCATGACGAACGACACCCGCTACTATATTAGTGCCGCCGAGGTCAATGCCTACTCTGTATTCTACCATTGGAAAACCCCTCCGTTATTAAAATAAAAATCTGCATATCCATTATATCAGCCATATTATAAAAAGTCTATAGAAAAACGGATTTTTATCAGCATTTTTTTAAAATTCAAAAATCGGTAAAAAAGAGAAAAAACGAGAATTTTTGAGTATAAAAGAGATTAAGATTTCTAAATTAAAAAAATCGCAAAAAACTATTGACAATGCCGTTTGTGATTGTTATAATAGTCAGGCACTAAAAAGTTATTTAAAGAATCAGGAGGAACCACTATGTCAACTTATATGGCAAAAAAAGGTGATATTGACCGCAAGTGGTATGTAATTGACGCGGCAGGCAAACGCTTAGGCCGTGTAGCCGCTGAAGCCGCTGTGCTTCTCAGAGGTAAGCATAAGCCCACTTTTACTCCCCACGTTGATTGCGGAGATCACGTAATTATTATCAACTGTAAAGATGTAGTATTAACCGGTAACAAGCTCACTCAGAAGAAGTGGCAGCGTCACACAGGTTATATCGGCCATCTTAAAGAAACACGTTATGATACACTTATGGCAACTCGTCCCACAAAGGCTATGGAGCTTGCCGTTAAGGGTATGATTCCGTCAAATACTATCGGCAGAAGCGCTCTTTTAAGACTTCGTCTTTTTGAAGGCGCTGAACACAACCACCAGGCTCAGAAGCCTGAGGCTGTAGAAGTTTAAGAAGGAGGCGGAAAATTATGTACGATAAGACACCTTATTTTTACGGTACAGGAAGAAGAAAGTCTTCCGTAGCTCGTGTAAGACTTTATCAGGGTACAGGTAAAGTTACAATCAACGACAGAGATATCGATGATTATTTCGGTCTTGAAACATTAAAGCTCATCGTTCGCCAGCCCTTAGAGCTTACTGAAACAGGCGAAAAATTTGACGTAGTTTGCCGTGTAAACGGCGGCGGCGTTACAGGCCAGGCGGGCGCTATCCGCCACGGTATTTCCCGCGCGCTTCTCCAGTACGACAGCGAGGCTCTTCGTCCCGCCCTTAAGAAGGCAGGCTTCCTCACTCGTGACCCGAGAATGAAGGAAAGAAAGAAATACGGTCTCAAAGGAGCCCGTCGCGCGCCTCAGTTCTCAAAGAGATAACAATTACATTTGTTATATTACAAGCCTTCCGATTTTCGGGAGGTTTGTTTCTTTTTGACCACAGAGGCGTCCTCGTCGGCATAGCCGACTGCGGCGGAGCTAAAAACAGTCCGCCGGACTGTTTTCTTAACGCTCCGACAGCTTCTCAAAGAGATAATTTTATTGTTATCGACTTTATCAAGGCTTCCGTTTTTCGGGAGCCTTGTTTTTTGTTGATCATATTTCTCAAAAAACTTTGTATTATTTGTCAAAAAATCTTGACATTCTGTTAATCGACCAGTATAATATAATGATTTAGATTTAAGTCTAATTGGACGGATGTGGGCAGAAAGGAGAGTACAGTGTATCATTATATCGAAGATAAGGAATTTATTCATAAAATGCGTATGCTTTGCGGCGAGGTAATGCAAGGGTTATGCCACTGCCTGAAAGAAGATTATGATATCGGAGCTGTGTTTTACTTGGTTGGTAGTGGCGCAAGAAATCTGATTCTTCAAAACGCGGATAAACCTGTTGATCTAGATTATAATTTAGAAATTATTAAATGTGAGGATTTTGAAGATTGCCGACATATCAATGATTGTACTCAAAAGTCATTTAATATAGTTCTGCGTGAATATCGTTTATCTGACTGTCAAAACTCCACATCGTCTCTCACTTCTGGAAGAATACAATTTGTAAATGGAAATCAAACAGAGTTTTCAATGGATGTTTGTATTACATGTAGGGATAATAAGGGGAGCTACTATCGTTTGATATGCAAAAAGACAGGCTTTGTGTCCAAGGATGAATACTTTTGGAACATAGCACCTAAATCAAAAGAGTTAAAGAAAAGAGCAGATTATATCAAAAAAAGCGGAAAGTGGCAATTAGTTCGTCAGCAGTATCTCAAAATAAAAAACAATTATTTGAAACGAAATGATACAAAAAACCACCCGTCTTTTATTTGTTATATTGAAGCCGTAAACAATGTGTATAATTCAAGGAAACATTGGTAAGAAGGAGGTTAACAATGTATTGCAGGAATTGCGGAAGCAAAATTGATGACAATTCAAAATACTGTAACTGTTGCGGTGCGAGGATTGATGAAATTGTACATCCTAATGATTCCGATGAAGGTTCAAGTGTTTGGTTTGCTGTTTTAGGATTTTTTATTCCGATTGTAGGGTTTATTTTGTTCCTAGTTTATGAAGGAAAGAAGTCCAAGAGGGCAAAAGCTGCGGGTAAAGGAGCGTTGATTGGTTTTATAACTAAAATTGCTGTATCAATTATTCTTACGATTTTATATGTTGTTTTTGCATCGTCGATATTTAATACAATTGTTAACGTAAATGATATAACAGTCCCTAACATCAGTAGTATTTTCCAAGAAGAGAGTACAGATGAAATCCTGAAGAATTATATAGATGTTAGTTTTGGTGAGTTTAGGGTTTCGGGAGATAAGTATTTGCCTGAAACATCGCTTGATGTTACAGTAAAAAACAAATCGAAAAAACAGTTAAGCTTTTACATAACAATAGAAGCAGTGGATAAAACAGGAAAAAGAATAGGGACGGATGAGGTTGACGTTGAGGATTTGAATCCAGGACAGAATGTAACGCTAACAGCTTTTGAATTTGTAGATGAAGAGATGATACCGAAACTGGAAAAGGCAACATTTCAAGTGTTAAAAGTTGAAAAGTTTGATTATTAGGTTTTGTGAGTTGCTGTGAGATTCTTTCCGTACACAACACACAAGCAACAAAACAACGCAAAAGCCCTGTAAACAAGCCGATCTTTGCGTTTGAAAAGTTCTCAAAGAGATAACAATTACATTTGTTATATTACAAACCTTCCGATTTTCGGGAGGTTTGTTTCTTTTTGACCACAGAGGCATCCTCGTCGGCATAGCCGACTGCGGTTGTGGCTAAAAACAGTCCGCAGGACTGTTTTTATAGCGCCCCAACAGTTCTCCAAGAGATAATATTTGTTTATTATTTATCAGACCTTCCGATTATTCGGAAGGTCTGTTTTTTTACCACAGAGGCGTCCTCGGAGTATAGTTCCTGCGGCGCGGATAAAATTTATATTGTTTCTTTTCCAAGGATTTCGTTTTTTCGGAAGCCTTATTCTTTACCGTGTGAATACTTGACACCAAAATTCAGAGTGCTATAATACTTTTTGGTGATTTTATGGACGCGAAAGATATAGTAAGTTATTTCAGCAAGGTAGAGCTTTTTCAGATTCTTATGCCGTTAGCGTTGGTGTTTTTTTTCGCCAAATTTTTAGGGCTTGTGGCTCGAAAACTGCAGATGCCGCAGGTTGTCGGCGAGATATTAGCGGGTCTGATATTAGGCCCCTGCGCGCTGAATCTGATTAATATAAACAATCCGCAATACGGGCTGTCGCTTCGCTCAATCGCGGAAATAGGCGTAATAATGCTGATGTTCTCCGCGGGACTCGGTACGAACTTAAAGGAACTTTTAAAGGTCGGTCCGAAGGCGTTTTTAATTGCCTGCGCGGGAGTAGCGGTACCGCTCGCGGCGGGTACGGGAGTGTATTATCTTTTCGGTTTTAATAACGGAAACCGCTTTTTCGAGGCGTTGGTTGTCGGTACAATTTTAGCCGCGACTTCGGTAAGTATTACTGTCCAGGCGCTTAAAGAGCTCGGATATCTACGATCTAAGGTCGGAAATACAATCCTGAGCGCGGCGATTATAGATGATGTAATCGGAATGATTGTGCTGACGTTTGTTATAACGCTATCGAATAACGGCGGTAAAGGCGGCAGCCATGAGGGAATAGGCATTATCTGTTTAAAGGTTGTGCTGTTTTTCGCGCTTGCGGTCGGAGCGGGTTTTGTGCTTTATAAGATGTTCAAATGGCTCGAAAACCGCCGTCCGCATACAAGAACTATTCCGATTTTCGCTATGGCGTTTTGTTTCTTTTTGTCGTACTGCGCCGAAACTTATTTCGGGATAGCCGATATTACGGGCGCGTACGCAGCGGGAATAATATTTTGCGAGCTTAAAAGCGCGTCGTATATCGAGGAGAAAATCGAAGTTTGTCTGTATATGTTTTTCGGGCCTGTTTTTTTCGCGAGCGTAGGTCTTAAATCCAACCTCAGCGGAATTCAGCCCGCGATTTTCGGCTTCGCGGCTGTGCTCACTTTAGCGGCGCTTATCGCGAAGATAGTCGGCTGCGGCGCTATGGCAAAAGCCTGCGGATTCAGCAAGTCGGATTCGCTTAAAATCGGCGTAGGTATGATGACGAGGGGAGAGGTCGCGCTTATAGTCGCGGATAAAGGAATCTCCGCGGGAATAATTAATAAGATGATGAATTTCGCCGTTGTACCGCTGATAATTGTATCGTCGCTGTTAACTCCGATTATACTGAAGGTGCTCTACTCAATCTGGCCCGATAATAAGGTAAGAAATATTCAGGACAGAGAAACCCGCCAAAAGGGTATGAAGTATCAGCAGATGTATAAGGAAGCCGAGAACGAGGATGTCGTAATAATAAAAACTAAGGTAAAGTAATAAAAAACGGCTTAAACTCCGAAAGGGATTAAGCCGTTTTTGGTTGACAATATAAATTGTTTATTTTATAATAACATTCATAGTAAATTTCGGAGGAATGGTTATGTCACAACATAAAATTGTTTTTGGAGATAGTCGTTCTCTAAATGAAATTGAAGATAAATCTGTTCATTTAATAATAACCTCCCCTCCTTACTGGCAGTTAAAAGATTACGGAACAGAAGATCAGATTGGTTTTAATCATAATTATGAAGAGTATATAAATAATCTTAATCTTGTTTGGCAGGAATGTAACAGAGTTCTTGCGGATGGCTGCAGAATGTGTATAAATATCGGCGATCAATTTGCGAGATCTGTTTATTACGGAAGATATAAAGTTATACCTATAAGAACGGAGATTATTAGATTTTGTGAATCTTTAGGTATGGATTATATGGGAGCTGTAATCTGGCAGAAAACTACAACTATGAATACTTCCGGCGGTGGCGCAATAATGGGAAGTTTTCCTTATCCGAGAAACGGAATATTAAAAATTGATTATGAATTTATTTTGATTTTCAAAAAATTAGGAACTCCGCCTAAGCCGACTCCGCAGCAAAAAAAAGGATCGGAAATGACAAAGGAAGAGTGGAAAGAATACTTTTCTTCTCATTGGACATTTAACGGAGCAAAACAATTAGGACATATTGCAATGTTTCCTGAAGAATTACCTAAGAGGTTAATAAAAATGTTTTCTTTCGTAGGGGAAACTGTTCTTGATCCTTTTGCAGGAAGCGGTACTACTTCGTTAGCTGCAAAACATTTAGGAAGAAATTCTATCGGATATGAGATAAACAAAGAATACGAACCTATTATAAGAGAAAAATTATGTTCTGATCAGATAGATTTGTTTGATGATTCCGATGTTGTATTTTTAGATGACAATAAAGGCAATAAAAAACCATTTGATGATTTACCGTATGTTTTCCGCGATCCTCATAATATGGATAAAAAAATCGATATAAAGAAGCTTCAATTCGGTTCCAAAATAGACGGAAAGAAACAACAAAAGATAGAGATGTTTTCAGTAAAAAGAGTTATTAACTCTAATACGATAGAGTTAAGTAACGGATTAATTGTTAAAATGTTGGGCATACAATCAAATCCTGAACACGAAAACGATGCTGTTGCTTTTTTACGGAAGAAATTTGATAGACGCAAAGTATATCTTAAATATGATTCAACAAAGTATGATTCAAAAAACAATCTTTTATGCTATGTTTATTTGGATAACAGAACTTTCATTAATAATCATTTAGTAAGGACAGGTTTTGTAAATGTTGATACACAACTTGATTATTCCTGTAAGAAGAAATTTTTAGCGTCAATGCCAAAATAAAATGAAATGCGGAGACTTTATTGTCTCCGCATTTTTATTCTTCCACGTCAACTGTAATGCCGGTTTTCTTTTTTGTATAGTATATCATTTTGATATCAACTTCATCAGAAATGCTGCGCGCATTTGTTGATTTATAGGTGTCGGGTTTAATAGAATATGCTGTTTCGCCTACATAACCATCAATACCTTTTGATTCTTCTTCCGCGTTTGCAAGACGATACGGAAGACCTGATATTGCAGACAGCTTTTCAAGAATTGCCTGTTGAAAGTATAAACCGTTATATGTTTTGGTTATGACTAAATCCTCTACCCAATTTCTAACCATTTCTTCATTAATAAGCACTATTGCTTCTTTAAGATTTTGTACTTGTTTCCATATTCTTTTTGTCGCTTCATCTATTGAGTTGGGATATTTTGATAAATACCATTTTTCCCAGTTTTCTATTGATATATTATCAGTTTCAGACTCGAATTCCGGAAACAAATCGGATAATTTTCCTACAACTTTCGGACGAGTGCCCTGAGCGTTTTGGTTAGCCCAATTCATTAACTGTGATGTGTATTTTGGGAAATCGGTAGGTTTTCCCCCGTTGATGTCAAGTAATTCGTCATTTGCAATCTTGAATATCATTTTGTTCCCTCCATAAATAATTTATAGGTTTCTATTTTAAGTGCATCTGCAATGCGCTGTATGTTTTCTAAGGATATACTGCGACGGTAACATTCGACAGCGCTGATATAAGTTCTGTGTAATCCACATTTTTCGGCAAAAGCTTCTTGTGACAGTCCTGATTGTGTGCGATAGAACCTTACGTTATCAGCAAAAACTTTTATAATATCCATTTGATTCACGCTCCCTTATAATAAATGATAGTCCAGTGAATACTATTGTTCTACATACAATAGGTCACTATGATATAAAATTCTTGTATATTTTATAAAATAGCTCAGGCTGACGGTTAAGTCAGCCTGAGCGTATTAGTATTAACTGTTTAATTGCTGAAAAATATCTTCCAAAACGTCGTCCCAGCCCTCGATAGCGAAGCTGCCGCCGCCGTTTGTAGCTCTTAATTTCGAGTCGTTCATATCCTGGCCGAAAGAGAAAAGCTCGCCGAGGTAAATTTCGTAGCCGTATTTCTGGCAGACTTCGCAGAAACTTTTCATCGGGTCGGTTGAATTTCTTGTTTTCAGAAGTTCCGCTTTCAGGTTTTCGTCTTTTTGGGCGTTTGAAATTAGTTTTTGCAGTTGCTGTTCAATCATATTTATCACCATTTGTGATTTTACCACAAAAAACACCTCTCGTAAAGACATAACTTTTTATGCTATATTTCGCTTTTTTTCTTGCTTTTACGCTTAAAAAATAGTATACTGTAAAATGTGTTATTATGGGCTTAGTGGATGAAATTGTGTGAAGCCCTCATACTTTGGAGGTATAAGGAATGAAAAGAACGGCAAATGTTTTGGCGGCGTTTATCGCCGTGCTGATTACGTTAAGCTCGCTCGCGTTTACGGCTTTCGCCGAAAGCACGTCGTACGAGATTGACGAGCTTTTTATGAGTATATCAATTCCGAATGAAATGTTAGCGATTACCCGCGACAGCGAAAAAACGGATTCGTATTTTTCCAAGTTCGGACTCGATTATAAAGAGACAATGAATATGTTTAAGGACGGTAATATTTACCTCCAGGCTATGAAAGACGACGGTTCGCTTACTCTTACCGTTACTATGGACGAGGACCGTAACAGCCGTAATATCAATAACTACAACCGCCTTGATGACTCCGACCTTAAAGATATTATGAATAAGTATTTGAACGACGAGGCGTATAAGTCGGGCACGATTGTTGAAAGCAACGGAGTTAAATATATTTATCTTACCGTAAGCACAAAGTCGGGTAAAAAAATAATCCAGGCTCAGCAGTACTGCACCGTAACCAACGGAATGAGTATTGTTATTACGCTCGACGCTCCCGCGGGACATAAGCTTACCTCGGACGACAGGGATCTCCTTTCGAATGTGATTAAAAATACTTATATTGCAGATAATAACTTTTTTGAGAAGTATAAGGAAATAATTATTTACGGCGGAATTACTCTTTTCGGAGTTGCCGTAGCTGTTTTTGTACTTATATTCCTTCTTAAAAAATTCAGAAATCCCAACCGCAAGAACGACAGAATTGTTCACGACCTCGCTCATGAACACAGAATTTCCGAAACAACAAGACTCCCGAAAAAGAAAAATATTTTCAGTATCACAAAGCCAACTTCAAGCTTTATGAAAAACTATAAACCGGTTGACGAAATAGAGAAGAAGCAGCCGCCGCAAAAGCCCGCCAATCCCCGTATTGAACAGGAGAAGGCTACAGAAGCCCGGGTGGCGGAGAAAAAACAGGCGCCCGCTCCTAAGGAAAAACCTCAGCCGAAAGAAGAAGCGCCGAAGCCTAAACGTGAAGTGCCTCTCGCGCAGAAAATCGTTGCGGATAGCTCACGGAGAGTCAGCGAGGAAGAGCAGAGCGTTCCTATCGCTCAGCCGATAGAATACGCCGAGCCCAAAGAGAAAAAACCCGCTCCGAAGCCCGAGAGAGCTCCCGTATCGCAGCGTGAAGCCGTTGAAGTGAATGAGGACGAAAACTTCGAGCAGGTTGAGAACTACTTTGAAGAAGTGCCTGAGAAAAAAGATATGTACGCCTATACCGATGTCGGTACGGCTGTGGATGAATACACCGCCGCTAAGGTTGAGTCCGAGCTTATCCGTCAGGAAAGCCGTGAATCCGCCGAAACATTAAAGCGTATACTTACGGCAATCGGACGCGGTATTCTTTCCGTATTCAAGGGTATCGGTCTTGTGCTTATATATATTGTTATACATCTGAAATATTTCTTTACCAATCTTTACAGAGCGATTAGAAAGAATCACGCAAAGAAAAAACGTATGAGAATTGAGGAGGAGCGCCGCCGCACAGCTTCCGAGCAGCGCAGAATCCAGCGCGAGGCTCAGCGCGCCCGCCAGCGTCAGAACGCCAACAGGGGCGAAAACGACCTCGTAAAAGTCCGCTCGTCCGAAGAAAGACGTCCCGTACGCCGAAATACATACCCGAATCCGCAAAGACCTCCTCAGAAAAGAAGACCTGCTCAGCCGCAGGGAAGAAAACAACCCTCTCAGAGGCCGAGAAACGGACATCCTCCCGCGGGACGCAGACCGAGAGGATATTAATAGTTAATAGTTAAGAGGTGAGTGGTTATGAGTTTGCTTATTAAAAACGCGAGAATAATTGATCCGTCCCAATATCTGGATAAAACCGCCGATATTTATATCGAAGACGGTAAGATTGCGGGTATCGGCTACTATACGGGCGCCGATAAAATGATTGACGGAAGCGGACTTGTTGCCGCTCCGGGGCTTGTGGATATGCACGTCCATCTGCGTGATCCGGGCCAGACCTATAAAGAAGATATTATTTCCGGCTGTAAAGCGGCTGCCGCGGGCGGAGTTACAAGCCTGCTCGCTATGCCGAACACAGACCCGACGGTTGATAACGCCGATACCGTGGAATATATTATTAATAAATCCAAAAACGCGGACGCAAAAGTTTACGTTGCCGCGAGCATTACAAAAGGGCTTAAAAGCGAAGAGCCCACCGATTTAAAAGAGCTTAAAGAAGCGGGAGCTGTCGCGCTTTCAGACGACGGCAGACCTGTTGAAAATACAAAAATTCTTATTGACGCTATGAAAAAAGCGCCCGAAATCGGGTTGAAGATAACCGCGCATTGCGAGAGCCTTCCGATTGCGAACGGCGGTATAATTAACGAGGGAGAAATCTCGAGAAAGTTAGGCGTTGTTGGAATACCCGCTTCCGCCGAAGACTGCGGAGCCCAGCGCGAAATTGCCTACGCCGAAGCGTTTAATGTTCCCGTTCATATCTGCCACGTAAGCACAAAGAATTCGGTCGCTATGATCCGCGACGCTAAAAAACGCGGGGTAAAAGTAACCTGCGAAACCGCGCCGCACTATTTTTCGTTTACCGAGCAGGAGCTTCTAAGGCGTGACGCCGACTTCCGTATGAATCCTCCGCTAAGGCGCGAGGATGACCGAAAGGCGATAATCGAGGGGCTTCGCGACGGAACAATTGACGCCGTCGCAACCGACCACGCGCCCCATTCTCCCGAAGAAAAAGATGATTTTGAGAGCGCGATGAACGGCTCAATCGGTATGGAAACCTCGCTTTCCGCGGGAATAACCAACCTTGTAAAACCGGGATTTCTTTCGATAAGCGACCTTATCCGTAAGATGAGCTGTAACCCCGCGAATATTCTGAACATTAAAGCGGGCACGTTAGTGGACGGCGCTGCCGCCGATATTGTTCTTTTTAATATGAATGAGAGCTATTTCGTAGATGTAAGCAAGCTCCACGGAAAAAGCAAAAACTGTCCGTTTAAAGGCAGAGAGCTTTTCGGAAAAGTAAAGTATACGATTTTAAACGGCGAGATTGTTTATAAAGACAGGTAATTTATTACCCGTTCGCTGTTATAAGTTCTCAATTAGCTGATAATAAATCTGTATAGATGAACGTGTCAAAAGTCTCCGGAATTTCATAGGATGTTAAACGTAAAAGGAGAGTTCATTTTATACAGGAAATTAAAATTTGATTAGGAGTAATAAAAATGTCAAAAGGTAATCTGATGTCCGTACGCCACGATGTTCGTGTGCTTGACGCTACGCTTCGTGACGGAGGACTTTGCAACGATTTTTTCTTTACAGATGAATTCGTAAAACAGCTTTACAAAGCGAATATAAAAGCAGGCGTGGATTATATGGAATTCGGATATAAGGCTTCGAAAGATATGTTCCCCGCGGATAAATTCGGAAAATGGAAGTTTTGCGACGACGAGGATATAAGGGCAATTGTCGGCGAGAATGATTCTCCGATGAAGATTTCGATTATGGCGGATGTAGGACGCTGTGATTATAAAAACGACATTCGTCCCAAAAACGAAAGTCCTGTCGATTTAATCAGAGTCGCGACTTACGTCAACGCGGTTCCCGTCGCTGTGGATATGATTGAGCATTTTAATAAGCTCGGTTATGAAACCGCGATAAATATTATGGCAATTTCCAAGGAAAAAACCGAGGATTTAAAAACCGCGCTCGAAATTTTCGGCGAAAGTCCCGTTGATGTATTTTATATTGTCGACAGCTACGGCGCATATTATCCCGAGCAGATTCGACGCACATCCCAGCTTTACCTGGAGTACGCCGACAAATACGGCAAGCAGGTCGGTATTCACGCTCATGATAACCAGAGCCTTGCTTTTGCAAACACTATTGACGCGCTTCAGGAGGGTGTAAGCTTCCTTGACGCCACCGCTATGGGTATGGGCAGAGGCGCGGGTAACTGCCGAAGCGAGCTTTTAATCGGATTCCTTAAAAATCCTAAGTACAGACCTGAGCCGATTCTCGACCATATTGAGAACCATATGATTGCTCTTAAAGAGCAGGGAGTTCAATGGGGCTTCGATATTCCGTATATTATCACAGGCCAAAGAAACAGCCATCCCCGCACGGCTATCGCCTTCCAGAAAGCCCACCGAAAGGACTACAGAAACTTCAGGTTTGAGCTTTTCGATTTAGATTAACAGCTATACAGGGATTTTATATTTGGTGAATTACATTTCGTTAAGAAACGTCTGCGATGACGAGGAGGAAAAGAGATAATGGACAGATTAATTGAGAAGATAGTTGAATATCAGAACCCGACGGTTGCGGGACTTGACCCGAAGCTTGAGTATGTGCCCGGGTTTATTAAGGACGAGTGCTTTAAAAAGTACGGAAAAACTCTTGAGGGCGCGGCCGCGGCTTTGTTTGAGTTCAATAAAGCGCTGATAGACGCGCTTTACGATATAGTTCCCGCGGTTAAACCCCAGGCGGCTTACTACGAGATGTACGGCTGGCAGGGCGTTAAAGCGCTCGCCGATACAATCGCCTACGCTAAAAGCAAGGGTATGTACGTAATAACCGACGGAAAAAGAAACGATATAGGCACAACAATGCAGGCTTACGCCGCGGCGCATTTAGGCGATACAGATATTGATGGCGAAAGCGTTGAGGCTTTCGGTGCTGACGCGCTTACGGTTAACGGATATTTAGGCTCGGACGGAATAACCCCGCTTCTGAATATTTGCAAGGAAAAGGATAAGAGCATATTCGTGCTCGTAAAAACCTCCAACCCGAGCTCGGGCGAGCTTCAGGATAAAAAGATTGAAGATAAAACAGTCTACGAAACTATGGGAGCTATGTGCGAAAACTGGGGAGAAGCTACCCGCGGAGAGTCCGGCTACAGCGCTGTAGGCGCGGTAGTGGGCGCGACATATCCCGAAATGCTTAAAGAGCTCAGAGAAAAGCTTCCGCATACATTCTTCTTGGTTCCGGGTTACGGCGCTCAGGGAGGCGGAGCGCAAGACGTTAAATTCGCGTTCGATAAAAACGGAATCGGCGCGGTAATCAACTCCAGCCGCGGAATTATGTGCGCCTGGAAAAAAGTTGACGGAGCTTGTGAAAAAGACTTCGCGAAAGAAGCGAGAAACGAAGCAATCCGTATGCGTGACGATATAAGAAATGTCGTCGGAAAAATGAAAAAATAAAAGATACGACGGGCGTTGTTTTACGATTTACGCCCGCCGTTGTTATTTTTACTATAATTTATGCGGTTTACAGGCAAATTATTAATCGTTAAATCATTGACAATCTTTCATAAAAAGAGTATAATTTTAGAGTTAGTTGAAGTTAATTAATTAAATTTTAAATAATTATGTAAAAGGAGTAATTGAAATGGCAAGAGTTTATAACTTTTCGGCAGGTCCGGCGGTAATTCCGGAATCTGTACTCAAAGAAGCCGCTGAGGAAATGCTCGATTATAAGGGCAGCGGTATGTCCGTAATGGAAATGAGCCACCGCTCAAAGTGGTTTGACGATATTATCAAAGAGGCTGAAAAAGACCTCCGCGAGCTTATGAACATCCCCGAGAACTACAAGGTTCTTTTTGTTCAGGGCGGAGCAAGCCTCCAGTTCGCCGCAATTCCGATGAACCTTATGAAGAACAGAGTTGCCGACTATATCGTTACAGGCCAGTGGGCTAAAAAAGCTTTCAACGAGGCTAAGATTTACGGTAAGGCTAATAAAATCGCTTCTTCCGAGGATAAGACTTTCTCGTATATCCCCGACTGCTCAGACCTTCCGATAAGCGAGGACGCCGACTACGTATACATTTGCGAAAATAATACAATCTACGGTACAAAGTTCCACGAGCTCCCGAATACCAAGGGCAAGCCCCTCGTTTCGGACGTAAGCTCCTGCTTCCTTTCCGAGCCCGTTGACGTATCTAAGTACGGCGTAATTTACGCGGGCGTACAGAAGAACGCGGGTCCCGCGGGATTACAGGTAGTAATTATCCGCGAGGATTTAATCTCCGACGACGTTTTAGAGGGTACTCCCACAATGATGAAATATAAGACTCAGGCTGACGCCGGTTCGCTTTATAATACACCTCCCTGCTACGATATTTATATCTGCGGAAAAATCTTTAAGTGGATTAAAGATATGGGCGGCCTCGAGGAAATGAAGAAATATAACGAAAAGAAAGCCGCTATTCTCTACGATTATCTTGATTCAAGCAAGATGTTCAAGGGAACTGTTGTTAAGAAAGACCGCTCTCTTATGAATGTTCCTTTCGTAACAGGCGACGCTGACTTAGACGCTAAGTTCGTTAAGGAAGCGACCGCGGCAGGTTTCGTAAACCTTAAAGGCCACCGTACAGTAGGCGGTATGAGAGCTTCTATCTACAACGCTATGCCGATTGAGGGCGTAGAAAAGTTAGTTGCGTTTATGAAGAAGTTCGAGGAAGAGAACGCTTAATAAATTCGCAATTCGAAATGCGTAATTCGTAATAAAACAATCGAACGCAGATTCTTTCCAATGTATCCAAAACCTGATGTAGACATTAACGTAAGCGGGATATGGATTTATGATAGGAACTGCACGGACAGACGAGGAGATATAAAAATGTATAATGTACTTACACTTAACAAAATCTCGCCCAAAGGCACAAGCCGTCTCGGCGATAATTATAACGTAGGCGACGCTGTTGAGAATCCGAACGCGGTACTCGTTCGAAGCGCGTCTATGCACGATATGGAAATGCCCGAAAGCCTGCTCGCGATTGCTCGCTGCGGCGCGGGTACAAATAACATCCCCAAGGATGTATGCGCCGATAAGGGTATCGTTGTTTTCAATACTCCCGGAGCTAACGCCAACGCTGTTAAAGAGCTCGTACTTGCGGGACTTCTTTTAAGCTCAAGAAAAGTTGTTGAGGGTATTGAGTGGGCTAAGACCTTAAAAGGAAACGGCGACGCTGTAGGCAAAATGGCTGAAAAAGGAAAAGGCCAGTTCGTAGGCCCCGAAATTATGGGTAAAACTTTAGGTGTAATCGGACTCGGCGCTATCGGTATTTTAGTAGCTAACGCAGCCGTAGCTCTCGGAATGAAGGTTATCGGCTACGATCCTTTCCTCTCCGTAGATAACGCTTTAAAGCTTGATCCGTCTATCGAGGTTTTCGGAAATATTGACGATGTTATTACAAAGAGTGATTATATCACAGTTCACGTTCCGCTTATGGACGCTACAAGAGATTTAATTGACGCCGACGCAATCGCTAAAATGAAAGACGGCGTTCGTATCTTAAACTACAGCCGTGACGGTCTTGTAAACGCTCAGGCTGTTTTAGACGGAATAAAGAGCGGTAAGGTCGCTAAATACGTTACCGACTTCTCAACCGACGAGGTTCTCGCCGAGGAAGGCGTAATCTGCCTTCCGCACTTAGGAGCGTCAACTCCCGAGAGTGAAGAGAACTGCGCTGTTATGGCGGCTGATCAGGTTAAGGAGTATATAGAAAAAGGTAATATTATAAACTCCGTAAACTATCCTAACGTAACTATGGCGAAGTCGGGCGCGGTTCGCTACTGCGTACTCTTTAAGACAGCCGAGGACGCTGTAAAGAATATCACAGCTTCCGTTAAGGGCTTAAAGGCAGTTGAAGCGAAAACAAGAGGCGCTTACGGCTACGCAATCGCCGACGCTGACGATGACAGCTCTGTTTCCGCTTTGGAAGCTTTAGATGATGTAATCAAGGTAAGAGTTATTAAATAATTTACAATTTAATATTCGGTCGGGAAGACAGCTAAGCGCTGTTTTCCCGTTTTTTTCTGCGGATAACGTGTCGGCAAAAACTTTATATATACCCTAATATATATAAAAAAATAAAATATTTTTTTAAAAAACATAATGTATAGTAATTTAACGGCACTGGTGACACCAACACCCTTAAAGCCCGATTATAACTGACTTTTTTGAGTGTCACCAAATTTATTTTTGCCGGCACTTGGCGGCACGGCGCAGAGCGAATATCAAAAAAGCATTTTAAACTTTTCCCGGATTTCCAATACTTTATGGGAATTCAAACGCAGGAGTGATATGGATGTAAAAACAGAGAATACAGGTAGAGGCGAAGACAATAAAAATTCTTGACGAAAAGGGAAAAATGGAGTAAAATATTATATTAGGTTAATATGAAAATTTATTCGAATTGAGTGATAATATGAGCGCTACATACAACGCGCTACTGCGCCTTAATTCGCTCTCGGTATTCAGAAATATCCGCGGGCGTACGGTAATTAAAAGTTTCGAAAAACTTCTCAGGAGTATGAGTCTTTCTCCCGAGGATTTTTTAAACGCGTACGGAGAATTTTTTAATCTCTTAAGCGAAAGGAATATGACCGAAAATATTGCCCGCTATATCACTCAGGCGGCGCTTTTTGACGAAAATGTATTTACTGTCGCGGCGGCGGGAAACTGCGCCGACACGCTTGCTGAGAGCGTTATTAAGGCGGTAAAAGCCGACTGCGAAACAATCCTCAGCATATCTGAAATCAGCGCCGAAGATATTATTAACGGCTATAAGTTTAAAAGCCAATTAGGCGAAATTGCCGAAGCTCTGCCGAGATGGAAAGCGGGAAAGCCTGTCGATGAATTTAAGGACGGCGTGAATCTCCAAAAGCTATGTAAGTTCTATAAAGACAACGGCTTCGGAATTTACGCAAGATATAAAGCGTTTATCTGGCGCGACGGCGATATTAACCCCGTCGGCCATCCCGATAAAATCGAGATAGCTTCCTTTATAGGCTACGAAAAAGAACGTAAGAAGGTATTGGATAATACGAAAGCCTTTTTGGAGGGGAAAAGCTGCAACAACTGTCTGCTGTACGGCGATATGGGTACGGGTAAAAGCTCGACCGTTAAAGCCGTGGGAAATCTTTTTAGAAAAGACGGGCTGAGAATTGTTGAAATGCCCAAGGAAAGGCTTATGGATTTTCCGCTTCTGATTGAAAAAATCGCGTTAAATCCGATGAAGTTTATTGTGTTTGTCGATGACCTTTCTTTCCAGAGCCAGGATAAGAACTACACTTCTCTTAAAGCCGTTTTAGAGGGCGGCTTGGCGGCTAAGCCCGATAACGCGCTTATTTACGCTACTTCGAACCGCCGCCACCTTATTAAGGAAAGCTGGGCTGACCGCGATACGGACGATATAAACCGCCGTGATAATATGCAGGAAACTTTGTCGCTTTCCGACCGTTTCGGACTTTCCGTTTATTTCGGAAATCCGGATAAAAAAGATTACCTCGAAATCGTGTTTAAGCTCGCCGAAAAAGCGGGAGTCAATATGGATGAAACCGAGCTTTCGGTTTTAGCCGAGCGTTTCGCGCTTACAAAAGGCGGACGTTCGCCGAGATGCGCGAAACAGTTTATTGAGTCGCTGGGAGGTTAATTATGTTTAAAAAGTTTTTAGCCCCGGCGCTTGCGCTTATGATTGCCGTGTGTTCGTTAACGCTCGGCTCCTGTTCCGATAAAGCCGAGTATCCCGTAACTGTTGACGGGGTGAATATAAACGCCGAACCCCAGAATATCGTTGTGCTCGATAAAAACCTTGCCGATATAATTATTTGTATAGGTTATGTTGAAAAGTTAGCGGGAAGAAGCGACGATGTAAACCAAAAAGGTATGCACGTTGTTCCGAGCGTCGGAAAAGCGGACGAGGCGGACGCCGCGTCAATAAAAAAGCTTAAACCCGACGTTGTTTTTGCGGATAATAAGCTCAGCAAAAAAACAGCTTCCTCGCTTACAAAAAGCGGAATCCCCGTTATAAAGATTAACAAGGTTCATATTCCGAAGGAACTTAAAAAAGTTTATGAAAAAATAGGCGCAGTTCTCGGCGGAAGGTTCAGAGGACTTTCAAAAGCCAAAAAGGCATATAAGGATCTTTACGAGGATTTAACCGATATTAAAGATATTATCAGCGATAAGAAAATCGTAAAAACCGTCTGTTATCTTTACAGCGATGACGGAGAAATAAAAACTTTAGTCGGCGGAAAATGGGAAGCCCAGGTGCTTGGATTTACGGGCGCCGTTAATGTTTTCGGAAGTTTTAATAAAGAAAAATTAGACTTAAAAAAGCTTGCCGTCTCAAACCCCGACTTCATTTTCTGCGACAATAAAAAGATTATAAAAAAGCTTAACGGAATAAAAAAGCTTAAAAAACTTTCCGCTCTTAAAAATAATACGCACGTTATTAAATTCGACGAAATATCTATGCAGGGCGATACCGCGCTCGAAGCGCTGGAAAAAATGCTCAGGCATATGTACCCGGAGGATTTTAAATAATGGCGCATCCTATTAAACATTTTCTTACAATAACGCGCCACCGCCATAAAGTAATCGCTAACTGTTTTCGCGCGGGAATACCTTTAAGAGGGCTTCTGCACGACCTTTCCAAATACAGCCCGACCGAGTTTATCCCGGGAGCGAAGTATTATTTAGGCGACCGCTCCCCGAACGAGGGAGAGCGCGAGGATTACGGTTACTCAAAGGCGTGGATGCACCATAAAGGAAGAAACCGCCACCATTTTGAATATTGGACGGACTATGACTTTGTGACCAAAAGGATGTCGGGAGTGCGTATGCCGAAAAAATATCTTATCGAAATGTTTTGCGACCGCGTCGCGGCGAGTAAGATATATAATAAGGAAAATTACACCGACTCAAAACCGCTCGAGTATTTTTTAAGAGCAAAAGACCACCGTATTTCGGTGATTAACGAAACTACTTCGGACGAAATTGAATTTCTGCTTCGTATGCTTGAGGAAAAAGGCGAAAAAGAAACTTTCCGATATATAAGAAAGATGAGGAGAAAAGATAATGTCAAAGGTGAATGATACAATCAACGCTATGACTGAGTATTTTCGCGGAGATGTAAAACGTATTCAGCATTTTATGAAGGTATATACAATCGCGCGTACAATAGGTCTTAATGAACACCTGCCTGATGATGTACAGTATCTGCTTGAGATTGCCGCTATTACCCACGATATAGGGATTAAAGTCAGCGAGGAAAAATACGGCTCATCCCTCGGAGAACTCCAGGAGCAGGAAGGCCCCGCCGAGGCGGAGAAGCTTTTGGACAGGCTCGGATTTGAGGAGGAGTTTATAGATATGGTTTGCTACCTTATAGCGAATCACCATACATATAAGGGAATCGACAACGCGCCCTACCGTATTTTAGTCGAAGCGGATTTCCTTGCGAATATTTATGAGGACCATATAAGTCTGGAACTCGCTAAAAACGTAAAAAATAAAGTTTTCCGTACAAAATCCGGGATAAAAATGTTTGAGCAGATGTACGGAGTTTAAGCGTTAAATCCACGCGTAATTTATTTTAAATTAAGAATAAAAATTTTTAAAAAATCTATTGACAATTTTTTATCATAGTGATATAATTATTAAGTCGCCGAAAAAAGGCGACAAGTTGGTGTCGATGACGCCGGGGGTCCACCTGTTCCCATACCGAACACAGAAGTTAAGCCCGGTGGTGCCGAAAATAGTTGGCTGGCGGCGGCCTGTGAAAATAGGGAGATGCCAACATCTTTAAAGTGTCCACCCAATAGGGTGGGCGTTTTTTTATAGAAAATCCGAGGCTCGGAGCCTTTAATTAGCGACCGACGACAACTAATTTGCAGAGCAGTCAAGGACTGCGGCGCAAATTTGGGGAGTTGCAGCTAATTAAAGAACAGCGCAGAGCAACGAGGATAGACAGTTAGAAAATCCGAGGCTCGGAGCCTTTAAATGAAGTCAGTTCTCAGTAGTCAGTAGTCAGTTCTCAGAGCTGTAGTCGGGAAGAAAGATCGGTTGAATATAATTCCTCGGTATCCCGACAGGATAAATATTGGTGAATGTATCCTAAATATCGTAGGGGCGTATCACTGCGTACGCCCGGGGCGAGTTATAAAATATCGGCGAGTTTGCAGAGGAAAATTATGTTGGATTTTATCGAAAATTTGACGTCCGTCTGGGACGTTTTAAAGAATACGGATAAAAAGATTGTGCTTTACGGAATGGGTGACGGAGCTGATAAGGTGCTTCGCGAGTTTTCCGCGCTCGGGATTAAACCGTACGGCGTTATGGCGAGCGACGATTTTGTGCGCGGCCAGAAGTTCCATAATTTTACCGTTAAAAAGCTTTCCGATTTTGAGTCGGAGCTTGATGATTTTATTATCGCGCTGTGTTTCGCAAGCCAGCTCCCCGATGTTATTGAGCACATTAAAAGTGTAGCTGAAAAACATCGGCTTTTAGTCCCCTCCGTGCCCGTATTCGGCGAAAATATCTTTAACGGGGAATTTCTACATAAAAATAAAAAACCGCTAAAAAAGGCTTACAGCCTTCTTGCGGATGAGCTAAGTAAAAAAGTTTTTGAGGATATAATTTCTTTCCAATACAGCGGCGAGCTTAAATACCTTGACAGCTGTACTTCCGATAAGGACGAGGCATTTAAAATATTGAATCTGAAAGATGATGAAAGCTACCTTGACCTCGGCGCTTATAACGGCGATACAATTGAGGAGTTTTTAAATTATACCCACGGTAAATACAAGAACATAACTGCCTTTGAGCCGAGCGCGAAAAGCTTTAAGAAACTTACGGATTACTGCCTGAATCTTGAGAACGTGAGCCTTTGGCAGCTCGCTTCCTATAATAAAAACACAACCTTGAATTTTAATACAAAGTCGGGAAGAAACTGCGCGATTGATGAAAACGGAGTTCCTGTACAGGCCGCCCGCGCGGATACTATCCTTTGCGGAAAGAAAATAACTTACGCTAAGCTTGACGTTGAGGGAGCCGAAAAGGAAACTTTACAGGGTATGGAAAATACAATTAAGCTTTTTAAGCCGAAGCTTAATGTCGCCGCCTACCACAGGAGCGAGGATATTTTTTCGCTTATTTTACAGCTTTATGAACTTAACCCCGATTATAAGTTTTATTTAAGACACCATCCCTATATTCCGCATTGGGATACAAATCTTTACTGCGTTTAGGTTGACATATTTGCGCAAAGGTGGTAAATTTTAGTTAGTAAACTATCGGAGGGAAATATGCCGGAGCGTGATTTTCATTTTGAATACGAAAACAGTATTCCCGTTAAGAAAAAGCCTGAAAACCGAAAAAAGCCCAAACCTTCTCCGCCTATTAACTCGAGGCGGAACCCTTCCGTCGCGGTGAATAACGAATCGCCTTACGATGATGTTCCTGAAGAAGCGACCGCGGTTAATACAGAAGATTTAGAAGTTATCGGCGAAATTGCTGAGCCCGAACCTGAAGTAAAAAGGGAAGAGGAAGCTTTTTTTGAAGAAGATGTAAAGATATATTCCCGAAGCAAGCCTGAAGAAAAACCGCCCGCAAAATCAAAAAAACTTATAGCGGCGGCAGTTGCTTTAGCAGTAATCGGAGCTTGTTTTTTAGCGGCGGGAATATACTTCGGAATAAAATACTTTAATTTATTATAAAAATTCAGCGTTACCGTATTATTCGGTAACGCTGATATTTTTTTGCTTTTAATTTTAGATGTCGAGGTCCATTTCCATGGGCATTTCGGACTGGTTAACGTCCAGCTCAACGTTGTTGTAACGGCGCATACCTGTTCCCGCGGGAATAAGTTTACCGATAATAACGTTTTCTTTAAGTCCCATAAGATGGTCGATTTTACCCTTGATAGCCGCGTCTGTAAGAACTCTTGTTGTCTCCTGGAACGAAGCCGCCGACATAAAGCTGTCGGTAGCGAGAGCCGCTTTGGTAATACCGAGGAGCATCTGAGTCCATGTTGCCTCTTTAAGACCTTCCTCGCCCTGCGCGATTCTCTCTTTAATCTTTTCGTTCGCTGTAAGAACAGCAGTCTTATCGTACGACTGGCCTGCGATGAGGTCGGTGTCGCCCGCGTCGTCAAGACGAACTTTCTTAAGCATCTGGCGGATGATAACCTCGATGTGTTTATCGTTGATATCAACACCCTGTAAGCGGTAAGTTGACTGTACTTCCGAAATCAGGTAATCCTGAACGGCGTTTGTTCCGAGGATTGCGAGTACATCGTGGGGGTTAACTGCACCGTCGGTGATTTTGTCACCTTTCTGGATATGCTGTCCTTCCTCAACTTTAACTCTGAATCCGAACGGAACGAGGTAAGCGCGTTCCTCGCCTGTTTCTTTATTGTATACAACCGCGTGGTTAGCGTTTTTACGTTCCTCAAATCTTACGTCACCCTCGATTTCGCTTATGATAGCGAGGCTCTTGGGCTTACGCGCTTCGAAAAGTTCCTCTACACGCGGAAGACCTTGTGTAATATCCTCCGCGGAAGCAACGCCTCCGGTATGGAACGTACGCATTGTAAGCTGTGTACCCGGCTCACCGATTGACTGCGCGGCAATAATACCAACCGCTTCGCCGACGGTAACGGGATGACGGTTCGCAAGGTTGGAACCGTAGCACTTGCGGCAAACGCCGTGCTTAGCGCAGCATCCGAGTACAGAACGGATTTTAACGCTTTCGGCGCCGCTCTTGATGATGATGTTTGCTTCTTCGTCGTTCATCATAACGTCTTTGCTGACGAGAGTGTTGCCGTTTTCATCACAGAAGTCGTCGATTAAGTAACGTCCGATTAAACGCTCGTGTAAATCTTCGATTACGTTGCCTTCGCTTACGATGTCGAATACTTCGAGACCTTCTTTTGTTCCGCAGTCTTCCTCGTGGATAATAACTTCCTGGGAAACGTCTACGAGACGTCGGGTAAGATAACCCGAGTCAGCTGTACGAAGAGCTGTATCGGCAAGACCTTTACGCGCTCCACGGGAGGAGATAAAGTATTCTAAGATATTAAGACCTTCACGATAGTTAGCTCGGATAGGAATTTCGATTGTTTTACCGGATGTGTTCGCGATAAGTCCGCGCATACCGGCAAGCTGACGGATCTGGCTCATACTACCACGGGCTCCGGAATCCGCCATCATATAAATCGGGTTGTAGCGGTCGAGACCTTCCTGAAGTTTAGAGGTTACGTCGTCTGTAGCCTTTTCCCAAACTTTAAGGACATCCGTGTAGCGTTCCTCGTCGGAACGTAAACCCATCATATATTCTTCGGTAATCGCGTCAACCTTGTTTTCGGCGTCTGCGATAATGTCACCCTTTGTCGGCGGAATAGTCGCGTCGCATACCGCAACGGTGACAGCGCCGATTGTAGAGTATTTATAACCCTGAGCCTTGATGTTGTCGAGAACTACGGAAGTAATCTGGGTACCGTGCTTCTCGATACAAGCGTCGATAATCTTTTTAAGTCCGCTCTTGCCGACTAAGAAGTCAACCTCGAACTTAAACTTGTTCTCGGGGATTGAACGGTCAACAAGACCTAAATCCTGGGGAATGGGGTTATTGAAAATAATCTTACCGACTGTTGTGTCGATGAGCGCGCTCTTCATTTCGCCGTCGATTTCCATAGTACGGCGTACTTTAATCTTGGAATGAAGTCTTATAACGCCTGTCTGATAAGCCATCATAGCTTCGTTTATATCGCGGAACACCTTGCCCTCGCCGGGTTCTCCGTCCTTATCGAGCGTAAGGTAGTAAGAACCTAAGATCATATCTTGGGTAGGTACTGTTACAGGCTGACCGTCGGAGGGCTTTAAGAGGTTGCCCGCCGCTAACATAAGGAATCTTGCCTCAGCCTGAGCTTCCGCCGAAAGAGGAACGTGAACAGCCATCTGGTCTCCGTCGAAGTCGGCGTTGTACGCTGTACATGAAAGCGGGTGAAGCTTAATCGCTCTGCCCTCTACAAGCACGGGCTCAAACGCCTGGATACCGAGACGGTGAAGTGTAGGCGCGCGGTTTAAGAGAACGGGGTGGCCTTTGATTACAACTTCAAGAGCGTCCCAAACCTCGGGCTTTGCTCTTTCAACCGCTTTACGCGCGGCTTTAATATTGATTACCTCTTTGGTTTCAACGAGGCGTTTCATAACGAAAGGTTTAAACAGCTCTAACGCCATTTCTTTAGGAAGACCGCACTGATACATTTTAAGTTCCGGTCCTACTACGATAACCGAACGTCCCGAATAGTCAACACGTTTACCGAGAAGGTTCTGACGGAAACGTCCCTGCTTACCTTTAAGCATATCGGAAAGCGATTTGAGCGCGCGTCCGTTAGGTCCTGTTACGGGACGGCCGCGTCTGCCGTTGTCGATAAGCGCGTCAACGGCTTCCTGAAGCATACGCTTTTCGTTTCTGATAATTATATCGGGTGCGTTAAGCTCTATAAGCTTAGCGAGTCGGTTGTTACGGTTAATTACACGGCGGTAAAGGTCGTTTAAGTCGGAAGTCGCGAAACGTCCGCCGTCAAGCTGTACCATAGGTCTGATGTCGGGCGGAATTACGGGAACTTCGGTTAAAATCATCCACTCGGGACGGTTGCCCGAATTTCTGAAGCTCTCAATTACGTCTAACTTTTTAATAAGTCTGCCCTGTTTCTGGCCTGTAGCGACTTCAAGCTCCGCTCTTACGGTTTCAGCCTGCTCGTCAAGGTCAATCTCTTTAAGCAGCTCAAGGATTGTTTCAGCGCCCATTCCGGCTTTGAAGTCATCCTCGTACTTCTCGCGCATATCCATATACTCGGATTCGGAGAGGCACTGGAGCTTTTCGAGTTCGCGGCAGTCGCCGGGATCGGTTACGATATAGCTCTGGAAGTAGAGCACGCGCTCCAAGTTTCTCGGAGAAATGTCGAGAATAAGCGCGATTCTCGAAGGAGTACCCTTGAAGTACCAGATGTGGGAAACGGGAGCGGCTAAGTGGATATGTCCCATACGCTCGCGTCTTACCTTTGCGCGGGTTACTTCAACTCCGCAGCGGTCGCAGACTTTTCCCTTGTATCTGATTCTCTTGTATTTTCCGCAGTGGCACTCCCAGTCCTTTGTAGGTCCGAAAATACGCTCGCAGAATAATCCGTCGCGTTCGGGCTTTAAGGTACGGTAGTTAATAGTCTCGGGCTTTTTAACTTCGCCGTAAGACCATGATAAAATCTGCTCCGGAGAAGCAAGATTAATTTTTATTGAATCAAAAACATTGTTTTCCATTATTTGCTCCTCCTTTATTAATATTCGTCGCTGCCGCCGTCGAAGTCGGTGTAATCGTCGGATTCATCAACTACTGACTGGTCGTCAAACATATTTTCATCGTTATCGCTTTCCTCGTCAAGAGTAAAGCTTTCCATCGAGGTGGAAGTCATAACGCTCTTTTCCTCGAAGTTTTCGTTTTCAACGGGTAAGTCGTCGTCTTCCTCGAAGTGCTGTTTAAGGTCAATCTCCTCGCCCTCGCGGTTAAGTACGCGTACGTCGAGTGAAAGCGACTGGAGTTCTTTAATAAGAACCTTGAACGACTCGGGGATACCCGGAGCGGGAATGTTCTGGCCTTTAACTATAGCCTCGTAAGTTTTAACACGTCCTACAACGTCGTCCGACTTTACTGTAAGGATTTCCATAAGAGTATAAGCCGCGCCGTAAGCTTCAAGCGCCCAAACTTCCATTTCTCCGAAACGCTGTCCGCCGAACTGGGCTTTACCGCCGAGCGGCTGCTGGGTAACGAGGGAGTACGGTCCTGTGGAACGAGCGTGAATCTTATCGTCAACGAGGTGGTGGAGTTTAAGGTAGTACATATAACCTACGGTTACGGGGTTGTCGAAGTATTCGCCCGTACGGCCGTCTTTAAGTAATGTTTTACCCTCCATCGAGATACCGTTCTGGCGTACACATTCGCCGAAGTCGATACCCGTTACCTCTGCTCTCGGTTTATAGTCTTCCTTTTTGCGCATCATATCGAACGCTTCGAAGATATCCGACTCGTGAGCTCCGTCGAATACGGGAGTCTTAATTTTCCAGCCGAGCGCCTTGGCAGCGTATCCGAGGTGAACCTCAAGAACCTGACCGATGTTCATACGGGAAGGTACGCCCAAGGGGTTGAGCACGATGTCGAGAGGAGTACCGTCGGGAAGGAAAGGCATATCCTCAACAGGTAAAATACGGGAAACAACGCCCTTGTTACCGTGACGGCCCGCTATTTTATCGCCGACGCTTATCTTACGCTTCTGCGCGAGATAAACTCTTACTACTTTGTTTACGCCGGGCTGAAGCTCGTTGCGCGCGTCCTCGCGGGTAAATACTTTAATATCTACTACGATACCGTTTTCACCGTGGGGAACTCTTAAAGAAGTATCTCTTACTTCTCTCGCTTTCTCGCCGAAGATAGCTCTGAGCAGTCTTTCCTCGGCTGTGAGCTCGGTTTCTCCCTTAGGAGTAACCTTGCCGACTAAAATATCGCCCGCGCTTACTTCCGCGCCGATGTGGATAATACCGTTTTCGTCGAGGTCTTTAAGCATATCGTCGCCGACGTTGGGAATATCGCGTGTGATTTCCTCGGGGCCGAGCTTTGTATCTCTCGCTTCGGTATTATATTCGTTAATATGGATAGATGTATAAACATCTTCTCTTACAATTTTTTCGCTGATAAGTACGGCGTCCTCGTAGTTATAACCTTCCCAGGTCATAAATCCGATAAGCGCGTTTTTACCGAGCGCGATTTCACCGTTCTTTGTGGCCGGACCGTCAACAAGAACATCGCCCGCTTTTACGCGGTCGCCCTTGTTTACAACGGGAATCTGGTTGATACAGGTGCCCTGGTTGCTTCTGAGGAACTTGATTACCTGATAATCTTTTATCTGTCCGTCGTCGTAAAGCACGCGTACGTTGTTAGCGTCAACGCTCGATACAACGCCGTCGCCCTCAGCGAGCACACATACGCCCGAGTCGGTACCCGCTCTGTATTCCATACCGGTACCAACGATAGGAGACTCGGTAATCATAAGCGGAACAGCCTGACGCTGCATGTTCGAACCCATGAGCGCGCGGTTCGCGTCATCGTTCTCGAGGAACGGAATCATAGAAGTCGCGGCGGATACAACCATTCGGGGACTTACGTCCATATAATCGAAACGGTCGGGAGTGTATTCAACGAAGTTGTCTCTGTATCTGCCTACAACTCTCTTGTTCATAAAGCGGCCGTCCTCGTCAAGAGGTTCGTTAGCCTGCGCTACAGCGAAGTCATCTTCCTGGTCGGCAGTCATATATACAACCTCGTTGGTTACGATGCCGTTTTCTTTATCAATTTTTCTGAACGGAGCTTCTACGAAGCCGTATTCGTTAATCTTAGCGAAAGTCGCTAAGTAGGAGATAAGTCCGATGTTAGGACCTTCGGGAGTCTCGATAGGACACATACGTCCGTAGTGGGTGTAGTGAACGTCGCGGACTTCGAATCCGGCGCGGTCACGAGAAAGTCCTCCGGGACCGAGAGCCGAAAGTCTTCTTTTATGAGTAAGTTCCGCAAGCGGGTTGTTCTGGTCCATAAACTGGGAGAGAGGAGATGAACCGAAGAACTCTCTTATTGCCGCTGTAACAGGTCTTATATTAATAAGAGTATTCGGAGTCATTGTTTCGGCGTCCTGATTCTGGAGAGTCATTCTCTCGTGGATAACTCTGTCAAGACGGCTGAAACCGATTCTGAACTGGTTCTGTAAAAGTTCGCCTACGCAGCGGATACGACGGTTACCGAGGTGGTCGATATCGTCTGTGTTGCCGACTCCTTCGGCGAGACAGTTCATATAGTTAATAGACGCGAATATATCGTCAACCGTAATATTATTGGGGATAAGCTCGGATTTTCTCTCGCGGAGCATTTCTTTAAGCTGCTCCTCGTTTTCCGCGCTGTCTAAAATTTCGCAGAGAATATCGAATACAACATGTTCGTTAATACCGCATTCTTCTCTTGCGTCAAAATCAACGTAGCCGCTGATGTCAACCATACCGTTGGAGATAACCTTAACGCTCTGATCTTCGGAGCCTTTTACGTAAACTACTCTTACGCCGGCGTTCTCCATCTCTGTAGCCTTATCGCGTGAGATTTCCTCGTCTCTCTGAGCTAAAACCTCGCCTGTTCTCGGATCAGCTACGGGCTCGGCAAGTTTCTTTCCGGAAATACGGTTAATAAGTCCTAACTTTTTGTTGTATTTATAACGGCCTACTCTTGACATATCGTAGCGGTGCGGGTCAAAGAAAAGGTTGTTGATATGAAGCTGGGCGCTTTCCAAGATAGAAGGCTCCGAAGGTCTTAATTTTTTGTAGACCTCAAGCATACCTTCCTCAACGCTCTTTGTGGTATCCTTTTCGATAGTCGCCTTAATGCGCGCGTCGTCGCCGAAATATTCCAGGATTTCAGCGTCGGTTCCGAGACCTAACGCGCGGATAAAGGTGGTTATAGGCACCTTGCGGTTTTTATCAATATGAACGTAGAAAACGTCGTTAACGTCATTTTCATACTCGAGCCATGCTCCGCGGTTGGGGATAACCGTTGACGAGAACAGCTCTTTACCGGTTTTATCGTGTTCCATTTTATAATAAACACCCGGTGAGCGGACAAGCTGAGATACAATAACACGCTCAGCGCCGTTGATTACAAACGTACCGCTGTCGGTCATAAGCGGTAAATCGCCCATAAACACGTTATTCTCTTTAATCTCGCCTGTTTCTTTGTTCAAAAGTCTGGCTCTTACTCGAAGCGGCGCCGAATATGTAGCGTCACGCTCCTTGCATTCGATTACGCTGTAGTTGGGGTTATCGACATCAACCTCATAATCCAGAAAATCGAGCACAAAATTACCCGTATAATCGGTAATACCGGAAACGTCACGGAAAACTTCCGTAAGACCTTCCTTTAAAAACCAATTATAGGATTTAGTCTGCACCTCGATAAGGTTAGGCATATCGATAACTTCGTCGATTTTTGCGAAACTCATACGTTCGGTTCTACCTATCTGTACGGGTTTTACATTAACCATAGGCGTATCAACTCCTTTTAAAATTACGGTTTTTTTAAATTCTTCTTACGATAATAAAAACTGTTGAATTTTTTTACTTTCAGCTCTTGACAAATAAAAAATACTGTGGTAATATTCATATTTATTTTCAAGCCGGAAATGTAAAAAGTTCGAAAAATTCCCATTATCGATTAGTTTACCATTTTATTACAGTTCTGTCAAAAAGTCAAGCTTTTTTCGCAAAATAATTACAATTTTCCGTAAATTTACAGGAAACACTCGGGTACGTTGGTAAATATACAAAGTTTATGTAGTTTAAACAAAGTTAAAGCCCCGTATTTGTGCAAGATTTTTAAAAGAAAAAGCCCGGCTGATTAAAGCAGCCAAGCTCTGAAAATAAATAAGATTATTCCGTAAATTACGGAAGCTGAAATTCCGTAAGCGATAACAGGTCCGCATATCACAAAAAGTTTTGCTCCGAGCCCTGTTATAAGCCCCTCGCTTTTGAATTCAATAGCGGGGGAGCACATTGAATTCGCGAATCCCGTTATCGGAACAAGAGTACCCGCGCCCGCGTGTTTGGCGATTTTTTCGTAAAGATGAAAAGCCGTAAGAATAATCCCGAGAAGTATCAGAGTTGAGGAACAAAAGATTTTCGCCTCGTATTCGGGAATTTTAAGATAAATATAAAACTTGAAAATCCCCTCTCCCAAAGCGCAGATCGCACCCCCGAAAACAAAGGCTTTAAGGCAGTTGAACCGGGTTTTGCTGTTCGGAGAGTTTTTCTTTACTAATTTTGAATACTCTTTTTTATCAGTCATAATTATCACCAAAAGTATTTTTTCCTGTTTTTTTAAAATTAAACTATTTATTTTTTTTAATATATATAGTATAATGGTTATAATAATAAGTTAAAATGGGATGGTATGGACTTGGAGCATTATCTTGATAACAGCGCCACAACTAAAGTCAGCGAAACCGTCGCAGAAAAGGTATATGATACGATGGTTAAAAACTACGGCAACCCCAGTTCTCTGCACACAAAGGGAATAAGAGCCGAGGAAGAGCTTGAGAGAGCGCGCTCAACAGTCGCGAAAGCGCTTGGGGTAAAAAGCGAAGAAATATACTTTACAAGCGGCGGAACCGAAGCTAATAACTTAGCTGTTTTCGGAGCTGTGAACCGCCTTAAAAAGCGCGGAAATAAAATCGTCACAACCGCGGTGGAACACAGCTCGGTTTTTGAAGCGGTTAAAAATCTTGAGGAACAGGGCTTTGAAGCTGTTTACGTAAAGCCCGATAAAAACGGACATTTTTCGCTCGAGGATTTCAGCAAGGCTATTGATAAAAACACGATTTTAGTTTCCGTTATGGCGGTAAATAACGAAATCGGAACCGTACTTCCGGTTGAAAAGCTGAAAAAGATAATTGAAGATAAAAACTCGCCCGCGATTTTGCATTGCGACTGCGTTCAGGCTTTTGGGAAAATCCCGCTTAAACTCTCTAAAACGGGTGTCGATTTAGCTTCCGTAAGCGGTCATAAAATTCACGCTCCCAAGGGAGTCGGCGCGATTTATATTAAGAAAAATCTGCACATTAAACCCATACTTTACGGCGGCGAGCAGGAGAAAAAAATTCGCCCGGGAACCGAGGCGTTACCGCTTATCACAGGCTTTTCACAAGCCGTTAAAGAAACGGACATAAACGGCAGCTATAATTATATTAAGGAACTTAGCGTCTACGCTAAGGAAAAGCTTAAAGCTGTTGACGGCGTAATAATTAATTCGCCCGATGACGCTTTGCCGCATATAATCAATTTTTCCGCCTGCGGTGTAAGGAGCGAAACAATGCTCCACTTCTTAGCCGCTAAGGAAATCTACGTCTCAAGCGGAAGCGCGTGCGCAAAGGGCAAACCGAGCCATGTTCTCAGCGCTATGGGACTCGATAAAAACATCTCCGACAGCGCGATAAGAATCAGTTTCTGTAAAACAAATACAAAAGAAGACGTCGACGCGCTCATCGGGGCGCTCGCGGAAGGTTTAAATACTTTAGCAAAAAGATAATAAGGGGAAAATATGAAAGAAATTATACTTGTAAAAATCGGTGAAATAGTTTTAAAAGGTTTAAACCGCCGTCAGTTTGAGGGTAAGCTGATGAAAAACATCAAGAAAACTCTTAAACCGCTCGGAAGTTTTTCAATAAAAAATGTACAGTCAACAATTTCGATTGTCCCCGAAGACGATTCTATAGATTTAGACGAAGCCTGTGAACGCGTAAGCAGAGTTTTCGGAATAGTTACCTACTCGAGAGCGGCTCAATGTCCCGAAAAAACATTAGAGTCAATAATCGAGACCGCGACCGAATATCTCAGCGACCAGTTAAAAGAGGCAAAAACTTTTAAAGTAGAGTCAAGAAGAAGCGATAAGCGTTTCCCGTACAAAAGCCCCGAAATCTCGCGTGAAACGGGAGCCGCTATACTGAGAAAGTATAACCATCTTAAAGTTGATGTTCATAATCCCGATCTCGTTGTTACCGTAGAGGTAAGGGACTACAACGCCTATGTAAGAGGAAAAGCGCTTAAAGGGGCGGGAGGTATTCCCGTAGGCACAGGCGGAAAAGCCGTAATCCTCATAAGCGGAGGTATCGACTCGCCCGTAGCCGCTTATATGATGGCGAAACGAGGCGTGCGTCTTGTAGCGGTGCATTTCGCGAGCCCGCCCTACACAAGCGAGCGCGCCGAGCAGAAGGTTGTAAAGCTGCTTAAAAAAGTTTCGCTCTACAGCGGAGATATGGAAATGTATACCGTACCCTTTACGGAAATCCAGGAAACTATCCGAAAAAAATGTCCCGAAGATTATTTCACGCTGATTATGCGCCGTCTTATGATGAAAATAGCTGAGCGTATCGCGCGTAAAGAGGACTGTAAGGCGCTTATAACCGGCGAAAGCCTCGGGCAGGTCGCGAGCCAGACAATAAGCGCGCTCGGCTGCACGGATGAAGCGGCAAACCTGCCCGTGTTCAGACCGTTAATCGGAATGGATAAGCAGGAAATCGTCGATATTTCCTATAAAATCGACACCTACGAAACCTCGATTGAACCCTACGAGGATTGCTGTACGGTATTTACCCCGAAGCATCCCCGCACAAATCCAATACTGGAGAGAGTTATCGAAGCCGAAGAACTCGGCGGTTTTGAGCCGATGATAGAAAAGGCTCTTAATAATCTTAAAGTAACGTATATAAATACTAAGGAGGACTGAATTTGAATATCCTGGTTTTATCACCGTCTAAAAGAATTAAAAAAGATAAAACTGAATATTCACCTGAAGTTTTAAAAGCGCTTAAAAACGGAAATAACGAAGTTTCTTTTCACGAGTGTTTTCCCGTACAGCTTGAGCTTGAGCTGAAACGCGCGGTAAAAAGCGAAAAAAAGCCGGACCTTATTGTAATCGCGGACGATATTGAGTCCGAAGATGATTTCAGAAGCAAATTCGCCTTTATCGTAAGCCGCGGCGAGCGCAAAGTTCAGAACGTTCCGAACTCAAAAGAAAAGATAAATCTGAAAAAATCCTTCGGCGATTTTAAGGAAAATATAAAATATCTTATCGGAAAGATAAAAAAACAGGAAGTACATAAAGAGGAAAAAGAAGAGAAGTACGTTACCTACGACCGCAAAAAAACGCATATTTTTAAATTCGATACCGGAGGAAAAACCGCTTACGCTTTTCCGTATGTCGGCGTAAAAACGGTTGTTGTTCAAAACGATATTTCCTTTGCGCAGGCTGAAAAACTGCCGGATACGGTTTATGAACTTTTCAGCGAAAACAGCGAAACTTATCCCGAGGGTTACTCATTAAGCGAAAGAAAGCTTAAAGTAACCACCTTTTCCGAACGCCATTTTCCGAAGAAAGGCGACTCAAGGGACGAGTTAGTAAGAAAGTCGGTTATGCTCGGAGCTATGTGCGTGTTCGCTGTTGCGGGAGTCCTTTTCGTGTACAATATGTTTGTAATGCCCGCCCAGCAGCAGGCTCTGCAAAGTGAAATCCGAACGGTTTTCTATGAAAACAATGACACAAGCTCAAATTCCGCCGCGAAAAAGAAAACCGCCCCCAACTGGAAAAAGCTCAAAAAAATCAACAAAGATATAAAAGGCTGGATAAGCGTAAACAATACGAAAATCGACTATCCGATTTTACAGTCGAAATCCGATAACCGCAATAAGCAGTTCTATCTTAACCACAACTACTTAAAACAGTACACTCCCCGCGGTTTCGGCTCAATTTTTATCGACTACCGAAGCAAAAAGGGAATGAACAGCAAGAACATTGTGCTGCATGGCCACCATATGGAGGACGGAACAATGTTCGGCGACCTTATGAAATACGGCCGTTATTCGGGAAATTTGGGTTTTTATAAAAAATCTCCCACAATAAAACTCAGCACTCCGAAAGGCGGAACCCAGACCTATAAGATTTTTTCCGTATTTAAATCCAACGTTAATCCCGCCCAGGGTGAATATTTCGATTTCTATTGCGCGAAATTCAAAAGCAAAGCGCAGTTTATGAACTATGTTTATAATTTAAGAGTGCGCTCGCTTTTCAACTGCCCCGTTAATGTTAACGAGAATGATCAGCTCGTTACGCTTGTCACCTGCTCTTATGAGTTCAGCGGTTTCAGAACGGTAGTTGTCGCGAGAAAATGCCGTAAAAACGAGAGCGCGAAAGTTGACGTAAGTTCCGCCAAGCTTAACAAAAATCCCGTATGGCCGCAGTGTTACTACAGCCGTTTCAGAGCGAAAAGACCTACCGTGCTCACTTTTAAGAAAGCTATGAAAAAGGGGAAAATCAACTGGTACGACGGAAATTCCAAGCTCAAAGGAAGCGAACAGCTCCCGACTTCGCTGAAAGAAACCACCGAACCCACTACATCCGCGGCCGAGGCAGCTAAGCAGAAAGCAACAAAACCCACAAAACCGCCCAAAAAGTATTTTAAAGTTAAAATAATAAGACGTAATACCAAGGGCAAAAAGATTGTTAAGACTAAGAAAGTGCTCGACGGTAAAACAATAAAACTGCCCAAAGTTAAAAACTATATTAAAAAAGGTTATAAATATACCTTTAAAAAGTGGAAAGTAAAAGGCTTCGGAAAAAGAAAGTACCTGAGCAAAAAGATTGATAAAGTTACGGTACGCTCTAATATTAAGCTGAAAGCCGTTTACAAGAAAAAGAAAATTATCGTTAAAAAAGTTGTAAAGAAGCCGAAAACTTCTTCTAAAAAACCTCAGAAATCAACCGAAAAAACTACCGAAGCCCCAAAGAACAAAGACTCCGACGATTAATACAACCGAAAAATTTTACAGGAGATTAGCTATGAATTGTGAACTGATTTTTTATCTTGCCGTAAAAACCACTCTCTGCGAAAAATCGCTCGAAAAATCCGCCGAAGATCCCGAACTGAATTTCCGAACCTCGCTCTACGCGACGAACGCGGACGACCTCGGAAAGCTTATTATCGAAGCTTTTGAAAAAGCGAATATCGTTTTTATTGTCGGCGGACTCGGTACAAGCGGTGAAATCGGAATCGAAAACATACTCTCGAAAGCTCTCGCGAATAAAAAACCGAATGACCTTAAAAAGCTTAAGAATCCCCTTTCGGGCGCGGACGGCTATATAATCCGCCAGGGCGGCCAGCTTTTGGTTGTTCTTCCCGATGAGCCCGACGAAATTGAAGCGTTTTTCGACGGAAGTCTTAAAAACTACCTTAAAGCCTTTACACAACTTTAATTTTACGATTCTGAGCCGTAAAAAAATCTCTTTATATATATAGAAAGCAGAAACTAACATATTTAACAACTATTGGGAAAATTGCCAATAGTTGGAATTTACGCTAAAAAATAACATTTATTTGACTATTCTGTATAGTTTATAGTCACTATAATGACATTTTCAACAAAAATTTCCGACTTATTTGACTATTTTGCCAATAGATAAAAAGTTAAAACAATGTTACAATATAAAATGTAAATTTAGAAGGAGGATTGTTCTAATGAAAACATCTTTAAAGAAATTAACAAGTGTCTTCTTAGCGGTACTTTTAGTTCTGTCCATTTTCTCTGTAATGGGCGCTGCCGCGGCGGACACAGGAAATGTCGCTACAGGCGATAACACTGTTGTACTCAATGCGACTTTCGACACAAGTTACGCTAACTGGTTCGTATGGACTTGGACAGGCGATAACGAGGGCCATTGGGTTGGCGGTTCAGGAACTTCATCAGCCGATATTACATTTACAGGCGTTGAAGAAAAAGTAATATTTGTAAGAATGAATCCATCAAAATGTGATGATGGACAAAATCCTAACTGGGACGCTAAAACTGACCAGACAGATGATTTAACTGTTGTTAACGGCGGTACATACACTCTTACCGACTGGCACGGCGGTACTGACGGTCACATGAGCGGATCATGGGACGGCGGCGGAGACGAAAATCCCACAGGCGGCGAAGGCGGCGAAGGCTACAATCCCGGTCCCGGAAATGGTCCTCACACCGTAGTACTCAACGCTTCCGCTTGTGACACAGGTTATGTTGACTGGCGCGCTTGGACTTGGGCAGAAGGTTCCGAAGGCTACTGGGTAGGCGCTACAGGTACAGACGCTTCCGACATTACATATGTTGGCTTAGAGGATAACGTAGTATTCGCTTACTTTACACCCGGCAGCGACGCTGGTTGGGACGGTAAAATCGGTCAGACAGATAACCTTACTGTAGACGGCGGAACATTTGTGCTTTCACAGGCTCAGCCCGGAGACGGCGGCGTAGTAGGTTCATGGGAAGGCGAGATTCCTTCCGGTTCTATTCCCGTAGGCGAAAACACAGTATACCTCAATCCCGGCGATTTTGCAGGCGACGGCGAATGGTACGCTTACACATGGTCATCAGGCGCAGGTGAATGGAAATCAGGTACAGAGTCCAACGGCGTTTATGAGTTCAATGATATCTCTGATAATGTAATTTTTGCCTCTGCTTCAGGTTATCCCGAAGCAGACTGGGGAAACTGCGCAGCACAGACTGACGACCTTTATGCTACAAACGGAGCAACATATGTAATTTCAGATCAGCGTCCTGCTGACGGCGACGCAGGTGAAATGCGTCCTCATTACATCGGCGAATGGACAGATCCTGTTCCGGTAACAGATCCCGAGACAGAGCCCGAAACTCAGGAAGCCACAGAAGAAGTAACACAGCCTGAAACTCAGGAGCAGATCAATACACAGCCCGAAACTCAGGAGCAGATCAATACACAGCCCGAAACTCAGCCTCAGACAGAAGAGCAGGTTGAGCCCGGACACGGCTTAGATATTACAACATCACTCAATAAAGTTACTACAGGTACAATCAACGCTAAAAAAGACGCTAAGGTTACTGTAACATTTAATATGCAGGCTCCTATGCTTCTTGAAGACGGTCAGGGTACACTTTACTATGATTCTTCTAAACTTACTTTAGACGAGTTCAAGTTACCTAACGTTACAGCAGGTCTTACAACAAATAAAAAGATCGATAACGAAGCTAAGTTCAACTTTATGGGCGTTGATTCTGAGACAGAATCCGGATTAACAAACTTTAAAGAAAGCAAAGTATTTGTAACAGCTACATTCACAGTAATAGCCGAAGGTTCAACAACAGTTAACCTCGACATCGAAGAATTAGACGGATTTGAGAACGGTTCTCAGGTTGCTTACTATACATTCGGTAAAGCAGCTCCCGAGGCAGCTTCTATTACAGAAAGTCTCTCCAAGCCCACAGTAGTTGCTGAAGGCGGAACACAGCCCGAGACACAGCCTGTAACTCAGGGACAGCCCGATACACAGGGACAGCCCGATACACAGGGACAGCCTCAGACACAGCCTGTAACTCAGGGACAGCCTCAGACACAGCCTGTAACTCAGGGACAGCCTACAACACAGGCTCCTCCTGTAGGAACAAAACAGTATAAGTATATTCCTAAGACTGAAGATATTCTTTCAGGTAAAAACTTTAAGATTTCTTTACAGGATACTAACGGTCAGTTCCATACTTATGATCTTAAACCCACAGGCGAAATGGTTGACGGACAGCCCGTATACGCTGCTGACATTCCGGCAAACATCACTCCCTCTGTAATTCACTATCAGACATTCCAGGGCGATACATATATCAGCCAGGTTACAAAGAGCGCTTCTGAAGTTGCTGACGGCAGCGTTGTTAAATACGACGGAACAATCGCAGGACAGACTCCTGTAGTTACACAGCCGAGCTCAAACGGCGGAAACAAAACTGCTGCTACGGTAGTTAAGAAAGCTAACCCCGTAAAGGTTAAAGCTAAGAAAGCTGTTAAGATTAAGGCTTCCAAGCTTAAGAAGAAGGCTCAGAAAGTTAAGATTTCAAAGCTTCTTAAGATTACTAACGCTCAGGGTACAAAGACATTCTTCAAGGTTAAGAAGGGCACAGATAAGAAGATCTACAAGAAGCTCAAGATTAACAAGAAGACAGGTAAGATTACTCTGAAGAAGGGTAAGTATAAGAAGAAGACTTACAAGATTAAGATTAAGGTTAAGGTATCCGGCAAGAAGGTTGGTAATATCCAGTACCAGGCTAAGCAGGTTACCAAGGTTGTTAAGATTAAAGTTAAATAATTAATATAACCTTAAAAGGGCTTCCGAAAGGAAGCCCTTGTTTTTGCTTAGAAGTTGGTTTACGCGCTGTAAATTCAGCGAAACTATCTTGATTGATTCGAAAATAAAAGATTTATTAAAATCGCTTTTGCTTTTTGATTATTATGCCAATGGAATTTGAACGTGAAATTTGTTATAATTTAAGGGAAGTTTTAACGTGAAAGGAAGTATACGATGAAATCTTATCTGAAAAAGGCTTTAGGTATTGTTTTAGCGCTTACTATTGTGGCTTCGGCCGCAGTATGCGTATACGCTGCCGACAGCCCGAAAGAAACCGCGGGAGGTTCTAATAACAACTACACAAACGCATCACAGAACCTTGATACAACTTACGGCTACGACGGAAAAGACCTCGGCGCGACTTATACAAAATCCGCTACTACATTTAAGGTATGGGCTCCTACCGCTACAAGCGTAAAGCTCAACATCTATTCCGACGGAGTAGGCGGAAATAAAATCAGCACAACTGATTTAAGTAAAAACAACGGCGTGTGGTCAAAAAAATTAGATGGTGATTATAAAAATAAATTCTATACTTACACCGTAACCGCTAAGAACGTAACAGGCTCTAACACTACAACAAAAGAAACCCAGGATATTTATTCCGTTGCTACGGGCGCTAACGGCCAGCGTTCACAGATTGTTGATCTGAACTCCACCAACCCCGCAGGCTGGGACAAAGACGCCCACGTCCTGCTCGATAAAAATACCGATTCCTATGTTTGGGAAGTTCACGTAAAAGATTTTTCCTACGACAGCAAATCGGGAATTTCCTCTAAGAACCGAGGCAAGTATCTTGCATTTACCGAAACGGGCACCACTCTTAATAACGATGGTAAAGTATCTACGGGAATTGATTACCTTAAAAAATTAGGAGTTACTACCGTCCAGATTACTCCGTTCTACGATTTCAGCAAAAACTCAATCGACGAAACAGGCTCAAACGACCAGTTTAACTGGGGTTATGATCCCGTTAACTACAATGTTCCCGAGGGCGCGTATTCTTCTAATCCATATGACGGAAACGTAAGAATAAAAGAATGTAAGCAGATGATTCAGGCTTTGCATAAAGCAGGAATTTCGGTTGTTATGGACGTTGTTTATAACCATACCGCCGATACAAATTCATCCTTTGAGGCGTGTGTTCCGAATTATTACTACCGTATGCAGTCTAACGGAAAATTCTCCGACGGTTCGGGCTGCGGAAACGAAACCGCTTCCGAAAGAAGAATGTTCAGAAACTTTATGATTCAGTCCTGTATGTACTGGGTTAATGAGTATCATATCGACGGATTCCGCTTTGACCTTATGGGCGTTCACGATGTCGAGACAATGAACCTTTTAAGAGATGAAATGGATAAGGTTGACCCGCGTCTTACAATCTGGGGCGAGGGCTGGACAGGCGGAAGCTGTACTTATCCGGCTACAACCTGCACAGGAAAAACCTTTAAAGAAGCCGATCGCTTTAATTCTAAGGACTTAAACGAAAGAATAGGTATTTTTAACGACGGAATCCGCGACGCTATAAAAGGAAAAACTTTTAATGATATAAAGAGCAAAGGCTGGGTTCAGGGCGATAAAAGCTTCGCTCCCGAGATAAACGAGGGTGTAATGGGTAACGTAAACGGCACACACGATCCCTCAACCTACCAGTGGACCTCACGCCAGCCGTCTCAGACCGTTACATATTGCTCATGCCACGATAACCAGACTTTATGGGACAGACTCGCTAACTCGCAGGGAATTACAAATTTCCGCCAGAGAAATGATACTCTCGTTAAACAGAGTAAGCTTGCAGGCTCAATCCTTAATATGTCCCAGGGTATTGTGTTTACCTTAGCGGGTGAGGAAATGGGACGTTCAAAAGATAACGACGAAAACAGCTATAAGAGCTCCGTAACTCTTAATATGATTGACTGGAGTCTCGCTAAAACAAATTCCGATATAGTTGATTATTATAAGGGTGTAAGAAAAATAAGAGAGAAATTTTCTCCGCTTAGAGACGATACCAAAAACTCGCTTTCGGGTTATAAGTGCTATTCCGGCGAAAACGCTTCCGATACTTACGCCGCTGTATGGACTAACAGCAAAGCGGGCGAATGGAAAAAATTAGCGGTTATCGCTAATAATACCTCTAATAAGAAAAGCTATACAATTGACGCTTCCGAAGGTAAGAACTGGGTAGTTATCGCCAACGGAAGTTCCGCGGGCGTAAACAGCCTCTCAACCGTTACTAACGGAACATTTGATGTTGAGGGTTATTCGATGGTTATTGCCGTGGATAAAGAAAGTTTCGAAAATTCGACAACTCAGCCCACAACCGCGCAGCCGACTACCGCCCAGCCTGAAACCCAGGCTCCGACAGAGTCCCGGTACAAGACAGGCGACGTAAACCGCGACGGAGATATGAGTATAAAAGACGCTACGTTAATTCAAAAATACCTCGCGCGTCTGGAAGAGTTAGACGCTGAGCAGGAAAAATTAGCCGACGTTAACGGCGATAAAAACGTAACAATTAAAGACGCTACAAAAATTCAGCATATACTTGCTAAACTCGATTAAAATATAAACATTTAAACGGCTTCTTCGGAAGCCGTTTTTTTGCGGCAGGTTGCAATTTAAAAAGATATTTAGTAATTTCGTACAAATTGACGGGTTTGTTTTTTAATAATATGTCAATAGAAATTTGTTTTTTATTTGTGGTAAAATATAATTGTGATAATATCCTATAAAGGAGGATTGCTCGATGAAAAAATATTTTAAAAAATCTTTAAGTGTATTTTTGGCGGCTCTTATGCTTATTTCGGTATTTTCCGTTATGGGCGTTTACGCCGCGAATACCGATAAAAAATCAACCGGCGACGGTTATACCGCAACGCTTGACGCGTCGTTCTGCGATACGCCCGAGTACGCGAGGTATTTTGCGTGGACATGGAACGAGGAGACTGACGCTCATTGGGTTGGAGCATTGGCTACCAGCACGGGAATAAATGATATCCAATTCGAAGGTTTGTCCTCTAACGTTATTTTCGTAAGAATGAATCCCAACGCCATGCAGGGTGACAATCCGTCGTGGGAGGCTAAATGGAACCAGACCGCGGATTTAGTAACCGAAGACGGCGGTACATATGTTATCGACGGCTGGGACGGCGCGGGACTTTACGGCACCGATATGAGCGGTCACTGGGATGCGGGCTACCATGAACCCGACGAGGGTTTTTATTCTGTAAAATTCGATCCCGGCGCGGCGTCGGATATGGGCGGAGACTGGTACGCGTGGACATGGACTACCGAGCAGGGCGCTCATTGGGTAGAAAGCACCGGGGTTGACGACGGCGTTTACACTTTCGAAAACATCTGTGATAATGTAATTTTTGCGAATTTTTACGGCTATCCCGATAATTCGTGGGACGGTAAAATCGGCCAGACCGAGGATTTAGTAACCGAAGACGGAGGTAAATATGTAATTTCCGATATAGGCGAGGCGGAGGACTTAACCTCAGTCTATTACGGAGAGTGGACGACTGAAGAAGTAACTACCGCCCCCGAAACCGAGCCTGAAACCGAGCCCGAAACCGAACCCGCAACCGAAACTATTCCGACCGACCCGCCTGCCGCGGATGAAAACGAATATCTTTACGTTTCGGCAAAATCCAATATTAATATTACAGGGTCAAAAGTTAAGACTAACGGCGATTTTATAACCGTGACATATTTCCTTACAGCTCCCGAAAAATTGGATGACGGACAGTTCAGCGTTAAATACGACAGCTCAAAAATAACACTCGTTCCGTCGTATAATACACAGTATTCTATGTTCTCCGTAATCAAAGACGCGGCATATAACCTTAACGCGGGTAAAGCTGCAGCCAAGTTCAATTTCTCGTCTATAAACGGCGCTTATGATTTTACAAAAGGCGAAATGCTCGTAAAACTTGTTTTCAAAAAGAATACCCCCGAAACTGTAGGTACAGCTATGGTATATCTTAATATGGAAGAAATGGATTCCATAAACACGAATTATATCAGCCGTTCCGAAATCAAAGTTCCCGACGGCGTGAGTATGACGCAGACTGTTGAAAGCACAGACGTAAGCGAGCCCACAGAGCCGGAAGTTGAAACGGCCGCTGATAATAAGCTTGAAATAAGCGCTTCTTCAAATATTTCTTCCGAAGTTAAGAAAATTACCTGCGATAAAGCTAACGCAAAAGTTACTTACAGTATGACCTTGCCCGAACTTTTGGCTTTCGGTAAAGGTATAGTTACATACGACAGTTCAAAACTCGCTCTCGAAGCGAAATACAATACACAGGATTCTATGTTTACAACCCTTGATACTCAGACTATCTATAACCTCAACGCGGGTAAGGGTACAATGATGTTTACTTTCACAAGCGCCGATCCCGAAACCAAGTCGGGCACTTATGATTTCACAAACGGCGGAGATATTATCTCGCTCGTATTTACATTAAAAGCAGGCGCAGCGGGAGAAGCCGATGTGCATCTTGAACTTATGGATTTAGGTACGTTTACCGAGGATTATATTTCAGGCGGAACGCTCAGTCCGTCCGCTCAGGAAATTGTGTCCGACGTTAATATCGAAGCTTATGCGCCTGTTCTTCCGACGGATTCACCGACAGATCCTCCGACAGACGCTCCCACAGAAGAAGTTACAGGTACTCCTACAGAGGAAGAAACAAACGCTCCCACAGTAGAACCCACAGCAGAACCTACAGCAGAGCCTACAGTAGAACCCACGGCAGAGCCTACAGAAGCGCCCACAGACGCTCCTACAGTTGCTCCTACATCAGCTCCCGCGACAAAGGCTACACAGCCTTCTACAATCGCTCCCGGAAAGGTTGACTTCAGCAA